>CAVWUN010000017.1:0-119851 GCA_963758215.1 uncultured beta proteobacterium | reverse complement strand
GCCGATTCCGACCGGCGAGACGATGCCGAGTCCGGTGACGACGACTTTTCGCTTCGACATGATCGGCGGCGCGGGCGCACGAGCCCGCGCGAAAGGAAAGGCGCCTGGTTCGCTACTGCTTGACGTGGCCCTTGACGTAGTCGATGGCCTGCTGGACGTTGGTGATCTTCTCCGCCTCCTCGTCCGGGATCTCGCACTCGAATTCCTCCTCGAGGGCCATCACGAGCTCCACGTTGTCGAGGGAATCCGCACCGAGGTCCTCCACGAAGGAAGATTCGTTCTTGATGTCGGCCTCGGCCACACCGAGCTGCTCGGCAACGATCTTCTTCACCCGGGCTTCAATGTTGTCCATCGACTTCCTCCAAGCTGTTTCTGTGGTTTAAATGCTTCAGAAAAGCGCGTAATTCTACCATAGCGTGAGCATCATTCCGAAGACCGCGCGCGCTCACTCCATGAACATGCCGCCGTTCACGTGGATCGTGGCGCCGGTGATGTAGCCGGCCGCGGGTGAGCAGAGGAAGAGCACCGCCTGGGCGACATCTTCCACCCGGCCGAGCCGGCCGAGGGGCACGTTGTCCACCAGCTTCTTCACCTGCTCCCCGGCGAGCGAGCGCGTCATGTCGGTTTCGATGAAGCCGGGCGCCACGCAGTTCACCGTGATGTTGCGGCTGCCCAGCTCGCGGGCGAGCGACTTCGAGAACCCGACCATCCCGGCCTTGGCCGCCGCGTAGTTCGCCTGGCCCGCATTGCCCGTGAACCCCACCACGGAGGTGACGTTCACGATGCGCCCCGCCCGCGCCTTCATCATGCCGCGCAGCACCGCGCGCGAGAGCACGAACACGGACCTGAGGTCGGTCGCGAGGATATCGTCCCACTCCTCGTCCTTCATGCGCGCCAGCAGGTTGTCGCGCGTCACGCCCGCGTTGTTGACGAGGATCGTGGGCGCGCCGAATTCCTGCTGCACCCCGTTCACGAACGCCGCGCACTGTCCGGCATCGCGCACGTCGAGCACCCGGCCCGCGCCCGGCGCGGCGAGCCCCGCGATATCCCTCGACACGCCCTCCGCGCCCCGCTCGGATGTGGACGTTCCGACGACCGTGGCGCCGGCCCTGGCGAGCACCTGCAGGATGCCCTGCCCGATACCGCGCGAGGCTCCGGTGATGATGGCGACCTGTTGGTTCAGCATGATCCTAGCCTCGCAAAAGAGCGGCGTCGAGCGCGCCGGAGTCATGCAGGGAAATGCATTCGGCATTGGGCACGATGCGCTTGCACAGCCCGGTGAGCACCTTGCCCGGCCCGCACTCGATGATGCGCTCCACACCCCGGGCGGCGAGGAATTGAACCGTTTCGATCCAGCGCACCGGATGGTCGAGCTGCTCGACGAGGGCTTCGCGGATGCCAGCCGGATCCTCGAGCGGCGCGGCGCAGCGGTTGTGCACGACCGGCACGAGCGGCGCGCGCACCTCGATCAAGGCAAGCCGCGCGCGCAGGCGGCCGGCGGCCGGTGCCATGAGGCTGCAGTGCGACGGGGCGCTCATCGGCAGCATGACCGCGCGCTTTGCACCCCGCTCCTTCGCGAGCGCCATCGCCCGCTCCACGGCCGCGCGGTGGCCCGCAATCACCACCTGCCCCGGCGAGTTGAGGTTTGCCGGCTCGACCACCTCGCCCGCGGCGGCGTCGGCGCACAAGGCCGCGAGCTTGGCGTCATCCAGTCCGAGGATCGCGGCGATCCCCCCGATACCTTCGGGCACTGCCTCCTGCATCGCCTGCGCGCGCAGGCGCACGAGCGGCAGCGCATCCTCGAACTGCAGCGATCCGGCGGCGACCAGCGCCGAATATTCCCCGAGGCTGTGGCCCGCGAACCACGCCGGCATGCTCCCGCCCCTGGCGCGCCACGCCCGCCAGCAGGCTACGCCCGCCACGAGCATGAGCGGCTGCGTGTTCACGGTCTGGTTGAGCACGTCGGCCGGACCTTGCTCGGCCATGCTCCAGTAGTCGATGCCGGAAACCGCGAGGGCTTCGCGAAACGTCGCCTCGACCGCGGCATCGCCCGCAAAGCCCTTCATCATCCCCACGGATTGCGAACCCTGCCCCGGAAACACGATGGCGATCGGCATGTCGGCCTCAATAGCGCAGGAGCACGGAGCCCCAGGTGAATCCGCCGCCCACTCCCTGCAGCAGCGCGATCTGGCCGCGACGCAACCGGCCGTCGCGTACGGCAACGTCCAGGGCGAGCGGGATGGAGGCAGCCGAGGTGTTGGCGTGACGATCGACCGTGAGGATGCAGCGCGCCTCGGGCACGCCCAGCCTCTTGGCCACGTGGGAGATGATGCGCACGTTGGCCTGGTGCGCGATGTACGCGTCGACGTCTTCTACCGCCATGCCGTTGGCGGCGAGCGCCTCGCGCGCGCTCTCCTCGAGCACGCGCACCGCGAGCTTGAAGACCGCTCCGCCATCCATCTTGAGCGTGGGATCGCCCTGGATCGCGCCGCCGCTCACGTGGCCGGGCGTGTTCAGGATGGCCGCGTAGCGGCCGTCGGCGTGCAGGTGGCACGACAGGATGCCGGGCTGCGGCGCCGCTTCGAGGACCACCGCTCCCCCGCCGTCGCCGAACAGCACGCACGTCGAGCGATCCTTCCAGTCGAGGATCCGCGAGAAGACCTCCGCGCCCACCACCAGCGCGCAACGATGGGCGCCCGAGCGGATGAAAAGATCCGCCGTGGCCAGCGCGTAGACGAATCCGGAGCACACCGCCTGCAGGTCGAACGCCGCTCCGCGCTGCACGCCGAGCTTGGCCTGGAGCAGGCACGCGCTTGCCGGAAAGACCATGTCGGGGGTGGAGGTGGCGACGATGATCAGGTCGACGTCCGCCGCGGTGCGCTGCGCCGCGTCGAGCGCCGCGCGGCAAGCGTGCAGGGCGAGGTCGCTGGTGAACTCCCCATCGGCGGCGATGTGCCGCGCGCGGATCCCGGTGCGCGCCACGATCCACTCATCGGTGGTGTCGACTACGGCCTCGAGGTCGCGATTGGTAAGGCGGCGGGCCGGCAGGTAGCCGCCGGTACCGGTGATGCGTGAGTGAGCAGGGCCCGCCACCGAGGCCATCAGGCCGCCTCCTCCGAGGTGGCGACCGCGGCGCTCGCGGAGGGGGTGAGTGCGTTCAACCGCGCGATCTCCTCGCCGATGCGCTCGAGCAGGCCGTGGCTTGCCTCGGAAGCGGCGCGCTCGAGCGCCGTGGCGAACGCGAGGCGGTCGGCCGAGCCGTGGCTCTTCACCACGATGCCCTTGAGCCCCAGCAGCGCGGCGCCGTTGTAGCGGCGGTGGTCCACGCGGCGGCGGAAGCGACGGATCACCGGCCACGAGACGAGCGCGGCAAGGCGCGCAAGGATTCCGCGCGCATATTCCTCCTTGAGGAAATCGCCCAGCATCTTCGCGAGCCCCTCGGAAGTCTTCAGCGCCACGTTGCCCGCGAAGCCGTCGCACACCACCACGTCGGTGGTGCCCTTGAAGATGTCGTCGCCCTCGACGTTGCCGTAGAAATTCACCGGGCTGCGGCGCAGCAGCTCGCCCGCCTTCTTCACCACCTCGTTGCCCTTGATCTCCTCGGAGCCGATGTTGAGCAGCCCCACCGAAGGGTTGTCCTTGCCCTCGAGGGCCTTCACGAGCGTGGATCCCATGATTGCGAACTGCAGGAGGTGCTCGGGCGCGCAGTCGGCGTTCGCCCCGAGGTCGAGCGCGTAGACCTGCCCGGTGCGGGTGGGAAGCACCGCGCAGATCGCGGGGCGGTCGATTCCGGGCAGGGTCTTCAGGACGAATTTCGCGGTGCCCATGAGCGCGCCGGTGTTGCCCGCACTCACGCAGGCCTGCGCGCGGCCCTGCTTGACCATGTCGATCGCAACCCGCATCGAGGAATCCTTCTTGGTGCGAATCGCGCTGCGCACGTCCTCGTTCATGCCGACGACCTGGCTTGCCGGAACCACCGTGACGCGCGCCGCGTCGGGCGAGCGGGCGCGGGCGATCTCGCGCTCGAGCGGCTCCTTCAATCCGACGAGCAGCAGCTCGGCTTCCGGATGCGAGGCGAGGAAATCAAGGCAGGCGGGAACGGTGACCGTGGGCCCGTGGTCCCCGCCCATCGCATCGACGGCGATGACGGCTTTCACTGCAGCGGCTGCAAATGGGCCCGCAGGCCGCGCGCCTTCAGTCCTTGCTCTGGACGACCTTCTTGCCGCGGTAGTAGCCCGACGGCGAGATGTGGTGGCGCAGGTGGTTCTCGCCGGTGGTGGGCTCGACCGCCAGCGCGGGCTTGCCGAGGAAATCGTGCGCCCGGTGCATGCCGCGCTTCGACGGCGACTTCTTGTTCTGTTGAACGGCCATGAGTATCTCCTAGTGTCCCTTCGTCAATCCCTGCGCTTGAGGCCCGCCAGCACGGCGAAGGGGGACTGCCCCGGCAACGCCTCCTCGCGACCCGCCCCCTCCTCTCCCGGCTTGCGTGGCACCATGGGAAGGGCCAGGAGGACCGCGTCCTCGACCAGGTCGCCGATGTCGAGCGGCCGGTCGGCGACAATGTGGTCTTCCGCATCGCTTTCCTCCTCGATGGCCGGCAGCTCGGACTCGTGGCCGACGAGCACCAGCCGGTCGGCGATGGAGACCTCGTGCCGGAAAGGTTCCAGGGTGGCCTGGCACGTGAGAAAAACGAAGCCCTCGATTGTACACCACACAATTTTCCGGCGCTGCCGGTCGAGGTAGGCGGTGATGCGATAGCGCAACTCCCCCGCGTCGTCGGCCAGGGCGTCGCGCAGGCGTCCGAGCTGGGCGGGGACAAAGGAGCCCGTGAAGACGATGGGCTTCGAAGCAAGTCTTTCGGGATGAATCTTGAGGTTATCGGGCATCGGCATGGTATAGATATCACTTTAAATATAGCAAATAACTAACTGTTTTGAATACACATCATGTAGTGCTCGCGTCTGGCTCCCGGTACCGGAAGGAGCTCCTGGGACGGCTCGGGATCCCGTTCGAATGCTGGGCCCCGGACGTGGACGAGCGTCCGCTGCCGGGCGAGGTCCCGCGCGACACCGCCGCACGCCTGTCCCGGCTGAAGGCGGAGACGGGAGGCGGCCACTTCCCCGAATCGTGGATTATCGGCTCGGATCAGGTGGCCGAGCTCGACGGCAAGCCGATCGGAAAGCCCGGCAGCCTGGAGGCCGCACGCCGCCAATTGCGCGCGCAAAGCGGGCGCACCGTGCACTTCCACACCGGCCTGTGCCTGTGGAATGCGCGCCACGGCCGCCGGCACGAGCGTCTCGTCAGCACGGAGGTCGCGTTCCGCACGCTCGGAGAGCCGGATATCGAGCGCTACCTCGCGCGCGAAGCCGCCTTCGACTGTGCGGGCAGCGCGAGAAGCGAGGGGTTGGGAATCGCGTTGCTCGAGCATCTGGGCGGCAGCGATCCCACGGCCCTGGTGGGCCTGCCCCTCATAGCGCTCGCCGCGATGCTGCGCGTGGAAGGATTCGACGTCCCCTGATGGCTAACGGACGCCTCTTCCTGATTCCCGCATGGCTGTCGGAGCAAGCGCCCGTAGCGCATGTGCTCCCGGCCTTCGTCATCGAACGCATACGCGGCCTCGACTGCTTCGTCGCGGAGGACCCGAAATCGGCCCGGCGTTTCCTCGGCGCGTGCGGCCATCCCAGGCCGATGCGCGAACTGGCCATCGCCCGGCTCGACGAGCACACGCTGCCGGGCGCCGTGGCGGCGCTGCTCGAGCCGGCACTCGGCGGTCGCGACATCGGCCTGCTCTCGGAGGCGGGACTGCCCGCGGTGGCGGATCCCGGCGCCGCGCTGGTCGCGGCAGCCCATGCGCGTGGAGTGGCAGTGGTCCCGCTCGTGGGCCCGTCGTCCATCCTGCTCGCGTTGATGGCGAGCGGACTCGAGGGCCAGCGTTTCCGCTTCGTCGGCTACCTTCCGGCCGAGTCGGCGGCGCGGCGGGCGGGCATCATCCGCGTCGAAGCGCATTCCGCTCGCCACGACGAAACGCAGATCTTCATCGAAACGCCGTATCGCAACGCCGCGCTGCTCGCCGACCTGCTCGCCACCTGCCGCGACGCGACGCGCCTGGCGGTCGCCGCGGATCTCACCGCGCCGGACGCATGGATCCGGATGGATCGCGTCGCGCGCTGGAAGTCGGACCCTTCTCCCCCGATCGGCAAGCGTCCCGCCATCTTCCTGCTCCAGGCCGAGCGGCAGGGGTCGGCGCGCGCCCGCTGAAAGGCGCCGTCCTCAGCCGGCCGATCTGAGGTAGAGGTTGTTGCGGCGCAGAAGCGGGTAGAGCGCTTCGGGCCGCACTGGAGGGGAGAAGTGGAAGCCCTGTCCGATGCGGCAACCCTTCGAGCGCAGCAGGGCGAGCTGGCCCGCCGTTTCCACCCCCTCGGCAATGGTCTCGAGGTCGAGGCTGCGCGCCATGTTGATGATCGCCACGACGATCGCGGTGTCGTTCGGATCCACGGTGATGTCGCGGATGAAGGACTGGTCGATCTTCAGCTTCTGGATCGGCAGGCGCTTGAGGTACGAAAGGCTCGAGTACCCGGTGCCGAAATCGTCGATGGCGAGGTGCACGCCCATGTCGGAGAGCCGGTTGAGCAGCATGATCATGCCCTCGGTCTGGCGCATCACCTGGCTCTCCGTGATCTCCAGCTCGAGGCACGTGGGATCGAGTCCGGTGTCCGCCAGCACGCGCGTCACCATGTCGAGGAAGGCGCGGTCGCCGAACTGGCGCGCCGACAGGTTGATCGCCATGCGCCGGCGCGGCAGGCCCATGTCCTCCCATTCCTTCGCCTGGCGGCAGCCCTCGCGCAGCACCCACTCGCCGATCTCGTTGATGAGGCCGGTCTCCTCGGCGAGCGGGATGAAGTCGCCCGGCATGACCGTGCCGCTGTCCTCCGTCTTCCAGCGCACCAGCGCCTCCACCGCGATGATCTCGCCCGTCTCCAGGTTGATCTGCGGCTGGTAGTTCAGCACGAAGTCCTTCTGCATCACGGCGCGGCGCAGCGCCGATTCGAGGGTCATGCGCCGCTTCACCGCGATGTTCATCTGCGACGTGAAGTACTGGTAGGTGTTCTTGCCCAGCCCCTTGCCGTGGAACATCGCGGTGTCGGCGTTCTTCATGAGCGTTTGCGCGTCGCGCCCGTCCTCGGGGTACAGCGCGATGCCCACCGAGCCGCTCACGTGCTGTTCGGTCCCGCCCAGCATGAACGGCTGGCGCAGCGAGTTGAGGATCTTCTGCGCGACCACCGAGGCGCCGCGGTTGTCGTCCAGGTTGTCGAGCAGCACGATGAATTCGTCGCCGCCCTGCCGGGCGATGGTGTCCTCGATGCGCACGCACTCCGAGAGGCGGCGCGAGACCTGCCGCAGGAGCTCGTCGCCCACGTCGTGCCCCAGCGTGTCGTTGATGTTCTTGAAGTTGTCCAGGTCGATGAAGACCACCGCCACCTTGCGGTTGGCGCGCTCGGCGCGGGCGATGGAGCGCGCGAGCCGGTCCTGCAGCAGCGAGCGGTTGGGAAGCCCCGTGAGGTTATCGTGGTAGGCCAGGTGCTGGATACGCTGCTGGATCACCTTGCGGTCGGTCACGTCGCGCGAGTTGAACACGATGCCGCGGATGTGTGGGTTGGACAGGCAGTTGGTGCCCAGCGCCTCGAAAGTGCGCCACGCGCCGTCGCGGTGGCGGAAGCGCAGCTCCACCGGCTCGCTCGCCTGGCGCGCCTCCACGATGCGCCGGAACGCCGTGCGCACCGCGTCCAAGTCGTCGCGGTGCAGCAGCTCGAACACGTTCTTGCCGATGGTGTCCGCCGGATCGTAGGCGAGGAGGTTGCGCAGCGCCGCGCTCTGGTAGTGGATCGTGCCGTCCTCGGCGACCACGGAGATGAGGTCGAGCGAGCTCTCGGTGAGCACCCGGAAGCGCGCCTCGCTCGCTTCGAGGGCCCGCTCGGTTTCCTTGTAGCCGGTGACATCGGTCACCACCCCGATCAGCCCCGCAACCTCCCCCCGGCGATCGACAAAGCTCACCTTGTTGTAGAGCATCTGGCGCATCTCGCCCGAGGCGGTCGGCATCAGGAGCTCGTAGGTGGTCGACGAGGGACGCTCGTAGAGCGCGCGGTCGCGCTCGTGATGCTGCGCGGCGATGTTCGCGTCGTACATGTCGAACACGGTCTTGCCGAGCCAGTTCCCGCCGCCGCCAAAAAGCTCGCCCCAGGCACGGTTGTGGATCTGGTAGCGGCCCTGCCGGTCCTTGAAGTACACCGGGCTGGGAATCGCGTCGATGAGCGCGCGCGTGAAGTGCAGGTGGCTCTCGAGCTCGCTCGCCGCGCGCCGCGCCTCCGTCACGTCCACGCAGGCGACCAGCATGCCGGGGCGTTCGTCGCCTTCGCCGCGCAGCGGCGCGACCGCGCCGCGTATCGCAATCGGGGTCCCGTCGGCGCGCAGCCCCTCGAGCTCGATCACATCGAGCGCCTCGCCCGACAGCGCGCGCCGCAGCATCGCGCGCGCCTCTTCGCGCCGCTCCTCGGGCACGAACGGCGCGGGCCCGCCCACCGCCTGCTCGCGCGTAAACCCGAAGATGCGCTCCGCCGCGGGATTCCAGAAGTTCACCACGCCCTGCTCGTCCGTCGTGTAGATGGCCACCGGGGCAGTCTGGACGATGGCGGTGAGGAAGGCGTTGAGCTTGTTGAGCGAGCGGTCCTTGCCGCGCTGCTCGGTGAGGTCGACGAATGCACCGATCACGAACCGCGCCCGTCCCGCGGAGTCGCGCAGGATGGCGGCGCTGCGGCGCACCCATATCTCGGAACCGTCCTTGCGCAGGTAGCGCTTGTCGACGGATCCCAGGGGCTCGCGGCCGGCGCGGATGAGGCGCAGCTGCTCCTCGTCGCGGGCAATGTCGTCGGGATGGGTGATCTCGCGGAACGACCGGCCGACCATCTCTTCGGGCGAGTAGCCGGTCATGGCGCAGAATGCGCGGTTCACCTGGCGGAAGATGCCCTCGGGCGTCACGATGGCGAGGCCCACCGCCGAGCGGTCGAACGCCTCGCCGGCGAGCTCGACATCGATCCGCGGGCCGCCGGAGACGGCGCTCATGGCGCTCCTAGCGCAGCTCGAGCGGCGCGGTGACGGACTGCGCCGCCGCGAGGCCGAACGCCGCGCCGAAGCTCGCCCCCAGGCGCCGCGACAGCGTCTCGAACACGTTGTCCTCGGGGGTAAAGTCGACCACCTTGTCGGCCTTGATCACGTCGCGCGCCACCGACTCGACGCTGCCGAAGCCGTCGGCCAGTCCGAGCTCGACGCTCTTCTCGCCCGTCCATACAAGGCCGGAGAAGGTATCCGGGGATTCCTTCAGGCGCGCTCCCCGGCCGTCGCGCACGACCTTTATGAATTGCTGATGGATCTGCTCGAGCATTTCCTGCGCATGCTCGCGCTGCGCGGGATTCTCGGGAGCGAACGGATCGAGGAAGTCCTTGTTCGCGCCCGCGGTATAGGCGCGCCGCTCGATGCCGAGCTTCTGCATCGCGCCGGTGAAGCCGAAGCCGCCGATGATCACCCCGATCGAGCCCACGAGGCTCGCCTTGTTCACGTAAATGCGGTCGGCGCCGACGGCGACATAGTAGCCGCCGGAGGCGCACAGGTCCTCCACCACGACGTACAGGGGGATCTTCGGATACTTGGCGCGCAGGCGGCGCATCTCGTCGTTGATGTAGCCGGCCTGCACCGGACTGCCTCCCGGACTGTTGATCCGCAGCACGACGCCGACCGTGTTGGAATCCCGGAACGCGCGGTCCAGCGCCTTGATCATGCGCTCCGCGGAAGCCTTGGCACCGACGGCGATGATGCCGTCGAGGGAAACGAGCGCGGTGTGCCTGCCGCTGGTCGCGGCCTCGCGCTCCGGGCGCCCGACCCATCCGAGCCACGCGGACACGATGAGGAACGCCAGGATGAACCACAGCAGCTTGAAGAGCGCACCCCATTGGCGCGCGCGGCGCTGCTCCTCGATCGCCTTGAGCGCGACGCGCTCGAGGACAGTGCGCTCCCACAGGGGAGGATTCGGGTCGCTCATGGCATCGCGTCCGGCTCCGCCGGCGGGGGGGCGTCGTTCAAGAGGAGGACCTGGCCGTTGCGTTCCCTGGTTTGGAGCCGCTCGAGGCACGCGCCGCGGCACGGTCCGGCGACGCAAAGCCCCGTTTCCGGCTCGAACAGCGCTCCGTGCGTGGAGCAGATCAAGTATAGACCAGTCTCCTCGAAGAACCGGCCCGGATCCCAGTCGAGTTCGGTGCCCAGATGCGGACAACGGTTCACGTATGCGTGCACGACGCCGTGAAAGCGCACCGCGAAGCCCCCCTCCAGGCGGCGCAGCGCGAATCGCATCCCCGCCGCGCCGTCGATCAGCGCGCGGGATTCGCAGATCACCCGTTCGCGGCCAGCCATCGGCGCAACTCCTCTACGCTGCCGCAGCGCGCGAGCGCGGGACGGGTGGACAGCAGATCCCCGGGGTGGGCTCCATAGGAAACCGACACCGCGTCGATGCCCGCGTTGGCGGCGAGCTCGAGGTCGTGGGTGGTGTCGCCCACCATCAGCGCGCGGCCCGGCTGCACGCCGGTGATGTCGAGCAGCACGAGCAGCATGTCGGGATGCGGCTTGGCGTGGCCCTCGTCGGCGCAACGCGTGGCCTCGAAGCATGGCCGCAGGCCGGTCATGTCCAGCGCCCGCTCCAGGCCGCGGCGCGCCTTGCCCGTGGCGACCGCCAGGCGCGTGCCGCGCGCGCGCAGCTCCGCCAGCATGTCGCGCACGCCCGCGTAGAGCGGCGCCTCGTGCTCGCGCGCGAGGTAATGGTGGCGGTAGCGCTGCGCGAGCCGCTGGCGGTCGCCGGCATCCAGCCCCGGCGCCACGCGATCGAAGGTGGCGGCGAGGTTCAAGCCGATCACGTAGAGCGCGTCGGCGTCGGTAGGCACGGGCGCCCCGATGTCGCGGCACGCGTCCTGCAGGCAAGCGGCGATGAGGCGCGTGGAGTCCATGAGCGTTCCGTCCCAATCGAAGACGACGAGATCGTAGCCGCTCAAGCGACGCTTTCGCGGATGTGCGTGTCGCGAAACCGCGCAAGATCGTCCGGCAGCGGCGCGGCAATGCGGATCGGCGTTCCGGTGAGCGGATGGGTGAAGGCGAGCGAGGCGGCGTGCAGGAACATGCGCTTGAGCCCCTGCTTGCGCAGCCGGCGGTTGAGCTCGAAGTCTCCATACTTGTCGTCGCCCAGCACCGGGTGTCCCAGGTGCGCGAGGTGCACGCGGATCTGGTGCGTGCGCCCCGTGACGAGCTCGGCCTCGAGCAGGCTCGTGTCGGCTCCGCGCGCCAGGCGGCGGAACACGGTCTCCGCCTCCTGGCCCTCCCGCGACACCGCGACCCGCTTCTCGCCCTCGCGGTTCACGTGCTTGGCGAGCGCGGCGCGCACGCGCTGGCGCTCGTTGCGAAAGCGACCCGCGACCGCAACCAGGTAGCGCTTGTCCATGGAGCGCGTGCGCATCATCTCGTGCAGCGCGGAGAGGGCGGCGCGCTTCTTGGCCACCAGCAGTACGCCCGAGGTCTCGCGGTCGAGGCGGTGGGCGAGCTCGAGGAAGCGCGCCTCGGGGCGCATCGCGCGCAGCGATTCGATCACCCCATGCGCCACGCCGCTGCCGCCGTGCACTGCGAGGCCCGCAGGCTTGTCGATGACCACGAGCGCCTCGTCCTCGAGCAGGATGGGCAGCTTGAAGTGCGGCGCCGGGGCCGGCTCGTCGCGGGCGGCCACGCGCACCGGCGGCACGCGGATGCGATCGCCCGCCGCGATCCGCTCGGAGGCGGCGACACGCTTGCTGTTGATCCGCACCTCACCGCCGCGCAGGATGCGGTAGATGTGGCTCTTCGGTACGCCCTTGAGCCGGGCAAACAGGTAGTTGTCGATGCGCTGGCCCGCCTCGTCCTCCGCGACTTCGATCCAGCTCACCGCGGCCGACCCCGGCGGACTCGATGCTTTGCCTTCGGTCGGCATGCTGCGTATACTATATGTGGTTGATTTCAGAGAAATCGACCCGTCGAACCCGACGAGCCGGGCGCCACGAAGGGCGTCCAAGCAGGCCAACGTCGCTCGCCTGCAAGACCAAGCAGCGATGGTAAACGAATCACACGCGCTCGGCGCACCACGAATTCCAGCCTCTGCCCGCTCTGCGAGCCCGCGAGAGGCCAGACGAAGAACCCCAGAGATCGCTCATCTTTCCGCTCACTGAACCAGTGATGCAAACCAGAACCGACTTCTGAAGCCACTCGTCGTTCCGGGCCCCGGACGAACGGGCCCTCTTCCGTGTATACCGAGCGCGGGAGACCGATAACAATGAAGCGCATGCTTTTCAATGCGACCCAGGCGGAGGAACTCCGGGTCGCCATCGTCGACGGTCAGAAGCTCGTCGACCTCGACATCGAGTCCGCCGGCAAGGAGCAACGCAAGAGCAATATCTACAAGGGTGTCATCACCCGCGTGGAGCCGTCCCTCGAGGCGGTTTTCGTCGACTACGGCGCCGAGCGCCACGGCTTCCTCCCGTTCAAGGAGATCGCCAAGCAGTACATGGTCAACGACGGGGCCGAGTTCGGCCGCTCGAAGATGTCCACCCACCTCAAGGTGGGGCAGTCGATGATCGTGCAGGTGGACAAGGACGAGCGCGGCAACAAGGGCGCGGCACTCACCACCTATATATCGCTCGCCGGCCGCTACCTCGTGCTGATGCCCAACAATCCGCGCGGCGGCGGCGTCTCGCGCCGCATCGAGGGCGAGGACCGCACCGAGTTGCGCGAGGTGATGGACCAGCTCCAGGTCTCGGAGGGCATGAGCCTCATCGCGCGCACCGCCGGAATCGGCCGCAGCGCCGAAGAGCTGCAGTGGGACCTGAATTACCTGATGCAGCTCTGGAACGCGATCGAGAAGGCCGCCGAGGAAGAAAAGGGCCCCTGCCTCATCTACCTCGAATCGAGCCTCGTGGTGCGCGCGATCCGCGACCTCTTCCAGCCCGACATCGGCGAGATCCTCGTCGACACGCCGGCGATCTACGAGCAGGCGCTGTCGTTCATGAGCACGGTGATGCCGGCCAACGTGAACAAGGTCAAGCATTACCGCGACGACATCCCGCTCTTCTCGCGCTTCCAGATCGAGCACCAGATCGAGAGCGCCTACCGGCGCGACGTGACACTGCCCTCGGGCGGTGCGATCGTGATCGACCACACCGAGGCGCTGGTCGCCATCGACGTGAACAGCGCGCGTGCCACGCGCGGCCACGACATCGAGCAGACCGCATTCAACACGAACGTGGAGGCGGCCGACGAGGTCGCGCGCCAGCTGCGCCTGCGCGACCTGGGCGGCCTGATCGTGATCGACTTCATCGACATGGAAAGCGCGAAGAACCAGCGTGAAGTGGAGACCCGCCTGCGCGACGCCCTGCGGCACGACCGGGCGCGCGTGCAGATCGGCAAGATCTCGCGCTTCGGGCTGCTCGAGCTCTCGCGCCAGCGCCTGCAGCCGTCGCTCGAGGAGACCACCCACTCTCCCTGCCCGCGCTGCCACGGCACCGGCTACATCCGGGACACCGCCTCGACCGCGCTGCACGTGCTGCGCATCCTGCAGGAAGAGGCCATGAAGGAAAACACGGCCGCGATCCACGCGCAGGTCCCGGTGGACGTCGCCACCTACCTGCTGAACGAGAAGCGCTCCGAGATCTTCGGCATAGAAGCGCGGCTCAAGGTGAACGTGCTGCTGATTCCGAATCCCAATCTCGCGACACCGAACTACCAGGTCGAGCGCCTGCGCCACGACGCGCCGCAGCTCGACGTGCAGACCCCGAGCTACGAGCTGGTCACCGTGCCTGCCGAGGAGCCGGTGGGGTTGCCCGCGAAGAGCGCGGAGGCGCGCCCGCCGCGTCCCGAGCCGCTGGTCAAGGGCATCACGCCGGAGCAACCGGCACCCGTCTCGCAGCAGCCGGAAGATATGGTCGGGCGACGGCCTTCCGCCGCACCGCCAGCTCGCGCCACGCCGGCGCCGCAGCCTGAGGCATCGAGTCCCGGCCTGCTGGACCGGCTGTTCGGCTGGTTGCGCAAGCCCGCCGAGCCGGCGCCCGCGCGGGTTGCGGCGAGCCCCGCGGAGGACAAGCCCCCGCGCGAAGGACAGCGCCAGGAGCGCGTGCGCGGAGGGCGCGACCGCGAGGACTCGCGTCGCGACGGCAAGCGCGGCGAGCCGCGCGCCCGTGTCGAGGGTCGTGCCGAGGGCCGGGGCGAGGGCCGGGGCGAAGCCCGCCGCGGCGAGCCGCGCCAGGAGCATCGTCCCGAGCAACCGAAGCGCGAGCCGCGCGCGGACCAGCGCGGCGAACCCCGTGAGGCCCGCGAACCACGCGAACCACGCGAACCGCGCGAACCGCGCCGCGACGATCGGGGCGGCCGCCAGGGCCAAGTGCCGCGCGCGCCGCGACCTGCGCCGGAGCCAGCCCGCACGGAGGGCAGTGTCGAGGCACCGCGCCTCGAGGCGCATCCCGCTGCCGAAGTCGCACCCGACACCGGCGAGGGCCAGGGTCGCAGGCGCCGCCGCGGCCGCGGGCGCGGAGGCGAACGTGGCGAGCGCCCGGATCGCGCCGAGCACGCTGCGCGCGCAACCGGGGGGACGGAAGCCGCACCGCAACCGGATATGTTCGAGGCCGTCCCGGCGGAGCAACACGCGCCGCCCCACGAGGAACATCGCCACGAAATTCCACGCGAGAAAACCCACGACGAGCGCCCGTATCAGCCCGAGCCTGTGATCGCGCAACGGGAGGACGTGGAACAGCCGGCTGTCGTTCCGGCGCCGCTTCCGGCCACCGCCACGGTGATCCACCCTCCGGTCGCGTTCCATGCCGTGAGCGAGCACGAGGAGGGCCCCGCCGATACGCATCGGCCGCATCGTCGCAAGCGCCACGCGGGCGAAGAGCAAGCGCAGGCAGCGGCGCTGGAGCTGGTCGAGACGCAGCCGGCGTCGCAGGTCGAACAGCCCGCCGTGGAAGACGCGCTGCCGCGGCGCACCAAGCCACGCCGGCGCCGCGCCGGCCCGATCGCCGACGAGCCGCTGCAACTGGTCGAGACACAAGCGGGTGTCGATCCCGCGCGATCCGACAACGCCTCGACACCATGAGCGGCCAGGGCAAGCCGATCGATTTCTGGTTCGATTTCACATCGCCCTATGCCTACATCGCGAGCCACCTCGTCGAGGGCCTCGAGCAGCGCACCGGCAGGCCGGTGGCGTGGCGCCCCATGCTGCTGGGCGCCGTGTTCAAGATCACCGGCCAGACCCCGCTCGTGGAGGTGCCGCTCAAGGGCGCCTACTCGAAGCGGGACTTCATGCGCTCGGCGCGCTTGCATGGGGTGGCTCTCTCCTTGCCCGATAACTTTCCCATCGGCACCGTGGCCGCCTGCCGCGCGTACTACTGGGTCGCCGACCGCGACCCGCTGCAGGCGCGCGCGCTCGCCAGGGCGCTCTACAAAGCGTACTTCGCCGAGCGGCGCGACATAGCATCGCCGGCAGCGGTGGTCGGGGTCGCGCAGTCGGTCGGCGTCGACCCGGCGGCGCTTGGCGCGGCCCTCGAGGACCCGGCGGTGAAGGAACGGACCAAGCGGGAAGTCGACGCGGCGATCGCCGCCGGCGTGTTCGGCTCTCCATACTTCGTGGTCGAGGGCGAGCCGTTCTGGGGCGTGGATCGCATGCCGATGCTGGAGGAGTGGATCCGCCGGGGCGGATGGTAGCCGGCCGCGCATCGAGCGAGAATGAACGTCCACCGAGCGGAGGCTGCCATGACAGATGCTTCCCGGCACGAGCCAGACGCGCTGGTCGACCTCACCGGCCTCACCTGCCCGGGACCGATCCTGGGGGCCAAGGAAATCCTCGACGGGCTCAAGGATGGCCAGGTGCTGCTGTTGCTCTCCGACTGCCCCGGGACGAGCGATGACCTCTTCGCATGGGCGCGCCAGACCGGCAACGAGGTGATTCACACCGAAGCGCGCGAGCGCGGCGGCACCGGCTACTACCTGCGCAAGGGCCGCGCCGAGAAGATTGCCGCCCATGCGCGGCTCGACTTGCGCGGCGCGGTGTGCCCCGGTCCCATTGTCGAGGCGAAGTTGCTGCTCAAGGGCATGCACGCGGGCGAGGTGCTCAAGCTCGTGAGCGACTGTCCGGGCGTGCGCGACGATGTCGTGGGCTGGGCTCGGGCAACCGGGGTGGAAATCGTCGCCACGGTGGAACTGGGTGCCGGGGTACACGAGTTCTACCTTCGCAAGCGCTAGCAGGCCAGCCCGATCCTGGCGCCGGTCGTGTCCGGGGCGGCGATGAAGTATTTTTTTCGTCCGCAGAAGTAAATTCTATCGTCGGGGCGAAACGAAACACGGTACCGGGGTGATCTACTATGCCCGGGAGTCGAGCATCGCCGCCGGCAGCTCGTGGGAGGCCACCTTGGAATCGGGCAGAATCAGCATCGTCGCGCTTTCGGACAAGCGCGAACAGCTCCAGATGGCAGGCATGATCGCCTCGGTCGGAGCGGTGAGCGGGAACGAGGTCCTCGTCTTCCTCTCGATGAACGCGCTGCGCTACTTCGTGAAGGGCGCGCCCGGGCGCGCCCCGGTCGAGGGCCCGATGGGCGAGCTGATGGAGCAAAAGAAGGTGATGCCGTTCCAGGACCTGTTCGCCCACGCGGTCGACCTCGGAGGCGCCAAGATCCATCCCTGCTCCATGGCCATGGACGTGCTGGCGGTGCAACCCGGCGATCTCGAGCCCTATCTCGGCGAGCCGATGGGCCTCACCCAGTTCCTCGACTACGCGGCCACGGGCCAAGTCTGGTCCTTCTGATCCGGATCAAACAGGAGAGTCGCAATGGCGGATAGAAAGGTAGTCGATGCCCGTGGAAGCTTCTGCCCGGGCCCGCTCATGGAGCTCATCGCGGCGATCAAGATGGTCGAGGTGGGCGACGAGATCGAGGTGCTGTCCTCGGACAAGGGCTCGGCCAGCGAGATCCCGCAGTGGCTGAAGAAGGTCGGCCACGAGCACCTGGGCTCGGCCGAGCAGGACGGTGTCTGGCACGTGACGGTGCGCCGGTCAAAATAGGGAGGGGAAGCTATGAAGATTCTCGTCGTCGGCGGAGGCATGGGCGGCACGATCCTCGCCAACAACCTGGCGCGCCGCCTCAAGGGTGAGATGAAGTCGGGCAAGGTGCGCCTGGAGATGCTCTCGGCGTCGGACAAGCACGCCTACCTGCCGGGGCTGCTCTACGTGGCCGTCGGGCGCTTGACCCCGGACGAGCTCTATCGCGACCAGGCGAGCCTGCTCGAGCCCGGCATCGCGTTCGCGGTCGATCCGGTCGAGCAGTTCATGCTCGACAAGAACCAGGTGAAGACCAAGAGCGGACGCGTGGTCGACTACGACCTGCTCGCCATCGCCACGGGCTCGCGCATCTGGCCCGACTCGGTCCCGGGCCTGAAGGAGAACGCGGAGTTCTTCTACACCGAGGAGACGGCGGTCAAGATGTTCAACCGCCTGCGCGAGTTCAAGGGCGGCAAGATCGTGATCGCCATGGGCGTGCCGCACAAGTGCCCGATGGCACCGCTCGAGATCACGTTCATGCTCGACGACTACTTCCGCGAGCGCGGCATGCGCGACAAGGTGCAGCTGCACTACACGTACCCGGTAGGCCGCGTGCACACCCTGGAGAACGTGGCCAAGTGGGCCGCCCCGGAGATGGAGCGCCGCGGGATTACCTACGAGACGCTCTTCAACCTGAAGGAAGTCGACGGCGCCAAGAAGATCCTCAGGAGCGAGGAAGGCTCGGAGACGCCCTACGACATGCTGATCTCGATACCTGCGCACAAGGGCATGGAGGTGATCGAGGCGAACAAGCTGGGCCAGAACGGCTGGATCCCCACCGACCGCTACACCCTGAAGATGGACGGGCGCGAGAACGTCTTCGTACTGGGCGACACCACCAACCTGCCGATCAGCAAGGCGGGGTCGACCGCGCACTTCGAGGCCGAAGTGGTAGGCGAGAACATCGCCGCGATGGTCAAGCTGGGCGCCCCGGTGCGCCGCTACGACGGCAAGGTCTTCTGCTTCATCCAGGCCGGCAGCGAGAAGGCGACCTACGCCATGTTCAACTACACCCAGCCGCCCGATCCGCGCGAACCGACCCGCGCGCTGCATTGGTTCAAGCTCGCGTACAACAAGCTGTACTGGGTCTCGGCCCGCGGCCTGCTCTAGGGGGAATTGCCATGAACGCCATGACGGAGCAAGGGAGCCCGGGCGCCGAGGTCGAGTCGCTGATGCGGGCGGCGCGCGACTCGGTGAGCGACGACATGATCGCGCGGCTCGTCGACTCCGCGAGCCAGACGCTGGACCTCCTCGACCAGTTCAACCGCAGCGGGGCAGGCGACGCGCTGCCGGCGCTCGCCGAGATGGTGCGCACCGGCGACTTGCAGCGCGTGACGCGTTACGCACGCGTTCTGGGCGCGGCCGAGGACGCGGTCACGGACGACATGATCGGCCGCTTCGCGGCCCTCGCGGGCGACGCCACCATGATGGTGGACGGCCTGAACCGCAGCGGCGTCACCAAGGTGATCGAACTGCTCGACCAGCTGAACACCACCGGCGCGCTCGAGCGCATCGCGGCGAAGCTGCCGGCGCTGGTGGACAACCTCGAGCTGATCGAGAACATGTTCGCCTGCCTCGCGGAGGCCTCGAAGGAGGTCAAGGCGGCGCCGCCGCCGGCCGGGGGACTCTTCCCGCTCCTGGCGATGATGCGCGACCCCGAGAACCAGAAGGCATTGCAATTCTTCATGGCGCTCGGCCGGCGCATGCGCCAGAGCTGCACGAAGATCTAGGAAGCGCGCCGCCAACCACGCGCTGCCCCTGGCGGCGATGGCCGAGCGCTACTCCCTGGCGACGATGCGGTCGAGCCAGCGCCCGGCGCCCTCCTCGACCATATCGAGCACGCGCTCGAAATCCGCGGCGTCGCCGTAGTAGGGATCGGGAATGTCCTCGTCTTTCCAGCGCGCGCTTGCCTCGAGGAACAGCGCGAGGCTCGCCGTCGAGTCGTGCCGCGCGCTCGCCTGCAGGATCCGCAAGTGCCCGTGATCCATGGCAAGGATATGGTCGTAGGCGCGGAAATCCGCGGCCTGCAGCTGCGAAGCGCGCAGCCCCGCGAGGTCGTAGCCGCGCCGTGCGGCGTGCTTCACGGCGCGTGGATCGGGGCTTTCGCCCACGTGGTAATCGTGAGTGCCGGCGGAGGCGACGCGCAGGGCGGAACCGATCCCGCGCCGCCGCGCGAGCTCCCGCAGCACGCCTTCCCCCGTGGGCGAACGGCAGATGTTGCCCGTGCAGACAACGAGGATCGCCACGTCCCGCTTCAACCTTCGCCCCCCACCTCCATCAACCGGTCGCGCAGGGTCTTCAGGTCGTCGCGCAGGCTCGCCGCGCGCTCGAACTCGAGGTTCTTCGCCGCCTCGAGCATCTCCTTCTCGAGCTTGCGGATGCGCTGGTCGAGCTGCTTCTCCGAAAGCGCGTCGTACTTCGCCTCCTCCTCGGCCGCGCGCCGCGTCTCCTTCGCGCCGCCGGCGTCGTAGGCGCCCTCGATCATGTCCTTGATGCGCTTGGAGATGCCCTTGGGCTCGATGCCGTGCGCGAGGTTGAATGCCACCTGCTTGGCGCGCCGGCGGTCGGTCTCCTCGATCGCCGCCTTCATCGAATCCGTCATCGTGTCGGCATAGAGGATGGCTGCGCCGTTGATGTGGCGCGCGGCGCGTCCGATGGTCTGGATCAGCGAGCGGCCCGAGCGCAGGAAGCCCTCCTTGTCCGCATCCAGGATCGCCACCAGCGACACCTCGGGGATGTCGAGGCCCTCGCGCAGCAGGTTGATCCCTACCAACACGTCGAACAATCCCTTCCTCAGGTCGCGGATGATTTCCACGCGCTCCACCGTGTCGATGTCGGAGTGCAGGTAGCGCACCTTCACGCCGTGCTCGGCGAGATAATCGGTGAGGTCCTCGGCCATGCGCTTGGTGAGCGTGGTCACGAGCACGCGCTCGTTCACCGCAACGCGCTTAGCCACCTCCGAGAGCAGGTCGTCCACCTGCGAGGACGCAGGGCGCAGGATCACGTCGGGATCCACCAGGCCCGTGGGACGAACCACCTGCTCCACCACCTGCCCCGCGTGAGAACGCTCGTATTCCGCGGGCGTCGCCGACACGAAGATCGCCTGGCGGACCTGGCGCTCGAATTCCTCGAACTTGAGCGGGCGGTTGTCGAGCGCCGAGGGCAGCCGGAACCCGTAGTCGACCAGGGTCTGCTTGCGCGAGCGATCGCCGTTGTACATGCCGCCGATCTGGGGGACCGTCACGTGGCTCTCGTCGATCACGATGAGCGCCTCGTTCGGGAGGTAGTCGATGAGCGTAGGCGGCGGCTCGCCCGGCGCGCGACCCGACAGGTGGCGGGTGTAGTTCTCGATTCCCTTGCAGAACCCGAGCTCGTTCATCATCTCGAGGTCGAAGTGGGTCCGTTGCTGCAGGCGCTGCAGCTCCAGCAGCTTGCCCTGCGCCTGGAACTCGGCGAGTCGCTCGCGCAGCTCCACCTTGATCGCCTCGATCGCGCGCAGCACCGTCGCGCGCGGCGTCACGTAATGGCTCTTCGCGTAAAGCGTGAAGCGCGGAATGCGCTGCAGCAGCTCGCCGGTGAGCGGGTCGAAGAGGGTGAGTGACTCGATCGCGTCGTCGTAGAGCGAGACGCGCAGCGCCTGCTCGCTGTTCTCCGCCGGAAACACGTCGATCGTGTCGCCGCGCACCCGAAACGTCCCGCGCCGGAAGTCGATGTCGTTGCGGGTGTACTGCATGCCCGCCAGGCGCGCGAGCAGGTCGCGCTGCGGCACCGGGTCCTTCTCGCGCAGCACCTGGCGCATGTCCTGGTAGTCGTTCGGGTCGCCGATGCCGTAGATGCACGAGACGGTGGCCACGATCACGGTGTCCTTGCGCTCGAGCAGGCTCTTGGTGGCCGAGAGGCGCATCTGCTCGATGTGCTCGTTGATCGAGGAATCCTTCTCGATGTAGAGGTCGCGCGAGGGGACGTAGGCTTCCGGCTGGTAGTAGTCGTAGTACGAGACGAAGTACTCCACCGCGTTCTCGGGGAAGAACTCGCGGAACTCCGAGTAGAGCTGGGCCGCGAGGGTCTTGTTCGGGGCGATCACGAGCGCGGGCCGCCCGGTGCGCGCGATCACCTGCGCCATCGTGTAGGTCTTGCCGGACCCGGTCACTCCCAGGAGCGTCTGGTATGCGAGGCCGTCGTTCAGGCCCTCGACGAGCTTCTCGATCGCCATGGGCTGGTCGCCGGCGGGGGCGAAGGGCTGGTGCAGCCGGAACGGGCTGGAGGGGAAGGTGACGACCTCCATGCGCGGTGCGGATGCGGAAGCTATTTCTGCTCCGGCGGCTGCCACTGGTAGGAGAAGTCCGGAAGGTTGTCCATGTCGGCCGCGGTGATCTCCTCGTGGAGCTTCTCCTGCGGGTGATAGCCGGGATGCCCGTGCGCCGACTTGTACGGGTCGTTGTGCCGCGTGTTGTAGCAGCCCAGCAGCGCGATGCGCGAATCGGCCGAGTGGTTGTCGTCCGAAGCGTGCAGGACGTTGCAGTGGAACATCACGATGTCGCCCGGCTCGAGCTCGATGGGTACTTCGGGCATGCGCCTGAGCACCTGCTCCAGGCGCGCGGGATCCACGCCGCTGTCCGACACGCCGTCGCGGTAGACGTGCTCGATCCGCCCCAGCCTGTGGGAGCCCTCGACCAGCCGCAGGCAGCCGTTGTCCCGCGTCGCACGGTCCACGGCGATGAACACTGTCGCCATGTCCGGGTAGAGGTTGCCCATCTCGTACCAGTACGCGTAGTCCTGGTGGTGCGAGAAGCCGACCACGCCCGGGTACTTGAGCGCGATCTTGTTGTGGTACACGTAGACTGCGTCGCCGAAAATCGCCTCCAGCCGGTCCATGATCTTGTAGGAGCGCGTGGCCTTGGCGAAGACGTCGCGGCGCGCCGTGTCGTTCCAGACGTAGACCGTATCGAAGGACGGACGCGTCGCCCCGGCGCTGCGCTCGCGGGCCCGCGCGGCGTGCGCGGTCATCCCGGCGTGGCGCACGATGACCTCCTTGAGGACTTCCACCTCCCCGCGCTTGAAGGCGGCGCGCACCACAACGAAGCCCTGCTTCCAGAAGGCGGCCGCGTCCTCGCGCAGCAGCGCCTGCGGCACGGCGGCCGCCCGCGGCGTGGGCGAAATCAGCGAAAAGATTCCCATGGGCGCTCTTGGCCAGACCAAACAGGAAATGGTAACGGCTCGCGGGCTATGCCGCAACGCAACATCGCTCTAAAATGGGGGTGCAACGCCCGAATGCCACCCCCCGAACGCCCGGAGAAGCCCATGTCGCTCGTCGCAAGCCGCCTCAAGGCCATCAAAGCATCCCCTACCCTCGCCGTGTCCGCCAAGGCGGCGCGCCTGAAGGCCGAGGGCAAGGACGTGATCTCGATGGGCGCCGGCGAGCCCGACTTCGACACCCCGCAGTTCATCAAGGACGCCGGCATCGCGGCCATCCAGAAGGGCTACACCAAGTACACGGCGGCGAGCGGGACGCCCTCGCTCAAGAAGGCGATCATCGCCAAGTTCAAGCGCGAGAACGGACTGGACTACGCCGACAAGCAGATCCTCGTGTCGTCCGGCGGCAAGCAGACCTCGTTCAACCTGTGCCTCGCGCTGCTCAATCCGGGTGACGAGGTGATCATTCCCGCGCCCTACTGGGTGTCGTACCCGGACATGGCGATGATGGCCGACGGCAAGCCGGTGTTTGTGCAAACGGGCATCGAGCAGGGCTTCAAGATGACGCCCGCCCAGCTCGAGGCCGCGATCACGCCGAAGACACGCCTCATCTGGATCAACAGCCCGTCGAATCCCACCGGCTCCGTGTATACCGCGGAAGAATTGCGCGGCCTGGGCGAGGTGCTGCGCAAGCATCCGCGCATCGTCATCGCGAGCGACGACATGTACGAGCACATCCTGCTCGACGGCTCGAAGTTCGTGAACATCCTCAACGTCTGCCCGGAACTCTACCCGCGCACCGTCACGATGAACGGCGTGTCGAAGGCCTATGCGATGACCGGCTGGCGCATCGGCTACTGCGGCGGCCCGCAGGAGCTCATCGAGGCGATGGAGAATGTGCAGTCCCACAGCACGTCGAATGCGACCTCGATCTCGCAATACGCGGCCGAGGCGGCGCTCACTGGCGACCAGTCGTGCATCGAGCCGATGGCCGCGGCGTTCCGCGAGCGGGGAAAGTTCGTGGCCGAGGGCCTGAATCGCATTCCGGGCGTGAAGTGCCTGCCGCCCGCGGGAGCGTTCTACGCGTTCCCCGATTGCCGCGGGGCGATCCGCAACCTGCACGCGGAAGGCAAGCTGCCGGCAGCCACCGACATTGCACTGTGCGATTACCTGCTCGCGCAACCCAAGGCGGTGGCCGCTGTGCCCGGCTCCGCGTTCGGCGCCGAAGGCTACCTGCGCATCTCGTTCGCCACCTCGATGGACAACATCAGGAAGGCGGTAGAACGCATGGCCGACGCGATCGGGAAGGTGAGCGTCACGGCGTAGGCGCAGCGTCGCGGGCCGACGATGATTATCGGCGCGCTGGTGGTGCCCGGGACCGGACTCGAACCGGTACGACCGTGAGGCCGAGGGATTTTCGGGCCACTTCGGCTTTCGCCGCCGGCTTGCGCCGTTCGTGGTCTGGAGCACGCCTTCACCGTAGCCTCGCGGCCGTAGGTGCCCGCCGTCTGCTCTCTACACCTTCCCGCCGCACGGCACGGGCTTGGCTCGGCGTGAGCTCGGAACGAGTCCAGGGCCTCCACCGAGTTTGACGGGCTTCACTCCGGGCGTTTCCCCCCGGAGGCTCAAATCGCGTTCAAGTCCCTTGTGTCTGCCAATTCCACCACCCGGGCAATCGGGAGCGGCGCACGTATTGTGCCACCGGACCTGGGATCGGACATTTCGCGGGCCGCGCGCAGATCGGAGACAATCGCGGCTCCAGGACATTGAGGCGCGGATGAAGATCGGGAAGCATCGGGGTGCCGACGCGCTCGCGCAGGCGTTGCGTTCGGCGGGCGTGGCGCGCATCTTCACCTTGTCGGGCAACCACATCATGCCGGTCTTCGATGCCGCGCTGAATGCGCAGATCGCCCTCGTGCACGTGCGCCACGAGGCCGCGGCAGTGCACATGGCGGATGCATGGGCGCGGCTGACCGGTGAGGTGGGCGTGGCGATGGTCACTGGCGGCCCGGGCCACGCAAATGCCATCTCGGCCCTCTACACCGCGGCGATGGCCGAGGCCCCTGTTGTGCTGCTTTCGGGGCACGCGCCGAACGCGCAGCTCGGCCGCGGCGCCTTCCAGGAGATGCGCCAGGCCGAGATCGCCGCTCCGCTGTGCAAGGCGGCGTGGACCTGCACAGGCGCCGACAGCATTGCCGCCGACTTCGCGCGCGCGGTACGCATCGCGCGCGGCGGACGTCCCGGGCCGGTGCACCTGAGCCTGCCAAGCGATGCGCTCGAGGCGGCATGCACCGACGATCACTCGCCGGGCGCCGCGGACTTCGCAGCGCAACCCATGGCGCTCGACCGCGTGGATGCAGGCGCGATGCTCGATCGCCTGCGCGGCGGCGCGCGCCCGATCATCCTGTGCGGCCCCGCGTGCATGACGCGCCCGGGCCGTACGCGCATGGCCGCGCTCCAAGCCGCGAGCGGCATACCCGTGATCGGCATGGAAAGCCCGCGCGGCATCGCGGACCCGAGTCTCGGTGCGTTCTCCGAGTTGCTCGCGCGTGCGGACCGCGTGCTGCTGGTGGGCAAGCGGCTCGACTTCACCCTCAAATTTGGCGCGATTCCGGCATTCGGCGGCGACTGCGAGTTCCTGCAGGTGGACGCGGATCCCGTCGAGATCGATCGAACGCGCCGCGCCGTGGGTGCGCGCCTCGTCACGACCGCAACGGCCGATGCGCCTGCGGCGCTCGAGGCGCTCGCCGCGGTGGCGCGCCCGGAGCGTGGCGCGTGGCTCGAGGAGGTACGCGCAGCTGTCGCGTACCGTCCGCGCGATTGGGAACGCGCGACCACGAGCACGCCCGGCAGGCTGCATCCAGTGCAGGCGTGCCGCCCCTTGCAGGCGATCCTCGATGGCCATGACGACGCGGTGCTGGTGTGCGACGGCGGCGAATTCGGCCAATGGGCCCAGGCGTGCCTGCACGCCCCGAACCGCATCATCAACGGAGTTGCGGGATCGATCGGCGCCGCCCTGCCCTACGCGCTCGCCGCGCGTCTCGCCAGGCCCGAGGCACCGGTCGTGGCCCTCATGGGCGACGGCACCTTCGGCTTTCACCCGGCCGAGATCGATACGGCGGTGCGCTACGCGCTTGCGTTCCTCCTCGTCGTGGGACATGACGCGCGCTGGAATGCGGAATACCAGATCCAGGTACGCGACTACGGAGCACAGCGTGCCGTAGGCTGCGAGCTGCTGCCGACGCGCTACGACCGCGTGTGCGAGGCCTTCGGAGGCCATGGCGAATTGGTGAGCGAAGCCGATGCGCTGCTTCCTGCCGCGCGCCGCGCGCTCGCCTCGGGATTGCCGGCCTGCCTCAACGTGGCGATCGAGGGCCTCGCGGCGCCCGACATCAGGCGCTGACTTCGATCCGGGTGACCGGCTACGCGCGCACCAACAGCAGGGGCACTTTCGCGAGACGCAGGACCTGCTCCGCATCGCTGCCGAGCACCAGGCGGCGTATCCCACGACGGCCGTGCGTGCCCATGACGATGAGGTCGGCGCGCCATTTCTTCGCTTCGCGCAGGATCGAGTCCGCCGCCGGCCCCGCGACCGACTCGTAGATCACGGTCTGCGCATCGACACCGAGCTTCGCGGCCACACGCCGGCTGCGTTCGACGACGGACTTGCCGCTCCTCACGAGGGATTCGATCAGGGGCTCGAGATCGACCCCCGCCGTCGCGCCGCCGAGGATCGTGGCCTCGTCCACGACGTGGACCAGGCGCAGCTTGGCGCCCTGGTCCCGCGCGAGCGCTGCCGCCTCGCGCAATCCCCGTGTGCTCGTCGGGCTTCCGTCCACCGGCACGAGAATTCTGCGATACATGGTGAGTCCCCCTTTCCCGTACTGCGATTGAATGCATCCAGCGATTTCAGATCACCGGCGGAGCCGGGCCCCGCGCCTCGTCGCGCTCCTTGGCACGCCGCGACCAGTGCTCGAGCAGCTCCGCCGCGCGCTTCTGCCCGCCGAGGCCGAACGCGAGCGCGAGCCCGAGCGCCACCGCGGCCACGATGATGAGGAAGGTCTGGCGGATGATGTCGCCCAGCCCGAGCTGCTCGAGCGCGATCAGGATGACGAACGCCATGATCGCGTAGGTCGCGAGGCTGCCCAGGACGTCCGCATCGCGCATGCCGATGTTGCGCGAGTAGGTGGCGATCGCGGTGCCCACGAAGCGCGCGAAGTACGTGCCGAACGCGATGATCAGCACCGAGACCATCACCTCGGGGACGAACAGCAGCACGCGTCCCACCAGCTCGGTCACGTACGCAAGCCCCATGGTGCTGCACGCCACCATGAGCGCGGCGATGATCACCAGCCAGTAGGACAACACGCCCAGCAGGCCGGTCGTGTCGAGGTCCCCGCCCCCCTGGTGCAGGAACCCGTCGATGCCGGACTTCTGCGTCATCACCGGAAAGTTGACCGCACGCAGGGCCCTCACGATCGCGAAGCGCACCGCCTTCGCGACCAGCCAGCCCAGCACGAGGATTGCCAGCGCGAGCAGCAGCCGTGGCAGGAACTCGCCCACCTGGTGCAGCGAAGCTCGCACCGGTTCCAGCAACACGTCCCAGTTTTCCATGTCTCCTCCACTCAAAGGCCGGGGTCCAGGATCCGGGCGAGACCGCGCAGCGGGATGCGCGCCCAATCCGGACGATTGTCCACTTCGTAGGCGAGCTCGTAGAGCGCTTTCTCGATCAGGAAGAGCTCGAGCAGCCCGCGCGCTTCATCCTTCGGCGAGGCGAGGCCGGCCGCGCGGGCCGCCGCGTCGTAGCCCTCGAGGAAAGCGCTCCATGCGGCGTCGCGCCACGCGAGGCCGAGCCTCTCGAGGCCCGCGTGCGCTTCAGGCCATTCGGCGTCGGCCTGCAGCAGCGCCGCGTGCAGCGCGTAATCGAACGAGCGCAGCATCCCGGCGACGTCCTTGAGCGGCGAGATCTTCTCGCGCCGCTCGGCGAGCGAGCGCGACGGCTCGCCCTCGAAGTCCGCGATCACGAAATCGTTCTCCACGAGCAGCACCTGCCCCAGGTGATAGTCACCGTGCACGCGCGTCAGCGGCCCGGCAGGGCGATCGCCGGCATGCGCGTCGAGGCGCGCGAGGATTTCCGCGCGCCTCCCGATGATGCGTGCCGCGTCCGCGCGTGCCGCCTCGGGAAGCGCCGCCTGCCGCTGCTCCAGGCGATCGAGCGCCACGTTGGCCTGCGCGCGGACGCGCTGGACCAACCGGGCGACTTCCGCGGGCGGGAACGGCTCCGGGTCGAAGGCCGGGTCGCCGGTGGCGCGCGCGAAGGCCGCGTGCAGTTCTGCTGTGCGCCTCCCGAGCGTCCCTGTGAGCGACAGGTAGCCGGCGTGGGCCTCTTCGGCGGCCGACGGCGCGTCGGTGACGGCCCGCGAACGCTCGAAGTAGCGGTCGAGGTGCTCGAGCGTGTACCGCCAGCCGTCGCCCTGGTTGTCGACATATCCCTGCAGCAGCGCAAGCGTGGCCTCGCGCCCGTCCTCGGCGACGTAGCCGATGCTGCCGGCCACGGGTACGGCATGCCGGAACTGCGCAACCTCGGTGAGGAAGCGGCCGATCTCGGCCTCCGGGTTCACGCCCGCCTGGACGCGCCGGTACGCCTTGAGGAAGAGGCGCTCGCCGAGCACCACGCCGGTGTTGGTGCCTTGCGCGGAGGCGAAGGAAGGCTTGAGCTCGCCGGGCGCGGGACCGGCGAGGCTCGCGAATGCCGAGCTGGGCTGGAACTTCACGCGGCCGCGCGCCATGGCGATCTCTTCGCCCGCGCCCATCGCGACCACCAATTCGCGGCAGAACGCTTCGTCGCCGAGGGCGTCGGCAAGCACGCCCACCTCGGCCTGCTGGCGCACCCGCGCGATGGTGAACGGCGCGAGTGCGCGCACGCGCTCCTCTTCGCGGTCTTCCCAGGCGAGCGAGAGCGGCAGGAAATAGGTGTGTGGCTCCGGCGCCTTGTCGCGCTCCACGTGCGCGAGCGCGAGCAGCCAGCTTTGGGCGCCGCGGCGCCATTCGACGTGATCGGCAAGGCTCACGCGGCGCACCGCGTCACCCTTGGTAGCGTACCAGCGCCGAGTCGCGACATACGCGGGAAGCACTTCGACCTCCAGCTGCGTGCGGACCCGCTCGGAGATCGCGATGCGCCACGGCACCACCCGGTCGCGGAAGAGGCTCGCCCAGCCGTCGAAGAGCACCAGGAACGGCAGCTCGAGCGGCGCGATGCGCTCCTCGTGCCATTCCGGCACCTCGCGCCCGGCGGCGAGCCGGAACCACAGGAACCCGTGGCCGGAGAGCGTAAGCAGGTACGGCAGGTCGCCCACCGGCGGGAACGGCGTGCGCCCCATCAGCTCGACCGGCACGCGTCCCTTGAAGCGCGCGAGGTCGAGCTCCACGGGCTGCGCGTTGCGGGCCAGGTTGGCCACGCACAGCACGATCTCGTCGTCGTACGCGCGCAGGTAGGCGAGGATCTTGCGGTTGTCCGGGCGCAGGAACTCGAGCGAGCCGCGCCCGAACGCGGAAACCGCCTTGCGCACCGCGATCATGCGGCGCGTCCAGTTGAGCAGCGAGGACGGCTGCGCTCCTGCGCCTCGACGTTGACCGCCTCGTAGCCGTACACCGGGTCCATGATCGGCGGAAGGTACAGGCGCTGCGGATCGGCGCGCGAGAAGCCGGCGTTGCGATCCGGGCTCCACTGCATGGGCGTGCGCACGCCGTCGCGGTCGCCCAGGTAGATGTTGTCGCCCATGCCGATCTCGTCGCCGTAGTAGAGGATCGGCGAGCCGGGCATCGAGAGCAGCAGGCTGTTCATGAGCTCGACGCGCGCCGGGTCGTTTTCCATCAGCGGCGCGAGGCGCCGGCGGATGCCGACGTTGATGCGCGCGCGCGGATCGGCAGCGTACAGCCGGTACATGTAGTCGCGTTCCTTGTGCGTCACCATCTCGAGCGTGAGCTCGTCGTGGTTGCGCAGGAAGATCGCCCACTGGCAGTTGGGCGGGATGTCCGGCGTCTGCGCCATGATGTCCGTGATCGGGTGGCGGTCCTCCTGCGCGATCGCCATGAACATGCGCGGCATCAGCGGGAAGTGGTACGCCATGTGGCATTCGTCGCCGCTCGCCGAAATACTGGCGCACGTCCTCCGGCCACTGGTTCGCCTCGGCGAGCAGCATGCGGTTCGGATAATGCGCGTCGAGCAGCGCGCGTATCTGCTTCAGCACCGCGTGCGTCTCCGGGAGGTTCTCGTTGCTGGTGCCCTCGCGCTCGACCAGGTACGGGATCGCGTCGAGCCGGAAGCCGTCCACGCCCGCATCCGAGCCAGAAGCGCATCACGCGGAAGATCGCCTTGAGCACCTGCGGATTGTCGAAGTTGAGGTCGGGCTGGTGGCTGAAGAAGCGGTGCCAGTAGTAGGCCTTCGCCACGTCGTCCCACGTCCAGTTCGACTTCTCGGTGTCGGTGAAGATGATCCGCGTCCCCGCGTACTTGTTGGGGTCGTCGCTCCACACGTAGAAGTCGCGCTTCACCGAGCCGCGCGGGGCGCGGCGCGCGGCCTGGAACCAGGGATGCTGGTCCGAGGTGTGGTTGACCACGAGCTCGGTGATGACCCGCAGCCCGCGCCGGTGCGCGTCGCGGACGAACTGGCGGAAGTCGGCGCGCGTGCCGTACGCCGGGTGCACGTTGGTGTAGTCGGCGACGTCGTAGCCGTCGTCGCGCAGCGGCGAGGGGTAGAACGGCAGCAGCCAGATCGTGTTGACCCCGAGGTCGCGCACGTAGTCGAGCTTCTGCGCGAGCCCGGCGAAGTCGCCCATGCCGTCGCCGTTGGAATCGCAGAAAGCCTTGACGTGCAGCTGGTAGATGACGGCATCCTGGTACCAGAGCGGATCGTCGGCGGTAACGAGCTCGATCGGCGGGGAGGCAACGGCGGTGTCGGCCATCCCGTCAGGTCCTCAGCACGAAGGGATCCTGCACTTCCGTGCCCAGCTCGCACCAGACGCTCTTGGTCTGCAGGTACTGGTCGACCGACTCGACACCGTTGGCGCGCCCGAAGCCGCTCGACTTGAAACCGCCGAAGGGCGAGTTGAAGGTGAGCGCGCGATAGGTGTTGATCCACACCGTTCCCGCCTGCAGCCTGCGCGCCATGGTGTGCGCGCGGCGCAGGTCGCGCGTCCACACGCCCGCGGCCAGCCCGAAGCGGGTCGCGTTGGCCATGCGCACTACCTCGTCGTCGTCGCGGAACGGCGCCAGGCAAAGCACCGGGCCGAACACCTCTTCCCGCATGATGTAATTGTCCGGCCCCGCGTGGTCGAGGATCGTGGGCTCGAGGAACAGGCCTTCCTCGAATCCGGCCACGGCGGCGCGCCGGCCGCCGCACAGCACCTGCGCGCCCTCGTCCACTGCGCGCGCGATCATGCGCTGGTCCTTGTCGAGCTGCGCCGCGGTGGCCACGGGTCCCATCTGCGTATCGGCCTGCAGCGGATCGCCCAGGCGAATCGCGCGCGCGCGGCGCACGAGGCGCTCGCGCATCGCGTCGTAGACGCTCTCGTGGACGTAGGCGCGCGAGCCGGCGACGCAGGTCTGGCCCGCTGCCGCGAATATTCCCGCAAGGACACCCGCCTCGGCCTGGTCGAGGTTCGCGTCGTCGAAGACGATGTTCGGGCTCTTGCCGCCGAGCTCGAGGGTGCACGAGGCGAGGCGCGCGCCGCACCTGGCCGCGATCGCCTTGCCGCCCGCTTCGCTCCCGGTGAAGGAGATCTTCGCCACGCCTTCGTGCTCCACCAGCGCCTCGCCAGCCGCGCGCGCCCCGGTCACGACGTTGATCACGCCGGGCGGAAAGCCGGCCTCCTCGGCGAGCCGCACCAGGTCGAACGCGGACGCCGAGGTCACTTCCGAGGGCTTGAGCACGATGGTGTTCCCGGCCGCCAGCGCCGGGGCGACGCTCATGATCGTGAGGAAGGTGGGCGAATTCCACGGCACGATGACGCCCACCACGCCCAGCGGCTCGCGCAGCGTGTAGTTGAGCACGCTCGCGCGCTCGAGCGGGATCACGCGGCCCTCGATCTTGTCCGCGAGCCCCCCGAAGTAATACAGCCACTCCTTGACTGCCTTCGCCTGCGCGCGCATCTCGGCGATGAGCTTGCCGTTCTGCTGCGACTCGGTGGCGGCGATCGCTTCGGCGTGATCGGCGATGCGCTCGCCCCAGGCCATCATCAGGCGCCCGCGCCGCGTGGGCGACAGGCGCGACCACGGGCCCTCGAATGCGGCGGCGGCGGCGCGCACTGCGCGATCGACGTCTGCAGGGCCCGATTCGGCGAACATGGCCCCAGATCTTCCCGGTGGCGGGGTTCACCGAGGCGAAGCGGTGGCCGTCGGCGGGCGGCGCGGACACTCCGGCGATGTAATTGTCGAACGATCGTTCGCGTGTGGTGGCGGCATCCATGGGGATTCCTCGAAGCTCGTGCGGCGGGGATGACTTAACTTTACTCCCGATCGCCGCGGCCGCGGACCGCGCACGCCATTCACGTACAATGGTGTCCGCGCCTCGCGCCAGGCGGAGCACGCAGCAAGCCGGAAATCCGTGACGGTCGCCACCACCTTCTACCCTCCAGCCATTCGCGTGATGCACGCGCTCATAGCCGCGGCGATCACCGCGCAGCTCGCGCTTACGCTGGTGATGGATCATCCGAACGCCAAGGGGCGTCCGATGACGCCGGCGGGCGCCCATTGGTTCTCGTGGCACGAGTGGGTCGGGCTCTTCGCATTCGCCGTCCTGGTGGCCAACTGGGCTTACCGCGCCGCGGTGTGGAAGCGCCAGGGCCAGGGTCGCCTCTTCCCCTGGCTCACACGCGACGGACGGGCCGCGCTGATGCGTGAGCTGCGCTCCTTCGCGCGCCTGCGCTGGGGCGAGATGCCCGTCGACGGCGCGCTCGCGGGCACGGTGCACGGCCTCGGCCTGGCGCTCGCCACCGAATTCGCCGCCACGGGCACGCTGCTCTTCATCCTGTTGTGGCCGGCCAACGTGGTGACGCCGCTCGCCTCGCGGCTCATGTACCTCCACCAGCTGATGGGGCCGGTGATGTGGTCCTACCTGGCGGGACACGGCGCGATGGCGCTCTGGCACCAATACGCGGGACACCGGTCCTTCCCGCGGATGTTCCGGGGCTAGCGACTCACTTCGGGGCTTGGTCGCCGGGCACGGGCGCCGGCTCGATCATGACCTCGTCCAGGTAGCACCAGGCCCAGTCCTCGCCCGGCTCGAAGCTCCGCATGATGGCGTGGCGAGTCGCATGGAAGTGCTTCGTCGCGTGCCGGTTCGGAGACGAGTCGCAGCAACCCACGTGGCCGCAGTACAGGCACAGCCGCAGGTGGACCCAGCGTGCGTTCATTTTCAGGCATTCCTCGCAGCCCTGCGGCGTGCGGGGGGCGACGTCGCGAACCTGGTCCAGGTGACTGCATCCTTTCATGGCGTGCCTCCGAGGCTCACTGGGGATCGGAACTCTGCGCCAATTATCTCCTCGATGGGCCCGGCCGGCTTGCCGGGGTCGCGAAGGTTCGCTACGATGCGACGCATCGGGGTCGTCGCAGATCCCCGGCGGTCGCAAGGCCCAGACGGTGTCCCGTCCAAATCTGCCGCCCGCTCGAGGGACGACCATGGACACCGGAATCATCGACGAATCGAAACGCGCCCATCCTTCCGGGGCGGCCGCGAGCATCCGCCGCTTGCTCGTCGCCCGGGGGCTGCGCGCCTTCGGCGACGGCTTCGTGAGCCTGCTCCTGCCGCTGCTACCTGCTCGAGCTCGGCTTCGACGCCGCTCGAGCATCGGCGTGATCGCCACCGCCACGCTGCTCGGCTCGGGCCTGCTCACGCTCGCCGTCGGGCTTGCGGCGCACCGCTATCCACTACCGCACGCTGCTGCTCGCCGCGGCGGTCCTGATGGCGGCGACCGGAGTCGGCGTTCGCGACCGTCACGCAATTCTGGCCGCTGCTCGTCGTCGCCGTCGTCGGCACGCTCAATCCGTCGAGCGGCGACGTCAGCGTGTTCCTGCCGCTCGAGCACGCGGTGCTCTCGCGGCGTCGTCGACGACCGGCAGCGCACGGCGGTCTTCGCGCGCTACAGCCTCGTCGGCGCGCTCGCCGCGGCCGTCGGATCGCTCGCGGCGCCGGACTTCCCGCGCTGCTCGCGGCGCGTCACCGGGCTGGCCGCCGCAGGCGTCGCTCCAGTCGATGTTCGTTGCTCTACGCGGTCGCTGGGCGCTCGCTCGCGGCGCTCGCCTATCGCGGGCTGCCGCGCGCGCTCGAATCGCGTCGGGGCCGCGCGCACGCACGGCGCCGCTCGGCCCATCGAAGCGCAGGGTCTACCGGCTCGCCGCGCTCTTCAGCCTCGACGCGTTCGGCGGCGGCTTCGTCGTGCAGTCGATGGTCGCGCTGTGGCTGTACCAGCGCTTCGCTCTCTCGAGCGCGACGGCCGGCACGATCTTCTTCTGGACCGGCATGCTCTCGCGCGCTGTCGTATCTCGTCGCCGTGCGCATCGCGCACCGCATCGGCCTGGTCAACACGATGGTGTTCACGCACCTGCCGTCCAACCTCTGCCTGGTGCTGATCCCGTTCATGCCGAGCCTCACGGGTCGTGATCGCCCTGCTGCTCGTGCGCAGCGCGCTCTCGCAGATGGACGTGCCGACGCGCAGCTCCTACGTGATGGCGATCGTCACGCCCGCCGAGCGGCCCGCGGCGGCGAGCGTCACCGCGGTGCCGCGCAGCCTCGCCTCGGCGGCGAGCCCGTTCCTCGCGGGCTATCTGCTCACGGTCTCCACGTTCGGCTGGCCGCTGCTGGTCGCGGGCACTCTCAAGATCGTCTACGATCTGATGTTGCTGGGAGCGTTTCGCGACATCCGTCCGCCCGAGGAAACCGGTTGATCGCCGCCTACGGTGCGGCGATACTCTCCGCTCTGCGCGCGCAAGCGCAGCCGCCAGAATAGAACCGGAGCCTGATTTGCAACATTCTGCAACACTACGCCGCACGCTCGCCGCGCTCGCATTCATGTCGTTGATCGCGGGCGGCGCATCGCCCGCGTTCGCCCAATCGACGACTTCGGCGCCCGCGCCCTATCCGACGAAGTCCTACGTCGCGGCCTCGCTGCGGCTCGATCCGGACATCTACCCCGCCACGCGCATCGAGCTCGGCGCCATGGACGCGGGCCTCATCGACTCGGTGAAGCAGGCCAACTCCGCAAGCGTGAACAAGCGGCTGCAGATCGGGATCGGGCGCAAGGTCGCGGCCTCCGAGCAGGCATCGAGCGACGCGCTGCAATGGATTCCCGTTTCCGGAGGCATTGCCGCCCATTGGGAAGTGTCGTCGACCGGCGCCCGGGCGCTGCGCGTCGGCCTCGCCGTGGCGCGCATGGGCGCGGGCAGCGAGATCCGCTTCGCCGGACGCGGGGCCATCGGCACCGTATACGGACCCTTCACGCCGAACGACGTGCAAACGGAGAGCGCGACCTACTGGAGCCCGGTGCTCGAAGGCGACCACGCGATCGTCGAAGTCTACGTGCCGACGGGCGGATCGCCCACCGATGTGGCGCTCGCGGTGACGCAGGTCTCGCACCTCTTCGCGAGTCCCGCGGACCCGAACGTCGCGAGCCTCGCCAAGGCCGCTTCCGGCTCCTGCGAGGTCGATCTCACCTGCCGCTCCGCGAGCGATCCCGCGCTCGCGAGCGCCGGCAAGGCCGTCGCGAGAATGGTGTTCTCGGAGGGCGGATCCTCGTTTCTCTGCACCGGGACCCTGCTCAAGCCCGCCAGCGGCGCGCTCACGCCATACTTCTACTCGGCCAACCACTGCATCAGCACCCAGGACTCCGCCTCCACGCTCACCACCGGCTGGTTCTACGACGCGGCGAGCTGCGGCTCGACGGCCGTCAATCCGGCCTACACGCAATTGCCCGGCGGCGCGACGCTGCTCTACGCGAACCAGTCCTCCGACGGGCTGCTGCTGCGCCTGAACGGCACGCCGCCGGCGGGTGCCGTCTACGCTGGATGGAATGCCGCGACGCTCTCCATCAACACGCCGCTCACCGCGATCCACCATCCCGAAGGCGATGTCACGAAGGTGAGCCTCGGCACGGTGGGCGGATTCGAATCCGTGAGCCTCGGCCCAACGGGAAGCTTCACCCATGTCAACTGGAATTCCACCGCGACGGGGGTGACCGAACCCGGAAGCAGCGGCTCCGGCATCTTCACCGCGGCCGGCTCTCCCCCAACGGAGTACCAGCTCCGCGGCGGGCTGCTCGGCGGACCCTCGAGCTGCTCGGCCTCGGCCAGCGCAGGAGATCTGTACGACGACTACTCGCGCTTCGACCAGATCTATCCCTACCTCGCGATCTACCTCAGTCCCGCGAGCACTTCGTGCACGTACTCGCTCTCGCCCGCGAGCCTGGCGGCGCCCGCAGCCGGAACGTCGGGCACGATCGGCGTGACCACGCAGGCGGCCTGCCCGTGGTCGGCGACCAGCACGGTGAGCTGGATCACCACAACGAGCACTGGCAGCGGCAGCGGGTCGGCAGCCTACACCGTCGCCACGAACGACAGCGGCAGCGCGCGGACCGGCACGGTGCTCGCGGGTGGCAGTAGCTTCGCCGTCACGCAGCCCGCGCAGGTGAGCACCGGGATCAACCTGCTCGCGAACCCCGGCTTCGAATCCGGAGCCACCTCGTGGACGCAGACCTCCGGCCTGGCGGGCGTCGACATCATCACGACTGCTGCCGCCTACCCTCCCCACGCGGGCATCTGGTATGCGTGGCTCGGCGGATACACCGGCGGGACCGACATGCTGAGCCAGGATGTGGCGATACCCGCCAGCGCCACGACCGCCACGGTCCAGTTCTGGTATCGAATCGATACTTCCGAGAACACTACGGCGGTTCGCGACACCCTGGCCGTCGCGCTCGCCAGCCCGTCCAGCGGCGCGACGCTGGCGACGCTCGCCACCTTCTCGAACCTCGACGACACCGGTGGCGTATGGCTCCATAGCGCGGCCTACGACGTGACGGCCTTCAAGGGCCAGACCGTACGCCTCCGATTCACGGCCGCGAACGATGCCACCAATTTCACGTCGTTCCTCATCGACGACGTGGCGCTCAACGCGGCCTCCACCAACTACACAGCGCTCTGGTGGAATCCCGGCGAATCGGGCTGGGGCGTCAACGTCACCCACCAGGGCGACACGCTGTTCGCCACCCTGTTCACCTACGCCAACACGAACCCGGGATCCAATGCCAATCCGGGGATGTGGCTGGTGATGTCGGCCGGGGTGAAGCAGCCCGACGGCTCGTACCTGGGCGACCTCTACCAGACCACGGGCCCGGCGTTCAACGCCATTCCCTTCACGCCGATCGCCAATCCCCCGAACTACACGAAGGTGGGCACCATGCGCTTCACCTTCTCCGACGGCGAGAACGGCACGCTCGTCTACACCGTGGGCGGCGCCACCGTCACCAAGACGATCCAGAAGCTCGTCTACGGAACGGCGGCGGCCAATTGCCAGCCGACCACCGGCTCGCGCGCGGCTCTCACCAACTACCAGGACCTGTGGTGGAACCCCGCCGAATCCGGCTGGGGCCTCAACCTCACCCACCAGGGCGATATCCTGTTCGGCACGCTGTTCACCTACGCGGCGAACGATCCCGGCTCGACCAACCCAGGCATGTGGCTCGTGATGTCCAACGGGGCCAAGCAGTCCGACGGCTCCTACCTGGGCGACCTGTACCAGACGACAGGCCCGGCGTTCAACGCTGCGCCCTTCACGTCCATCGGGCCGTCGAGCTACACCAAGGTCGGGACGATGCGCCTCACCTTCACCGACGGCGAGAACGGCACGCTCGTCTACACCGTGGGCAGCTCCACCGTCACCAAGGCGATCAAGCGGATCGTCTTCTCCAGCCCGGTGCCGGCCTGCTCGGGCTAGTCGACCAAGCTGCGCCGCCTCAGCCCTTGCGGCGGTTGCGCACCAGCCAAGCGTCCACCAGCGACACCGTCTCGTCGAGCGCCGCGTTGCGTTGACCCCGCTGCGCCGCGATGGCCTGCACGAGGCGATCGACGCGCTCGATGCGGGGTGCGCCGGCCGCCAGCGCACGCGCAGCCGATGAAGGGCTTTCGAGCGCGAGCGCCGCATTGGCGTATTTCTCGAACGGCACCATGTCGCCGCGGTCCGCGCCCAGCGAGACGCACAGCTGCACCACCCACTCGTAGACCGCCCGGCTCGCCGCGAGGTCGCCATGCACGGTCTCCTTGATCGAGCGCACCGTGTCGGCCTGCACGCAGCGGTAGTTGCCCGCCAGCAGCATGGCCCACTTGGCAAGCGGCACGAAGACCGAATCGTGCACCTTGAGCTTGACGGGCAGCTCGACGCGCTCGCCCGCCAATTGGAAGCGCGCCGCCTCGATTCCCGCCGCAAGCTCGCGCAGCAGCGCGGTGTGCGCGGGCGAATCGAAGCGCGCCGCCTTGAAATTGGTCGGCAAGCGCACCTGCAGCACGTTGGCTTCCTCGCCGGGTGGGCGGAACGCCTGGGGGTCCGGGCTGCACAGCGTGACGAGCTTCGGATCGAAGGCATCCCAGACCGAGGGGTCGGTGTAGCTCTCGCGGCAGCGCGCAGCGTCGATCCCGGGGATGCGCGCGAGATAGGGCAGCGGCGGCATGTTCATGATGGACATGCACGGCACCGCGGACTTCGCCACCGCGGCAAGCAACTCGCGCACGCCCGGGGAACCGTACTGCGGCTCCTGCATCGCGAGGACCACCAGGTCGAAGGCCGCCGGATCGACCCCGGCGGTTCCCGCCGCGCCGAGCTTGCCGGCAAGCCCGCGCGAGTTCACCTCCACCAGCCCTTCGCGCCCCTTCACGGGCAGGCGCACGACGGCGCCCTTCTCGTTGATGAGCTTCGCTTCCGCCGGCAGGCACACGAGCGTCACGTCGTGTCCCGCAAGCGCGAGCTTCACGCCCAGCAGCGAACCGTACGAGGCACCGAAAATCAGGATCTTGCGGATCTGCATGGCTTGTCCTCCAGGTTTGCGCGGCGAGCGCTGCGCCGCGACCAATGCCTGCATTGTCGCCCGATCCGCGCGGCGAATTGCGGCATGGGAAGACAAGGGCCCTGTAGCGGCTGGGACATATGGGGCCCCACGCCAGCCGGGATTAACTCGTGCTAGATTTCCTGCGTGCGCATCCTCTGCCTGGACGACGACCCGCTCCAGCTCAAGCTGGCCGGTGCCTTGCTCGAACAGCAGGGCCACACGGTGATCGCCTGCACCAAGGGCGCCGCGGCGATCAGGGCGGTCGAGCGCGATACCTTCGATCTCGCGATCCTCGACTGGATGGTGCCCGACGTGTCCGGCGAGGAGGTCCTGCGCTGGATCCGTGGTCGCGGCCACCGCATCCCGGTCATGTTCGTCACGTCGAACGATGCGGAGGACGAGGTCGTCCATATCCTCGGCCTCGGCGCGGACGACTATCTCGTGAAGCCGTTGCGGCCGAAGGAATTCCTGGCGCGCATCGAGGCCCTGGGCCGCCGCCTGGGCTCCGGCGCCAAGGCCGCACGCGAGGCGGTGGAGATCGGACCTTACCGCCTCGACACTCGCACGCGCACCGTCAGCGTGGGTGGCAAGGCGGTCAAGATGACGCCGAGGATGGTCGAGGTCGCCTCGATCCTGTTCCGCAAGGCCGGCGAGCTCGTCTCGCGCACCCAGCTCTACGAGCAGGCCTGGGGACGGCGCGAGCAGCTCGACACGCGCACGGTCGACACGCACGTGAGCCGGCTGCGTTCCGCGCTCGAGCTCGACGGGCGCCACGGATGGCGCCTTGCCTCGGTCTACCAGCACGGCTACCGGCTGGAAAAGACCGACGGCTGAGGCCTCAGGACGCGCTCACCGAAAGCGCGATCGGCATCGGCCGCGGACCCGGCCGTGCGCCGTGCGCGAAGTGGAACCGGTAGGTCAGCTCGCGCAGGACGCGCCGCTCGGCGCTCGAGCCCGGCGCGAAACGCACGACCGCACCCCCCGCAGTCACCTGCACCGCCTCCCCGAGCCCCTCGACGTCCACGGCGGTCACCTCCGGATCGAGGATCTCGAACTGCAGCGAGTAGGCCTTGAGCGTCGTGACGATCTCGAATACGTTGGCGGCGCGCACCTCCACCCCGCCTGCCGCGTCCGCCCCCTGCGGCACGACGAGCGTGGGAAGGCGCGCGATCGACGTGAGCCGCAGCATCTCGGGAATGCGGATCGCCATATCGACGCGGGCCTTCTGCGAAATCGCGCCAGGCGCACCGGGGCCCGGCGCCGCGGCCAGGCAACCATGCGTGAGCGTCAGGGCGGTCGCCGCGAATGCGAAACCCGGAACGGTACGTTGAAGGATTCTCGGCATGCCCATCGTAGCTGGGCCATCGAAGGCTGACGAGTCGATGGTAGGGCGGTGCCGGCGCGAACACTGTTAACGAGTGTCAACGTGCGGCGCGAATCAGCGCGCCCCGAGGCCGCTCGCGGGAACACTTGTAATGCCTACTTTGGCTATGTAACATCCGTTTCATGCCTATGCCGCGCAAGCCGCCCCACGACGTTGCCGGCCGCATCCGGGACTCATTCGACGCGCTCACGCCCGAGCTGCAGCGCGCCGCGCGCTGGATCGCTGACCACCCGAGCGAAGTGGGACTGCTTTCCATGCGCCAGCAGGCCAGGGGCGCCGGCGTGTCGGCGCCCACGATGGTGCGGCTCGCCCGGGCCCTCGGCTTCGCGGACTACGCGGCGCTGCGCCGGCCGTTCCAGGAGTCGATGGCGGGCCGCCCGCTCGATTTCGGCCGGCGCGCGACCGCTCTGCAGGCGGCCCCGGAAGGCAGCGCGCTTCGGCCGCCTGGCGCAGGCGATCGCCCGCTCCCAGATCGAGGACGTGCAATCCGTCCTCGCCCTCAACACCCATGCGCAGATCGAAGCGGCGGTCGGCGGCGATCGCGGGCGCCGGCCGCGTCGGATTCCTCGGCGTGCGCGCGAGCTTTGCCGTGGCCTTCCAGTTCCGCTACGCGTACAACCTCATCGCCCGCAACGGCGTGCTGTTCGACGGAATCGGCGGCACGGTCCTCGACCAGGCCGACGCCCTCGAGCGCGGAGACGTGCTGGTGGCGATCAGCCAGTCGCCGTACTCCGCGCCGACGGTGGACGCGGTCGAACGCCGCCGCGGCGCGCGGCGTCACCGGTCATCGCGCTGACCGACAGCATCGTGTCGCCGCTCGCGCGCAAGGCGAGCCACACGCTGCGCTTTCGCGCCGATTCGGTCTCGTTCTTCCATTCGATGATCGCGCCGCTGGCGCTGGTCGAGCTGCTGCTCGCGCGCCTGGCGGCGAAGGGCGGCAAGGCGGTGCTCGACGCCTGGAGGAGGTCGAGCGGCGGCTCGCCGAGCAGCACGCCTATTGGCGGCCCGCGCGCAGCGCGGAAGGCCGGCCGCATGAGCCAGGTCCTGCACCGGCAGCGCTCGCCGCACGGCCTGCCGAGTGCGCCGTCAGCGGGCGCGGCATCGTCATCATCGACGCGCGCGCGGCAGGCGAGTACCTCGACGCCTCGGGCGGCGCCGCGGTGTCGTGCCTGGGCCACGGGCATCCCGGACGTGATCGCGGCGATGCACGCGCAGATCGACCGCGCTCGCCTACGCGCACACGAGCTTCTTCACCACGGCGGTCGCCGAGGAGCTGGCCGACCATCTCGTCGCGCACGCACCCCACGGCATGTCGCACGTCTATCTCGTCTCCGGCGGCTCGGAGGCGATCGAGGCCGCGCTCAAGCTCGCGCGCCAGTATTTCGTCGAGATCGGCGAGCCGCAGCGCGCGCACTTCATCGCGCGCCGCCAGAGCTACCACGGCAACACGCTGGGCGCGCTCGCGGTCGGCGGCAACGAGTGGCGGCGGCGAGCAGTTCGCGCCGCTGCTGATCGACGTCGACGCACGTCTCGCCGTGCTACGAGTACCGCGACCGGCGCGCCGACGAGACGCCGCAAGCAGTACGGCGAGCGGCTCGCGCAGCGAGCTCGAGGCCGCGATCGACGAGCTGGGCGGCGACAAGCGTGATCGCGCTTCGTCGCCGAGACCGGTCGGTGGCGCGACGCTCGGGCGCGGTCCCGCCGGTGCCCGGCTACTTCCGCCGCGTGCGCGAGATCTGCGACCGCCACGGCATCCTGCTGATCGCCGACGAGGTGATGTGCGGCATGGGCCGCACCGGCACGCTGCACGCGCTCGAGCAGGAAGGCATCGTGCCCGACCTGATGACGATCGCCAAGGGCCTGGGCGGCGGCTACCAGCCGATCGGCGCGGTGCTCGTCGCAGCGGCGCATCGTCGAGGCGCTCGCGGCGGGCAGCGGCTTCTTCCAGCACGGGCACACCTACATCGGCCATCGCGGTCGCGTGCGCCGCGGCGCTCGCCGTGCAGAAGGTGATCCAGCGCGACCACCTGCTCGACGCGGTGCGCGCGCAGGGCGCGGGGCTGCGCATGCGCGCTCGAGGCCGCGCTTGGCGCGCATCCCGCACGTCGGCGACATCCGCGGCCGCGGCCTGTTCATGGGCGCTCGAGCTGGTCGCCGACCGCGCGACGAAGCGCGCCGTTCGATCCGGCGCTGCGGCTGCACGCGCGGATCAAGGCCGAGGCGATGGCGCGCGGGCTGATGGTCTACCCGATGGGCGGCACCATCGACGGGCGCGCGGGCGATCACGTGCTGCTCGCGCCGCCCGTTCATCGTCGCCAGCGAGATCGACGAGCTCGACGCGGCATCGTGGAGCGGGCTGCGGCCATCGCCGCGGCCGCATCGTGCGGGAAGCCGCGGGTAACGCAGTCGTCTGACTTGAGTCCGTACCTAGCCTGCAAGCACCAACCAGGAGGAGCGCCACCATGCATGACCGATTCCGCTTCAGAAGCAGACCGCTGTTCCGCACCGCCGCAGCGCGCGGATGCTTCGCCGCCTGCGCAGCGCTCGCCCTGCCCTCGCAGCCGCTGGCGCAGCAGAAGTTCGTCACCATCGGCACCGGCGGCGTCACGGGCGTCTACTACGCGGTCGGCGGCGCGATCTGCCGTCTGGTCAACAAGGACCGCGCCAAGCACGGGCTTGCGCTGCTCCGTCGAATCGACCGGCGGCTCGGTCTACAACGTCAACACGATCAAGGCGGGCGAGCTCGACTTCGGCATGGCGCAGTCCGACGTCCAGTACCAGGCCTACAACGGCACCGGGCCGTTCAAGGAGGCCGACACCGACCTGCGCGCCGTCTTCTCGGTGCACCCGGAGCCGTTCACCGTCGTCGCGCGCAAGGAAGCGAACATCAAGACGTTCGCCGACTTCAAGGGCAAGCGCTTCAACGTCGGCAACCCGGGCTCGGGCACGCGCTCGGCGATGGAAGAGCTGCTCACGGCCGATGAACATGAAGATCAGCGACTTCGCGCTCGCCTCCGAGCTCAAGGCCGACGAGCACGGCCCGGCGCTGTGCGACAACAAGATCGACGGGTTCTTCTACGGCGTCGGCCACCCCTCGGCCAACATCCAGGATCCGACCACCGCCTGCGGCGCGAAGCTGGTCTCGCTCACCGGGCCCGCGATCGACGGGCTGGTGAAGAAGTATCCGTACTACGCCTACGCGACGATCCCCGGCGGCATGTACGCGAACAACCCGCGAGCCGACCAAGACCTACGGCGTGCTGGCGACGCTGGTGACCTCGTCGAAGGTGCCGGCCGACGTCGTCTACGCCATCACCAAGGCCGTGTTCGACAACTTCGACGAGTTCAAGAAGCTGCATCCCGGCGTTCGCCAACCTCGATCCGAAGAACATGATCACGGACGGCCTGTCGGCGCCGCTGCATGAAGGCGCGGTGCGCTACTACCGCGAGCGGGGCTGGATCAAGTGACGCAAGCACGTCGACGTCCGGCGAGCTCGTCCAGGAAGCCGACCTCGGCGGGCGCAAGCCCGCCGGGATCGCCCGGCGCGTGCTGGCGGTGACCTGCATCGGCTGGTCGCTGCTGCAGCTGTGGTACGCGTCGCCGCTGCCGTTCACGTTCAACGTCTTGATACTCAACGACACCGAGATGCGCTCGCTGCATCTCGGCTTCGGCGCTGTTCCTCGCGTTCCTCGCCTATCCGTTCGCGAAGTCCTCGCCGCGCGACCGGATCCCGGCGCAGGACTGGGTCTTCGCGGTCGTCGCGGCGCTTCTGCGGCGCGTATCTGTTCCTGTTCTACCGCGAGCTCGTCGACGCGGCCCGGCCAGCCGACGCCGCTCGATTTCGTCACCGCGGTGGCCGGCATGCTGCTGCTGCTCGAGGCCACGCGGCGCGTCGTCGGACCGCCCCTGGCGATCATCGCCATGCTGATGCTGGTCTACGCGTTCGCCGGGCCGTGGATGCCGGACGTGATCCAGCACAAGGGCGTCTCGCTCTCCAAGGCGGTCTCGCACTACTGGCTCTCCACCGAAGGCGTCTTCGGCGTCGCCCTCGGCGTGTCGGCGAGCTACATCTTCCTGTTCGTGCTGTTCGGCTCGCTGCTCGAGAAGGCCGGCGCCGGCAACTACTTCATCAAGGTCGCGTTCGCCTTCCTCGGCCACATGCGCGGCGGTCCCGCGAAGGCGGCGGTCGTGTCGTCCGGGCATGATGGGCATGATCTCGGGCTCGTCGGTCGCCAACGTCGTCACCTGCGGCACGTTCACGATCCCGCTGATGAAGCGCGTGGGATACACCGCCGAGAAGGCCGGCGCGATCGAGACCGCGGCGGGCGTCGATGGCCAGATCATGCCGCCGGTGATGGGCGCGGCGGCGTTCCTCATGGCGGAGTACGTCGGCGTGCCGTACGCGGAGATCTGCAAGAACGCATTCGCTGCCCGCGGCGATCTCCTACATCGCGCTCTTCTACATCGTGCACCTCGAGGCGTGCAAGGCGGGCATCCACGGGCTTGCCGCCGGCGCGCCGGCACCTCGCCGATGGGCCGGCTGCCGGGCATCGTGATGACGCTCGTGCGCGCTCGTCGTCTTGGCCAACGTCCTCTACTCGGGCTGGGCTGGCTCAAGGACGCGTTCGGCGCGGCCGCCGCGTGGATCGTGCTGGGCCTCCTGGTCGGCGCCTACCTGCTGATCCTGCGCGTGGTCGCCGCCGAGCCCGACCTCATGGTCGACGATCCCGACACGCCGCGTGATCGAGATGCCGCCGCTGAAGGAGACGCTGCTCGCCGGCCTGCACTTCCTGCTGCCGGTAGTGCTGCTCATCTGGGTGCTGCTGGTCGAGCACCTCTCGCCCGGGTTGTCGGCGTTCTACGCGACCGTGTTGCTGATCGCGATCCTGCTGACGCAAAAGCCGCTGATCGCGCTGTTCCGCGGCGAGGTCGCTTCGCTGTGCGCGGCTGCGCGCCGGCTGGGACGACCTCGTCGACGGCCTCGAGCGCGGCGCGCGCAACATGATCGGCATCGCGATCGCCACCGCCGCCGCCGGCATCGTCGTGGGCACCGTGTCGGTCACCGGCCTCGGGCTGGTGATGACCGATTTCGTCGAGACCATCTCGGCGGGCAACATCATCGGCGATGCTCGTCGCTGGTCGCGGTGATCTGCCTCATCCTCGGCATGGGCATGCCGACCACGGCGAGCTACATCGTCGTCTCGACGCTGATGGCGCCGGTCGTCGTCGAGCTCGGCGCGCAGTCCGGGCTGGTAGTGCCGCTCGTCGCCGTGCACATGTTCGTCTTCTACTTCGGCCTGATGGCCGACGTGACGCCGCCGGTGGGCCTCGCCTCGTTCGCGGCCGCGGCGATCTCGCGCGGCGACTCCGATACGCACCGGCATCACCGCGTTCTGGTACAGCATCCGCACCGGAATCCTGCCGTTCATGTTCATCTTCAACCCGCAACTGCTGCTGATCGGCGTCGCACTCGTTGGGCCAGCTCGTGATGGTCGTCGGCGATGGCGATCACCGCGATGCTGGTGTTCGCCGCGGCGACGCAGGGCTGGTTCCTCACCCGCAGCCGCTGGTACGAATCGGTCGCGCTGCTGCTGGTGACGTTCACGCTGCTGCGTCCCGGGCTTCTGGCTCGACATGGCGCTGCCGCCCTACGCGATCGCTCCGCCCCGGGAGCTGGTGCAGCGCGCGACCGGGGCCCCGGCCGGCGGCGGGCTGCGCATGCGCATCGAGGGCACCACGATCGAGGGCAAGGACGTGCACAAGACCGTCCTGCTGCCGCTGGCCGGCGAAGGCGGCGGCGCGCAACGCATCGCGCGGGCGGGGCTGGGTACCCTCGTCACACCGGAGGGCGTGCAGGTGACCGCGGTCGCATTGCACAGCCCGGCCGAAAAGGCCGGCTTCGAGCAGGGCTTCCGCGTGACCGGCATCGAGTTTCCGCGCGCAACGCCCCGCCAAGGAATGGCTGTTCGTGCCCGCGCTCGGATTGCTCGGCCTGATCATGGTGCTGCAGCACCGGCGCTCCCGCGCGGGAGTCGCGCTGCCCGCCGCCTGAGCGCGCTACAGCATGGCGAGCGCCGCCCGGTAGACTTCACCCGCCTCGCGCGGATTCGTGACGGTCGTGTCCAGGTCGCGAATGAGGCCGTCCTCCAGCCCGTAGGCCCAGCCGTGCACGGCAAGGCCCTGCCCCCGGTCCCAGGCGTCGCGCGCGATCGTGGTCTGGCAAACGTTGGCCACCTGCTCGATCACATTCAGCTCGCACAGGCGGTCGATGCGCCGCGCGATATCGGGCAGCGCCGCCACCCGCTCGGCGTGCTTGGCATGCACGTCCTGGATGTGGCGCAGCCAGTTGTCGGCGAGCCCCACGCGCCGGTCCTCGAGCGCCGCGGAGACACCGCTGCAGCCGTAGTGGCCGCAGACGATGATGTGCTCGACGTGCAGCACTTCCACGGCGAACTGCATCACCGACAGGCAGTTCAGGTCGCTGTGCACGACGACATTGGCGATGTTGCGATGCACGAAGAGCTCGCCCGGGGCGAGGTCCACGATCTCGTTGGCCGGCACGCGGCTGTCGGCGCACCCGATCCACAGGTAGCGCGGCCGTTGCTGGCGCGAGAGGCGCGGGAAGAACTCGGGATCCGCCCGGCGCACGCGCTCGGACCAGGCCCGGTTCTTGTCGAAGAGGTGCGATAGCGTGCGCATGGCGGAGATCTCGTCCCATTCTAGCGCGACGCGTGGCCGCAGCGCCTCACGGCTGCAGCAGCTTCAGGCGCTGGACCTTGCCCGACGGCCCTTTCGGCAGCTCGCCCACGAAGCGGATGGTGCGCGGCGTCTTGAATCGCCCGAGCTCGGCTTCGCAGTACGCGCGCAGCTCCGCTTCGCTCACCGCCATTCCCGGCTTGAGCACCACCGCCGCGAGGATCTCCTGGCCGTAGTGCGGATCGGGCACGCCCACCGCGGCCGCCTCGAGCACCGCGGGATGGCGATACAGCGCCTCGTCGATCTCGCGCGGCGCGATCTTCTCGCCGCCCTTGATGATGAGCTCCTTCAGGCGCCCGGTGATGAAGTAGTAGCCGTCGGCATCGCGCATGCCCAGGTCGCCGGTGTGCAGCCAGCCGTCGGCCGCGAGCGCCTTCGCGGTGGCCTCCGGCGACTTGTAGTACTCCTTCATCACGTTCGGCCCGCGCACCAGGATCTCCCCCGCCTGTCCGTCGGGCAGCTCCCGGCCGTCCAGCGGATCGACGACCTTCGCCTCGTTGCCGTAGGCCCGTCCCGGGCTGCCGATCCTGCGGTGTGCGGGGTCCAGGGGATTGGTGAAGACCGGTGCCGCGGTCTCGGTGAGTCCCATCGTCTCGATGATGCCGATGCCGAAGCGCTGCTCGAACGCGCGATGGTGCTCGGGGGGCAGCGGCGCGGAGGCCGAGCGGCAGAAGCGGATCGCATCGGGATCGAGGCCCGCGGCGCGCGGATCGGGCCCGGCGAGCAGGTAGGAGATGATGGTCGGCACCACGTTGATCCACGTGCAGCGCCGCCCGCACGCGAGCGCCCAGAACTCGCTCACCGAGAAGCGCCGCGGCATCACCAGGCTGCCGCCGTGCACCAGCGTCGCCGCGATGGTCACGACCTGCGCATTGATGTGGTAGAGCGGCAGCACCGCGAGCACCCGGTCGGCCTCCCCGAGCGCGTGCGCGCTGGACACGAAGGTGCCGCCGGCCACCATGTTGCCGTGGGTGAGCACCACGCCCTTGGGCACCGCCCGTGGTGCCGGAGGTATACATCATGAGCGCCTCGCTGCCGGGATCCACCGCCGGGAGATCAGCGCTCCCGCACGGCGCGCTCGGCGATGAATTCGGCGCAGTCGGGATCCACCGTGACCAGCTCGATCGCGCGCCCGGCGCGCGCAGCTGCGGCGGACAATCGCTCGCGTTCGCCCGGCGAGACGAACACCAGCCGCGCGTCGCAGTGCCCCAGCACGTACTCGAGCTGCGTGGGCTGCGCGAGCAGGTTGAGCGGGGTGATGACGCGCCCCGCATACATCACCCCGACGAAGAGCCGCGCCGCCTGCAGGCCGTTGGGCATGTAGAGCGCCACGCGCTCGCCCGCGGCGATGCCGCGCGCCGCGAGATACGCGGCCAGGCGCAGCGAGGCGTCGCGCAGCGCGCCGAAAGTCAGCTCGGTTCCGGTCTCCGGCGCGATGAGCCACGCCCTGCCCGGCCCCGCCGCCGCCCGTTCGTCGACGAGGCTGCGAATCGTATCCTGCATCTATCGGCCGTGCTTTGCGTGGTAGGTCCCGAAGATCTCGGCCTCGGAGGGCACCTGCTCCGGGATCGGACGCGAGATCCGCGTGATGTTGAGGAAGTGGCGCCAGTGCAGGTTGTCGGAGAAGCTGTTGCCGCCCCACGTGCCGCACCCCATCGAAAGCGAGAACGGCAGCCCGTTGTCGAAGCTGCCGCCGGTCGCGATGCAGTGCGCCTGGTTCACGATCACGCGTGCTACCGGCAGCTCGAGGCCGAGGCGCATCGACTGCGCCGTGTCGCGCGTGTGGATCGACACCGAGTGGCCCTTGCCCTGGTAGTCGTAGATGCGCCGGGTGAGCTCGAGCGCCTGGTCGAAATCGCGCACCCGGTACACCGCGAGCACGGGCGCCAGCTTCTCGCCGGAGAACGGGTGCGAAGCCCCGGCGCCCGTCTCCTCGACCATCAGGAAGCGCGCGTCCAGCGCGGCGGGACGCTCCAGCCCGGCGAGGCGCGCGATGCGCGGCGCGGATTGCGCGGTCGCGGTGCTCGCGAGCTTGCCCGCCGGAAACATGAATGCCTGCAGCTTCGCCTTCTCCGCCGGCGTCGAGCAGCACGCCGCCCTCATCCGCGAGGCGTGCGAGCATCGCGTCGTAGACCGGCGCGAGGATCACGACCGCGTTTTCCGACGAGCAGCTGGTCGCGTTGTCGAAGGTCTTGGAACGCGCGATCTTGGCGGCCGCGTCCGCGAGCTCGGCGCTCGCATCGACGATCGACACCACGTTGCCCTGCGCCAACGCCGAGCGCGGGCTTGCCGCTCGAGTAGGCGGCGCGGATGTTCGCCTGCGAGCCGGTGGCCGTGACGAGGTCGGCCTGGCGCATCAGCTCGTGCGTGGCTTCCTTGGTCACCGGCGCGGGAAGCACCTGCACGAGGTCGAGCGGGGCGCCGACCTTGGCGAGCTCCGCGTGCACGAAGCCGAGCAGCATCGCGCAGGCGGAGTAGCCCTTCGGCGAGGGCGCCAGGATCACCGCGTTGCCGCACTTGAGCGCGTTGATGATCTGGTTGGCGGGCGTGGCGGCCGGATTGGTCGAGGGCGTGATCGCCGCCACCACGCCCACGGGACGCGCGATCTCGACGATGCCGCGCTCGCTGTCCTCGGCGATCACTCCCACGGTACGCGCGCCCCGGATGTCGCGCAGCAGGCCAAGGGTCTTGCGATGGTTCTTGACGCATCTTGTCGGCGACGTTGCCGAGCCCGGAATCGCGCACCGCGATCTCGGCAAGCGCGCGGTTGTGGTCCGGATGCATGATCGCCCAGCCGCACGCGAGCGCCGCCTCGTCGACGCGCTCCTGCGGCCAGCGCGCGTACTCGGCCTGCGCGGCGCGCGCGCGGCGCACGAGCTGCGCGACGGCCATCGCCGCCGTCTGCTGCGCCGCGGCCGCGGAGCTCACGGCCGCGGCCCGCGCCCGGCGGTGGCGAGCCCCGGGGGCAGTTTCTTCGCGCGGATGAGGCTGCGCACGTGGCGGATCATCGGATAGACGAGCGCGATGGCCGTGAAAGCCATCACGATACCGCTGATCGGCCGCGTGAAGAACACCGTCCAGTCGTTCTGGTACGCGATCATGCTGGTCATGAACGAGTTCTCCGCGACGGGCCCGAGGATGCAGCCGAGCACCATCGGCGCGATCGGAAAGCGGAAGCGCTCGAACAGGTAGCCGACGACGCCGAAGATCACGATCATCCACAGGTCGGTGAGGTTGTTGCGCGCGGAGTAGGCGCCGACGAAGCAGAACAGCACGACGAACGCCGAGGTCACCGCCTCGGGCAGGTTGAGCACCCTGATCAGCGGCTTGATCGCGAAATAGCCGAGCAGGCACATGCCGAGCACGGCCGCGAACATCGACGCGAAGATCGTGTACACCAGCGCCGCTGGTCTGGAAGATCTGCGGCCCGGGCTGCACGCCGTGCAGCAGGAACGCGCCCAGGATCACCGCGGTCGCGCCGCTGCCCGGAATGCCGAGCGTGAGCAGCGGCACCATGTGGCCGCCCACCGTCGCCGTCGAGGCGATCTGCGGGGCGACGATGCCCTCCGCGATGCCGGTGCCCAGCAGCCCGCGGCGCTTGCCGTACTGCGCCTCGACTCCATAGGCGACGAACGAGGCGATCGTGGCGCCGGCCCCGGGAACGATGCCGCACAGCACGCCGATCAGCGAGCTGCGCCCGATGGTCGCCTTGAGCGCCTTGATCTCGCTCCAGGACGGCAGCCGGGTCTCCACCTCGCGGTCCGCCTCCATCGGCGGCGTCGCGAAGCCCTGCTCCAGGCGCATGAGCACCTCGCCCAGCCCGTACGCGCCGACCATCACCGTCAGGTACTCGATGCCGTCCTTGAGCATCGGGACGTGGAAGGTGAAGCGATCCACGCCGTAGATGTCGTCCACGCCGACCGTCGCGAGCAGCAAGCCGATGAACAGGCTGACGAGGCCGTTCACCATCGACCCGCCGCCGAGCGCCACCACGCTGGTAAGCCCGAACAGGACGATCGCGAAATATTCGGGCGAGTCGAAGCGCAGCGCGAACTTCGCGAACGGGACCGCGAGCGCCACCGCCGACACCGCCGTGATGAGGCCGCCGAAGAGCGCGGCGAACAGCGTCCAGCCGAGCGCCTTCGCGGGCTGCCCCTGCCGCGCCATCGGATAGCCGTCCCAGAGCAGCGGCACGTCGAGCGGCTCGCCGGGGATGCGGAACAGGATCGAGGTGAAGGCGCCGCCATAGGTTCCCGACAGGTACATCGCCGTGAGCAGGATGATCGAGGGAGTGACGCCCATGCCGTAGGTGAACGGCAGCGCGAGCACCACGCCCATCACGAGGGTGAGCCCGGGCAGCACGGCGACCAGCATCCCCACGACGAGTCCCACCGCGAGCGAGGCCGCATTCGCCGGGTTGAGCAGGTGCAGGAATCCGAGGCCCAGCTGGTACAGGACGTCGTGCATGGCGTGCCGTGGTCCTCAGTGAATGCCGAAGGCCGCGAAGATCCAGACCGATACCTGCTTGAACGGCCCGACGCCCAGCGGCAGCGAAACGTACACGACCTTCATGAACACGTAGACGAAGGCGAGGCTGCCGAGGATGCTGGAGGCCGCGATGATCCAGCCGCGCCGGTAGCGCCCGATGTACATGAAGAGCGCCAGGAAAAGCGCGGTGCACACGAAGAAACCCAGCACCTCGAGCGCCAGCACGTACAGGACCGTGACGGCGATCCCCCCGGCCAGCAGCCACGGATAGCGCGCGTCCTCCTCCTGCGCTTTCGCGTGGGCGCCGGGGGCGGAGTCGGGCTGCGCCTTCGCGAACAGCGCGCCGCGCACGATCTCCCACGCGCACACGAGCATCAGCAGGACCAGCACCGCCCGCGGCCAGAAGTCCGGGCCGAGCTCACCCGCCCGCCCGGCGGCCGCGAAGCGCCCAGCGTCGTGGTAGAGGTAGGCCGCGCCGAGCAGGAGCGCCACGTAGGGAAGCAGCCCCCTCAGCCTGCGATGCATGGCGCCTCAGTGCGTTTCGGCCAGCGCGGCCTTCATGTCCGCGAGCTGCGCCCGCAGGAACGCTTCCGCCTGCCCGGCGGGAACGAAGCTGTCGTCGGCCGCGTACTGTTCCTTGAGGAACTGCTGGAATTCGGGCGTGGCCGCGACCTTGGCCATCGCGTCGCTCAGCACCTTCACCCGGTCGGGCGGCGTGCCCGCCTTCACCACGAAGGAGCGGAATTGCGGCAGCGCGATGTCGTAGCCCAGCTCGTGCGAGCACGGGATGTCCTTGAACGCGGGCAGCCGCTCCTTGCCGAAGATGATGATCGGCCGGATCTGGTGGTTGTTGACGAACTGGCGCACGTCACCGGCCTGCTCGTAGAGCGCGTCCACGTGACCGCCGATCACCGAGACGTAGCGCTCGCTGGGCTTGGCGTACGGCACCTCGACCACCTTGATGCCCTTCGACGCGAGGTAGCTCAGGGTCATGTCGTCCACGCTGCCGAAGCCGAGGGTCGCGACCTTGAGCGTCTTGGGCTTGGCGCGCGCCTCCTTCTCGAACTGCGCCCAGTCCTTGATCGGGCTGTCCTGCGCGACGAACAGGAACGAAGGCACTTTCATCATCACCGCGATGGGCTGCAGGTCGTCGATCTTCCAGCGCGGCGACGTGCCGGCGAGCAGCGCGTTGGTATCGGCGATGTACACCGCCATCGCGTAGCCGTCCGCCTGGTCGGTGAGCAGCTTGGTCACGCCGGTTGCGCCCGTGGCGCCCGGGACGTTGACCACGGGAAACGACGTATGGAGCATCGGCTCGATCAGCTTCGCGGTGAGGCGCGCAAGCTGGTCCGCGCCGCCACCCGGGCCCCACGGCACGATGACATCGACCGGTCGCGTGGGATATTTCTCCTGCGCGGCCGCGGCGAGCGTGCAAAGCGCGAAACCGGCAGCGACGGCGCCTTTCAGCAGCAGGGTCATTGTTCTCATGGTGGCAGCACTCCTCCTGGCTAGGGTTCAGACGTAGGCCTGGTATTTCGCGAGCATCCGCACGGGCTTCTTGAGCGCGTCGCGGCGGAAGGGATCCCCCAGCTCGCGGGTGCACATCATCTCGACGATCGTGGTCTTGCCGTCCTGCTGCGCCTTGCAGGCGGCGCGCAGCGCCGCACCCACGTCGGAGACCTTGTCCACCGTGATGCCTTCGGCTCCCATCGCGCGCGCGATGCCGGCGAAGCTCGGGTTCTCCAGGTTCACGCCCAGGAAGCGGTTGTTGTAGAAGTCGACGTGGTTCTTCTTCTCGGCGCCCCACTGCTGGTTGTTGAACACCACCGCGGTCACCGGGATCTGCTCGCGCACGCAGGTGAGGATCTCGCCGAAGCTCATGCACCATGCCCCGTCGCCCACGTAGGCGACCGCGCTGCGCCCCGGCGCGGCGACCTTGCAACCGATCATGGTGGGGAACGCATAGCCGCAGTTGCCGAACATCATCGCGCCGAACATGCTGCGCGGCTGCGCGAAGCGCAGGTAGCTGTTCGCCACCTGGCAGATGTTGCCGATGTCGGTGGACACCATCGCGTCCGCGGGCATCGCGCGCTCGAGCTCGCGCAGCATCTGGCGCGGATGCATGTACTTGGAGTCCTTCGCGACCTCCAGGCTCCAGGGGTCCTTCTCATGGTTCCATTCCGCGAGCTCCTTCTCCCACGCCGCCTTCTCCGCGCGGATGCGCCCCATGCGCTCCTCGCGGGTGGCCGCGGACGCCATCGGGCGCGCCTTGAGCCGCGCGAGCAGCGCGCGCGCGGCGGCGGCGGGATCGGCGCACACCACCACGCTGGTGGCCTTCACCAGGCCAAGGACCTTCGGGTCCGCGTCCACCTGGATCAGCTTCGCATCGCGCGGCCAGTAGTCGAAGCCGTATTGCGGCAGCACGCCGAAGGGGCCGAGGCGCGAGCCCAGCGCGAGCACCACGTCCGCCTGCGCGATGAGCTTCATCGCCGCCCGCGAGCCGTGGTAGCCCAGCGGGCCGCACCACAGCGCATGTCCGGCCGGGAACGAGTCGTTGTGCAGGTAGCTGTTGCATACCGGGGCGCCGAGCGCCTCGGCGAGCGCCACCGCATCGGCGACACCCTCGGCCATGACGACGCCGCCGCCGGAAATGATCACGGGGAACTTCGCCTGCGCGAGCAGCTCCGCGGCCGCATCGAGGCTGCGCTCGCCGCCCGCGCCGCGCTCGACGCGCAGCGGCTGCGGCACCTCGCATTCGATCTCGCCGTAGAAGAAGTCACGCGGGATGTTGAGCTGCGTAGGCCCCATCTCGAGCAACGCCCGGTCGAAGGCGCGCGCGGTGAGCTCGGCCATGCGCGCGGGGTTGTTCACGTGCGCCTGGTACTTGGTGATCTTCTGGAAGATCGCGAGCTGCTCGGTTTCCTGGAAGCCGCCCAGACCGATGCCCATCGTCCCGGACTCGGGCGTGATCGCCACGACCGGCGAATGCGCCCAGTACGCAGCGGCGACGGCCGTCACGAAGTTGGTGATGCCGGGCCCGTTCTGCCCGATGCACACGCCGTGGCGTCCCGTCACGCGCGAAAAGCCGTCGGCCATGTGCGCCGAGCCCTGCTCGTGCACCGTGGGCACGAAGCGGATGCCCGCGGCCGGAAACAGGTCGAGCGCGTCCATGTAGGCGGAGCCCACGATGCCGAAGACGTGCGTCACGCCCTGGGAGACGAGGGTCTCGACGAACGCCTCCGACGGCGTCATCCGGACCTTGCCGGCGACCACCATGCGTTTCACATCCGATACGTTGGTCATGGCGAATGCTCCGAGTAGGTGTCAGGGGGCGCCCGGCGACGTCCAGCGGGGTGCGGGCGCGGGAGTTCCAGTGTCCCATAGCGCATGGCGCCATGCAACGCTTCACGACTGGTTTTAGAACTTTTCATTCCAGATTTCGATAGAATATCGACATGCCGCGCAAGGAAGACAAGGTGCCCGCAACACTGCGCGCCTTCGCCGTAGTCGAGGCGCTGGCGCGCGCGCAGCGCCCGGTCTCGCTCGCCGAGCTCGCGGAAGGCACGCGCCTGCCCAAGCCTACCGTATACCGCATGCTCGCGATGCTCGAGCACGCGGGCTTCGCGATGCCCGAGCCCGGCGTGCGCCGCTACGCGCCCGGCCCGCGCCTCACCGGCCTGGCGCGCGACGTGATGCTGAGCGGCAACTTCCGCGCCGCCCGGCACGCCGTGCTCGACCGCCTGGTCGCCGAGATCGGCGAGACGTGCAACTTCACCATGCTCGACGGCGCGGCCGTGATCTACCTCGACCGGGTCGAGGCGGCGTGGCCCTTGCGCATGAACCTCACCGCCGGCTCGCGCGTGCCGCTGCATTGCACGGCGAGCGGCAAGCTGCTGCTCGCGATGCTCCCCGCCGCGACGCGCGCGCGGCTGATCGCGCAACTGGCGCTCACCCCGTTCACCGACAGCACCATCACCGACCGCCGGCGCCTCGAGCAGGAGCTCGCGCGCATCCGGGCGCAGAAGTACGCGACCGACAACGAGGAATACCATGCCGGGCTGGTATGCGTGGCGGTGCCCGTGCGCGACGGCAGGAGGCGCGCCTGCGCCGCGATCGCGGTGCACGCTCCCCTGTCGCGCATGCCGCTCGAGCGGGCGCTCGCGCAGCTGGCGGTCTTTCGCCGCGCCGCCGAGGCGATGTCGGCGACCTTCGGCTGAAACGCCGGCGCCTCAGCCGCTGCGCGCTGCATCCTCGAGAATCAGGTCCGAAGCCTTCTCTGCGATCATCACCGTGGGCGCGTGGGTGTTGCCGGAGACGAGCGCCGGCATGATCGAGCAATCCACGACGCGCAGGCCCGCCGTGCCATGCACCCTCAGGCGATGGTCGACGACCGCCTGCCGGTCCTCGCCCATCCGGCAGGTCCCGGCCGGATGGAAGATGGTGGCGCCGTACTCGCGCACGGATTCCAGCAGCTCTGCGTCGCTCTGCGCGGCGGGGCCGGGGCGGTATTCCGCGGAGAGGTATGGCTTGAGGGGCGCCGCGGCGCCGAGGCGCCGCGCGAACCGGACCGCGGCCACCATGCAGCGCCGGTCGAGCTCCGCCGAGAGGTAGTTCGCCTTGATCGACGGCGCGTCCGCGGGGTTGCGCGAGCGGATCTCGATGCTGCCGCGCGATGCGGGACGCAGCTGGCATACGGAGAAGGTGCACCCCGGCCAGGAATGGGGCTTCGCCCCGGCCAGCTCCGCCGAGAGCGCGGCAAAGTGGAACTGGATGTCCGGCGTGCGCGATTCCGGCAGCACCTTCGTGAAGAGCCCGCCATGGTTGATGCCGATCGCGAGCGGCCCCTTGCGGAACAGCAGCCACTTGAGGCCCATCTTCAGTCGCCCGGACAGGCTGCGCAGCTCGTCGTTGGTGGTGATCGGGCGCGACACGCGGAACATCACGCGCATCTGCAGGTGATCCTGCAGGTTCGCGCCGACTCCGGCGAGCGCATTGGCCACCGGGATGCCCATCGACTCGAGCAGGCGCGGCTCGCCGATGCCCGAGAGCTGCAGCAGCTGCGGGCTTTGCAGCGCGCCCGCCGACAGGATCACCTCGCGGGCGGCGCGCGCTTCGAGCGTGCGGCCGTGCCGCTCATAGCGCACGCCTACCGCGCGGCCGCCCTCGAGCAGCACCGCGCTCGCGAGCGCGTGCGTTTCGACGCGCAGGTTCGGGCGCTTCATCGCCGGGCGCAGGTACCCCACCGCGGTGCTGCAGCGCCAGCCCGCGCGCGTGAAAAGCTGGAAGTAGCCGACGCCCTCCTGCGAAGCGCCGTTGAAATCGTCGTTGCGCGGCACGCCGCAATCGCCCGCCGCGCCGATGATCGCGTCCATCAGCTCGTGGCGCTCGACGATGTCGGACGTCCACATCGGCCCGTCCCCGCCGTGCAGCGCGCTTGCCCCGCGCGAGTTGTGCTCGGCGCGGATGAAGTACGGCAGCACGTCCTTCCATCCCCACCCGGGATTGCCCAGCCGCTCCCAGCCGTCGTAGTCCTCGGGCTGCCCGCGGATGTAGATGAGCCCGTTGATCGAGCTCGATCCTCCCAGCACCCGTCCGCGGGGCCAGTAGATGCGCCGGTCGTGCATGCCGGGTTCGGGATCGGTGTAGAAGCCCCAGTTGTAGGCGGGATGGAACATCGTCTTGCCGTAGCCGATCGGGACGTGGATCCACAGGTAGCGGTCCGCGGGCCCCGCCTCGAGCACGAGCACCCGGTGCCGGCCGCTCGCGCTCAGCCGGTCGGCGAGCACGCAGCCCGCGGACCCGGCGCCGACGATGATGTAGTCGTAGTGAGCGGGGACCATCAAATTTTCAGATTCCGAGAACCCTGCATCGTGCACTGCACAATATCTCAATTGCCGATTGCTTTTGTCTCATTTTTCTCCATTTTGTCTTGCCAGCGCAAGCGCGTGTGTCTAGCATCGTCGCGTGTGCCGAGGTCGGCCCAGCATCGATCCGGCATCCGACCACGCAAACTTGGAGAGGAGACCCGCAATGACCACCACCAGGGAACAACTCGACGATCTGCCGCGCCGCGATTTCTTCCGCATCGCGGGGCGCTACGGCTTCACCTCCACGCTGATTGCCGCGAGCGGCCTGGGCGGGGTGCTCACGGCGCCGCGGCTGGCCGCCGCCGCCGAGGACACCGCGGCCAAGCGCTACAAGCACACGCCGAAATTCACGCTGAAGATGGGCGCGGCCGGATTCAACGAGAAGAACCTGCTCGTCGAGCACGCGGGATTCCTGTTCTTCGCCAAGGATCTCGAGGAGCGCACCGACGGGGCCATCCGGGTCGACTTCATCGGCAACAACCAGATCTGCAACCAGCTCGACTGCATCAAGAAGACCCAGCAGGGCATCGTCGACATCTTCGCGGCCTCCACCCAGAACTCGGCGGGTTCCGCGCCGTTCTACAACGTGCTCGACTACGCTTACATGTTCCCGTCGCGCGCGGCGCAATACCACTTCTTCTTCCACCCGAAGAGCGAGCAGATCCTGCGCGAACCGCTGCGCAAGCAGCACAACATCCAGTTCCTGTTCACCCACTGCGAGCTGCGCGGCATCCAGCTCGGGCTCAAGTGGAAGGACAAGCCCACGGTGAAGAGCGTGACCGAGCTCGCGGGCACGAAGAACCGCGTCACCGGCACGCAGCTCGGGCGCATCGCGATGCAGCTCATGAACCTCAACCCCGTGCCGATCGCGTGGGAGGAGACCCTCGACGGGCTGAAGAACGGCCTCATCGACGGCGCCGAGACCTGGGCGAGCGCCGTGGCCTATGCCAACATGTCCCCGGTCGTGTCGCAATCGGTGGACCTGCGCTTCTTCTGCGGCACCGAGCACTGCGCGATGAACCACTCGAAGTTCCAGGCCCTCGGATCGGCGCTGCAGGAGGCGGTGATGGAATCGGCCTACACCGCGCAGGTCTACGTGAAGGGCCACAACGAGGCCGGCCTCTTCGACGTGGTGGGCAGCACGAACCCGCAGAAGCCCGGCACCCTGTTCGCGAAGTACGGCGTGCGCGTGGCGGAGCTTTCGAAGGAGGAGCTGTCGAAGGCCGAGCACATGTGCTCGCCGGAATTCGTGCCCAAGGCGTGGGACGAATGGCGCGAGCGCATCAACAAGTGGGCGGGCGGCATCGATACCTACAAGGAGATCTCCGCCATCGCCCGCGAGATTCCCGCCGACATGCCCGCGGACGACGTGGAATGCCGGCGCTGGTGGCGCGCGTAGGCGGCGCAGGAAACCCCGGGGGGCGGTACGCGCGGCAAGCAGCCGCCCCCCGGGACGCCCGATTGCCATCCGATCGCCCCCCGCACGGAGCCCGCCGATGAACCACGCCGCGCGCGCGCTGCGCTGGCTCGACCGCAACATCGAGAAGACCGTCATCCTCATCGCCTATTCCTCGATGGCCATCATCATCGTGATGGCGGTGGTCGAGCGCTATTTCTTCAGCTACCAGTCCGCGTGGTCCAGCACCGTGACGATCTACCTCTTCCTCTGGGTCACGTGGATGGGCGCGTCGTACAACACCAAGACCCGCTCCCACCTTTCCTTCAGCGAGCTGCGCGAGCACATGCCCTACGGGCTCCAGTTCGCCTGTGTGGCGCTCGACGCCGTGCTCTGGATCGTGTTCGGGGCGGTCGGTCTCCTACTACACCGTCCAGCAGGTGAAGATCGTGTACGACAACTTCGCCATCGTGCAGGGAACGGACCACGTGATGCAGTGGTGGTTCTACCTCGCCACGCCGCTGTCCTGGCTGCTGCTGATCTTCCGCGCGCTGCAGAACCTGTACGAGGACTGGCGCCGCTACCAGCGCCGCGAGCCGTTCCAGCACCTGGTGAGCCTGAGCGAATGAGGGGAGCCCGACGGTGAGCGACGCGAGCCTGATCACCCTGGTCTCGGTGAGCGCCGGGGTGCTGTTCGTCATCGGCGTGCCGATCTTCCTGGTGATCGGCCTGTGGGTGGTCGGCGTGAGCTCGGTGATCCACTTCACGCTCGCGAACCTCGGCGTCACCCTGTTCGAGGGGCTCAATTTCTTCGGGCTGCTGGCGCTGCCGCTGTTCATCCTCACCGGAGACCTGATCAACGCCGCGGGCATCGCGCGGCGCCTCACGGAATTCACCTACGCGGCGCTCGGCTGGATGCGCGGGGGGCTGGCGGTATCGACCATCGGGGCCTGCGGATTCTTCGCCGCGATCTCGGGCTCGAATTCCGCCACCACCGCCACGATCGGCTCGATCATGTACCCGGAGATGGTCAAGAACGGCTACGACCCGCGCTTTTCCGCCGCGACCGTCGCCGCGGGCGGGACCGTCGGCATCATCATCCCGCCCAGCATCATCTTCATCGTCTACGGGTTCCTCATGAACCTGTCGATCAGCGACCTGTTCATCGCCGGCATCTTCCCCGGCCTGCTGATGGTCCTGCTGATGATGATCGCGGCGCACCTGGCCTCGAAGGCCAACAAGTGGGGTCAGATCATCAAGTTCGAGCCGCGGCGCATCGCGCGCGCGGGGATGCGGGCCTACCTCGGCTTCGTCGCGATCTTCATCGTGCTCTACGGCATCTACTCCGGGGCGTTCTCGCCGACCGAGGCGGCCGGCGTCACCGTGGCCTTCTGCCTGCTCGCGGGGCTGTTCGTCACCCGGGAGCTCAGCTGGAAGACGCTGCCCAAGGTGATCCTGCGCTCCGGGACGCTCACCGGGATGCTCGCGCCGATGATCGCGGTCTCCATCGTGATGCAGCAGATCCTCTCGCTGCTCGGGGCCAAGGCGTACTTCACCGAGCTCATCACCGGCCTGGGCGGGGGCTACTACACCGCAGTGTTCGCTAGCATGGGGGTGGTCCTGGTGGCGGGCACCATCCTAGAAAGCCTGCCGGACACGGTGATCTTCGCGCCGATCCTGGCGCCGATTGCGGTTGCGGCAGGGGTCGATCCGATCCATTTCGCGGTGATCTTCCTCATCGGCGACGCGATCGGATTCATCACGCCTCCGTATGGGCTCAACCTCTATGTGGCGAGCGCGCTCACCCGCATACCGTACCTGCGCATCGTGCGCCCCGCGATGATCTACTTCGTGGCGCTGCTGATCGCGTGGGTGATCGTCGCACTCTGGCCGGGACTGAGCATCGGCCTCATCCGGCACTGACCTCCGTGGCGCGCAACGCATCGTCGACCGCCTCCCGCGTGCATCGGCCGGGCCCCGCGCCGCGGCAAGCGCAGGCCCGCGACGCCACGGAATCGGGATCGACGGTCCTGCGGGCGATCACCGTGCTCGAATGCGTCGCGCGCGCCGAGCGCTCCGTCGCGCTGGGCGACGTGGTCGCGATCACCGGGCTTGCGCGGCCGACCGCCCATCGCATACTCGCGAGCCTCGAGCGCCAGGGCCTGCTGCAGCACGAGGGCGAAGGCAGGGGCTACGCGGTGGGCGCGCGCCTCGCGGCGCTCGCGATCGAGGCGATGCGCAGCGCCTCGCAGCGCGGGCCGCGGCACGCGATCCTGCAGGCGCTGGTCGACGAGGTGGGCGAAACGTGCAACTTCACGACGCTGGTGGGCGACGAGGTGGTCTACCTCGACCGCGTCGAAGCCCACTGGCCGCTGCGCCTGGTGCTGCAGCCCGGCTCGCGGGTGCCGATCCACTGCACGGCGAGCGGCAAGCTGTTCCTCGCCACCATGCCCGCGCAGCGCCGGCGGCGCCTGCTCCACGCCGCGCCGCTCAAGCGCTGGACCGACAACACGATCACCAATCCGGCCCGGCTGCAGAAGGCGCTCGCGCGCATCGGGGCCGATCGGGTAGGAACCGACGACGAGGAATTCCTCGCCGGGCTCACCGCGGTGGCGGTTCCGGTGAGCGGCCGCGACGGGCGCGTCTGGGCGGCGATCGCGGTGCATGCTCCGACCGCGCGCATGACGATGGAACACGCGCGCCGGCACGTTCCGGCGCTGCGGCGCGCGGCGGCGGCCATCGCCGGGGCCGGCCCTTCGGAGTCGTGGTGATGCTGCGCGCGCGGCGCAGCCGCCGCTAGCGCGTGCCCGACGTCCTCGCACTTTCGCCCGATACGCTGCTGCTGGTGTTCGCGGCGGTGGCGTTCGCCGGGCTGGTGCACGGCGTGCTCGGGCTCGGCTTCGCCATCGTGGCGACGGCCCTGGTGGCGTTGCTCACCGACATCAAGTCCGCGATCGTCGTGAGCCTGCTGCCCACGCTGCTCATCACCGCGGTCAACGTGGTGCGCGGCGGAGACTACCGGCGCAGTCTCGGCCGCTTCTGGTTCCTTCCGCTCTACATGGTCGCCGGCAGCTTCCTCGGCGCGCGGCTGCTGATGCTCGCCGGCCCGGCCCCATTCACCCTGCTGCTCGCGCTGGTGATCATCGCCTTCCTCAACCTGGAGCGCGTGCGCGCGGGCTCGTGGTCGTGGGTCGCCCGCTGGCCGCGGCTCGCGGGTGCGGCCTTCGGCATCGCGGCCGGGCTCTCGGAGAGCACCGCCAACGTATCCGCTCCGCCGCTGCTCATCTATTTCCTCAGCCTCGGCACCGAGCCGCGCGCGCTGGTGCAGACCATCAACCTCTGCTTCTTCGCCGGCAAGTCGACGCAGACGCTCACGCTCGCCGCGTCCGGCGGGTTGCATCTCGATCGCCTCGCGGACACGCTTCCCTTCGCCGGCATCGCCCTCGTCACGATGCTGCTGGGGAGCATGATTCGCGAAAGGGTGGACGCCGAGCGCTACCGGCGCTGGCTGAGGATCCTGCTGTGGGTCGTGACCCCGCTGCTGCTCGCGCAGTTCGTGCGCCAGGTCGTGCCGCGGGACTCATGAGGCGTGAGCGGCATGATTTACCGGCTGGAGAGAAGGACATGAGCGAAGAGAACGTGAAGATCGAGATTCATCGGGGACTCAAGGGCGTGTACTTCGAGCGCTCGCGGGTCTGTTTCATCGACGGGCGCGCGGGCGAGCTGCGCTATCGCGGCTACTCGATACACGACCTCGCACGACATTCGAGCTTCGAGGAGACCTGCTTCCTGCTGCTCAAGGGCGAATTGCCGCAGCGCCGCGGAGCTTGCCGCCTTCGACGCCGAGCTGAAGGCGGCGCGCGTGCTGCCCGGCGGCGATGTTCGACGTGATCCGCTCGATCCGGCACGGCCACCCGATGGATGTGCTGCGCACCGCCGTCTCCGCGCTCGCCGCTTTCGACCCGGATGCCGCCGACCATTCGCCCGCGGCCGTCGCAGCGCAAGGGCATCCGGCTCGCCGCGCAGGTGCCGATGGTCGTCGCCGCCCACGAGCACCTGCGCCATGGGCGCGAGCCGGTGCCTCCCGATCCGCGCCTCGGGCACGCAGCCAACTTCCTGCACATGCTCAAGGGCACCGCGCCCAGCGCGCAGAGCGCGAAGCTCATGGACACCGACATGATCCTGCACGCCGAGCACGGATCGAACGCCTCGTCGTTCGCGGCGCGCGTGGTGGCCGGCACCGACGCGAGCCTGCACGCGCGCGATCACCGCGGCGGTGGCGGCCCTCTCGGGACCGGCGCACGGCGGCGCCGCGGAAAACGTGATGCGCATGGCGCAGGAGATGGGCGCTCCGGAGAACGCGGCCGAGTACGTGAAGCTCAAGCGCGCGAATCGCGAGGCGGTGATGGGCTTCGGCCACCGCGTCTATCGCGCCGAGGATCCACGCGCGCGGCACATGCGCGAGGGCGTCGAGCAGCTCTCGCGCGAGATGGGCGAGCCCAAGTGGTACCGGATCCTCGAGGCGCTGGTGGAGGCGATGAAGCCCTACGCGCGCCATGGCGTGAACGTGAACGTCGATTTCTACGCGGGCGTGGTCTACTACCTGCACGGGATTCCCGAAGACCTGTTCGTGCCGATCTTCGCCATCGGCCGCGTGCCGGGATGGACGGTGCAGGTCCTCGAGCAGCTCGAGAACAATATCCTGATCCGCCCGCTCACGCTGTACAACGGGCCCGAGCCGCGCCCCTACGTAGCGATCGGGGAGCGATAGCGCCTAGGCCTGCGCAAGCAGCACGCAGGCCGTGGCGACGATGTCCTCCACGCTCGCACCGCGCGACAGGTCGCTCACCGGGCGCGCGAAGCCCTGCAGAACCGGGCCGATCGCGCGCGCTCCCGCGGCATACTGCGTGAGCTTGTAGGCAATGTTTCCGGCATCCAGGTCGGGAAAGACCAGCACGTTGGCGCGGCCGGCGACGTCGCTCGCGCCGTGCACCTTCTTCGCGGCCACCTCCGCAACCAGGGCCGCGTCGGCTTGCAGCTCGCCGTCGATCAGCAGGCCCGGCGCGCGGCCGCGCGCGATGGCGAGCGCCCGGGTGATCTTGTCCACGCGCGGATGCTGCGCGCTGCCCCGGGTCGAAAACGAAAGCAGCGCCACGCGCGGCTCCTCCTCGAGCAGGACGCGGCAGCTCTGCGCCGAGGCGAGCGCGATGTCCGCGAGGGCTTGCGCATCGGGCTCGACGTTCACCGCGCAGTCGGCGTAGACCAGCGTGCGCTCCGCCCCGCCCGCGAAGCGCGGGACGATCATCACGAAGAAGCTCGACGGCGTGCGGATGCCCTCGGCGAGCCCGATGGTCATCATGCCCGCCTCGATCACGCGCGCGGTGGTGTTCGCCGCCCCGGCGAGCATCGCGTCGGCATCGCCCGATTTCACCATCATCCCGGCGTGGAAGAGCGCCTTGTGCACTGCGCGCTGCGCCACCGCCGGGCCGGCGCCCGGCCTGGCCTGCGCGTAGAGCATGGCGTAGTGCGGCAGGCGGGCGTTGTGCTGCGGATCGAGCGTCTCGATGCCCTCCAGCGCGACGCCGGCGCGATCGGCGGCGGCGCGCACCTCGGCCGCGGCTCCCAGCAGCACGGGCAGCGCCAGACCCGCATCGCGCAGGCGCCGCGCCGCCGCCACGATGCGCTCGTCGTGGCCCTCGGGAAGCACCAGGCGGCGCAAGACGCGGCGCGCGCGGGCCCTGCAACGCTCGAGGATGTCCATTGTGCAAGCCGGCGCCGGATCAGGCCGCGCTCACCCGCGCCCGAGGTCCATCTTCTCGACCATCGCGTTCCACAGGGCGGAGCCCACCAGGTTGGATCCGCCGTCCACGCACAGCACGGTGCCGGTGATGAAGGAGGCGAGGGGCGAGGCGAGGAAGACCGCGGCCTGCCCGATGTCGTCCACGGTCCCGTAGCGGCCGAGCGGGATGCTCGCCTGCTTGGCCGGCGCGAACTCGGGGCGCGACAGCCGGCGCATTCCTTCGGTGCCCTCGATGGGGCCGGGCACGATGCTGTGGGTGCGGATGCCGTGCCGGCCCCATTCGATCGCGAGGTTCTTCATCATGATGTCGATGCCCGCCTTCGCCGCGCCCACGTGGACCTGGTAGGCCATCGGCACGAACGCCTGGCCCGCGGAAATGAAGATCACGCAGCCGCGGGTCTCCCGGAGCTGCTCGAAGGCGGCGCGCGAGGCATTGAAGGATCCCTGCAGGTCGATGTCGATCACGGTCTTGAAGCCGTTCGGGCTCAGGGCCTCGGCCGGGCACAGGAAGTTGCCGGCCGCCCCGCAGACCAGCACGTCGATCGGGCCCGACTCGGCGCGCGCGCGCTCGAGCGCCGCCGTGACCGCGCCATAGTCCCGGACGTCCGCGACCGCCGCGACCACCTTGCCGCCCGCGTGCTCGTTCAACGCGCGCAGCTCCGCGGCCGCACCGTCGAGCCTTTCCTGGTTCCGGCCGCAGATCGCCACACTCGCCCCGAGCGCCGCGAAATTGCGCGCGACGCCGAGGTTGATGCCGCTGCCGCCGCCGGTGACGAACACCGTGCGGCCCTCGAACAGCGTGGCCGGCAGGTAATCCTGGATGATCATGGGCGCGACTCCACGCCCAGCATACATGGTCGCGCCCGGCAAAAAAGAGGGGCCCGCCCCTCAAGGGCGGGCCCAATCGAAACGCGCGCCGCGACCACGCAAACGCGCTAATGGATGTTAATTCTCCCGTCCCTCCGCCGCAAGCCCCGCCGGCGGCGCTATTTCCGCGCCGCGTCCTTGGGCTTCTGCGCGCCCTTGGCGGGCGGCTTTTCCTCGGGCTTGTAGTCGCCGATGATTCCCTTCGCGGGGCACAGCGCGAATACCGGGCATTTCCTGCATCCCACCGCGATGGCTACGGGGCAGATCTTCATGTGCCTCTCCTCCGGTGTTGTCGCGCGCCCGTGCCTGGGGCGAGGGATACGGCCTGGCACACGGCGGCCGGGCAGGCAAAATGGTAGTAGGTCTCGTTGAGATACGCGGCGACGTCGTCGAGCTCCTCGTCCCCCCAGCCCAGCTTGAGGTTGCCGTTCCAGCGTACCACCCAACGGCGCACGTCGTCGAAATCCGTGGCCACGCGCTTGGCGCGCATGTGGACGGCCTCCGAATGGCAGGTGGCGCAGCGCGATTCGTAAAGGGCCGCGCCCCGCCCCGCGTCGGCGCCCGAGGCGCTGCGCATGGCGAGCCCGATGGCGAGCACCGCGACGAATACCGCGAAGGAAATCGAGTGGTGCCGCAGCATTGGGACTCCCGGGCCCGGACTCAGGCTCGTAGATTGTCCCGCGCGCTGCCGCGGGCCGGAGTGACCTGGATCAAACGCCCTGCCGGTTTGGCGCGAGCGCCTGAATCTCAGCCGCATGCGCGCTGCAGGTGGCGCAGCGCCTTGCCGGCATCGAGGACCGCGCGCACGGCGTCGGCGGCCTCGGCCACGGAACCATGCCGTCCCAGGTGCCACAGGCAGAGCGCGGCACCGTAGACCAGGGCATCGCGCGTGGCGCCGGGCTGGCCCTCGAGCGCCTGCAAGCCGGCCTGCGCGGCGGCGCGCGCCACGTGCGCGGTATCGAGCGTGGCACCCCCCGCGCCTTCGCCTGCGCCATCGGCGTCGGGCGCACCGGGCACGCGCGGTGCCCGCACGGTCTGCACGATGCCCAGCTCCGCCGGCTTGAATTCCGTGGCGGACTCCTCGCCCAGGCTGTGATAGTGGAACACCTTTCCGGTGTGGATCAGCGAAGGAATCACGCCGCCTTCCACTCCGCGCACGATGAGCGCGGAATCGAATCCCGCGTGGCGCGCGAGCAGCGCGTAGATGCGCGGATAGGGCTTGTGCACGTAGCCGGTGACCAGATGCGTCCGGCTGCGGCCGCGAACCGGCCCCGACAGCACCTCCAAGGTCGTGATCGCCGGACGCTTCACGATCAGCGTGCGCAGGCTGGCCAGGTCGTGCAGCTTGGGACAGGACGCCTTCTGGTCGACGTAGGCCCAGCCGACGCCCGGCTCCGCGATGCGCGCGGCCGCTTGTCCCGGCGCGAGATCCACCGCGACGCCCGCGGCACGCAGCACCTGGCGGTGGGTAACGCCGTACTTGGGCCCCATGGTCTCGACGCCGTGGGAGACGGCGCAGACGCCGCAAGCGGCCAGCACCGGCGCGAGGAAGGGCGAAGCGGGCAATGTCCGATTGAATCCGTCGTAGGGATCGGCGATGTCCACGACCTCGTCGACGGCGGCGGTCGCATGGAGCGTGGCTTCGCGGATCGCCTCCAGCAGGCCGCGATTCTCGTCGTCGGTCTCGCGCTTCATGCGCAGCGCGATCAGGAACACGCCGGCCTGCACCGGATCGACCTGCCGGTCGAGCACCAGCCGCATGCCCTGGCGCGCCTCCTCCCGCGAGATATCCTTGCTCAGCTCGGGGCCGGTGGCGATGCGCTTGAGCACGGAGCTCATGAACGCGACGGCATCGGAGGAGGCGGCGCCCGCGGAGCCGCTCATGGCGCGCCATCCTTCGGCAACCCGACCAGGATGCGATCGCCCTCGAGGCGCACCGGATAGGTCCGCAGGTTTTCCTCGGCGGGCTCTTCCAGCGCCTCGCCGGTGCACACATTGAAGCGGCTGCCATGCAGCGGACACTTGACCAGCGCGCCCTTCAGCACGCCCGTCGAGAGCGAAGCCTCCTCGTGGGTGCAGGTGTCGTCGGCTGCGCAGTAGCGCCCGTCCACGTTGGCGATCAGGATGCGCCTGCCCGCGACGTCGACGCGCTTCATCGCCCCGGGGGCAAGCTCGCCCCTGCTTGCCGCGTCCACGAATCCTTCCGCCATGGGCCCTCGTCCGGTTGCGGCGCGTGTCATGCCGCGGGTTCGAACCATTTGAGGCGGTCGCGCAGCCTGACCACCTCGCCGATGATGATGAGCGTCGGCGCCTTGACGGCGCCCTGGCGCACGATCTCGGGCAGCGTCTCGAGCGTACCGGCGAGCACGCGCTGCTGGGGCGTCGTGCCCTGTTGCACGAGCGCCGCCGGCGTCGTGCCCGGCATGCCGTGCGCGGCGAGCTCGCGGCACAGCACGTCGACGCCAACCAGCCCCATGTAGAAGACGATGGTCTGGCGCGGTTGGGCGAGCGCGGACCAGTTCAGGTTCATGGTTCCGTCCTGCAAATGGCCGGTCACGAACACCACGGACTGCGAGCAGTCGCGATGCGTGAGGGGAATGCCCGCGTAGGACGCGCATCCCGATGCCGCCGTGATGCCGGGCACCACCTGGAAGGGGATGCCTTCGGCGGCGAGCGTGTCGATCTCCTCCCCGCCGCGGCCGAATATGAAAGGATCGCCGCCCTTGAGGCGCACCACGCGCTTGCCTTCCCGGGCGAGGCGCACGAGCAGCTGATTGATGCCCTCCTGGGGCAGCGTATGCCGGGCGCGCTCCTTGCCGGCGTAGATCCGCTCGGCCTCGAGGCGCACCAGGTCGAGGATCGGCCGCGACACGAGGCGGTCGTACACCACGACGTCGGCCTGCTGCATGAGGCGCAGGGCGCGGAAGGTGAGCAGGTCCGGATCGCCCGGGCCGGCGCCCACCAGCGACACCTCGCCGCCGGCCAGGCTCAGGCGCGAGTCGAGCGCTTGCTCGAGCGCCTTGCGCGCCTCGGCGTCGCGACCGCTGTACACGAGCTCCGCGATCGGCCCCTGCAGCACGCGCTCCCAGAAGCGGCGCCGCTCCCCGGGCTTCAAGCGTTCCTTCACGCGCTCGCGGAACGCGCCGGCGAGCGCTGCCAGCCGCCCGTAGCCGGCCGGGATGAAGCTTTCCAGGCGCGCGCGCAGCAGCCGCGCGAGCACCGGCGAGGCGCCGCCGCTCGACACCGCCACGGTGATCGGGGCGCGCTCGAGAATCGAGGGCAGGACGAACGTGCACAGCTCGGGCCGATCGGCGACATTGACCGGGATGCCGCGCGCGGCCGCCGCCGCGGCCACCGCACGGTTCACCGTGCCGTCGTCGGTGGCGGCGATCACCAGCACCTGGCCGGAAACATCCTCGTCCCGGAAGCGCGCCGCGCGATGCTCGATCCTGCCCGAGGCGCGATCGGCGTCCAGGGCCGTGCCCAATTCCGGCGCCAGCACGGTCACGTGCGCGCCGGCGCGCTGCAGCAGCGCGCACTTGCGCGCCGCCACCTCGCCCCCGCCCACGACGAGGCACGGACGTTCGCGGACATCGAGAAAGATCGGCAGATATTCCATGGCTTCAGGCGAGCGGTCGCGCGCGGGTCGCGCGCTATGTTAGATTCGGCGCGGAGGATGCATGCCCCGGCTTCTGACCCTTTCCCGTGCGGCGCGCCTGATCGGCGTGAGGCGAGGCGCGCTGCAGGGCAAGATCCGGAGCGGCGAGCTGGCCGCATTCGAGGGGATGGTGTCGGCGGAAGACCTGCTGCGTGCCTATCCCGAGGCGCGGCTGGAGGACAATGCCGCCCTGGAGAAGCTGGATGCGATCAAGGACGCGGCGTTTGCCCGGCGCGTGCGTGAGCGCGTCCTGCCGAGCGCCGAGGTGCTGGTCGCGCGCCTCGCCGAGCTCGGCCGGGAGCGGGCCCGGGCCGAATCGCGGCTCGAGCAGTATCGGGCGATACTCGAGCAGTTGAAGGCGAAGTTGCGCGAGGCCGGCGGCGCGGCCGCCGCGCCCCACGCGATGGCCGCGCAGCTGCTTGCGTGGCTCGAGGAGCACCTCGAGCCCGGCGCGCACGCCGCGGAGCCGCTTTTGGTGCAGGAGAGCTTTCTGAGGATCATGACTGCGCACGTGCAGATCCAGTCGAGCGGGCACGAGTTCTTCGTCGACGGCAACGACAGCCTGCTGGAAGCCGCGCTGCACGCGGGACTCGCGCTCGAGTACGGCTGCAGCATCGGCAGCTGCGGAAAGTGCAAGGCGCGGGTGGTCTCCGGCGAAGTGCACCGCACGCGCCACTCGGACTACGCGCTCACCGCCGCCGAGAAGATTGCCGGCGTCGTGCTCATGTGCTGCAACACCGCGGTCGGTGACCTCGTGCTCGAGGCGCGCGAGGCGCACAGCCCCGCGGACATGCCGCGGCAGAGCATCGACGCGGCGGTCAAGTCGGTAAGCCGCATCGGCGAGGGCATCCGGCTGCTGCACCTGCAGACGCCGCGCTCGAACCGGCTGCGCTTTCTCGCCGGCCAGTCGGTCTCGCTCGCGCTGCCGGGCGGGCCGAGCGCCTCCTATCCGGTGGCGAGCTGCCCGTGCGACGACCGCAACCTGCAGTTCCACATACGCGCCCGTCCGGGCGATGCGTTCGCGCAGCGCGTGCTCGACGGGCTGAAGCCCGCGGACGCGGTGCATGTCGAGGGCCCGCACGGCGAGTTCGTGCTCGACGAAGCGTCGCATCGGCCGCTGCTCTTCATCGCCTGCGACACGGGCTTCGCGCCGGTGAAGAGCCTGCTCGAGCACGCCATGGCGCTCGATGCGGTAGATTGGCTGGAGCTGTACCGGATCGATTCCGGGAGCGGCCACTACCTCGACAATCTCTGCCGCTCGTGGACCGACGCCCTGGACAATTTCCACTACGTCCCCCTGCCCCCCGACGCCAACATGCCGGGCGAAGCCGCCCTGCGCGCCGCCCTGCTGCGGGTTGCGCAGGATCATTCCAGCCTGGACGGCTTCGACGTTTACGTCGCGGGCCCCGCGCCGCTGGCGCTTGCGGCCGAGCTGCTCGTCGAGCATGGCCTGCCGCGCGCGCAGCTCTTCGTGAACGTGCTGCAATCCTGATCGAAGGCCGGGGCGGGCCTGCGCGGGGCCGGTCATGGACGCGGCGGGGTCGCGGATGGCCTGCGGTTCCTGCCGAGTCCGTGCTCGACCGCGGCGACCGCTGCCTCCACGCGCGAGCGCACGCCGAGCTTGCGCAGGATCGCCTTCACGTGCAGCTTCACCGTTCCTTCGGTGATCTGCAGGGCGCGCGCGATCATCTTGTTGCTCAGGCCGTCAGCCACTGCCTCCAGTATCTCGCGCTCGCGCGGCGTCAGCTCGGCGAAGGGCGCCGGCGCACGGCGCTCCGCGCGTTGCGGGAGCGCTTCGCCGCGCACCTGGCGCGCGAGGGACCCGACCATCTCGCGCGCCACCACGTGCTCGCCGCGCAGCGCCGCCTCGAGGGCGGGCAGCAGCTCCTCAGGCTCGATGTCCTTCAGCAGGTAGCCTTGCGCGCCCGCCCTGAGCGCCGCCGCGAGGTCGGCATCCTCGCGGCTCATCGTGAGCAGCACCACCGTGGCCGTGACGCCGCTCGCGCGCAGCTGCCGGAGCGTCTCTATGCCGGACATGCCGGGCATCTTGACGTCGAGCAGGATGAGGTCCACTGGCAATTCCCGCGCCCGGCGCACGCCCTCCTCGCCCGAGCTGACCGAGGCCACGACCTGGACGCCGCGGCTCTGCAGCAATTGCTCCACGCCCTTGCGCACCAGGGCGTGGTCGTCGATGAGGAGCACCCGCATGTCAGGGGCGCGCTTGCGCGGCGGACACGGGCGGCGGCGCATTGAAGATCAGCACGATGCGCGTGCCTTCGCCGGGCTCGCTCTCGATCACGATCTGGCCCGGCAGCCGCTCGGTGCGCTCGCGCATGATCGCGAGTCCCGCATGCTCGCCGTCCCCGCCCGCGTCCCCGCCCGCGTCCCCGCCCGACATTCCCATGCCGTCGTCCTCGATGAGGACGGTATACAGGTCGCCTTCGTTGTTGAGCATGATGCGCACGTTGCGCGCGCCGCTGTGCTTGCGGATGTTGGCGAGCGCCTCCTGGATGATGTAGTAGACCTGGACCTCCTGCATGCGGGTGAGGGCGAGCACCCGGCATTCGTTCTGGAAGTACACGGCGATGCCGGTTTCCCGGCCGAAGCGCTCGACCAGGCTCGCGACATTCTGCGCCAGCCCGGAGTCGTCGATCTTGAGGCGGTAGTTGGTGAGCAGGTCGCGCAGGTCCGAGTTCGCGCGCGTCATCGCGCGGCGCAGGCCCTTCGCCTCGTACAGGGCAGCGCCGAAATCCTTGCGCCCCAGGGATTCGCCCAGCATCTTGAGCTGCAGGCGCATGCCGATGAGCGACTGCGCCAGGGAATCGTGCAGCTCGGCTCCGATGAGGTTGCGCTCTTCCACCACCGCGAGGCGGCGTGCCTCGCTCTCGAGCCGCGCTTTCTCCACCGCGAGCCCGAGGTGGCGCCCCACGCTGATCAGCAGTTCCGGCATGTCCTCCCCCATCGCCGCCAGCGGCCGGTCGAGGAAGAGGTTGTACACCCCCAGGATGCGATTCTGGTACTGCAGCGGCGCAACCACGAACTCGGCGCAATCGCGCCCGAGCATCGGCCGGCCGACGAGCCTGGCGCATAGCGCCGTGCCGCTCTGCACGCGCAAACCGCCGTCGGCTGCGACCCAGCCGCACGGGCAATGGCCGGTCGGCATGAGGCGATCGCTCTCGATCACCTCGGGCGCCAGGCCCCGGCTCGCGATAAGCCGGGTATGGCCCTCGCCGGTAACCAGCCGCACGCTTGCCGCACGTGCATCCACGAGCTCGATCAGCGTGTCGAGGAAGCCGCCGAGCACCTGCTCGAGCTCGCCGGGCTGGCTCAAGCTCGTGGCGACGGCGTAGAGGAGGTCCAGCGACTGGGTCTTGCGTGCGAGGCGCACCGATGGCGCCTGCGGGTCGGCGCGGTCGCGGCGCGCGATTTCCTCGGATCTTGCGGCGGGGTCCGGCTCGGACATGCGCGATGCGCTTGCGCGGCGGGTGGTGGGAGGCTCTGGCAGGTCCAGGGCTAGCTTCCCGGAGCCATGCCGTCGGCGGGCGGCTGCGGGCGCCCCGGGCCCGGCGCCCGGTGCGAGGGATCGTTGGGATTGATGAAGATGAAACGCGGCTCACCGGCATTCAGCTCGACGTAATCGAGCGTGGCGCCGGTCAGCAGCTCCACGCAGCCGGCGGAGACCAGCACCTTGATGTGGTTGCTCTCGAACTGCACGTCGCCTTCGCCCTGGTCGTCGAATCCCAGGCCGTACTCGATCGTACCCTTGTCGTCGAGGCGCGCGGCCAGGCGCAGGCAGGCATCCCCGAGGTCCGGCTGCTGCTGGGCGGACTTGCGGATCTGCTCGGCGGCTTGCGGCGTGATGGTGATCATGGAGGCTCCTTGGCGTCCCGCGCTCAGCCGGTGCTCCACGCGCGGGGCTTGCGCATTCCCGCGATTTTACAGGCCTGCTTGACGTAGCCGTACGGAAACAGCTTGAAGAGGTCGTTGCGCTCCGCGCTGCGCGTCTCGGCGAGGAACCTGATCACGAAGCGCGCATCGGGGATGACGTGGCGCTCCTCGTAGTAGCCGCGCACGAACCGGATCACCGCCCAATGCGCGTCGGTGAGCTCGAGGCCCTCGCGGCGCGCGAGCTCCGCGGCAATCTCCTCGGTCCAGTCCGCCGGATCGACCAGGTATCCCTCGTCGCCGGTCGTCGGCTTGGCATCGGGCTCAGGCTGCATGCTGGCACCTCCGGATGAAATCCACGAAACGCGGCGCCCACGGGTTGCCCTCGATGGTGCGCAGGTGCGCATAGGAAGCGAGCAGGTTCTTGTAGACGATGCCGTCGTGCAGGCCGTCGATGCCGTGGCCGCGCTCGACCTCGTAGGCGAACTCGACGCCGGGGGCGAGGTTCTCGACGCTCGAGTAATGGAACTCGTGGGCGCGGATCGGCTGCGGGCGGTCCGCCGCACGGCGCGGCCAGGGGCAGCGCGTGGTCTCGCGCAGGTGCACGTAGCCGCGCCCGACCGGGCGGCGGTGCATGACGATGTCGGCCGGGATCGCGCCGGCCATCGCGGCGCGGCGCCCGTTCCATTCGATGCCGCGCGCGAGGTACATGAGCCCGCCGCACTCCGCGTAGGCCGGCAGGCCGCCCTCGATCGCCGCGCGCACCTCGCCGCGCAGCTTCTCGTTGGCGGCGAGCGCCTCCATGTGGGTCTCGGGGAATCCCCCGCCGATGAACAGGCCGTCGGCCTGCGGCAGGTGCTCGTCGCGCAGCGTGTCGAAGGCCACCAGCTCGGCCCCGGCGTCGCGCAGCGCCTCGAGATCGCCCGGATAGTAGAAACCGAAGGCCGCGTCGCGCGCGATGGCGACCCGCACCCGCGGGCTGCCCGGCGGCCCGTGTGCATCACGGGCGGAGAGCGGCAACGCGGGACGCGGCGACGCCGAGCGCGCAACCGCGCGCACGGCGTCGAGATCCACCTGCGCGGCGATGGCGGCGCCGATCTCGTCCACGCGCGCGCGCGCGCCGCGGGCTTCGTTGCTCGGCACGAGGCCCAGGTGGCGCTCGACGATCGCCATGCGCTCGTCTTCCTGCACGGCGCCGAGCACCGGCACTTCGGTGTAGCGCCCGAGCGCGGCGCGCAGCTTCGCCTCGTGGCGCGCGCCGCCCACGCGGTTGAGTATCACGCCCGCGATGCGGATGCCGCGGTCGAAGGCCTGGTAGCCGAGGACGAGCGGCGCGATGCCCCGCGTCATGCCGCGCGCGTCGATCACCAGTACCACGGGCGTGCCCAGCAGCGCAGCGACCGCGGCATTGCTGTTGCTGCCCTCGAGGTCGACGCCGTCGTACAGGCCCTTGTTGCCTTCGATGATGCCGATCGAGGCACCGCGCATGCGCCGCGCGAGCTCCGTGCGCAGCTCCTGCGCGCCGCTCAGGTAGGGATCGAGGCTGTAGCAGGGGCGTCCCGCGGCGAGGCCCAGCCACAGCGGATCGATGTAGTCGGGGCCCTTCTTGAACGGCTGCACTTCCTCGCCGCGCGCGCGCAGCGCCGCGGCGAGGCCGATGCTCACCATCGTCTTGCCGGAGGACTTGTGGGCGGCCGAGACGAAGATGCGGTTCACGCGGCACCCGCCTCGATGTCGACGTCGGCCAGGCTGCCGGGCAGGAACGGCAGCACCTTGAGCGCCACGGCGGTGAGCGCCAGGGCGAGCGCCACGCCACCCGCGCCGAGCGCGATCTCGGGCACGCTCGGAGCGTACGCGGCGATGACGCCGTCGAAGAAGGTGCTGCTCACGATCTTGTCCGGGAACATCGCCTGCGGATAGGCCTCCCCGCCGATGATGAGGACGTAGATCTGCGCGAGGCCGCCCGCGATCACGCAGGCCGCCGCGCAGGCGAGCGCCGGGCGCGAACGCCGCGCGGCGGGCGCGAACAGCAGCGCGAGGGGGAGGATGCTGCCGAGCAGGACCTGCCCGACCCAGAAGAGCGCCGTGTAGACGCCGCCGTCGACCAGGAAGAAGCGCGCCACGTCGTGCTGCCGGGCGATGTAGAAATTGGTGAGGTGATAGACGGCGACGAAGTACAGGACCGTGGCGACGAATACGCCCAGCAGGCTGCGCAGCCGCCCGAGCACCGCCTCGCCCAGCGCGCGCCCGCCGCCGCGGCATGCAGACATCAGGACCAGCACATACACGGCGAGCCCGAAGGAAAACGACATCACGATGAACATCGGCGCGAGCAGCGCGCTGTCGTAGGGCTCGCGCGCCACCAGGAAGCCGAAGATCGATCCGGTGCCGGTCGTGAGGACCAGGCGCCAGAAGAACGCGACGAACCCGGCCGGCTTGCTGTAGCGGTTCATGCGCCGCTCGAACATGGTCCACAGGTAGGCGGCCACGACGGCGAAAAACCCGGTGTAGAGGAAGATGTTCCAGGCGAAGATGGACTTGAAGTTGTAGTGCGTCATCGCCACGACGAGGCGGTCCGGGCGGCCGAGGTCGAGCACCAGCACCGCGAGCCCGCCCGCCAGGAGCGCCAGCGCGAGCAGGCCCGAGAGCCGCGCGAGCGGCTTGTAGAGCGCGCGGCCGAACACCGAGGCGATCGAGGCGACGTTGAGCGCGCCCGACGCGGCGACGATCAGGAACACCGCGAACACGTGCGGCATGCCCCAGACGATCCGGTTGCTCATGCCCGTGACGTAATGCCCGTTGTGCTCCATGTACCACGCGGCCCCCAGGCCGGCGAGGACCAGGGCGAGCAGCGCGGCGAGCAGCGCGTAGTAGCCGGCGCTGCGTCCCTCGATCTCCCGGTAGCGGATGCTCGCCATGGCTAGAGTCCCTGGTAGCGCACGCCGGTGTTCAGCGCGAGGTCGGCGCGCACCTGGCTCGACGGCTCGCTCTTCAGCCGCCGCGCGATCTCCGAGGACGCGTCTTCCAGGTCGCCGAAGATCATGGCCTTGCCGCCGTCGCGATCGCACGCCTCCACGCAGGCCGGGCTCTCGCCGCGGTCGACGCGGTGCACGCACAGGGTGCACGACTCGACCAGCCCTTGCCGCGCGGCACGTCCGCCTTCTGGCCGCTCACGTCCTCGTGCACGAAGGAACGCGCGCCGTATGGGCACGCCATCACGCAGTAGCGGCAGCCGATGCAGATGTGCTTGTCCACCAGCACGATGCCGTCGGCGCGCCTGAACGAGGCACCCGTCGGGCACACGTCCACGCACGGCGGATGCTCGCAGTGCTGGCACATCATCGGCAGCGTCTGCGCGTACCCGGTGCGCTTGTCGCGCAGGTTCACCTTGCGGATCCATTGCGGGTCGGTCGTGCGGGCGCCCGTGGCCGGTCCAGCCGTTCTCCTCGCGGCAGGCCGTGACGCAACGTCGCAGTCCGCGCACTTCGTGATGTCGATCAGCAGGCCCCAGCGCTGCAGCGCCGAGGCCGGCCTCCTCCGGCGAGCGCGCCTGCGCGAGCTCGATCAGGCGCAGGCCGGGCGCGAGCAGCGCGCCCGCCGCGGCGGCCGCGCCCCAGCCCAGGAAAGCGCGCCGGCCGGTCGGTTCGCTCATGGCCGGGCGGCGACGCCGCGCTATCGGCGCATCGGGCTGTGGCACTCGAAGCAGTCGATGCTCACCGAGGCGTACGCGTGGCAGCTCGCGCAAAAGCCGTCCTTGCCGAGCACGCTGCCGGTCTCGCGGGCGGCTGGCAGTCGACGCAGCGCTTGAGGCTGAAGCGCGGATCGCGCAGGCCCTCGTGCACCGTGAGATCGCGCTGGCGGAGGAGCATACTTCATGTGGTTGCGGCGCATGTCCGCGGTCGGCGCCACGCAGGCCCCGGGCTTGGCGATCGCGATCTCGGGCACGGCGACGCGACCCTGCGCACGGTCGCCCGCGAAGGCCAGCCCCGCGGTCGCCAGCAGTGCGGCGATGGTCCCGATCGCGATGCGCTTCATCCCGGCCGCCGATCCGTCAGTGGTCGCCCATGCCCATCTTGATGTAGCCGGTCGGGCAGACATCGGCGCAGATGTGGCAGCCGATGCACAGGTCGTAGTCGGTGTAGACGTAGCGGCCCATGGTCGTCTCCGACTTGGGCGTGCGCTTGACCGCCGTCTGCGGGCAGTAGATCACGCAGTTGTCGCATTCGAAGCACATGCCGCAGCTCATGCAGCGCTTGGCCTCGTCCACCGCCTGCTTGTCGGTGAAGCCGACCATGCGCTCGGCGAAATGCCCCAGCACCTCCTCGGCCGAGGGACCGATCTCGGTGCGCTTGATGCGCTCCTGGTAGGCGAAGTGGCCGAGGAAGAGCTCCTCGGACTTGCACACCTCGGAGCCGCTGCGGTCCTCGTAGTTGTGGATCGCGAACCCGCCCACGGCCTTGCCGGCGAGCGAGGTGCCGCGCACGCCGCGGTCGACCTCGCGCAGGTCCGCATCCTCGAGCGACTTGTAGGGCTTGGGCTCGAGGTGCACCTCGCGCAGCTTGTCGAGCAGGTTGAAGTGATGCACATCGACCTTTGGCCGCTTGGCCATCTCGGCGTGGCGCAGGTAGTGGTCGATGCTGTCGGCGGCGATGGAACCCTGGCCGATGACGGTCGTGAGCAGGTGCGGACGGATGATGTCGCCGCAGGCGAACATGCCCTTGCGGTTCGGGATCTGGTAGAACTTGTCGGCGGCGATCAGGCCCTTGCCGTTGTTCAGCTCCTCCATCCCGGTGAGGTCGCCCGCCTGGCCGATCGCCACGACGATCAGGTCGGCCTCGACGTCCATCTCGGTGCCGGGCTGCTCCGTGAACTTGCCCTTGTCCCACTGCACCTCGACCAGGCGCAGCGCCTTGGCGCGCCCGGTCGTCTCGTCGACGATGACCTTCTTGGGCAGCAGGTTGCCCTGGATCTTCACGCCTTCGCGCTGCGCGTCCTCGATCTCGTGCCTGGCGGCGTTCATCTCCTCGATCGGCTGCATCGAGGTGAGCATCACGTCGGCACCCTGGCGCGCGGCGAGCGTCGAGACGTCGTGCGCGGTGTGCCCGAGGACCACGAACTCGGGCCGCTCGGTCTCCTTGATATCCTCGATGTAGCCCAGGCGCCGCGCCACCGACACCACGTCGACCGAGGTGTCGCCGCCGCCCACCACCACCACCCTGCCGGCCACCGCCAGCAGGCGCCCCTGGTTGAACGCCTCGAGGAACGCGACCCCGCTGATGCAGTTGGGCGCATCGGCGCCCGGCACCGGCAGCGGCCGCCCGGCCTTGCAGCCGAGCGCGAGCAGCACCGCGTCGTAATCGCGTTCCAGGTCCTTCAGCGCGACATCCTTGCCGATGCGCGTGTTGAGCCGCAGATCGACGCCCATGGAGATGATGCGGTTGATCTCCCCGTCGAGATGCTTGCGCGGCAGCCGGTAACCGGGCACTCCGTACTTCGCCATGCCGCCCAGCTCGGCGTGGTCGTCGAAGAGCGTCACGCCATGACCCTTGCGGCGCAGCTGGTAGGCCGCAGAGAGCCCCGCGGGGCCGCCGCCCACGATCGCCACGCGCTTGCCGGTCTCCGGTCCGGCCTGGAACGCGAAGCCCTTCTCCAGCGCGTAGTCGCCGATGTACTGTTCGACCGCGTTGATGCCGACGTAGTCTTCCACCTTGTTGCGGTTGCACCCGGTCTGGCACGGCGCCGGGCACACGCGCCCCATCATCGAGGGAAACGGATTGGCGTCGGTGGAGCGGCGAAAGGCATACTCCTGCATGCTCGCGTCCTTGGGCGGCTTCTCCACCCCGCGCACGATGTTGAGCCAGCCGCGGATGTCCTCGCCCGAGGGGCAGCTCGCCTGGCAGGGCGGCGTCTTGTGCACATAGGTCGGGCACTTGTCGGTCTCGTCGCCCTTGAAGATCTGCTCCTGGGCCGAGCCCCACTCGTGCTCGCCGTCCTTGAACTTGCGGAAAGTGAATCCGGCCTTCGGCTCCGGCTTGCTCGCGTGGTACGGACATTTCTATCTCCGGTTGGATCGCTTCATTGCTTCGCTCCCAGCACGATCGCGTTGCTCACCAGCCCGTGCACGCTGCCGATCATGTCCATCGGGTGCTTGTAGTACGGCAGCACCTTGCTGAACTGGGTCTTGCAGATGGCGCAGATCGCGGCCATGTAGTTGACGCCGTGCTCGTCGACGACCTGCTTGCAGCGCCTCCATGCGCGGCAGCGCGCCCTTGACGCGCAGCTCGAGGAGATCGTCGGTGAGCAGGCCGCCGCCGCCGCCGCAGCAGAAGGTCGTCTCGCGGATGGTCTCGGGCGCCATGTCGACGAACTTGTTGGCGACGGCGCGGATGATCGCGCGCGGGATCGTCGAACTGCCCGCCCGGCATGTTGCCCATGCGCGAGGCGCGCGAGACGTTGCACGAATCGTGGAAGGTGACGACCTTGTCGTCGTTGGCGCTCTTGTCGAGCGTGATGCGCGCCGCGCTGGATCAGGTCCCAGGTGAGCTCGCAGATGTGCTGCGGCACCGGATAGCGCGGATCGAGGAAGTCGAACGGGCCGATCAGCGTGTTCCAGAAGCTGTAGGCGACGCGCCAGGCATGGCCGCATTCGCCCACGACGATGCGCTTCACGCCCAGGTCGAGCGCGGCCTCGCGGATGCGCTCGGCGACCTTCTGCAGGTCTGTCGTAGTTGCCGATGAACAGCCAGAAGTTCGCCGCTTCCGAGGCGTGCGAGGAGAGCGTCCAGCGAGATGCCCGCGGCGTGGAAGACCTTGGCGTAGCCGATCAGGCTGTCGATGTGCGGCTCGGCGAAGAAGTCGGCGATGGCGTGATGAGCAGCACCTCGGCGCCCTTCACGTCGAGCGGGAAGCGTCACGTCGACGCCGGTCTCTTCCTTGACGTCCTCCTCCAGCCCGTCGAGCGTGTTGCGCAGCGCCGGCCCGGGCAGGCCGAGGTTGTTGCCGATCTTGTGCACCTTGCCGATGATCTCGTTGGAGTACTTCTGCCCCACGCCGACGAGTCCATGATCTCGCGCGCGGCCATCGTGATCTCGGCGGTGTCGATGCCGTAGGGGCAGAACACCGAGCAGCGCCGGCATTCGCGAGCACTGGTGGAAGTAGCTGTACCACTCGTCCAGCACTTCCTTGGTCAGGTCGCGCGCGCCGACCAGCTTCGGAAACTACTTGCCGGCGAAGGTGAAGTAGCGGCGGTACACCTTGCGCAGCAGGTCCTGGCGCGCCACCGGCATGTTCTTCGGGTCCGCCGTGCCGAGGAAGTAGTGGCACTTGTCGGTGCAGGCGCCGCAATGCACGCAGGCGTCCAGGATACACCTGCAGCGAGCGGTACTTGCCGAGCAGCTCGCCCAGCTTGGCGATCGCGACCTGTCCTGCCAGTCCTCGACCAGCTCGCCGGGAAAACCGAGCGCCTCCTGGATCTCCGGCTTGGCGACGTACGGCTTGCTGTGCGCCATCGCGCCGACCTCGCAGCAGCGGGATCACCGGATATGCGCTTCAGCGCCGGCGCGTGCTCGAATGCGGCCATGTAGGCTCCCGTCGCGCTGTCGGCGCGGTCGATCTGCGCCGCCCAGCCGGCCAGCGTGGCGCTGCTCGCGCGCGTTGTCGACCTGGTTGCGGCTCGGGCTGAAGAACACGCCCGGTGCGTGCAGCAGCTTGCTGATAGCGGGAAGACGATCATCAGCAGCGCGACCAGCGCAAGATGCACGAGCAGCACCGGGTCGGCGGGCAGCGGCTGCCAGTCGAAACGCATCAGCCCGAGCACGAACGCCTTGAGCGCGACGATGTCGGTGTGCGCGAGGAACTTCATCGCCAGCCCGCTCGCGGCGATGGCCGAGCGAGCAGCGCGAGCATCAGATGATCCGAGGGCGTCGATGATGTAGCGCACGCGATCGACCAGGAAACGACGCGCCCAGAGCCCCGCGAGTCCGGCGACCAGCGCGAAGCCGGCGTACATGCCGAACGGCTGGATCAGCGCCACCCATGACCAGACCGGCTCGGTGAAGTAGCGCAGATGGCGCAGCAGCACCGCGAGCAGCGCCACGTGGAAGATCCAGCCGAAGAGCCAGATCCACTGGTTGGCGCGGAACAGGCTCTCGGAACAGCGTCACCTCGCGCAGCATGCGCAGCACCACGCCGCCGGCGCGTGGTCGGCGCCGGCGTGGTCGGGATCTTCAGCGGCGCGGGCGTGCGCGCATAGCTCGCGGATGCGCTTGCGCGCCACGCCGACCACGAGCATCGCGGCTCGCGCCGTAGAAGAGCAGCGCGTAGAGCGATCGTCAGCGCGCGACAAGCGTTCGCTGCGCGTTCCCGCGCGACCGGGGCCGCTCAGACGCAGCCGGTGGGCTTCGGCAGGCCGGCGATCTTGCACGCCTGCTTGGCCGGGACCGTAGGGGAACAGCTCGTACAGGTACTTGCTGTTGCCCTTGTCCGGCCCGAGCTTCTTGCCGATCGCCTTGGTCAGCACGCGCACCGCCGGGGCGATCTGGTACTCGTCGTAGTACTCGCGCAGGAAGTTGATCACCTCCCAGTGGTTCTCGTTCAGGTCGCAATTGTCCAGGCGCGCCATCTCCTTCGCCACCTGTCTCGGTCCAGTCGGCGCGGTTCGACGAGATAGCCTTCCTCGTCGGTTTCGATGGTTTGTGCCGTTCACTTCGATAGTGCATGTCGTGTCTCCCTCAGGGTCAAAGCCAGGACTGCACGGCGTCGTGCTCCACCACGAGGTCGACGAACCCCCCGTAGTCCACCAGGCGAACGCCGTCCATCACCCGGTTGCTGCATGCCGCGCGCCTCGACATCGGGCTTGAGCGCGTAGATCGCCACGCTCTTCAGCGCCTCCTGCACGCCGCTTCGAGACCGCCGTGTCCCGCGCCGCGGCGTACACGCCGTCCTCGATCAGCAGCACCGCGCTGCCCTTGCGCGCGAACCTGAGGCAGCGTCTCCAGGGCGTGTGCGCTCGAACGGCGACTTGTTGACGGTATGCAGCATGCTCTCTGTCTTCCTAGAAGCTCAGGATCACGTCCTGCTCTTCCATGATCTCGGCCATGCGCTCGGCGCTGACCACCTCGACCGGCACCACCAGGTCGCTCCTCGCGTCAGCCCGCGCGCCGCGAGCGACTCCTGCTCGACGTAGAGCTTGGTCACGTCGTAGTCCTCGAGCGCGCGGTAGGTGGGCGAGAAGTTCTTCACCTCCGAGCCCTTGGTGTTCTGCCCCTTGGTCAGCTGGTAGACGCCGTCGCCGATGAACGCGAGGCTCACGTCCTGGTCGAACGCCGCGCCGATCAGCACCACCTCGAGCGACTCGAGCGCGTAGATCGTGCCGTACGGCGCGCGGCGGTTCACGTACAGGAACTTCTTGATCGTGCCGCTTTCCGGTTGCTCCGTCATGGCTCGCTCGCTCAGTCGCCGAACACCACCAGGCGGTCGGCCTTGATGCCGGATTCGATCAGCTGGCCCAGGCCCGAGATGCGAAAGCCCGGCGCGATGTTGTCTGCGTCCTTGCCGTTGCGCTTGGCCTCGCCCGCGTCCATGAGGCCGCGGCGCTGCGCGGCGGCCACGCACACCACGAGGTCGACCTTGTGCTGCGCCGCGAGCTCGCTCCAGCGCTTGACGATGTTGCGGTCGTCCTGCGGCGGGACTCGGTGAGCCGGGTGCCGTTGTTCACGCCGTCGTGGTAGAAGAACACGCGGTAGATCTCGTGGCCCTTCGCCAGCGCCGCCTTCGCGAACTGGTAGGCGCGTGTCGGACGCCTCGTGCGTGTACGGCCCTTCGTTGACCAGGATGCCGAATTTCATGCCCGCCGCGCGCTCTCAGAAGCGGATGTGGGCCGAGGCGTTGAGGCTGTTGCGCGACCCGCGCCAGTTGTCGATGATGGAACTTGGTGAACGGCAGTCCGGTCATTCTCGAAGAACCGCGGCCAGCCGATGCGCTCCACCCAGTCGCCCACGCGCTCCCAGTCGCGCGCGTCCTTCTTGTAGGTGTAGAGGATCTTCTTCACCACCGCGGCCACCTCGGGCCAGCGCGGCGGGTTGTTGGGCAGCCCCGCCGCCACCAGCTTCTGGAACATCGGCTTGGAGCGCGCGTTCGAGTTCTTGCCGCCCACCCAGATCGCGAGCTTGGAATGCACCGGGTCGTTGATCTGCATCGGCGGGCACGGCGGATAGCAGGCGCCGCAGCACATGCATTTCTTCTCGTCGACCTCGAGCGAGGGCTTGCCGTTCACCATCGCCGGGCGGATCGCCGCCACCGGGCAGCGCGCGACCACCGCTGGGCCGCTCGCACACGTTCGCCACCAGGTCATGGTTGATCTTCGGCGGCTTGGTGTGCTGCACGTTGATGGCGATGTCGCCCTGCCCGCCGCAATTGATCTGGCAGCAGGAGGTCGTAATGTGCACGCGGTTGGGCATCTCCTCCTTCATGAACTCGTCGTAGAGCTCGTCCATCAGGGACTTCACCACGCCCGAGGCGTCGGTGCCGGGAATGTCGCAGTGCAGCCAGCCCTGCGTGTGCGAGATCATGGTCACCGAGTTGCCGGTGCCGCCCACCGGGATAGCCCGCGTCGTTGAAGGCCTCGATCAGCGGCGCCGACCTTCTCCCACTTGGAGACCATGAACTCCATGTTGGAGCGGATCGTGAAGCGCACGTAGCCTTCGCCGTACTGGTCGATGATGTCGCACAGCAGGTTGATCGTCGTACGCGCCCGAGCTGGCGCTGGGTGCCGACGCGCACCGTCCAGATCTCGTCGCCGGAGTGCGCGACGTGGTGCAGCACGCCCGGCCGGGGCCGGTCGTGGTACTTCCAGTTGCCGTAGTTCTTGATCATCAGCGGATGCATGTACTGCATGCCGTCGGGGCACCCGCTCTCGATCGGGCGTGCGCATCTGCTTCTTCTCCACCGCCTGTGCTTGTGCCACGGACATCTCCTCCGTTCGAGCCTACGCGACCGCCGGTTGCTTGCGGTCGATCCACTTCTGCGCTTCCTGGTCCCAGTCGTCCAGGCGCACGTAGGAGCTGGTGCGCGGATGGGTGATCATGTTGGGATCGACCTCGATGCCGATGCCTTCCAGGAAGTTCGCCAGGCCGATGCGCTCGATCATCTCGCCGCAGCGCTCGTGCTCCAGGCCGTTCTCGGCCCAGAAGTCGATCACCGTGGCGGCGAGGCTCGCGCAGCTTCTCGTAGTCCTCGTCGGTCTCCATCTTCATGAACGGCACGATCACGGTTCCCATGGTGTCGCCGATCTTGAGCGTGCGCTTGCCGCCGATGAGCAGGGTGATGCCGCGTGTCCTTGCCCGGCTTCAGCGCCTGGTCATCACGTTGATGCAGTGCATGCAGCGCACGCAGTTGCGGTTGTCGACCTCGAGGGTGTGCGTCGTCGTTGAGCGAGACGCGCCTTGGTCGGGCAGCGCGCGATCACGTTGCTCGATCGTGATCGCTTGTCGGCCAGTGGCCCGTCGTTACAGTCGTCATTCCTGCTTGGCGCCACTTCTCGCCGGCTCGACCTGCATGTCGTCGCGCCACGTGCCGATGACCGCGAAGTCGGCGCGCTGGATCGAGTTCATGCAGTCGTTCGGGCAGCCCGAGACCTTGAACTTGAACTTGTAGGGCAGCGCCGGGCGGTGCATGTCGTCGATGAAGCTGTTGACCAGCGTGCGGTGGATGCGGTGCTCGTTGGTAGCACGACTGCTCGCAGCGCGCCGCGCCGACGCAGGACATGGCGGTGCGCACGCAGGGTCCCGCCCCGCCCAGGTCGAAGCCGTATTCGTTGATCTCGTCGAAGAAGTGCTGCGTGTTCTCGCTCGTGGTGCCGATGAACATGATGTTGCCGGTCTGGCCGTGGAACGCGATGAGCCCCGAGCCCCACTTGTTCCAGGAGTTCGAGAGCTGGCGCAGGATCTTGGTGGTGTAGTGGTTGCCGGCCGGCGGCTGGACGCGCAGCGTGTGGAACTCCTTGGACTCCGGGAACATGCTCGCGACTTCCGAGAAGCGCGGGATGATCCCTCCGCCGTAGCCGAACACCGAGACCGTGCCGCCCTTCCAGTAGCCCAGGCGCGTCTTGTACGAGTGCTCGAGCTGGCCGAGCAGATCGACCATCATGTTGTTCTCGTGCGCCAGGCGCTTGAGCCCGGTCACGAAGCTCGGCCAGGGCCCGCTTTCGAGCTGGTCGAGCATCGGAGTCGCGTGAAACGGCTTCGTCGACTTCTTGTCCTTCGGAACGAAGGTGCTGTGGCGTTCCGGGTTCTTGGGCTTCAGCTTCTGCGCGTCGCTCATTCGGGGTGCCTCCGGACGGTGCAAGGTCTGGCCACCACAGTGTAACGACGCACCCTCGCGCAGCAGCAGGGTCATTGGGGATACCCCCGTTGGCAGGCGATCCCCCCCATTGGAGATATGCGTGCTGCCGGGCCTGTATTAAAAGCGTTACTGTTCAATGGCTTGCTCCGACCTCGGGCCTGCGCTCCCCGAACGCCCCGGCGATCGGCCTGCGGGGCCGCCGTTCTCCCGCTGGCGCCGATGCGTTAACTTCTCCTCACCTCGACTCCCGGCTCCGCCTCGCGCGCCTTGAATGCCGTCCTGACAGATCGCCTCGCGCATCCGTTCGCGCCGGACTGGCCGCAGGCTTCGTACCTGCGCTGGCGCGAGCGCAAGCTCGCGCGCTTTCCGCGCCGCGCCGAGGATTTGATCGTGGAGCTGCGCGATCCGCGCGCCCCCGTCGACTCGGAGCTGGAGCAAATCCGCCGCGTGTGCGCCCTGGCAAACCTGGCGGTCTACGCGGGGCCGCCGTCCACGGCGCTGGACAAGGACATCCCGCGCGGTTTGGGCGCGCACCTGCGCCTCGGGCGCCTGCACGCCAATCCGCTCGCCGACGAAGACGGCATCAGCTCGCTCGAGACCACGCCGGAAAAATCCGCGCTCGGCTACATTCCCTATTCCAACCGGCGCCTGCTCTGGCACACCGACGGCTACTACAACGCTCCGGAGCAGCGCATCCGTTCGTTCATCCTGCATTGCGCGCGGCCCGCCGCCGCCGGCGGCGAGAACCGCCTGCTCGACCCCGAGATCGCCTACATCCTGCTGCGCGATGCCGATCCGGAGTTCGTGCGGGCACTCGCGGCGCCCGACGCGATGACCATTCCGGCCAACCACGGGGAGGGATCGGAAGTCCGCCCCGCCCGCACCGGCCCGGTGTTCTGCGCGGAAGATGGCGCGCTGCACATGCGCTATACCGCGCGCACCCGCAGCATCGAGTGGCGGCCCGACGCGACGCTGCGCACCGCGGTGCAATTCCTCCAGCGCGCCCTGCAGGCCGACTCGCCCTACGTGTTCACCGTGCGCCTGGCCGCCGGGCAGGGCCTGTTATGCAACAACGTGCTGCACGATCGCAGCGCGTTCACCGACCACCCGGCGCCCGGCGCGGGCCGGCTCGTCTACCGCGCGCGCCACTCCGATCGCGTGGGTGCCGCGTGAAGCACATTCCGCTCAAGTTCATCAAGGAAGACCCCTCCGTCGGCAACGCGGACAACAGCGAGGACGCGCGCGAATCGACCACGATGCTCGAGCGCCTGGTCACGCAGCTGCGCGGCCAGCTCGCCGAGCTCTCGCCACAAGCCGAGGGCCTGCGGCGCGCGGACCTGCAGCTGCAGCTCGGCCGCGCTCTGGTGCGCCTCGAGCAGCGCACCGAGGCCTGGGAGGCCGCGCGCGAAGCCTTCGACCTCTACCTCGCCGACCAATCCTGGGAAGGGGCCGCGCAGGCCTGCGACATCCTCTTCCTCTGCGATGAGGCCCAGTCGCTCGCCGCGCTCGGACAGGGCATCTGGCTCGCCGTCACCTACCCGGTCGATCCCGAGCTCAGCGTGGCGCTGCTGCACCACGTGGTAGACGAGACGCCGCCGGATTCGGACGGCGCGGCGGTCGCGGCGATCACGGCCTGCTACGTGGTCGACCTGCGCGCCACCGAGCCGCAGCGCGAGCACCTGCTCATCTACGCCAACCAGGTGCTCGCCACGGTCGCGCGCCGCCACAGCGCCGTCGAGGGCCAGCAGGACTTCAACCAGTGGATCGAGCGCATGGAGCTCAGCGATCCGGCGCTTTTCCTGCCGCGCCTGCGCAACGTCGTCGACGTGCTGGTGCAGGACGACTGGTGGTTCGACCGCGAGGCCCTGCGGGCCGCACTGCCCGCGGAATGAGGGCGGCGATGCTCGACGAGGGCCGCGAGGCGCCGGCGGACCGGGACCACCCGGACGAGGTCGTCGACGCGGTGTTTGCGATCGCGTGCCCGAGCCTGCCGGTCGACCACGCCTACGCGCTATCCCGGGCCGTCCAGGCGGCGCTGCCGTGGTTCGCCGACGAGCCGCTGGCGGGACTGCATGACATCCATGGCGCAGCGTCTGGCGAGCGGATGGATGCGCCCCGAAGGCGCGGGCGCACTGCTGCAGCTCTCGCATCGCGCCAAGCTCGCGCTGCGCCTGCCGCGGCACCGGCTCGACGATGCCGCCGCACTGGTCGGGAGCACGCTCGACGTCGCAGGCTGGCCGCTGCGCGTCGACCGGTCCTCGGTGCGGCCGCTGGCCCGGATCACCACGCTCTTCTCGCGCTTCGTCGTGCTCGCCGCCGCGGACGAGGAGCCCGCCTTCCTCGCCGCGGCCGCAGCCGAGCTGGCCGCCCTCGGCATCCGGCCGGAGACGATGCTGTGCGGGCGCACGACGCCGCTCGCCATGCCGGCGCGGACCCTGCTGGCCCGCAGCCTGATGCTCGCCGGCCTCACGCTGGAGCAGTCGCTCGCGCTGCAGCGCCAGGGCCTGGGCACGCAGCGCAAGGTCGGCTGCGGCCTTTTCATCCCCCACAAGGACATCGGCGACCTGCGCACCAGGTCGTCTTGATCTCAAGCAGAGGAGACCATGGCTTACGAAGCGAACGGCAAGGTGTTCGAGGCGACGGAGAACGGCTACCTCGTCTCGCAGGACGACTGGGACAAGGACGTCGCGGAGGCGATCGCGGCCGCCGACGGACTCGTGCTCGGCCCGGACCACTGGGACGTGATCGAGTACCTGCGCGACGCATACTTCAATCACAGCGGCGAGCAGCCCAACAACCGCGCGATCCTCAAGGCCATGCAGGACAAGTGGCCCGATCGCAAGGTCGACAACAAGACCCTGTTCGACCTCTTCCCGGGCAATCCTTCCAAGCAGGCGGGCAAGATCGCCGGCCTTCCGGAAAGCCTGCGCAAGGGCGGTTACTGAAGCCGCCTCACTCGTAATGCCTGCGCTGGGAACGCCGCCTGCCGGCCTGCTGCACCACGCCTCCACGGATGGTGTAGGTACCGGTGAGCTCGAAGCCGCCGTACTTCGGATTCAGCGGCTTCAGGAAGCGCCGCTCGCCGTCGAAGACGAGCTGGCGGAAGAAGACGTCGCCCGCGAATTCCACGATCACGTAGGCGCCGTCACGCGGCGCATAGCCCGGATCGACGATGATCACGCAGCCGTCGGGGAATTCCGGCTCCATGCTGTCGCCCAGCACGCGCAGCGCGTAGGGTTCGAGCGTGCTGCAGCTGTTCTCCATGGCGCTCCCCTATTCCTCGCCCTGCGTGGGCTCCTTGCGGAAGAACTGGATCACCTGGGCCTCGTTCCCGGGTTCGTCGGCGTAGCGCGGGCGAGCGCCCACCGGCCGGCCCGCGGCCCCCGCGAGCTCGCGCTCGCGCGCGCTGATGAGCGCGAGGCACTGGCGCAGGTCCTCGATGGTGCGGTCCGACAAGGGGTGCCGCATGCCGTGCGGCGTGGCGGTGTCGCGGATCACGCCGGAGAGCGTCATCTTCACCGCCTGCAGGATGCGCTCCTCCATGGAGGGCCCGGGGTCCTTCGTCATGCGCGCCTCACAGTTCCGACCACATGCGAACCAGGTTCAGGTAGGCCGCGTTCACCTGCGCGGTCTCCGGCGCGCCGGGCGCGGTTTGCAGCAGCTTCTCGCGCGCCGCGTTAAGCCCGTGGAGCAGCTCGCGCCGGCCCGCGTCGCGCACCAGGCTCTGCACCCAGGTGACGGCCACCAGGCGCTCACCGCGGGTGACCGGGCGCACGTGGTGGATGGTCCCCGCCGGGTAGAGCACCGCGTCGCCCGCCGCCGGCTTCACCGCCTGCTCGCCGCCCGCCGTGCGGATCACCAGCTCGCCGCCGTCGCATGCCTCGGGATCGCTCAGGAAGATCGTCACCGCGATATCCGAACGATACAGGACGCCGTCGGTGCCCATGACGGGGTCGTCCAGGTGATCGCCATAGGCCATGCCCGGCCGGTAGCGCGCGTACAGCGGGCTCGCCGCGTGCAGCGGCAATGCCGCGCTGCGATAGACCGGGTGGCGCGTGAGGCCGCCCATCACCACGCGGTTCAAGCGTTCGAGCTCGGCCGCATCGCCCTCGAGCTCCTGGTTGTGCTTCACGCGGCGCGCCGCCGCGCCGGCCGTGAGGCGCCCGTCGGCGAAGCGCGCCTCGGCGAGCCACGAGCGCACGAGCACGAGCTCGTCGCCCTCAAGCACGCGGGGTATGGGAACGAACATCCGGGCGCCTCCGGCTCATGCGAAGCAGATCCATGTCGTGGCGATGTACTTGACGCCCTTCTCCAGCGTGACGCCGCGATGCACGTGGGTCCAGAACGGCGGGAACAGGGCGAGCTTGCCCTGCTCCGGGCGGATCGAGACCCCCTGCAGCGGAAACTCGGTCGCTCCCCCGGGACCCGGGACATCGTTCAGGTACCAGATCGCGACCAGCTGGCGCTCGCTGAACGCACCCGGCCCGGCGTCCACGTGCCAATGGTAATACTCGCCCGGCAACGTGCGCTGCAGGTTGTAGCCGATGTCCTTGAACGCGTTGGCGGCGAAGAACGGGAACTCGCGCGCGAACGCGTTGAACGTCGCCACGAGCTGCTGCGAAAGCGCGCGATCGATGTCGCGCCAGTCCTCGCGCCCGCTGATGCGCAGGTCGGTCGAGCGCTTGACCTCCGGGGCCTGCATGCCTTCCTGGCCGATGCGCCCGGGATACTGCTGATCGACGCTCGCCTCGAAGCGCCGGATCGCCTCGCGGCAGACGTCGGCCGGCAGCGCCTGCGCGACCTCGTAGATGAAAGTCGCGGGCTTCACCTCGCGGATGCGGCCGTCGGAGAACGCCATCGTCCGGTCCATGGCCTAGCCGTAGATGAGCTCGGTGTTCTGCATCTCCCCGTTGGCGTCGATGTCGACGCCGATCGCACCGGGCATGCGCCGCGCGATGTAGCCGCTCATCAGCATCGCGGTGGCCTGGTTGCCGTTCACGATGCTGGTGAGCAGCTTGTCCGCCACGATCTGGCAGCGCTGCAGCGCATCCGGGCGCTGCACGAACTCCCGGCTCATCTGCCAGCCGCGGTCCATGTCGCGGTCGAGCCTGGCGTGGAACCCGGCGGCCTCGCCGAGGAGGTCCTCCGGCACGTCCACCATGTAGACCTGTTCGTCGATGATGACCTTGAATCGCATCCGCGTTCCGGGATTTTCCCTGGGACAATGCAGCGTCCCTTTAGTATGTCATTCGTTCACCGCATCGAGGAGGATGCCATGATGAACACCGCCTACTACGAAGCTATCGACCGCATGGGCAAGGCCGGGGTGGACCCCGAGTACATCAACGGCTGGGCGTCCGGCTTCCTGCACAACCCCAGGCGCGAGGAGCAACACGTGAACGAGGCCTACGAAGCCGGCTACGCCGCGGGCCTGGAGAAGAACGCCGCAGGCTACGAAGCCTGGATCAGGAAGTAGCCGACGGCGCGTCCCGGTCCTTCTCGGCGCGCGCGCGCCAGCGCGCGGCCTCGGCCGGGTCGCACGCGACGCCCACGCCCTTCTCGTACATCATCGCGAGCGTCGATTGCGAGCCGGCGAGACCCTGTTCGGCTGCGAGCCGGAACCAGCGGGCGGCCTCGGCGGCATCGGACTTGGTGCATTCGCCCTGGAAGTACATGAAGCCCAGGCCGTGTTGTGCGAGGGCAAGGCCCTGTTCCGCCGCAGCGCGCATCCACTTGACCGCGACCGCGCAATTCTTCACCCTGCCGAGTCCGACCTGCGCCATGATTGCGACGCGGTACTGGGCCTGCGGCTCCCCGCGCTCGGCGAGCGGCTCGAGCAATTGCGTGGCCCGAGCGAACTCCTTGGCCTCGAACGCCGCCACGCCGCTCGCCAGATCCATATCCAATCCCGACATGAATTCCTCCCCGGGCTATTATCCACGAACCAATCGTGCCGACGAACGAAAATGGCCATCATCAGCAGCCGACCCTCGATCGCGCTCGTCAAGACGCGCTGGCGCAAGAAGGGCCCGCGCTCGCTTGCGGACCGGGCCGGCGTGATCGGCGCGAACGTCTGGAAGATCGCGCTCGAGATCTACAAGCACCTGGAGAGCGAAGGCTTCCGCTTCGCCTCCGACCGGATGGTGACCGACGTGCTCGCCGAGAACATCGCCTTCCTCGTGCAGCTCGTCGACCGGAAGGTCTACGGCGTGCTGGACGAGCCGGGCCGCGCCACGCTCATCGGCGAGCTCGCGCGCCACCTCGCCGCTACCGTCGAGAACAACCACCTGGATCTCTTCGGGCCGGGAGAGTACCGCAAGCCCTTCATCGACCTGCTCAATGCACGCTTCGATGCGTACTCCCGCTGCGACTATTCCGGCGGCGAGCCGGGCTTCGCCTGCCTGCGCTACTACGCCGAGCGGGTGGTCGAAGCCATGGCGGGCGCCGGCAACAAGTGGGTGGTCGAGCAGATGATGGAGATCGAGGCCCCGGAAATGGTGCGCCTGACCGGGAAGCTGGTGGAGCAGACGGTGAAGGGCTAGCGGGCGCCGCCCGCGCTGCGCGCCGCGGAATCCTCGAGCAGGGCGCTCATCGCATCGGCTCGCTCGGCCGGATCGAGCGCGAGCCATTCCCTGGCCGTCGCCAGCCAGCGCTGCGTTCCCTCGCGCACCGCCTGCGACAGCCGGTCCAGCGCGCCGCACCGCAGGAAGTGCCCGTACGCCGCGACCGCCTCGGGGAACAGCTGCCGGCGCGGCGCATCGAACGTGGCGAAATGGAAATGCAGCGCGGGCAGGTTCGCGCGCTCGATGAGCGCGGGCAGGGTCGAGAGACAGTCGGCCAGCAGATCGCGCACCGCCCGTGCGATCGGCTCTCCCGGGGTGCGCGCCACCGACAGCGCGAATTCACCCCACGTATCGCCGAGCAGCTCGCCGGCCATCGCCTCGCCCACCTCGTGCAGGATCAGGCTTTCCATCTCGTTGTCGGCCAGACGCTGCAGCGCCGCCTCGGTGTCGCCGATGAAGTCGTAGCCCGCGAGCGCCCGCGCCATCGCATTGTCCTGCTTGCGCCACTGCCACTCCTCGATCTTCTCCCAGAGGTAGCGGCGCAGCGACTCGAGGCGGATGAAGATGGTGCGGCCCTGGAGCATCGCCGGCGGCGCGGTCAGCTCGCGCGCGTACTCGCACGACGAGACGAGGACGGTGAATCCGGCGCGCTCCTCGACGCGCAGCAAGCGCCCGAGGAAGAACATCGGCTTGTGGAAGCGCCCGTAGCCCGCGCTGTACACGCAGCCCTGCGGCAGCAGCTCGCGATTGGCGCCCTCGGCGTCGAACGGATCGAGCGCGCCGCGTGCGAGCGGCAGCGGCGCGAACTCGTCGGCCTCGAGGCGGCTCCAGAGCTCTTCGCGCGACGCGAGCCATTCGCCCAGCTCGTCGCGCGGCAGCTTGCGCGCGAACGGCAATTCGTTTTCCCAGCGGTAGTACTCGCGCATCTTGAGCAGGAAGGTGCACAAGCCGTACTCGCCCGCGTGGCGGGCGTCGGAGACGTCGCAGTTGCGCTGCACGACGTGCGCGATTTGCGGGAGATTTCGGATCATCGCGGGGATATACTCAGTCTAGCATTGCGTATGCGCTCGAGGAGGACGCAAACATGACGAGCCTGATGGATGCCATCGTCGGCGGCCAGGACGACGCCGGGAAGGACCCCCTTTTCCCCAATGCGCCGGCGGGCTGGACCCCGGGCGGCGCCGTGGAGGCCGCGCGCAGGGATGGACTCGAATTGCTCGAGGAGCACTGGGAGGCGCTGCGCGCGCTGCAGGAGTACTACGCGCGGCACGACGCGGCGACCGGCAGCCTGCGCGAGCTGCACGATGCCCTGGACGAGAAGTTCCACGCGCGCGGCGGCATCAAGCGCCTCTACCAGCTCTTCCCGGGCGGGCCCGTGGCGCAGGGCTGCCGGATCGCGGGGCTCAAGGTGCCGCCGGGCGCCGTCGACAGGGGCTTCGGCAGCACGGCCTGACTCGGGCAGGCGGGCCCGCCGATCAATTGCGCTTATCCGCTCATTTGAACTACGGCTTTGCCGCGCGGGCCGTGCCTCCCGACAATGCACCACTTTGACTTGGAGCCCCAAAAGTCGTGCCTAAGCTCGTCGCGCCGCTCGGAGGTGGTGCCCTCAAGCCGCTGATGCTCGCGGGCGAGGCGCTTGCGGCCGAACGCGCGCGCGCACGCAGCCTGCGAGCGGTGCGTGTCAGCTCGCGCGAAAAAGGCGACCTGATCATGCTCGGCATCGGCGGCTTCACGCCGCTCGACGGGTTCATGACGCACGCCGACTGGGAGGGCGTGTGCGACGGGACTACCGCACCGCCGGCGGGCGTCTTCTGGCCGATTCCGATCACGCTGTCGGTCGACACGCAGACCGCGGCGCGCGATTCGCGTGGGCGACGACATCGCGCTCGTCGATCCCGACTACGGGCGATCCGCTCGCGATGATGACCGTCGCGGAGAAGTACGCGATCGACAAGCGCTACGAATGCGAGTCGGTGTTCCGTACCACCGACCCCGAGCATCCGGGCGTGAAGATGGTGATGGAGCAGGGCGAGGTGAACCTCGCAGGCCCGCTGCGAGTGCTGTCCGACGGCGGCTTCAAGGCGGACTACGGCGACATCTTCATGACCCCCGCGCAGACGCGCGCCGAGTTCGAGCGCCTGGGCTGGTCGCGCGTGGCGGCGTTCCAGACGCGCAATCCGATGCACCGCTCGCACGAGTACCTCGCCAAGGTCGCCATCGAGATCTGCGACGGCGTGCTGGTGCACTCGCTGCTCGGCAACCTGAAGCCGGGCGACATTCCCGCCGACGTGCGCACGCGCGCGATCGGCACGCTGATCGAGAAGTACTTCGTGCCGGGCACCGTGGTGCAGGCCGGCTATCCGCTCGACATGCGCTACGCCGGGCCGCGCGAAGCGCTGCTGCACGCCGTGTTCCGCCAGAACTACGGTTGCGCATACCAGATCATCGGCCGTGACCACGCCGGGGTCGGCAGCTACTACGGCCCGTTCGACGCGCACCACATCTTCGACGAAATCCCGCAGGATGCGCTGAGACCCAGCCGATGAAGATCGACTGGACGTTCTGGTGCTACGCATGCGGCGGCATGGCTTCGGGGCGCACCTGCCCGCACGACGAGAGCGACCGGCTGCTCGTGTCGGGCACGAAGCTGCGCAAGTGGCTCTCGGAGGGCAGCCCCGTGCCGGCGGAGTTCTCGCGCCCCGAGGTGCTCGAGATCCTGCGCGCGTACTACGCCGGGCTCGCGGAGCACGACAAGGTCGAAGTCAAGCTTACGGGCCACTCGGCCCGCTAACGGCACGACAGGGAGAACGACCATGAACAACATTCCACGCAGCGCAGGATGGCTGCTCGCCGGCGCGCTGTTGCTGCTATCCGCGGGCACTCGCGCCGCCGACGACAAGGCTGCGCTCGGCGACCTGAAGGAGGTGAAGGTGGCCTTCGACCTGAAGGAGGGCGACCCGAAGGCGCTCCTCAATCGCCTGAACATCATCGACGAAACGCGCCTGTCGCTCATCCGCCAGGGCGTGAAGCCGCATTTCATCCTCGCCTTCCGCGGCCCGGCGACGCGGCTCCTCCAGACGGATCAGAGCCTGATCAAGCCCGAGGCGCGCGAGATGGCGACGCAGGTGGTCGCCCGCATCCACCAGATGCACTCCTCCGAGGGCGTCGAGGGCTTCGAGCAATGCGCGGTGGCGGTCCGCGAGCAGGGTACCAAGGTCGAGAACGTGATCCCCGAGGTGCACGTCGTGGGCAACGGGTTCATCTCGCTCATGGCCTACCAGGCGAGGGGCTACGCCTACATCGCGCCGTGACGACGAGGGCCCGCGGCTAGCCGCCCGTAGCCGCCGGGGCTTCGACGGCCTGCAGGTTCGGCAGGCGCTCCTTGGCGAACTGCACGAAGCTGTTCACCACGCGCGAGTGGAACCGCTCCCGCGGGTAGACCACCGAGATGTTGCGTATGAGACGCGGGTACAGGGGAACCTGGACCAGCTCGCCGAGGCGGATCTCCTTGAGCACGGTCGCGCGCGACATGATGGCGAAGCCCAGGCCGGTGGCGACCAGGCCCTTCTGCGCCTCGGGGCTGCCCACCTCCATCACGACCTTGAGCGAGTCCGGCGCGAGGCCCGCCTTTTGCAGGTAGTGATCGATGACCTCGCGCGTGCCCGATCCGGGCTCGCGACTCACATAGGCATGCTCCAGGAGCATGTCCGGCGTCGCGGCCGAGAGCTTCGCCAGGGGATGCGCGGGCGCGCACACCACATGCAGCTCGTCCTCGCAGCAGACCTCGGTGGCGACCGAGGGGATGTGGGAATCGCCCTCGATGAAGCCCAGGTCGAGGCTGCGCTCCGCCGCCCGCACCTGCACCGCTTCCGAGTTCGCGACGAAGAGCCTCGGCACGACAGCCGGAAAGCGCGACTTGAACTCGCCCAGGATCTGCGGCAGCAGGTACTCGGCCATCGTCATGCTCGCGCCGATAAGCAGGGGGCCGGCCACCTGCCCGCTCATCTCGCGCATGCGCATGTCGAGCTCGGCCGAAAGCGCGAGGATGCGCTCCGCGTACTCGAGCGCGGTCAACCCCGCGGGGGTGAGCGAGATGCGCCCGTGGGCGCGATCGAACAGCCGCGTGTTGAAGTGCTCCTCGAGTTGCCTGATCTGGAAGGTCACGGCCGGCTGCGTCATGAACAGCGCCTCGGCCGCCTTGGTGAACGAGGAGTGCTTGGCAACGGCGTGGAAGACCTGCAGGCGACGCTCCGCCATGGCGCTCGGCAATCGTGATCAGGGATTCGCATTCAATCATAAATCCGGGACGGCCATAAGGCCGTCGATGCCTGGCGCTTATGACGCGCCCGGGGAAGCGCAATGGATGGCGGTGGCCGTCTTGATTGACGGGGTGGCCACGGGCGGCCATGCTCCGGAGCGCCCCATAGCCATCCCGGCTGCGCGTCCCGATTGCGTGCGGGGCCCATCATGCGTCTCACCAGGGAGGAAGCGGAAATGAGAAGAATGCTGGTAGCACTGGCCCTGTGCTGGCTCGGGTTTCTCGGCCTGGCGCAAGCCAAGGACAAGCCCGGCGTGTACTTCGTCGAGCCGAAGAACGGCGCGGTGGTCGGGCAGGAGTTCAAGGTGGTGATGGGCGTCCGGGGCTACGCAGTGAAGCCGGCCGGCGAGATCACCCCGGAAACCGGCCATCATCACCTGCTGATCGACACCAAGCCGGTCAAGAAGGGCGACGTGATCCCCTCCGACGAACACCACATGCACTTCGGCAAGGGCCAGACCGAGGTCATGGTCAAGCTGCCGCCCGGCAAGCACAAGCTGCAGCTGCAATTCGCCGATGGTGCGCACCACTCGTACGGGCCGGCGATGCGCGCGACGATCACCGTCACCGTCAAGTAGCTAGTGCGGGACGCGGAACTCGCGCAGCAGCGCGAGTTCCGGCGTTGCGCCGAGGCCCGGCGCAGCGTCGAGAATCACGCGCCCATCGGCCACCCTGGCGACGGCGCCGCAAGTGAGCGTGCGCAGCGGATTGGGATTGACGTCGATCTCGAGCATCCCGTCGCCTCCGGCCGCGGCCAGCAGGTGCGCCGATGCCAGCAGGCCGATGCCCGCGCCCAGGTAGTGCGGGCAGTAGCGGCGCCGCGACTGCAGGATCCGCCGCGCCACCGCAAGGCAGCCGGAAATGCCGCCCCATTTGGCAGCGTCCGGTTGAATCACGCGCAATGCCCGCCCCGCCAATGCGTCGTCATAGGCCTGCATTCCGGCGAGGTTCTCGCCCCCTGCGAGGGGGATGCGCGTTGCCTGTGCGAGCTCCCGCCATTCCTGCCAGGGACGATCGGCGCGCAGCGGCTCTTCGAGCCAGTCCAGCTCGAAAGGCTCCATGCCGGCCGCCATCGACAGCGCCGTGGCGATATCCCAGGCCTGGTTGGCATCGGCCATCAGCGCGCAGGAAGGTCCCAGGGCCGAACGCATGGCGCGCAGGTTCGCCAGGTCGCGATGCTCGCCGAACCCGACCTTGAGCTTGAAGGCACGGTGGCCCTGGGCCCGGCACTCCGTTGCCACCCGTTCCGGCGCATCGGGATTGATGCCGCTCGCGTAGACGCGAACGACGGGACCGGTCGCGCCGAGGTAGCGCCACAACGGCAATCCGGCGCGCCGGGCGGCGAGATCGCAGAGCGCGATGTCGATGCCCGCGATGCATTGATGGATCGGGCCGGGCTCGCCGGACTGGATCGCGAGCACGGCGGTGCGCGCCGTGAGGTCTTCGCGGACCGCGCACGGGTCGTCGAACGGGCGCCCCTCGAGCAGCGGGGCGAATACCGACTCGACCAGCCGCGCCCGGTGTTCGGCGCCGCACTCCGGGAAATTGCACCACACCTCGCCCCAGCCTGCGCCCCCTTCCTCGTCCTCGACCCGGACAAAGAGCGCGGGACGCTCGCGCATCACGCCGAAGGAAGTGCGCACCGGCGTCTCGACCGGGTAGCGGTAGACCTGCGCCTCGATGCGGCGCAGCCGCGTGATCCGCTGGGAAAGCCCGGAGCGCATGCCGGGCGCGCTCACGGCTTCATCTCCACCTCGAGGCGCACGAAGTCGCCCCGGTAAGTGACCTCGGCGAGGTAGATCACGGTCTGGTCGGGGGCGTTGAACACGCGCCGCACGCGACCGACCGGCGCGTTCACGGGTACGCGCAGGTGGGAAGCCTCGTCGACGTCCGCGGTGCCGATGGTGAGCGTCTGGCGTGCCTTGGCGATCTTCACGCCCGGCAGCGACATCAGCAGCGGGATGACGAGCTCCTTGCGCACGCGCCGGGGCGCGCGGCGGAAGATGCGGTCGTCGAGGTAGATCGAGATCACGCAATAGGGCACGCCGTCCAGCGCGTGCACGCGGCGCATGTAGAAGTACTTTCGCGCCGGGCGGCCTTCATGCGGCTCCAGCGTCGGCGCCGCCGACGCCTCGTCCAGGTTGAGCAGCTCGGGCTTGGTGTCGCGATAGAGCTCCGCCAGCTCGCCCATCGTGGTCACGGTGTGCAGCCGGCGCCCGTCGCTCTTCTTCTGCGTGACGAACGTCCCGCGTCCCCGCTCCGGCGACACGAGCCCTTCGCGGGCCAGCACGTCCACCGCCTGGCGCACCGTCACGCGCGCCACGTCGAATTCGCGCACCAGCTCCTCGAGCGAGGGAAGCTTGCCGCCCGCATGCCAGTGCCGGCGCGCGATGCGCTCGCGCAGGATGTCGGCCAGCTGCACGTAGCGTGGAATCGGGCTGTGGCCGAAGATGCGGTGCATGGGCGCGCTTGACCTAAGGTATGGTCTATAGTACGTTTGACCTCTCCGGAGTTCAAGACCCCGCGGCAGCCGATCCCGAGACTCGCGTCGATGCAATCCCGTCCCGCAACCCTTCCCAAGCGCACCGGGCCCGCGGCGGAATCGGCGCCCTCGCGGGGGATCGGCGCGCGGCTGCGCAACACCGCGCTCGCGCTCGCGCCCTGGCTGATGATCCTGCTCATCTGGTACGCGGTGGCCTACAGCGGGATCGTCAATCCCGGCCTGGTGCCCAAGCCGCACCAGGTGCTGGAAAAATTCCGCGAGCTGCTCGCCACTCGCCTGCCGATGGACATCTGGATGTCCACGCAGCGCGTGTTCCTCGGCGTCACCCTGGGGATCGTGGCGGCGGTCCCCGTGGGCTTTCTGCTCGGCTGGTACCGGGGCGTGCGCACCTTCATCGACCCGGTCGTCAATTTCTTCCGGGCCCTGCCCCCGATCGCGCTGATTCCCCTGGTGATCGTCTACTTCGGCATCGGGGAAGTGGCCAAGATCGCGATCCTCTTCTACGCGGCGTTCTTCTCCGGCGTGATCGTGATGTACGAAGGCATCGCGCAGATCAGCCCGATCTACGTGCGGGTGGCGCGCACCCTGGGCGCGAGCGACGGCGAGATCTTCCGCAAGGTCATCCTGCCGCTCACGGTGCCGCACATTCTCACGGCGCTGCGCGTGGCGTTGGGCGTCGCGTGGGCAACGCTGGTCGCCTCCGAGCTCATCGCCGCGCAGCAGGGCCTCGGCGCGCTGATCCAGAATGCCTCCTCCTTCTTCCAGCTCGACATCATCTATCTGGGGATCATCTGCATCGGCTTCATCGCGCTCGCCATGGACACCGCGCTGCGCGTGGCGGCCCGCCGGCTCGTCTCCTGGCAGGAGCGCATCGCATGACGGCCGGCGCGGCGCAGCCGGTGCGCATCCGGTTCGACCACGTGAGCGTCGATTTCGCCACGGCATCCGGTCCGCTCACGGTGCTCGACGACGTCTCGTTCGAGATCCGCAACGGCGAGTTCGTGTCGGTCATCGGGCCTTCCGGCTGCGGCAAGACCACGATGATGAACATCGTCGCGGGCTTCGTGAAGCCCGGGAAGGGCAGCGTGCTCCTCGACGACAAGCCGGTCCTCGGGCCGGGGCCCGAGCGCGGCGTGATCTTCCAGGAGTATGGCGTCTTCCCGTGGCTCACCGTCGAGGAGAACATTGCGTTCGGGCTCACGCTCGCCGCGAACCGCGCCCTGGCCGGGCAGCGCCGGGAGATCTGCGAGCGCTACATGGGCCTCATGGGCCTTGCGGACTTCGCGCAGGCGTTTCCCAAGACCCTTTCGGGCGGCATGCGCCAGCGCCTGGCGATCGCCCGCGCGTATGCCGTGCGGCCCCAGTTCCTGCTCATGGACGAGCCCTTCGGCGCGCTCGACGCGCAGACGCGCAGCCACATGCAGGACCTGCTGCTCCAGGTGCTGCAGGCCGAGGGCAAGACGGTGATGCTCATCACCCACTCGGTCGACGAGGCGATCTACCTCTCCTCGAGGATCGTGGTGGCCACGGCACGCCCGGCGCGCATCCGCGAGATCGTCGACGTCCCCTTCGCCTATCCGCGCGACGAGGCGCTCCACGAGCGCGCCGAGTTCGGCCAGTTGCGCTCCCACATCCGCAATCTCGTCATGCAGGAATACGCCGCGCAGCAGCGGCAGGTCGCTCGCACCCTGAACTGAAACCCAAGGAGGAGACATGAGCATGGATCGCAGAGGATTTCTTCATCGTGCGGGCGCGGGCGCGGCGGCGCTCGGCCTGTCCGCCTTCGGCGCCCCGGCCCTCGCCCAGGCGCGCACCAAGGTCAAGCTGGGATACCTGCACACGCTCGCCGTGGACGGACAGGTCTGGCTCGGGATCGAGCGCGGTGACTTCGCCCGCCATGGCGTGGAATTCGAGATGACGCAATTCACCACCGGCCTCGAGCTGTTCCAGGCGATGATCGGCGGCAGCATCGACATGCTGACCACCGGGGCCGTGCTCTCGAACTTCCCGGCCCGCGGCCAGGGCAAGGTCTTCCTCATCAACGACGTCGAGTTCGCCACGGCGCAGCTCTGGGTGCGGCCGGACCAGGGCATCAGGACCATCGCCGACCTCAAGGGGAAGAAGATCGCGACCACGGCCGGCACGACCGCCCACGTGTTCCTCGACAGCGCCCTGCGCGCCAATGGCGTCGATCCCAAGGACGTCGAGCTCGTGAACCAGGGCATGGCCAACGCGGTGACCTCGTTCATCTCCGGCGCGGTGCCGGCGGTGGCGCTGTGGGTACCCTTCAACATCGCCGTGCGGGACAAGGTGCCGACGGCCAAGATGCTGGTGGACGCCTCGGCGTTCTATCCGCAGGCGGCCATCGTCGACGGCTGGGTGACGCGCGCCGACTATCACGAAAAGAACCGCCACGTGCTGCAAGGCATCATCCGGGGCTGGGCAAGCGCCAACGACTACTTCATCGCCCACTCCGACGCGGCGCTCGACACCCTCCAGAAGAAGCACTACCCGCAGGTGCCGCTCAGCGACCTGAAGGAGATGTTCGGGGCCCAGAAGATGTTCACTTCGGCGCAGTGGCGCTCCATGTACGCCGACGGAACGGTGACCAAGTGGCTGCAGCAGGTGACGGACTTCTTCGTGCGCTTCGCGAACATCCAGAACCCGGTGCCGGCTTCCCAGTATTTCGATCCCAAGATCTACGAGGCGACCATAAAGGCCTGAGCCCGGGGGACGTTCGTGGCGGGCGAGCGCGCGTACGACTACATCATCGTCGGCGCCGGTTCGGCGGGTTGCCTGCTCGCCAACCGGCTGTCGGCGGATCCGTCGAGGCGCGTGCTCGTGCTCGAGACGGGCGGCGCGGACCGCAACTTCTGGCTGCGCCTTCCGGTCGGCTACTTCAGGACGATCTACGACCCGCGCTTCTCGCGCGTGTTCGACACCGAGCCGTGCGAAGGGACGGCAGGGCGCAATGTGCTTTGGCCGCGCGGGCGCATCCTGGGCGGATCGAGCTCGATCAACGGGCTGCTCTACATCCGCGGCCAGCACGGCGACTTCGACGAGTGGGCGCAGCTGGGCGCCACGGGCTGGGACTATCGCTCCGTGCTTCCCGCCTTCACGCGCTCCGAGCGTTACGCGGGCCCCGAGAGCGAATACCACGGCGTGCACGGAGAGCTCGGGGTGTCGGAGCTGCGCAACGATCATCCGTATTGCGGGGCTTGGGTGGACGCCGCGCAACAGTTCGGCTTGCCGCACAACCCCGACTTCAACGGTGCGATGGACTGGGGCGTGGGCTCCTACCAGCTCACGATCCGCGACGGCTGGCGCTCCAGCGCATCGGTGGCCTTCCTGCGCCCGGTGCTCGGACGGCGCAACCTCACCGTCACCACCGGCGCGCACGTCACGCGCCTGCTCTTCGAAGGAGCGCTCGCCACAGGCGTGGAATGGCTCCAGGATGGCGAGCTGCACACGGCGCGCGCCGAACGCGAGGTGATCCTCGCCGCCGGCGCGATCCAGTCGCCGCAAATCCTGCAGCTTTCCGGCATCGGGCCGCCCGGGCTGCTGCGCCGGCACGGGATCGAAGTCCGCGTCGACGCGCCCGAAGTGGGCGAGAACCTCAAGGACCACTACCAGGCGCGGGTCATCGTGCGGCTCAAGCGGCCCATGTCGCTGAACGACCAGGTGCGCGACCCGCTGCAGCTCGCCGCCATGGGCCTGCAGTGGCTGCTGCACGACTCCGGCCCGCTCACCGTGGGTGCCGGACAAGTCGGCGGACTGGCGAAGACCGGGCACGCCCCGGACGATCGCGCCGACGTGCTGTTCAACGTGATGCCGCTTTCGGTCGACAAGCCCGGCGATCCCCTGCACCGCTACTCGGGCTTCACCGCTTCGGCCACGCAGTGCCGACCCGTGTCGCGCGGACGCCTGCAGATCGTCTCGACGGATCCCCTCGCCGCCCCGCGCATCGAGACCAACTACTTCGCCGAGGAGCTCGATCGCAAGGTGGTGGTCGCAGGCCTCAAGATGCTGCGGGAAATCTACGCACAGCCCGCGTTTCGCGATCTCGTCGACGCCGAAGTGTGGCCAGGTCCCGATCGACGCGCTGATCGCGAGCTGCTGGACTTCGCGCGCGAGAAGGGCGGAACGGTGTTCCACGCGGTGGGCACCTGCCGCATGGGCAGCGACGGCACTGCGGTGGTGGACCCGTCGCTGCGGCTGCGCGGCGTCGAGCGGCTGCGGGTGATCGATGCGTCCGTGATGCCCGAGATGGTCTCCACCAACACCAACGCGGCCGCGATCATGATCGGCGAGAAGGGGGCGGAGCTGGTGCTGTCCGGCGCGGGTTGACTAGAACGGGGGCAGGCCCAGCTGCGCGCGGAACCGGTTCTTGAGGTAGACCCCATCGCGCGACGGCAGCGCCCGAGCAGGCTCGTCAGCGTTGATCGACACGACTGCGAAGGCCGTCGCGCGGCGGGAATGCACGCGCTGCGCCACCGCATCGGCGCCCTCGAGCGTCACGACATCGAGCGCGTCCTCGATGCCGCATCCCTTCGCCACCGCCACGAGGTCCGTGCCGAGGCCCGTGTGGCTGGGCTGCATGCCGGTCTCGCCGTAGCGTCCGTTGTCCAGCACCACGATCGTGAGGTTCGCGGGCTTCTGGACACCGACGGTGGCAAGGCTTCCCAGGCCCATGAGCTGCTCGCCGTCGCCCGTGATCACGACCACCGATCGCTCCGGTTGCGCGAGTGCGAGCCCCAGCCCGAGCGGAGTCGCGCCGCCCATCGCGCCCCAGAGATAGAAGCTGCGGTCGCGATCGCCCGCCGCGAACACGTCCCACGTGGCCGAGCCGAGGCCGGTGACGATCAAGGCCTCGGGGATGCCCTGCACGAGCCGCGCGACGAAGGCACGCCGATCGACGCACGGCTTGGCGCGCATCACTCGTGCTCCCACTGCTTGCGCCCCACGAGGCTTTGCGAGAGCAGCACCGCCACCTGCTCCCCCGCTTCGAACGCGGCATCGAGCGCGGCACCCACCATCTCTGCCACCTCGCCGGGGTCGGACACCCGGTGAACGGCGATGCCCATGAGCTCCATGGCCTGCTGCGCGCTCCTGCCCATCGGCCCCTGCCAGGGATTGAACTCGGCGTACTCACCGCGCATGGTGACCAGCGCGAGAAACGGGAACCGGCAGCTGCGCAGCAGCGCGAACATGTTCACGCAATTTCCGACTCCACTGCTTTGCATCAGCAGCACCGCACGCTGCCCGCCGAGCCACGCGCCCGCGGCGAGCGCCACGCCCTCCTCTTCCGTGGTGAGGACGACGCCGCGGATGCCGGGGTCGGCCTGCACGCGGCGGATGAGGTGCGCGTGCCCGGCGTCCGGAACGTAGGCGACTTGGCGCACGCCTCCAGCCTTGAGGACGTGGTAGAGGCTCTCCTGCCACTGAGTCACCGTGCTTGTGTCCATGGCCGCCCAATCGTGACGGGTCAAGGATGCCCGAGTCGCGCGCCGGGGTCGATTGGGCACAAATGCCAACAGAAATGATTTGTATTCTTGTTTATATTCTGGCAGGATATCTAATCCGCTTGGGTGGCGCACCCAATTGACCATGCTTGCGACTCCCGGCAGCCCAACAACATATTGCCATATCAATGCCTTACAGGCACCAGGTCGGCTAGGGAGCTGGGCAATGTACATCTGCCTCTGCAACGCGATCACCGACCGCCAGATTGTCCAGGCGGCGCAGTCCGGCGCGCGCTCGCCCGAGGATCTGACCCGCGAGTTGGGCATCGGGCTCGGATGCGGCCGCTGCACGTCATGCGCAAAGGCGCTGCTGCAGGAGACGGTCGCGAAGCTCGCCGCGGCATGCGAGCCCGAGCCTTCCACACAGGGGGGCGACTAGATGAAGGGGGATCCGAAGGTCATCAAGCGGCTGAACGAGGTGTTGACGAACGAGCTCACCGCGATCGACCAGTATTTCGTGCACGCCAAGATGTTCGACCACTGGGGATTTTCCCGCCTGGGAAAGCAGGAGCGCGAAGCCTCGATCGACGAGATGAAGCACGCCGATAGCCTGATCGAGCGCATCCTCTTCCTCGAGGGATTGCCGAACCTGCAGGACCTGCACAAGCTGCTCGTCGGCGAGAACGTGAAGGAGGCGCTCGCGTGCGACCTCAAGCTCGAGCTTGCCGCGCACCCGGCCCTGAAGGCCGCCATTTCCGACTGCGAAGCGTGCGGCGATTACGTGAGCCGCGACCTTTTTCGCCGCATCCTCGATTCCGAGGAAGATCACATCGACTGGCTCGAAACCCAGCTCGAGCTGGTCGACAAGGTCGGCATCGCGAACTACCAGCAGTCGCAGATGCACTCCGATGAATAAGCCGCCGGGCGAGCATCGCGGCAGAGACTCCGGAGCGAACCGGGGCGGGCGCGATGACTCGGGCATGCCACGCGTCGTCACCAGCGAAAACCTGCTCGCCGGCCGCTCGCAGCTCGCGATCCTGCACAACGAGACCCTCTACTTCCTGCGCCATACCCGCTTCGGCAAATTGATCCTCACCAAGTAAGCGCACTCCCCAGCCAGCCGGCGCAGGCTCGACCCCCCCCCGATCGAGCGTCCTCCCCGCCCGCAAGCCAGCGTCGTTGATTCGCCGGACCCGTTCCGGCGCCGATCGATGTCACGAAGGCGAGCGAGCTATGCAGCACGGTTTCCATGCAGCACTTCCCGTCAAGGCAACGGCGCGGCGCGCCGCGATCCGGGCCTTGGCGCAATCGCCCCTGCGCTGGGTCGCCGCGGCCTGCCTGGCGGGCCCGCTCGCGGCCTGCGGCGGCAGTGCCGGCAGAACCGACGCACAGGCGCCCACGACGCTCAGCGCGATTGCGGCGCTCGGCGAGAAGATCTTCAGCGACGCGACGCTGTCGGCCTCCGGACAGATGTCCTGCGCGACCTGCCACGCACCCGCGCACGCGCACGCCACCGGCAATCCCGACGTCGTCGTGCCCGCCGGCGGGCGCGGTGCTCGACGACCCCGGGCTTCCGCAATGCGCCGTCGCTGCGCTACCTCGACTTGACACCCGCATTCTTCTTCGCACAAGGACGGCACGCCGACCGGCGGCTTCAACCGCGACGGCCGCGCGCAATCGCTGGTCGAGCAGGCGCGAGCGCCCATTCCTCGCCGCCGCACGAGATGGCCAACGGCACGGCCGACGCAGGTGATCGTGCGGCTGCAAGTCGGCGACCTACGCCGAGGAATTCCGCCGCGTGTTCGGCGCCGGCATCCTCGACGACGCCGACGCCGCGTTCGACCGGCATGCGCTTCGCGCTCGCGCAATATCCAGAACGAGGACGCCGCGGTTCCATCCGTTCGACAGCAAGTACGACCTGTTCCTCGCGGGACGAGCGACAGCTCACCGCGCGCGAGCTGCAGGGACTCGCGCTGTTCAACAATCCCGAGAAGGGCAATTGCGCCGCGTGCCATCCCGAGCGGGCGCGGCGCCGACGGCTCGCCGCCGCTGTTCACCGACTTCACCTACGACAACATCGGCGTGCCGCGCAACCCCGACATTCCCGCCAACGCCGATCCGCGCGTACTTCGACCTCGGCCTGTGCGGACCCTTCCGCACCGACCTCGCCAGCGCACCGACCTGTGCGGCGCGTTCAAGGTGCCGACGCTGCGCAACGTCGCGGTCACGCGCGCCCTATTTCCACAACGGGCGCTTCAAGACGCTGCAAGGACGTCGTCGGCTTCTACGTGCGCCGCGATACCAATCCCGAGGAGTGGTATCCGCGCAATGCCGACGGCAGCGTGCGACAAGTTCGACGACCTGCCGCCGCAGTACCAGCGGCAACGTCAACGTGACCGAGGTGCCCTACAACCGCAAGCCCGGCGAGGTGCCCGCGCTGACCGCGGACGAGGTCGACCTCGTCGTCGAATTCCTCGGCACGCTCACCGACGGCTACCAACCCTGACCGGAGTCCATGCCATGCGCATGACGCCCTGCTTCATCGTGCTCGTCGCGCTGTCCGCCGTGCGGTGCCGGCGCGCGCCGACGAAGCCGCGCTCGCCGCGCGCGTCGAGCAGCTCGCCGGCAGCTCGAAGCGCTGCAGCCGAGCTGCAGAAGCTGAAGACGCAGGCCGCGACGCCGACGTCGCGCGCCGGCAGCCCTGCGCACCGCGCCGCGCCCGACGCCACGCGCCGCAAGCGTGGCGCGGGCGTCACAGGACGCCACGCGGGCGAGTCCCGTGCCGCAGGCGATGGCGCCGGGATCGCCGTGTGCGGACGGCGCCGAGTCGCCGCTCACGTTCTTCGGCTACGGCGAAATCAACTACGAGAACTATCCGCGCAACCAGTCGCAGACCCAGGCCGACCTGGCGCGCGCGGTGCATCGGCATCGGCCACCGCTTCGACGACAGGACGCGCTTCGCGGCCGAATTCGAATGGGAGCACGCGGTCACGTCGGCCGACGACCAGGGCGAATCCGAGGTCGAGCAGTTCTACGTCGAGCGCTCGTTCACGCCGCAGCTCGCCGGCCGCGCGGGCCTGTTCCTGATTCCCTCCGGACATGCTCAACACCGCGCACGAGCCGACGCAATACTTCGGCGTCACGCGCAACTTCGTCGAAACGGCGATCATTCCGACCACCTGGCGCGAAGGCGGCATCGGCATCACCGGCATCACCGACTTCGACCTGACCTGGGACGTCGGCATCACGACCGGCTTCAACCTCGCCAAGTGGGACCCGGCCAGCGACGAGGGCAAGGCATCGCCGCTGGGCAGCATCCATCAGGAACTGCAGCTCGCCAAGGCCGCGAACCTGTCGGCCTACGGGGCGCTCAACTGGCGCGGCTATCCCGGGTTGCTGCTGGGCGGCAGCGTCTTTTCCGGCAAGGCGGGGCAGAAGCAGCCCGACTTTCCCGTCGCAGAACGCGGTCGTGACGCTGGCCGAGGCGCACGCCCGCTGGACGCCGGGGCCGTTCGACCTCTGGCCCTCTATGCGCGCGGCCACATCAGCGACACCGCGCCCTACAACCAGACCATCGTCGGCAATCCAACGCTGGTGCCGCAGGACTTCTATCGGGTGGTACGCGCAGGCTGCGTGGTACGCGTGGCAGCAGGGCGACTACCAGTTCGTGCCGTTCGTGCGCTACGAGCGCTTCAACACCGGGCTGGAAGTATGCGACGCTCGCGGAAGGCCTCACGCCCGACGCGCTGCCGACGCAAGGCGTGACCACCCTCGGCGCCAGCTTCTTCCTGACGCCCGACATCGTGTTCAAGGCCGACTACCAATGGTTCCAGCGTCGACACGCCAGTGCCGATCGCTTCCAGCTCGGGCTCGGCCTCAACTACTGAGGCGATCGTGAATGACGGCTGGCGCGCTCCTGCCGCTGGCAGCGCTGGCCGTCGTTCCGGCCGGTCCATGCGACCGAATACATGACGGTGCGAGGCCGCGCAGCGCGCCGCGTTTCCGGACGCGACCGCCTTCGTGCCGATCCCGGTCACCTCGACGCGGATGCACGCGCGCGCCTCGCGGCGGTCGCGCAGCCGCCCGGGCGCGCGCGATCCGCGCGTCTGGCGTGCGATGGCCGGCGGCAAGGTGCTCGGCACCTTCTTCGCGATGCCGTCATCGGCAAGCAGGAATACATCGGCTATGCGCTGGCGCTCGACTCCGCCGGGCGCGTGCTGCGCGCTCGACGTGCTCGACTACCGGGAAACGCACGGCTGGGAGATCCGCAACGAGCGCTGGCGCGCGCAGTTCGCCGGCAAGACCGCCGCCGACCCGGTGGAAATCAGCCGCGACATCGCCAACATCTCCGGGGCCACGCTTTCCTGCCGCCACGTCACCGACGGCGTGCGCCGCCTGCTTGCGCTCCATGCGCTCCTCGCCGGCCGCTGACGCTGGATCACGCGCGCGCAACCGTGGCTCGGCACGCTGGTCGAGGTCTCGCTGCCCGCCGCGGACGCGACCGACGCGCGCTTCGCCGCGGCGTTCGCGGCGATCGCGCATGTGCACCGCAAGATGAGCGCGCACGATCCGGCGAGCGACCTCGCGCGCATCGCCCGGCAGGCGCATCTCCGCGCGGTCACGGTCGATCCCGACACCCACGCGGTGCTCGAGCTTGCATTGCGCCTCGCGCGAGAAAGCTCGGGGCTGTTCGACATTTCCGTGGCACCGGTCTTCGCGCGCCGGGGCTTGCTGCCCGCGCACGCGGCCGGGGACGGTGCCGGCTGCCGCCGCACGCAAGCGCTGCGGCTCGAGACGGGCTGCCGCGTGCGCGCCGCGGTGCCGGTCGCCCTCGACCTCGGCGGCATCGCAAAGGGCTACGCAGTCGATCGTGCCGTGGCCGCATTGCGCGCTGCGGGGGCCGGCGCCGGCCTCGTCAACGCCGGCGGCGACCTGCGCGTGTTCGGCTGCGATGCATGGATGCCGATGCGCGTGCGTCATCCAGCGAACCCCGCGCTCGCTGTGTCATTGCTCGAGGGCCGGGACATCGCCGTCGCGACGTCGGCCGATTACTTCCGCGGTGCGGTCGGCGGCCTGGTGGATCCTCGGTCGCGTCGCCTGCGCGGCTTTGGCGGCAGCGTCACCGTCGCCGCCCCCACGTGCGCGATCGCCGATGCATTGACCAAGGTGGTCGCGCTGGACCGCGCCCGAGCTGCGGCAATCCTGGCTCGCCATGGCGCGCATGCCTTTGATCTCGACGTTCGCGATGGCGGCCTGCGCGCACACACGACTTGCGCTGCCTCGACGGCAAACCTGCGCCTGCCGTTGGCGTGCGCAGCTTGAGCGGCGATGGGCCATCGCCTGCACAACCGCCTGCCTCGATGGCATCGCCGCGCGATCTACGCATTGACGATCCTGTTGGTCGCTTCCGGCGCCTCGTGGCTCGCGGTCGCCTACGCGCTCGCGCCGCCGGGCGAGCCCACGCCGGCCCCACATCCGCTTGCGGGACCGCTGCTCGCCGCGCATGGCGTCGCTGCGTACGCGGCATTGTTCTGCTATGCGCTGGTCGGACACGCCCACATGCGTACGGGATGGCGCGTTCCGACGCTGCGCAGCGCGGGCTTCTGGCTGCTTGCGACGATCGCCATCCTCGCGCTCACCGGACTCGGACTCTATTACGTCGCCACGGAAAGCGCGATCCCCTTCCTGCGCTGGAGCCATGTCGCGGCCGGGGTCCTGCTTCCGTACTGGCTCGCGCTGCACATCAGGCGCGGACGGCGCGAAGCGGGACACGCGTAAGCAGGGTCGACGATTGGCAGGAATCATGAGCACGATATGCAGAACCAATTTTACAAATCCACTCGTGGCGCGCTCAATTGAGGGCGATGAATGCCCGACCGAGACAGGTGGACCATGAAAACGAAGCCCTTCCTCACCGACATCAAGACGCTTCGCGCACGTGCACGCAAGCACATCGAGCACGGCGCGGTGACCTCCAGCTATCGCGCGGACCGCGCGACGGTGGTGAAGCTCCTGAATGAGGCGCTCGCCACGGAGATCGTGTGCGTGTTGCGCTACCGGCGCCACCACTTCATGGCCGCCGGCATCAACGCGGACGCCGTGGCCGCCGAATTCCTGGTGCACGCCAACGAGGAGCAGCAGCACGCCGACCAGATCGCGGCGCGCATCGTGCAGCTCAACGGCGAGCCGGACTTCAATCCGCAGGGACTGCTCTCACGCAGCCACGCGGAGTACGTCGAGGGCAAGAGCCTGCTCGACATGATCAAGGAAGACCTGGTCGCCGAGCGCATCGCCATCGACAGCTACCGCGAGATGATCGAGTACCTCGGCGAACGCGACTCGACGACGCGGCGCATGATGGAAGGCATCCTCGCGATGGAAGAGGAGCACGCCGACGACCTGGTGGGCATGCTCGAGGATCTCAGGCCCTGAGCTGCGCACCCTGATCTTGCCCCGAGTGCCACGGGCCAGTGCGCGCCGTAGAAGGTCTGTTCGTGGCGAGCAGTCTTGATGGATATCAATCGGGCAGGGCTGATTCCTCGAATAATTGCAATGAGGCCCGCTTGAGTTGGGCGGACGTCTCGATGCAGCCGTCGCCCTACCAAAGGAGATCGCCATGGATGGAGATGCCAAGAACACTGCCGGGAAGTGCCCGGTAATGCATGGTGGCGCCACGTCGGCCGGCATGTCGAATATGCAGTGGTGGCCCAATGCATTGAATCTCGACATCCTGCACCAGCACGACACGAAGACCAACCCGATGGGGAAGGCCTTCAACTATCGCGACGAGGTCAGGAAACTGGACTTCGAGGCGCTCAAGAAGGACCTGCAGGCCCTGATGACCGACAGCCAGGACTGGTGGCCTGCGGACTGGGGTCATTACGGCGGTCTGATGATCCGCATGGCCTGGCACTCGGCGGGGTCTTACCGCACCGCTGACGGCCGTGGGGGCGGTGGAACGGGGAACCAGCGCTTCGCTCCGATCAACTCCTGGCCGGACAACGCAAACCTCGACAAGGCGCGTCGGCTGCTTTGGCCCATCAAGAAGAAATACGGCAACAAGATCAGCTGGGCCGATCTGATCCTCCTCGCAGGCACCATGGCCTATGAGTCGATGGGCCTGAAGACCTTCGGTTTCGGTTTCGGCCGCGAGGACATCTGGCATCCTGAAAAGGACGTCTACTGGGGGTCCGAGAAGGAATGGCTGGGCGCGAGCCGCTATGAGGGCGACAGCCGCGAGACGCTGGAGAACCCACTGGCCGCCGTGCAGATGGGCCTTATCTACGTCAACCCCGAAGGCGTGAACGGCAAGCCGGACCCGCTGCGGACAGCACAGGACGTTCGCGTGACTTTCGCCCGCATGGCCATGAACGACGAAGAAACCGTTGCGCTGACTGCGGGAGGCCACACGGTCGGCAAGTGCCACGGAAATGGCGATGCCTCGCTTCTCGGTCCGAGCCCCGAAGGAGCGGATGTCGAAGAGCAGGGCCTCGGCTGGATGAATCACACCACGCGCGGCATTGGTCGCGATACCGTGAGCAGCGGCCTCGAAGGCGCTTGGACTACACACCCGACGCGGTGGGACAACGGCTATTTCAATCTGCTGCTCAACTACGACTGGGAGCTGAAGAAGAGCCCGGCCGGCGCCTGGCAGTGGCAGCCCATCGACATCAAGGAAGAAGACAAGCCCGTGGATGTCGAGGATCCCTCGATCCGCTGCAGCCCGATCATGACCGATGCCGACATGGCCATGAAGATGGACCCGGCCTACCGCAAGATCGCGGAGCGGTTCCACAAGGACCCGGATTACTTGTCGCAGGTCTTCGCACGGGCCTGGTTCAAGCTGACCCACCGCGACATGGGGCCGAAGGCTCGCTACATCGGCCCGGACGTTCCGAGGGAGGATCTGATCTGGCAGGATCCGGTGCCCAAAGGCCGCAGAGACTATGACGTCGCTGCCATCAAGGCGAAGATCGCGGCCAGCGGACTCACGATCGGCGAAATGGTGTCGACGGCCTGGGACAGCGCACGCACCTTCCGTGGCTCCGACATGCGTGGCGGCGCGAACGGCGCGCGCATCCGCCTGGCGCCGCAGAAGGACTGGGAAGGCAACGAGCCCGCCCGTCTGGCCAAAATCCTGGCGGTTCTGCAGGGCATTGCGGCCCAGACGGGGGCGAGCGTGGCCGATGTCATCGTTCTGGCCGGCAACCTGGGCATCGAGCAGGCGGCGCGGGCAGCTGGTTTCGACGTCACAGTTCCGTTTGCGCCAGGTCGCGGGGATGCCACGGACAAGATGACCGATGCCGCTTCCTTCGACGTGCTGGAACCCGTTGCCGATGGTTACCGCAACTGGCTGAAGAAGGATTACGCCGTCAGCGCCGAAGAACTGATGCTCGACCGCACGCAACTCCTCGGGCTGACCGCTCATGAGATGACGGCCCTGGTCGGCGGCATGCGCGTTCTGGGAACGAACCACGGCGGCAGCAAGCATGGCGTGTTCACCGACCGGGAAGGGGCGCTGACGAATGACTTCTTCGTCAACCTGACCGACATGGCCTGCCTGTGGAAGCCGGCGGGCAACAACCTGTATGAAGTCCGCGAGCGCAGGACAGGCAAGGTCAAATGGACGGCGACCCGGGTGGATCTGGTCTTCGGATCCAACTCGGTGCTTCGAGCCTATGCCGAGGTCTATGCGCAGGATGACAACAAGGAGAAGTTCGTCCAGGACTTCGTCGCCGCATGGGCGAAAGTCATGAACGCCGACCGCTTCGATCTCGGGTGAGTCTCGCGCTCTTCCGCGCCGCCCATGGTGGCGGCGTGGAAGTACGCCCGTTCGCTATCGAGGACGTGGAGGCGGGGGTCGGAATCGAACCGGCGTACACGGCTTTGCAGGCCGCTGCATAACCACTCTGCCACCCCGCCCGCGCGGACATCGTGAGGATAACGCCGGGGGCCCTGACGCGGAACGGGGGAAACCGGATGCCGATTTCCCCCGCGAATACTGGAGCGGCAGAAGAGTCTCGAACTCTCGACCTCAACCTTGGCAAGGTTGCGCTCTACCAACTGAGCTACTGCCGCGATGAAGCTTGAAATTGTAGCGTTTTCCGGCCCTTGCATCAACCGCCGCGGTTTCCTGCACAATGGCGCCGCTGCCCCGACCCACGACGTACTCGCAAGGGGAAACCGCCATGTTCGATCGACTCTCGCGCAGCTGGACACTGGTCAAGGCGAGCGCCTCGGTGCTCCAGCAGGACAAGGAGCTGCTGCTCTTCCCGCTGATCTCGCTGGCCGCCCTCGTGGTCGTCGTCGCGGCCTTCGCGTTCCCCGTCATCGGGCTGGGAGGCTTCGACGTGGTGCGCGGGGCCAAGGGCTCGCCAGCCTTCTACGTGGTCGCGTTCCTGTTCTATTTCTGCGAGTACTTCGTGATCTTCTTCTTCAACGCCGCGCTGGTGGGCGCCGCGCTGATGCGCCTGGACGGAGGCAGCCCGACGCTCGGTGACGGCCTGCGCATCGCAACGTCCAAGATCGTCGTCATCGCCGGTTACGCGGCGATCGCGGCCACGGTCGGCATGATCCTGCGCGCGATCCAGGAACGGGTCGGCTTCGTGGGCCGCTTCGTCGTGGGCCTCCTGGGCATGGGCTGGTCGATCGCGACCTACCTCGCCGTGCCGGTGCTGGTCGCGCAGGACGTGGGGCCGATCGAGGTGGTGAAGGAAAGCGCCGCGCTGCTGAAGAAGACCTGGGGCGAAAACGTCATCGGGCAGGTGGGCATCGCCACCGCCTTCGGGTTCATCTACCTCGCCGTGATCCTGTGCGGGATCGCCCTCGTGTTCGGGGCCTTCACCACGCAGAACCTCTACCTGATCGGCGCCACGTTCGCCGTGGCGGCGCTCGCGATCGGCATCACGGGCCTCGTGCAGGCCGCGCTGGTCGGCATCTACGAAGCGGCGCTCTACCGCTATGCCACCAGCGGCGAGGGCACGCCGGGATTCGATTCCGGCGCCTTGCAGCTCGCGTTCGCGCCGAAGAAGAAGTAAGGCGCCGCCGGGGCGAAACCTACTTCGGCGCGCGCTCCGAGGCCCAGGCCGACTTGAGGTACACGCCCATCGAGAGCAGCGTGATCACCGCGGCGATCCAGATGAGCACGCGCCCCACCGGGTTGGTGTGGATGCCGAAGAGCACGCCGTTGTAGAGCAGGAACGGGATCGCCACGAGCTGCGAGACGGTCTTCACCTTGCCCAGGATGTTCACCGCCACGCTCTTCGACTTGCCGATGTGCGCCATCCATTCGCGCAGCGCCGAGATCGTGATCTCGCGCCCGATGATGATGAGCGAGGCGAACGGATCGACGATGCCCTTCTCCGTGAGCACGATGAGGGCCGCCGCCACCATCAGCTTGTCGGCGACGGGGTCGAGGAAGGCGCCGAACGGCGTGGTCTGGTTCCAGCGCCGCGCGAGCCAGCCGTCGGCCCAGTCGGTCACGGCCGCGGCGATGAAGATCCACATCGAGATCACGTTGGCGGCGTGCTCGGAGATGTAGTCCTCAGGAATGTAGAGCACCGCCACGAAGAGCGGAATCGCCACGATGCGCAGCCACGTGAGGAACAGCGGAAAGTTGAACCGCACCGGCACTTAATGGAGCTCCTGGTAGATGCGCTCCGCAAGTGTACGGCTGATGCCCTCGACGCGTGCGAGGTCGTCGATGCTCGCGGCGATCACGCCCTGCAGCCCGCCGAAATGCTCGAGCAGGCGCTTGCGGCGGGTGGGGCCCACGGAGTTGATCTCCTCCAGCCGTGAAGCGGTGCGCGCCTTGCCGCGCCGGGCGCGGTGGCCGGTGATCGCGAAGCGATGCGCCTCGTCGCGGACCTGCTGGATCAGGTGCAGCGCCGGGTGATCCGGCGGCAGCCGGCGCGGCTCGCCCTCGCCGGCGACGAAGAGCTGCTCGAGCCCGGGCTTCCTCTCCACGCCCTTGGCCACGCCGATCATGCGCAGGTGGTGCAGCCCCAGGTCGGCCATCGCGGCCTGCGCGGCGTTAAGCTGCCCCAGCCCGCCGTCGATCAGGATCAGGTCCGGGGTCTTGCCCTCGCCGTCGGCGAGCTTGCGGTAGCGCACGTCGAGCGCATAGCGCATGGCGCCGTAGTCGTCGCCCGGCTCCACGCCCTTCACGTTGTAGCGCCGGTACTCCGAGTTCTGCATCGCGCCGTGGTCGTACACGACGCACGAGGCGACCGTCGCCTCGCCCATCGTGTGGCTCACGTCGAAGCACTCGATGCGCTGGATCGGCGAGTCGGCCCCGAGGAATTCCTGCAGTGCGGCGACGCGCACCTCCTGTGTTGCGAGCGCGGACAGGCGCTGGCCGAGGGCGAGTCCGGCGTTGCGCCGCGCCATGTCGAGCCAGGTGCGCGATTCTCCGATCGGGCGCGTGACGAGCTTGACCGCCCTTCCCGCCAGGCCCGCGAGCAGCTCCTCCAGCGCGGCGGGACTTTCCACCGCGTCGCACACCACGCGCCCCGGCACCGGCTGCTGCGCGTAGTGCTGCGTGAGGAACGCCTCGACCACCGTGGGCGCATCGCTGCCCGCTGCGTTGTGCGGGAAGAAGCTGCGATCGCCCAGGTGCCGGCCGCCGCGCACCATGGCGAGCGTCACGCACCAGGTGCCCTCGCGTTCGACGGCGGCCACCACGTCCACGTCGCCCGCCGCCGTGCTCTCCGCGGCCTGGCCGGAGAGGATGCGCTGCAGCATGCGGATCTGGTCGCGATGATGGGCGGCTTCCTCGTAGCGGCGCGCCTCGGCGGCCGCATGCATCTTGTTGGTGAGCTCCTCGACCACGTCGCTCTCCTTGCCCTCGAGGAACTGCTCGGCGTGGCGCACGTCGCGCTCGTACTGCTCCGGGGTCACGAGGCCCACGCAGGGGCCCGAGCAGCGGCGGATCTGGTGCAGCAGGCAGGGACGCGAGCGGTGCGCGAACACCGTGTCGTCGCAGGTGCGCAGCAGGAAGATCTTCTGCAGGTGCCCGATGGTCTCGCGCACGCTCCACGCGCTCGGGAACGGCCCGAAGTAGCGGTTGCCCTTCTGGTGGGCGCCCCGGTAGAAGCGGATCTGCGGAAACTCGTGGCCGGTGACGAGAATGTAGCCGTAGCTCTTGTCGTCGCGGAACAGGACGTTGTAGCGCGGAGAGAGGCTCTTGATGAGGTTGTTCTCGACCAGCAGCGCCTCGGCCTCGGTGCGCGTGACCGTGGTCTCGGCGCCCGCGATCTGGGAGACCATCAGCGCCGTGCGCGGGCTCGCGAGGTTCTTCTGGAAGTACGAGGCGACGCGCTTCCTGAGATTGCCCGCCTTGCCGACATAGATCACCTCGCCCGCCAGGTTCCTGAAGCGGTAGACGCCGGGAAGATTGGGCAGTCCCGCGAGCAGCTCCGCGGAATCGAAGGTCGGCTGGGACACGGGCTTCGGACTATGCGGAGCGGACGCGCGCGAGGTTCTCGGTGGCCGCGAGGTACGCGGCGTTCGCCTTGAGCGCGGGATCGGAGATGGAGCGCCCGCGCATGCGCTCGAGGCGCTTGGCGAGCGTCGGCGCCACCGGGCGGCGCTCGAGGCCCTCGAGCAGCGAATCCTGCGCGCGCGGATCGTTGCACAGCAGCACCATGTCGCAGCCGGCGTTCAACGCCGCGTTGGCGCGCGCCATCACCCCGCCCGCGGTGCTCGCCCCTTCCATCGACAGGTCGTCGGAGAAGATGAGGCCCTGGAAGCCCAGCTTCTCGCGCAGGATCTTCTGCAGCCACACGCCCGAGAATCCCGCGGGCTTCGCGTCCACCTTCGGGTAGACCACGTGCGCCGGCATCATGCCGCCCATGCCCGAGCGCGCGAGGCGCTGGAACGGCACCAGGTCGGAGGCCGAGATCTCGGCCAGCGTGCGGTCGTCCACCGGCACCTCGAGGTGCGAGTCCGCGCGCACGTAGCCGTGCCCCGGGAAGTGCTTGCCCACGCTCGTCATCCCGGCGGCGTTCAGTCCCGCCTGCAGCGCCTCGGCGAGCACCGCGATCACGTTCGGGTCGCGATGCAGCGCGCGATCGCCGATCACGCTCGATTCGCCGTAGTCGACGTCGAGCACCGGCGTGAAGCTGAAGTCCACGCCGTGCGCCTGCAGCTCGCTCGCGATCACGAAGCCGCAGCCGCGCGCGGCGGCGAGGGCCTGCGCGGGATCGTGGTCCCAGAGCTTGCCCAGCTGCGCCATGGCGGGGATCGGCGTGAAGCCGTGGCGGAAGCGCTGCACGCGCCCGCCCTCCTGGTCCGCCGCGATGACCAGGTGCGGCGTGCGCAGCTCGCGGATCGATTGCGCGAGCTGGATCAATTGCAGGGGCGCGGCGAAGTTGCGCGCGAAGAGGATCACGCCGCCCACCTGCGGATGCTGCAGCCGCTCGAGGTCGTCGGGCGTGAGCTCGAGGCCCGCGACGTCCACCATCACCGGCCCCAGCCTCATGGCCGCGATTCCTCCGGGCGCACCGCTCCCTCGAGGACCACGAAGGCCATCGCCACGTCGTGATCGTCGGTGAGCGAGACGTGCGAGCCGGTGACGCCGAGCAGCTCCAGGTGGCGCGCCATCGCCTCGCCCGGGACGATGAGCGGCTTGCCGCGCGCATCGCGCCCCAGCGAGATGCTGTGCCAGGTGAACGGCGCGTGGATGCCGGTGCCGATCGCCTTCGAGAAGGCCTCCTTCGCGGCGAAGCGCTTGGCGAGGTGCCCGGCCTTGTCGTGGGTGCGTTCGTAGCGGGGACGCTCCTGGGGCGTGAGGATGCGCCGCACGAAGCGCTCGCCGTGGCGCTCGAGCACGCGCGCGATGCGCACGACCGAGCACACGTCGGTGCCGATGCCCACGATCACCGCGCGCTCCGTGCGCCCGTCATGAGCGCCTTCATCTCGCGCACCGCCTCGCGCATGCCGATGAACACGGCTCGGCTCACGATCGCGTGCCCGATGTGCAGCTCGCGCACCCCGGGCAGCGCCGCCACGGGCTCCACGTTCACGTAGTTCAACGCGTGTCCCGCGTTGAACCGCATGCCCAGGGCGCGGATCGCCTCGCCGGCGCTGCGGATCTTGGCGAGCTCGGCCATGACCGGCGCGCTTTCCGCGTCGCGCCCCTTCGAATGGAACACGTGCGCGTAGGGCCCGGTATGGATCTCGCAGACCTTCGCGCCGATGCGCGCCGCCGCCTCCACCTGCGCGAGCTCCGCATCGATGAACACGCTCACCACGATGCCCGCGTCGGAAAGCTTCGCCACCGCGGCCTTGAGGCGCGCCTCCCGGCTCACGATGTCCAGGCCGCCTTCGGTGGTGATCTCCTCGCGCCCCTCGGGCACCAGCATCGCCATCTCGGGCGCGATCCTGCGCGCGATCGCGACCATCTCGTCGGTGGCCGCCATCTCGAGGTTCAACTTGATGTGCGTGAGCTCGCGCAGCCGGCGCACGTCCTCGTCCTGGATGTGGCGCCGGTCCTCGCGCAGGTGCACGGTGATGCCGTCCGCACCGCCCAGGTGCGCCTCGACCGCCGCCCACACCGGGTCCGGCTCGTAGGTGCGCCGCGCCTGGCGGATGGTGGCGATGTGGTCGATGTTGACGCCCAGCTCGATCACGGCGAGTCCTGGTGGGAGGTCCCGCACGATCGCAGGAGAGGGCGAATTTTACCCCGGCCGCCGCCACGGCGAGAAATCTCGCCATGCAGGCCCGTTCGAAGTTAAGATGCGCGGAATCCCCAGAGGAACAACAAGAATGAGCATGCGCGCACGCATCACCCGTCTGATCGCCGGTCTCGCCCTGATCGCCTGCGGCGCCGCTTCGGCACAGACGCTCTACGTCGCGACGGGCTCGAACGGCGTCAATGGCCAGCTCTTCACGGTGAACCAGGCCGCGGCCGCCGCCACCCTGGTGGGACCGATCCTCAAGGGCGCCAGCGTGGAGAGCATCACGGGGCTCGCCATCAGCCCCGTCACCGGCCTCATGTACGCCGTGTCGGGGGGCGGAGGCACCGATCCGCGCAGCCTCTTCCTCATCGACCCCACGACCGGCGCGGCGACCCTCATCGGCGCATCGGGCGGGCTCCAGGCCTCGGACATCGCGTTCAATGCCGCGGGGGTGCTTTTCGCGTGGCAGCAGCCAACCGGGGGAATCTCGACGGTCGACCTGGGCACGGGCGTGGCCACCTCCCTGGGCAATGCGGGCCTCGGGGGCACGACGGGGGCGGCATCGCCATCAACGCCGGGGGGACGGCGGTCGTCTCGGTCACCGGCGCGGGCGGCACGCTCGACACCGTGAATACCACCACCGGCGCGGGAACGGCGGGCCCGGCGCTCACCGGCGCCCCGGAACCGGCGTCGATGAACTCGATGACCTTCATCGGGGCCACGCTCTACGCCGTGAACAGCAACAACGGCGGCGTGGCCACTACCCACCTCGTCACGATCAACACCGCCACGGGCGCGGTGACCGACATCGGCGCACTGCCCAACGATACCGACGCGATCGCGTTCGGGGCTGCGGTGTCTCCCGCGTCGGTCGCCGGCGAGCAGCCGGTTCCGGCGCTGGGACAATGGGCGCTGGTCCTCACGGCGCTGCTGCTCGGCGCGCTGGGCGCGGCGACAATCAGGGCAAGACGGAAGTAGCGGAGCTCGCGCCCGCTGGAATCTCCCCGCGGCTCAGGCGGGATCGTCGAGGCGCTGGAGGTCGCGCATCAATGCGCGCGTCGCGAGCTCCTGGCCGTTGAGCGAATGGTTGATCAGCAGCCGCATCAACTGCTTCGACTGCGCGATCGTCAGGGGATCGTCGAGGCGTCCGCGATACAGGTCGAGCAGCGTGAGGCCGCGCAGGCGCACCGCGTTGGCCGGTGCGTCGCCGCGCTCGGGCGCGGGTATCGCGCCACGCTCGACCACGTACCAGTACTCGCGCTCGGCCGCGATCGGCGCGTGCGTCTCGGCTTCGCGCGCCAGCTCGAGCGCGAAGCCCACTTCCTGGAGCAGGCGCAATTCGAAACGCCGCAGCACCGGCTCGAGGCCGCGCGCCGGATCTGGCGCGGCGCCACCCGTACGCGA
>CAVWUN010000016.1:0-199047 GCA_963758215.1 uncultured beta proteobacterium | reverse complement strand
GCCCCCGCCCAAATCGCCATATCCGTGACGGCGCTGATCCATTGCTCCATTTATGACGCCTAACGACCGAGTTGAGCGGCCGGCCACGATGCCCGTGCCGCGGCCAGACGCGGCCCACGCTGCCTCACGGTCCGCTCCAACACGTAGTTAGACCGCATCCTGCTATCCCTTCGCAAGGAGCTTCTCGTATTCGCGGTGAGGCCCGACCCAAAACCAAACAATGCCGCCCTCGCGAAGGACACCCACCGCTCGCCAGTCGAGGTCGATGCGGACAGAGTAGATCGGCAGGGATGCATGCACCTTCTTGAACCGGAGCGAGGGATGACTCGGGTTTGCGGCCCAGAGTGCGTAGGCTGCCTTGGCTTTGTCGCGAACGTCAGCAGGTGCCGCATCGAGAAGGTCGCGGAACTGCTTCGTGGTGTGCGACTGCACGAACTAGAGAGGCTTGGTACGGCCCGCCGCGTGTTCGGATAAAGCCTCTTCCGCGAGCTTCGCAAGGGCGTCCTGCGACCTCGCAAAGGATTCCGACCAGCGCTTCTCCGACGCGAGCTCCTCCAGGACGAGCGCTGCCACCGCGTCTTGTTCGGACGCGGGCAGCTTTGCAACTTCGCCGAGAGCCTTCTCGAGCAGGTGGGTCATGGCAGGTTCCTGAGGTGATGAGTAATTCTACTCGGTGCGTCGGATGCGGTCTAACGACCGAGTAAAGCGGCCGGCCACAATGACCGTGCCGCGGCCAGACGCGGCCCACGATGCGCCACGGTCCGCTCGAACGCGTTGTTAGACGGCGAATCCTCCGTCCGTGTGACCTTTTCGCTTCCGACTTTCATCGGCCTATCAGGCGCGCTGATCGCGTACACGATCCAAAGGCCGGCAACAATGAGCGCATAAACCCCGGCCGCGCCCAGCGCGAGGGCCGGTGCGAGGCGACGCTCGCCCTCGGGAACGTCTTCGCGGGGATAACTGCGCAGAAACGTGACGTACGCCACGTAGGCGAGGAGCATGCCGGCGATAACGTCTAGTAGGTAGTGCTGTTTCGTGTACAGGGTCGATAGTCCCACGAGGAAGGCCCAGACGAGGGCGGCGGCTCCAACCCCGCGGTGCACGCGATAGCAGGTCAGCGCGGCCAGGAAACATTGCGCGACGTGGAGAGATGGAAGGCAGTTGTATCGCACGTCGGACGAGTAGATTACGTGCAGCGCCCAGACAAAGAAGCCTTCTCCGATGAGTTTCGAGGGCCGCGAACCGATTGTCGGATACGCAAGGAAGCAAACATATGAAAATAGCCACACCGTCAGATAGGCGAGAACGGTTTGTTGAACCAACTCCTGCTGGTGCACGACGAATACCGGCAGAAGCGCGGCGAGAAGGAGTGATCCATAGATCACCGACCACTCGGGTTGCACGGGTACCGCCCGGTCCAACGCAAGCTCGGGTGCGTGCACGATCCCGCCATGCACCAATACACCTATGTAGAGATAGATGGGAATGATCGCGAAGAGCGCGACCATCGGAATGGTCACCGGCTGCGGCCGCGTCATCAGTTCGACGACCGCACTCCTTCCAAAGCGGCTTGCATCGGCCGCCCAGAGACGTGGCCCGCGATCTTCCAGGGCTTGCTCCGTCGCATCGTCAATCGTCATTGCGGCCCCATCTCGCTTCGCCGCCTAACGACCTAGTTGAGCGGCCGGCCACGATGACCGTGCCGCGGAAAGACGCGGCCCACGATGACTCACGGACAGCTCCAACGCGTTGTTAGGCAGCTTCACTCATGCGTCCACCCCGGTGAATACCAACATCGCCTGGATGACATTTGCAGCGCACGGGCCAGCGACCTTGGCGCGCTCTCGCCAGCGAACTCGATCGTTTTCGATCGCGGAGATCGTCGCCTGGGAATGCCCGATGCCTCGGCAGCTGGTTCTGGCTCAGCTCCTGGAGCTCGCGAAGAATCCGAACAGATTCCCCGACGCTCACAGGCGCTCGCTTCCTGGCGTGACGAAGTCTTCGATCAAGGCTCCGATGTCGTCGCGTGATCGCGACTTGGAACAACGTCCCAGTCCGCACGATGCGAGTGATGCCGCGACTGGATAGCCCAGGGGATCGATCGCTGTTCGCACTCGATCCGCCAAGTCTCGTTGCAACCTTGATGAGCCAGGCGTCGATGGCCGGACGTCGCCGCGAGCTCCACGTCTCGTATCGCTTCACGATTCCACGGACGCGCTCGCGACCTGTTGTCGACGCACGAGTCTCGATGCGCAATGCCTACTTCTACAGCATGGCAGTCGCTGTCGCGATGATGCCTAACGACCTAGTTGAGCGGCCGGCCACGATGACCGTGCCGCGGGAAGACGCGGCCCACGATATTTCACGGACAGCTCCAACGCGTTGTTAGACATCACGCTCATTCCGACGGTCGCCGCAGCTATCGTTCGACTCAGAACTGGCGATGAGCCCAACGCTCCGTAGCCATGGCGCCCGACGATGTCCAGATGTGACTGCGGCGATCACCGCCGATGCATCGCGATAGCGAATGCTCCAATGAGGCTCATAGGACTCGCCGATGCGCGCCGTCCGCAGGCTTGCACTGTCACGACGCGCAAGACACCCAGAACGGCGCACTTCGCGACGCAGATCGACTTGCCGACTGTGCGCAATGACACGTTCGCATCATCGTGCTCGTCATCGATGATGTCTAACGACCTAGTTGAGCGGCCGGCCACGATGACCGTGCCGCGGCCAGACGCGGCCCACGATGTTTCACGGACGGCTCCAACGCGTTGTTAGATTGCATCGACCTCACCGACGTTTGCATCGCTCGGCGATGCGTCTGCCACGCCATTGCTTTCGAACGCTCGATGGCATCGACCGAGCCGTACGGATGATGCTTGCGCGGATCGCGAAGCGAGGCCGTCGCGCTGTTCACTGCCACGCGCGACATGGCCGCGTGATTAGCTCGCGAAGTCGCAGTATCGTGAGCTCGAACGTAATGCTGCGTCGAACTCTGGCGGATCGCATTTCAAAGTACGGCGCGAGACGGCTTTTCCACGATCGGTTGCCATTGTCGCATGCTGGATATCGGCCAGTTGGCCCGAAGATGTAGCCGCACACGCGACGCCGATAGCAGGCATACGACTGCTCGACGCGCCGTAGTTCTGCGCAGACCTCAACCTCGACCGTAAGCCCTCGAAGCATGCGGCGTCCCGAATCCAGTCCGCGATCAGCCAGATGCGTCATGCTGATTGCGTCGAGCCATGCGCATCGGCTCGGGCTCAACGACATCGCTGCGCATGGCTCGACGCTGCCGTGGAATAGGCACTGCTCTGCGATGCACATCTAACGACCTAGTTGAGCGGCCGGCCACGATGACCGTGCCGCGGAAAGACGCGGCCCACGATGCACTCACGGGCAGCTCCAACGCGTTGTTAGACATCATTGGTGATCTCTCGAATGCGGAGGAAGCTGATTGATTTGGCGAAGCTCTCGGTGGCTTGGGGTGTAGATGCTCGGATAGGCGTAGAGGATTCCCGGCGCGTACTTTGCCTCGGTGCGCCATGTAACTAGGCGGTCCTGGGTTTTGCGATCTACCCATTCGCGACAGATCAACAATTGGTTGGTCTCCGCCATGGGCAAGGCGACGCGATGCAACCGGCAGCCGCACTCGCCAGTGGATCGCGAACAGCGGGCCCACGATGAACGAAATTGGCGCAAATGATGCAGCTTGGCTCTCGACCATTTGCCATGGGCAACGTTCACTTTGTCTCTCTTCAATGCATGTCTAACGACCTAGTTGAGCGGCCGGCCACGATGACCGTGCCGGGGGCGCGCATCATTTCCTCGAGCGCGCTCCCACGGCCCACGGTCTTTCCCGGTCCGCTCGAACGCGTTGTTAGACGTCGTTCCTTCACCAGTCGCAACTCCACGGTGTAACCCAATGCCTTGGCGTACTTTTGAAGAGTCGCGATGGACGGGTGAATGCTTCGGCTCGGCTGATTCCAGCCGCGCGATTGCCGATTGAGTCGTACCGACTCGTGCGGCGACCTCCGCTTGGGTGAGGCCTGATTCGGCACGAGCCTTGAGCACCTCGTCGAGAAAGGCAAACTCCTCGGAGGACGCATCGTAGGCCGCTCTGCACATCGGGTCGCGCGAGGGCGCGGCGCTTGAATTGCTTGAGGCTGTTGCGTCATAGGATTTCCTTCATTCGTCGCCGCGCGATCTCGAGCTCCTTGAGCGGTGTTTTGTCGGTCTTCTTCGTGAACTGATGAAGAATCACGATGCGGCGGTCGACGACCGTGCAATAGAAGACGCGCGCAATTCCCTCCGCGGCCTTGATCCGGAGTTCGAACAAACCGCCACCCATGGCGCGGGTATGCGGCATTCCCAGGTCTGGACCGAACAACTCCAAGCGCTCCGCGTAACGGATGAACCGGGCCACAAACCCTGGCGCGAGGCCGAGTATCTCCGCCTCGACGCGGGCGCTGTAGAAGTTGACGGACCAAGCCACAACCGCAGTATAGCATATCCGCTATGTTCGCCGAAGCCACGGAACGACGTCTAACGACCTAGTTGAGCGGCCGGCCACGACCGTGCCGCGGGAAGACGCGGCCCACGATGCCTCACGGTCAGCTCGAACGCGTTGTTAGGCTGGCAATCGCGTTATTTGCTACGACCATGCCCGCACCACCTCAACTCAGGTGACCGCTCGGTCCGAACTCTAGCCCGATGTGGCCAACCCAGACGACGCCATCCTTTTCGAATGGCTCCGCGCCCCGAGAAGCGTTTCGAGCAGCCTCGATGATTGCAGCGCGGTTTCCTCCGCTGCCCAGCGCAGCCACGACCGCAAGCGACTGCGTCCAGCGCCGCCTGATTTTCGGCGGCCCCTTGTGCGGCATAGCTTAGCGATACGCCAAGATCCGCCATTCGATTGACCCACCACGCGTTTGTCGCGACCATGAGACCGAACCAGCACTATTCCGGCGACCGTTGATCGTTTCACGTGCACCCTAACTTGAATTGACCAGCTAACGATATATGGATGGATAAAGTGACATCTTTGCGGCCATTCTTGCAGTTAAAAGGCGTTAAAGGCAACTGGAAGTGACTGAGGCGCCAGCCCAAATCTTGGAAACCGGCGTCAAAAGAAACCGCGAAAGGCGTCAGGGCTTCGGCCACCCCCTTTCCCGGTCAACGCCGCCCTCCCGGCATCCGTTGCTTCCCCATGCACGACGAGCTCCCCGACGACAGCCCGCCGCGCCTGCTGCGCCAGCTGCGCGACCGCATACGCTTCCGCCACTACAGCCTGCGCACCGAGCGCACCTACGCGCACTGGGTGCGCCGCTTCATCGCGCACAGCGGCATGCGCCACCCGCGACAGATGGGAGGCAAGGAGGTGACCGCATTCCTCTCCTCGCTTGCGACCGAGCGCAACGTCGCCGCCTCCACACAGAACCAGGCGCTCTCGGCGATCCTCTTCCTCTACAAGGAGGTGCTGCGGGTCGAGCTGCCGTGGCTGGACGAGGTGCGCCGCGCGAAGAAGCCGCGCCGCCTTCCCTCGGTGCTCACGCAGGCGGAGGTGCGCACGCTGCTGGCGCACATCGAGGGCACCAACGGTCTCATCGCGCGCCTGCTCTACGGCACCGGGATGCGACTGATGGAAGGCGTGCGCCTGCGCGTGAAGGACCTGGACCTCGAGCGGTGCGAGGTGATCGTGCGCCACGGCAAGGGCGGGCGCGATCGGGTGACGGTGCTGCCCGGCGCGCTCGTCGCCCCGCTGCGCGAGCACCTGGCCCGGGTGCGTGAATGGTTCCTCTCGGACCGCGAGGCGGGCCTTCCGGGCGTCGAGCTGCCGTACGCGTACGGCCGCAAGAACCCGCGCGCCGGAACGATGTGGGGATGGCAATGGGTCTTCCCTGCGCACGAGCTGTCGATCGATCCGCGCACCGGCGAGCGGCGCCGCCACCACGTCTACGAGCAGGGCCTGCAGCGCGCCGTGTCGCGTGCGGCCGCGGCGGCGCGGCATCGAGAAGCCCGTCTCCACGCACACCCTGCGCCACTCCTTCGCGACCCACCTGCTGGAGGCGGGCTACGACATCCGCACGGTGCAGGAGCTCCTCGGCCACAGGGACGTGAGCACCACGATGATCTACACCCACGTGCTGAATCGCGGCGGGCGCGGTGTGGTGAGCCCGCTGGACCGCTAGCCGGCCGCCATTGCGCGATGCCTCCGCAACCCTACGCCGCCGCCTTCTGCGCGCCGCGGATCGTCTCGTAGACCGACTTCGCGTTCGGCACCAGGTCGAAGCGCGGGCCGATCTGCCCCTGCATCCCGGGCCATCCGGCCCAGCCGCCGTACAGGGGAGAAAGCGCCGACGCGGCGCCGAACGTGATGATCCCCGAGCCGTTGGCGTACTCCGAGACCGAGACGTCCGAGAGGCTGCGCAGCTGCAGCGACTTCACCGTCCGGTTGATGAGCCCCGCGACGATGATCACCCGCTCGTTCGTGATCGCGTACCAGGTCTTCGCGCGCATCAGCGCATCGACGTAGAACCGCCCCGCGACGAAGTACAGGCCCACGATGACGAACAGCAGTCCCCACAACGGAAAGAACCACGGGGCCTTCGAATGCAGGACCGACCACTCCCAGAACACCGCGAACCCGCACCAGGCCAGGCTGAACGGGATCGCGAACACCTCGGTGCGTCGCAGGACGAATCCCTGCTTCGGCTGGCCAGACCAGACCACGCGTTCCGACGGGCCCAGCTCGCGGCGTATCTCGTCCGGCAGCACCGTCATGGGAGCCTCCGCCTTTCCGCGGGCATTCTGTCACAAAGTCGCGCCGCGCAAGCCTAGCCGATCTCGGCCAGCAGCCGCTCGATCGACTCCCCGGCCTGGCGCACGTAGCCGCCCGCGAAGAGGTTCGCGTGGTTGAGCACGTGATAGAGGTTGTAGAAATCGCGGCGCACGCGATAACCGTCGGGAAGCGGCGCGGCGGCGCGATACGCGGCGTGGAAATCCGGCGGGAAGCCGCCGAAGAGCTCGGTCATCGCGAGGTCGGCCTCGCGGTCGCCCACGTACACGGCGGGATCGAAAACGATCGGAGTTCCGTCGGAAAGCGCTGACGCGTTGCCGCCCCAGAGGTCGCCGTGCAGCAACGACCTGGCCGGTGCGTGGTGGCGGAAGAACGCCGCGCAATCGGCCGCGAGGCGCTCGCCGCGGTCGATCATGCGCGAGGGCAGGCGGTTGCGCGCCGCGAGGCGCAGCTGCGGCGTGCATGCGCTTCGCGCGCCAGAAGGCGAGCCAGTCGTCGGCGAATCCGTTCGGCTGCGCCGTGGCGCCGATGTAGTTGTCGCGCGCCCAGCCGAAGCGCGTCTGCGCGATCGCGTGCTGCGCGGCGAGCGCGGCACCCAGCTGCGCGCCGCTCACGGCATCCAGCGCCGCGAGCTCCAGCCACTCGAGCACGAGCCACGCGCGCTCGTCGTCCGCACCGTGCGCGATCACCTTCGGCACGCGCACCGCGCCGGCCTGCGCGAGCGCGGCGAGCCCGTCGGCCTCGGCTGCGAACATGTCCGCGCGATCGGCCTCGTTCACCTTCGCGAAGAAGGCGCGCCCGTCCTTGCCGGTGAGCCTGAGCGCCGTGTGGATGCATCCGCCGCCCACGCCTTCGGCATCGATCGCCTCGAAGCGCGCGCCCGTCGCCGTGCCGATCGCCCGCGCGAGCGCCTGCGCGACGGGATCGGCGCTCACGCGCCCCGCATCAGGGCGAAGCCGTGCTCGAGGTCGGCCATCAGGTCCTCGGGCGCCTCGAGGCCGATCTGCAGCCGGATCAACGGCCCGCCGCTCCACGGACGCACGCTGCGCGCTCCCGTGAGCCGCGCCGGCACCGCGAGGCTTTCGTAGCCGCCCCAGCTGTAGCCCAGCGCGAAGCACTCGAGCCCGTCGAGGAGCGCGGCGAGCTGCGCGCGCGAGCAGGGCTTGAGCTCCACGCCGAAAAGCCCGGTGGAGCCGAGGAAGTCGCGCTTCCACAGCGCATGTCCCGGGTCCGACGGCAGCGCCGGGTGCAGCACGCGCGCCACGGCGGGATGGGTCGCGAGCCAGCGCGCGATCTCCAGGCCCGACTGCTCGTGCTGTTTCAGCCGCACATCGAGCGTGCGCATGCCGCGCAATGCGAGAAAGATGTCGTCCGGGCTCGCCGTCTGGCCGAGCTCACGCGATGCGTCGCGCAGCCGCGGCCACCACGCCTCGTTCGCCACCACCGCGCCGATCAGCAGGTCCGAGTGTCCCGCGGGATACTTGGTCGCCGCCTGCACCACGAGGTCCGCGCCGTGCTCGAAGGAGCGGAAGAAGGCGCCCGTGGCCCAGGTGTTGTCGTGGATCACCGCGGCGCCCTTCGCGCGCGCCACCGCGGCGATCGCGGGAAAGTCCTGCACCTCGAAGGTGAGCGAGCCGGGGCTCTCGAGGTAGACCACGCGCGTGTTGGGCTGCATCAGCGCTTCGATCCCGGCGCCCGCCAGCGGATCGTAGAACGTGGTCTCCACGCCCAGGCGGGCGAGCGAGCGCTGGCAGTACCTGCGCGTCGGGCTGTACACGCTGTCGGAGATGAGCATGTGGTCGCCCGCCTTCACGCACGCGAGGATCGCCACCGCCACCGCCGCGAGGCCGGTCGGAAGCGTCACCGCGCGATGCCCGCCCTCGAGCTCCACCATCAGCTCCTCGAACGCGGCGCGCAGCGGCATGTTCACGATGCCGTAGGTGGGCACCACCTCGTCGGCGTCGAAGCGGCGCTGCGCCGCGTCCATCTCGGCCAGCGTTTCGAACGTGACCGTGGATGCGCGCGCGACCGGCAGGTTCACCGTGCCGGGGCGCGTGGCCGGGGCACGGCCTTTCTGCGCGAGGCGCGTGCGCAGCTTCATTGGGTGAGGGGCTTCACTTCGGCCTGCACGTCGAGCGTGCTGCGCTTGCCCTTCGCGTCCTCGATCACCAGCTCGAGCGGCACCTTCTCGCCGGGCGTGAGCGGCTTCACGAGGTCGATCATCATCACGTGGTAGCCGCCGGGCGCGAGCGCCACAGGCTTGCCCGCGGGCAGCGCGATCGAGTCGATCGCGTGCATGTGCATGATGCCGCCCTTCATGTCCATGGTGTGGATCTCCACGATCTTCGCCGCGGGCGACCTCACCGCCACGAGCTTCGCGTCCCCCGTGCTGGTGATGACGCCGAAGGCACCCGTCGTCTTCTGCGCCGGCACCGTTCCGCGCACCCAGAAATCCTTCGCCGTCACGCTCGCGTGCGCGGCAAATGCGCTGGCGGCGAGCGCCGCGGCGAGCCACATCCTCGATCCCATCAACCGCTCCTTCAGAAGTCCGCTTCCATCTCGCGGCGGATCTTCACCGCCTCCGAGCTCGCGTCGTATTCGATGTCGTCCCAGCTCACCGTGGTGCCCTCGGGGATCGCGCGCTTGAGCTTCACCTTGTGCGCGAGCCCGATCGGCAGCGCCCTCTTCGCCGCGGAATCCGCCGCGCTCATGAGCTTGCCCCACACCGTGTAGCCGCCCTCGCCGTCGAGCATCGCGCCGGCGGCGAGCGCGCGCTTGGCGGTGGCCACGCAGTCGCCGCTCCATCCGGTCGCCGCTCCCGTGGACTCGCGGCGCAGCACCGCGCTCGCCACGCTGATGCCGAGCTCGAGGCCGATCAAGTGGCTGGGCTTGTACATCGCCGCGTACTCGCCCGAGGGATCCGTCACGATGCCGTACTCGTGGAAGCAGCGGCGCACGTACTCGCTCTCCGCGGCGAAGATCGACGTACACGCCCCAGCGCAGGTCGCGGAACACCGGCCGCCCGTCGCGCTCCAGCGCTCGAGATCACCTCGACCTGTCCCGCGTGGTGCAGGCTGCCGCCCGCGGTCGCCGGGCGCAGCACCCGGGGCAGGTCGTCCACGCCGCACGGCGGGAAGGCGAGCCCGTCCGGCGCGGGGGTGAGCCCGGTCGCGTTGGCCACCGCCGCCATCTCGATGCCGCTCTTGGTGCCGTCGAGGAACGAGTTGAACATCTGCGCGTTGAAGTCGCCCTTCGCCACCGTCTCCTCGCTGAATCCGTAGTGGCCCCACACCGTCATCGGCGTCGACGGCGTGATAGGCCGGCAGGTACTTGGTGCCCTTGCCCGCGGCGATCACGGTGAAGCCCGCCGTGCGCGCCCAGTCGACCAGCTCGCAGATCAGCGCGGGCTGGTCGCCGTAGGCGAGCGAATAGACGATGCCTGCCTCGGCGGCGCGCGCGCGCGAGCAGCGGGCCGGCGAGCGCGTCGGCCTCGACGTTCACCATCACGATGTGCTTGCGGTGCGTGGCAGCACGCGAGCGCGTGGGAGATGCCCGCGGCCGGGTGCCCGGTGGCGTCGATCACCACCTCGGTGGTCGTGGTGCGCGATCGCCGCGGCGGCGTCGTCGGTCACGAACGTCGTGCCGCGCCTTCGCGGCTTCGTCGAGCGAGCGCGCCGCGTAGCGCTCCGCCTTCCAGCCCACGCGCTCGAGCGCCGCGCGCGCCCGCTCCGGCGACAGGTCGGCGACGCGCGAGGATCTGCATGCCCCGCGGTGCGCTGCGCCTGCGAGAGGTACATCGAGCCGAACTTGCCGGCGCCGATGAGCACGGCGCGCACGGGCCGGCGCTCGCTAGCGCGCGCCTGGAGCAGTCGGTGCAGGTTCATCGGGTCTTATTCCCGGGTTTGCGTTACAACTGAAATATCGGGCATTCCCGGGCGGCAGGAATGAGCGGACGGACGGACTGGCAGTTTACCGTTCCCGCAGGGGAAAATGCGTGCCATGAACCCCCAATCCGCCCTCGCGCGCCCCGACCTCGAGGATCGCGTGGCCGCCCTGCGCCCCGGCCTCGACCTGCTGGGGCTGCCCGCGTGCGTGCTCGACGCGCGGCAGCGCTACCACTACGTGAACGCGGCGTGCTGCGCGCACTTCGGCAAGCGGGAGGCGGAATTCCTCGGGCGCACGCCCGACGAAGTGTTCGAGTTCAAGCCGCAGGACGCGCGCCGCGCCCAGCTGCAGCGCGCATTCAACGGCGAGACCGTCATCTTCAATCGCCTCACGCTCGAGGGCCCGCGCGCGGGCCAGTGGGTGCGGGCTCACTATTTCCCGCTGCGCGACGAGGCGGGCGGCGTCGAAGGCGTGCTCGTGGTGCTGTGGACGTGCAGGCGTTGAAGGACGCCGAGACCGCGCTCGCCGACCGCGAGCGCCAGCTCTCCCTGCTCATCGACGCGGTGGGCTTCCCCATCGTGTACCTGGATCCGCGCGGCGTGATCCGCTTCGCCAACAGCCCGAGCCGCAACTGGTCGGGGCGCGAGCCGGCCGAGATCGTCGGGCGGCACGTCGAGTCGGTCGCCAGCGAAGACATCATGGCGGCGGTGCTGCCGTACCTCGAGCGTGCCATGGCCGGCGAGGCCTGCCAGTACGAGCGCGCGGCGCAATGGCCGGGGCGCGAGTCGCGCCGCATCCGCGTGCACCTGATCCCGGACCGCGACGCCGCGGGCGAGGTGCGCGGCGTGCTGGTGGTCACCATCGACATCGACGAGGACCATCGCCTGCGCCTCGCCCTCGAGGACGAGAAGAAACGCCTGCAGCTGGTGATCGACAACATCGGCGTGCCGATGAGCTACGTCGACCGCGACCTGCGCTTCCGCTTCGCCAACCGGCCGGGCCTGGACTGGCGCGTGGCCACGCCCGAGGAGGCGATCGGCCGGCGCGTGGACGAGGTGTTCGACGCCGAGACCATGGCGACCATCGCCCCGCACGTGGCCGCGGCGCTGGCCGGCGAGAAGCGCGTCTACGAGCGCACCGCGCGGCTGCCGAGCGGCGAGCGGCGCTGGGTGCGCGCGCACCTCGTGCCCGACGTGGGTCCCGGCGGCGCGGTGCAGGGCTTCTACTCGCTGCTGATCGACGTGGACCACGACCATCGGCTGCGCGAGGCGCTCGAGCGCCAGGAGGCGCAGCTGCGCTACTTCGCGGAGAACATCCCGGGGCCGATCGCCGTGGTGGACGCCGGCTTCCGCTACGTGTTCGCGAACAAGGTCTTCCAGCGCATCCGCGGCGTGGGCCTGGACCAGATCGTCGGGCGCTCCGTCCCCGAGGTGCTGGGGCCCGAGATCTCCGCGCTCTACTTCGAGCCCTTCGTCGAGCGGCTGCGCGCCGGCGAGACCTGCTCCTACGAGCGCCTGGTGGGCCCGCCCGGCGGCGAGGAGCGCTGGCACCTGGTGCGCCTGGCGCCGATCACCGACGCGGCGGGCGGCTTCAACGGCTACTACATCGTCGGCAGCGACATCCACGACATCAAGCTGGGCGAGGAGCGCCTGCGCGCGCAGCAGGAGCAGCTGCGTCTTTTCGCCGACAACGTACCCGATTCCGTCGCCTACCTCGACCGCGAGCGGCGCGTGCGCTTCGCCAACCGCCAGTTCGCCGAGCTGCGCGGCCTCCCCGTCGAGCAGATCGTCGGCAAGACCACCGCCGAGCTGATGGGCGAGCCGGTGGCCGCCTGGATCGCCGCGCGCACCCAGCGCGTGCTCGACCGGGGCGAGGTCGCCACCTACGAGCGCCAGATCGCGCTGCCCGACGGCACGACGCGCTGGTTCCACGTGAAGGCGGTGCCGCACTTCGACGCGGCCGGCGCCGTGGTGGGCATGTACGTGGTGAGCCACGACATCGACGACGTGAAGCAGGTCCAGGAGCAGCTCGCCGCGAGCGAGGAGGAGCTCCGGTTCTTCGCCGAGAACATCCCCGAGGCGATCTGCTACGTGGACCTCGAGCGCGGCTGCACCTTCGTGAACAACCTGTTCCTCGCCACGCGCGGGTTCACGCGCGAGCACGCGCTCGGCAAGTTTCCCGAGGACGTCTACCCGGCCGCGGTGATCGAGGAGCTGCGCCCGCACATCGGGCGCGCGATGCTGGGCGCCGAATCCTCCTACGAGCGCGTGATGCGCCTGCCCTCGGGCGAGGAGCGCTGGGTGCGCGTGCGCCTCACGCCGCGGCGCGACGCCGCCGGGGTCGTGCGCGGCTACTACGTGGTGTCCACCGACATCCACGACATCAAGCTCGCGCAGGCGGGGCTCGAAGACAAGGAGCGCCAGCTGCGCCACGTGATCGACTCGATCCCCACGCCGCTGTGCTACGTGGACGACGGCACCCACTACCGCTACGTGAACGACGCGTTCCTCTCCTACATCGGGCTGAAGGCCGAGGAGATCGTCGGGCGCCAGGTGCGCGAGGTGCTGGGCGACGACCGCTTCCACCACCTGCAGCCGCACCTGGATCGCGTGAAGGCCGGCGAGACGCTGTCCGTCGAGCGGCTGATCCGCTTCGCCGACGGGCGCTCGCGCTGGATGACGGTGCGCCTCACCCCGCGCATGGCCGACGGCAAGTACCTCGGCTACTACGCCACCACCGCGGACATCCACGAGCAGAAGCTGGTCGAGGAGGAGCTGCGGCGCGCCAACTCGATCCTCTCGGCGCACTTCGACAACACGCCGCTCGCGGTGATCGAGTGGGACACGGAGCTGCGCATCGTGCGCTGGTCCGGCCAGGCGGAGACGATCTTCGGCTGGAAGGCCGAGGAGGCCCTGGGCCGCGCGCTCGGCGGCTGGCGGCTGGTCTACGAGGAGGACGAGGCATCGGTGGCGCGCATGATCCGCGCGCTGGTGGAAGGCCCCGAGCGCCACGCGACGCTGCTGCACCGCAACTACCGCAAGGACGGCTCGGTGATCTGGGTCGAGTGGCACAACTCGGCGCTGCGCGACGAGGAGGGCCGCGTCATTTCCATCTTGAGCCTCGCGCAGGACGTCTCCTCGCGCATCCAGGCCGAGGAGCGCCTGCAGTACATGGCCACGCACGACGGGCTCACCGGGCTGCCCAACAGCGTGCTGCTGAACGACCGCCTCGACGCCGCGCTCACGCGCGCGCGCCGCTCGCACGCCCGCGTGGGCGTGATGTTCCTCGACCTCGACCACTTCAAGGACGTGAACGACACGCTCGGCCACCGCGTGGGCGACGCGCTGCTCAAGGAATTGGCGCGGCGCATCCGCGCGGCGCTGCGCCAGAGCGACGTGCTCGCGCGCATCTCGGGCGACGAGTTCGTGGTGGTGCTCGAGGATTTCCCCGACGAGAGCGCGCCGGAGCTCGTCGCGCACAAGATCCTGGACGAGGTGCGCCGCCCGTTCCAGGTCGACGGCCACGAGATCCACGTGAGCGGCAGCCTCGGGCTCGCGCTGCATCCCGAGGACGGCGCGGATGCCGAGACGCTGCTCAAGAACGCCGACGCCGCGATGTACCACGCGAAGGAGCTCGGCCGCAACGCGTTCCGGCTGTTTTCCGCGGAGCTCGCGTCGCGCCGCACGCACCGCCTGCACGTGGAGAAGGCGCTGCGCCGCGCGCTGAAGGGCGGCGAGCTCGAGCTGCACTTCCAGCCGATCGTCGAGATCGGCACCGGGCGCGTGCCGCGCGCCGAGGCGCTGCTGCGCTGGCACGACCCCGAGCGCGGCATGGTGCTGCCGCACGGCTTCATCCCGCTCGCCGAGGAATCCGGCCTGGGCCACGCGATCGGGCACTGGGTGCTCGAGGCGGCGTGCCGGCAGGCGCGCGCGTGGCGCGACGCGGGCCTGGGCGACATCGTGATCAGCGTGAACCTTTCCGCCGGGCAGTTGCGCGACACCGCGATGCTCGCCGACCTCAAGCGCACGCTGCTCGAGACCGGGTGCGAGCCGGGCTGGCTGCAGTTCGAGATCACCGAGACCAGCATGGTGCGCGACGTCGAGGGCGCGAGCCTGGTGCTCGCGAAGCTGCGCGGGCTCGGCGTGCGCATCGCCATCGACGACTTCGGCACCGGCTTCTCGAGCCTTTCGCACCTGCGGCACCTGCCGGTGGACGTGCTCAAGATCGACAAGGGCTTCGTGGCCGACATCGGCGGCGCGAAGCAGCGGCGCGGCGAGAAGGGCGGCGGGGCCGCGATCGTCTCGGCGGTGATCGGGCTCGCGCGCGGGCTCGGCCTGGACGTCGTGGCCGAGGGTGTCGAGAAGCAGTCGCAGCTCGACTTCCTCGCGCGCGAAGGCTGCTCCGCCTGCCAGGGCTACCTGCTGTGCCCGCCGCTGCCCGCGCGCGAGTTCGAGAAGTGGCTCGCGCTGCGCTCGCGCCCCGGCCGCCGCGCCCGTCCCGCCCCGCCCCGCCTGCGCAAGGCCCGCTCCGGCAAGCACAAGGGTTGATCCGGCGCAAGCCGGCCTGCCCCGTTCGGTGTACACAAGGAGTCACCGCACGGTGATCGGGGGAGGGTGGACATGGATTGGATGACCACGGCCGGAGACTTCGCGATGCTCCTCGCGCTGGGGGGCGTGCTGATCGTGGTGCTCGGGGTCGTGCCGGTCGCGGTGCTCGCGATCGCGTGGGACCAGCACAACACCGCGCCCTGGGCGCTGCCGGGGACGCTGGTGCGCATGATGCGCCGCTACGGAGTGAGCCGCCGCGCCCTCGAGTCCGCGGGCCTCGGGCGCGAATTCGCCGGCGCGTACCGCAAGTGCAAGGACTGCAAGCGCACGATGCAGTGCTGCGATTGGCTCCACGATTCCGAGACGGGGGACATCCCGCTCTTCTGCCCGAACGAGCCGTTCCTCGCCCGCGCCCGCACCCGCGCCCTGACGCTCGTCCCGCGGGTCACCAACGGATAGAGACCCGCGCCCCGCCCAGCGGCGAGTCGGAGATCTGCGCCTCGCCGCCGTGCCATTCGGCCACGCTCTTCACGATCGCCAGCCCCAGCCCCACGCCGCCGCTGCCGCGCTCGCGGCTGTTGTCCAGCCGCGAGAACGGCTCGAAGAGGCGCTCGCGCTCCGCGGGCGGCACCCCGGGACCGTCGTCGTCCACGCTGATCACCGTGCGCGAGCCGGCGCGCTCGACGGTGAGCGCCACGCGCGATCTTGCGTAGCGCACGGCGTTGCGCAGCACGTTCACCAGCGCGCGCGTGAGGTACTTCGCGTCGCACGCGATGCTCTCCGGCAGGTGGCGCGGCGGATCGATCGTGATCGCGCGCCCGGTCGCGCGCATCTCCTCCTGCGCGCGGCGCAGCACGTCGTCCACCAGCTCTCCGGCGGGCACCTCGCGCGGCTTGTAGGGCGGGGCCTCGCGCAGGTTGGCGAGCACCAGCAGCTCGGCCACCAGCTCCTCGAGGTCCACCACGTCCTTGTCCATCGCCGCGAAGCGCTCGCCGCGCTCGCGCTCCTCGCCGCTGGTGCGCGCGAGCTCGAGGTCGAACTTGAGCTGCGCGAGCGGCGTGCGCAGCTCGTGGGCGACGCCCTGCTCGAGGTCGCGGTGCGACTGCAGCAGCGCCTGCACGCGCTCGGCCATCACGTTGAACGCCTCGGCGATCGGCGCGAGCAGCGAGGCCTTGCCCACCTGCGCGCGTACCGCGAAATCGCCCGCGCCCACGTGCGCCGTCGCGGCCTTGAGGCTTTCCAGGTCGCGCCACAGCGGGCGCGTCCAGCGCCACAGGATCGCGCACAGCCCGAGGGTCACCAGCGCGAGGATGATCGCGTAGTAGCCCATCAGGTATTCGTAGGCGCCGACCCACTCGATGCGCAGCGCCCGGTCGGTGTGGCCGATGCGCCGCAGGTACACCGCCCCGCCCCCGGGCCGGTCGCGGAACGCCACGTCGCCCGCGAGCAGCCGCTCGCGCTCCGAGGGCGACATGAAGAAGTCGTCGAGCGCGCGGTCCATGGGGATGATCTCGTGCTCGACGCGGAAGGTCTTCTCGATCTCCTTGAGGCGCCCCTGCCAGTCCGGCACGCGCTTGTCGGTGATGATGCGCTCGGCGCGGTCGAAGGCCACGCCCGCGCGCGCGCGCTGCTCCTCGGCGTGCAGCTGCACCATCACCTGGTCGGTCACGTACATGAAGAGCACGAACGCCGCCGTGGCCGGCAGCATGAGGAAGAGGTACAGGCGCAGGAACAGGCGCAGCATCGGCGTTCGCGGCCGTGGATCCCGGCGCGCGCCCTACGCGTCGCCGGTGAAGAGGTAGCCTCGCAGGCGCACCGTCTTGATCATCGCCTCGCTCCCGCCGGCCTCCTGCAGCTTCCTGCGCAGCCGGCAGATGCGCGCGTCGATCGAGCGGTCGAGCCCGTCGTAGTCGATGCCGCGCACCACGCGCAGGATCTCGTCGCGCGTGACGACGTTGCCCTGGCGCGAGGCGAGCAGCCACAGGATGTCGAAGTCGCCCGTGGTGAGCTCCACCGCGTGGCGGTCGAGCGTGGCCGAGCGGCGCGCCGCGTCGATCGCGACCCGGCCGGCGACCAGCTTCGCATCGCGCGGCTGCGCGGGGGCGGCGCGCGTGCGCCGCAGCAGCGCTTCCACGCGCGCGAGCAGCACGCGCGGCTCCACGGGCTTCACCACGTAGTCGTCGGCGCCCATCTCCAGGCCCAGCACCTGGTCGATGTTCTCGCCCTTCGCGGTGAGAATCAGGATCGGGATGGCGTGGTGGCGGCGCAGCTCGCGGCACAGCGTGAGCCCGTCCTTGCCCGGCAGCATGAGGTCGAGGATCACCAGGTCGGGCTTCAGGCGCTCGAAGCGCTCCGCCACCGCGAGCCCGTCGCCCTCGATGAACACCTCGAAGGCGTGGCGCTCGAGGTAGTCGCGGATCGAGGCCGCCAGCCGCGCGCTGTCTTCCACCAGCAGCACGCGCGAGCGGCGCTGGGTGGCGGCGGAGCCCGGCTCGCGGGCGAAGCTCGGTTCTGCGGCGCGCATTTGGGGCAAGGATACTCCACGGGTGCGCGCACCCTCGGTGACGCTTCCTTCCGAATATTGCGAAACGTTACGCCGCAGGCAGGGCGAAGTTCCTTACATCTGCTTGCAAGATTGTCGCGCGCGCAACACGGTGCTCACTTTCGGATTGACCTTCCTGCTGGTCGCCGCCGTGGACGTGTACCTAACGTGAAATGGTGGAGTGGAAGGGGATCGAACCCTCGACCTTCGCATTGCGAACGCGACGCTCTCCCAGCTGAGCTACCACCCCACGCGAAGGGACCGCGATTATAACCCAGCACCGGCGCCGCCTGCAGGCGCAAACGTCGTTCCCGGGCGACGCGCGCGCGGCGCCGCGAAACAAATCCTGCGCGGCCGCTGTCACAGCACCCGTGCGGCAAGCTCCGCGCAACATTCGTGATGAAGGAGATCGTGCAATGAAGACCCAATGCATCCGCGCCCTCGCGGCGCTCGGCATCGCGGCCGCGGGACCGGCCCTTGCCCAGGATTCCTATCCGGCCGCCCCCTGGCAGGGCGACTTCTGGAAGTACATCGGCGCAAGCGCCGGCCGGTCGCGGTTCGCGACTGATTGCGTCGGCAGCGACGCCTTCGCGTGCGGGAGCCACGACACCGGCTGGAAGGTGTATGCCGGCGGCGACGTGAACCGGTTCCTCGGCCTCGAGGTGGGCTATACGGATTTCGGCAAGGTGAGCGGCTCGGGCGGCGACGCGAAGGCATGGGCCGGGAACCTGGACTTCACGTTCGGGGTGCCCGTCGCGCACGGCTTCAGGGTCTTCGCCAAGGCGGGCGGCGTGTACGGACGCAGCAACGTTTCCGCCGATCCGGCAACACTCGCCGACATCGGGCAGCGCAGCGGCTGGGGCTCGACCTACGGCGTGGGCGGCACGTTCGCGCTCAGCAAGCAGCTGCTGCTGCGCGTCGACTGGGACCGCGACAACCTCGACTTCGCGGGCGGCCGGCGCAACGTCGACCTCGCTTCGGCGGGGCTCGCGTGGCGCTTCTGAGGCCGTAGCCGGCGCGCGCGGCTCAGCTCGATGGCAGCGGGACGCTGCGCACGCCCACCATCTCCGCGCCCATCGTGCAGTCGAGCAGTTTCGCCGCCTGGTAGATCGCGCGGATCGTGGGCGTGGGTACTTGCGCCAGCAGGCCCAGCTCCACCACCGAGCCCACCAGCGCGTCGATCTCGGTCGGGCGCCCGGCTTCCACGTCCTGCAGCATCGAGGTCTTGTGGCGCCCGACCTTGCGCGCGCCTTCGATGCGCTTGTCGAGCGACACGCGGAAGGTGACGCCGAGCTTCTCGGCCACCGCCTGCGCCTCGCGCATCATCTGGGCGGCGAGCGCGCGCCCAGCGGGTCCTCGCAGATGTCCGGCGAGCGTCGCGTGGGTGAGCGCCGAGATCGGGTTGAAGGTGAGGTTGCCCCAGAGCTTGAGCCACACTTCCGCGCGCATGTCATCCAGCACCGGCGCCTTGAGGCCCGCGCGCGTGAACGCCTCGGACACGCGCTGCGCGCGCTCGCTCTTCGATCCGTCGAGCTCGCCCAGCGGGAAGCGCTCGCCCTCGATGTGCACCACCTTGCCGGGTGCCGAGAGCTGCGCCGCCGGGTACACCACGCAGCCCAGGATGCGCCGCGCGGCGATCGCGTCCTTGATGAGGCCGCCGGGGTCGACCGATTCGACCGCGCGCCCCTCGAGCTCGCCGCCCTGGCCCTGGAAATACCAGAAGGGGATGCCGTTCTGCATCGGGATCACGACCGTGTCGTCGCGGCACAGCGGCGCCAGCCGGTGCGCGACCTCGGCCAGCTGGTGCGCCTTCATCGCGAGCACCACCGCGTCGAACTGCCCCGCGGTCGCGTAGTTGTCCGTGGCCTCCACGTTCGTGGCGGTCTCGGCGCGCCCGTCGCGGTAGTAGATCGTCATGCCGCCCTCGTTGATCGCGTCGAGGTTGCGGCCGCGCGCGATGTACGTGACCTCCTCGCCGCCGAGCGCCAGGCGCGCGCCCACGAGCCCGCCGATGGCGCCTGCGCCGATGATGCAGAACTTCATGGATTCCCCGCTCCTCCCGGTCCAGCCGGCTATCCTGATGTTGCACCGCACAAACTGTCAAGCGCCGCGCGCACCGCATAATTGGGAATCATGAAGAGATTCCTCGCGCTCGTCCTCGCCGCGCTCTGCTCCCTGGCCTTCGCCGAGCCGGACGCCGGCGGGCCGCGCGCCTCGATCCGCGCCGTCGAGCACCTGCTCGAGAGCCGGCCCGCGGATCCCACGCTCTGGTTCTACCTCGCGCGCTCCGAGGCCCAGGCCGGCGACGCGCGCGCCTGCGTGGCCGCGCTCGAGAAGGTCGACGCCCTGGGCGAGGGCTTCCTGCCGGGGCGCGAGCTCGGCTTCGAGAAGGTGTGGAACGATCCCGCGTTCCAGGCCGTGCGCGCAAGGCTCGAGGCGCGCCTGCCGCGCCTGGACTTCGCGCCCACCGCTTTCGAGCTGGGCGACCGCGAGCTGCTTCCCGAGGGCATCGCGCACGACGAGCACTCGCACAGCTTCTTCGTGGGCAGCATTCCCGAGCGCAAGATCGTGCGCGTCGACTCCTTCAACGCGGTGACCGAGTTCGCGAGCAGCGCCGCGGGCCTGGACTCCGTGCTCGGGCTCGCCATGGACGGGCCGCGGCGCGTGCTGTATGCCGTGAGCACCACGGCGCTCACCGACGCGGGCTCGAAGGTGCCGCGCAATTCGATCTTCGCGTTCAACGTCGACACCGGGCGGCTCCTGCGCCGCGTGGACGTGCCCGCGGCCGTGCAGCTGAACGACGTGGCGGTGGCCATCGGCGGGCGCGTGTTCACCTCGGACTCCGGCAGCGGCGCGGTGTTCGAGATTCCCGCCGACGGCGACCCGCGCGTGGTGCTCGCGCCGGGGACGGTACGCGGCAGCAACGGCCTCGCGGCCTCCGCCGACGGCAAGCGCCTGTACGTCGCGCACTCGACCGGGATCGTCGTGGTGGACCTCGCCGACGGCAAGGTCGCGAGCGTCGCGGTCCCGCCGCGCCAGACGGTGGCCGCGATCGACGGCCTCTACCAGTGGCAGGGCAAGTTGATCGGCGTGCAGAACAGCACCAACCCCGGGCGCGTGATCCTGATGACGCTCTCCTCCGACGGCTCCGCGATCACGCGCATCCAGACGCTGCTCTCGCACCACCACAGCGCGCTCGACGAGCCCACCACCGGCGCGGTGAGCAACGACGACTTCTTCCTGCTCGCCGCCACCGGCGTGACCCACTACGACCGGCGCGGGCGCCTCGAGAACCCCGACACGCTGCGCAATCCGACCGTGCTGCGCATTCCGCTGCCCTGAGGGCGCGCGCGCCGCCTCACGCCGGGCGCTTGCGATAGGCCCACGCCATGAGCCCGATGCCGGCCGCGATCATCGGCAGCGAGAGCCACTGGCCCATCGACATGCCCAGCGCGAGCAGCCCCAGGAAATCGTCGGGCTCGCGCGTGAATTCCACCAGGAAGCGGAACGTCCCGTAGCCCACCAGGAACGCGCCCGAGACCGCGCCGGTCGGCCGCGGCTTGCGCGCGAACCACCACAGGATCGCGAAGAGCGCCAGCCCCTCGAGGCCGAACTCGTAGAGCTGCGAAGGGTGGCGCGCGAGCCGTTGCGGATCGGTCTGCGGGAACCACATGCCCCAGGGCAGCGTCGTGGGGCGTCCCGGCAGCTCGCCGTTGATGAAGTTGCCCAGCCGCCCGGCCGCGAGCCCGAGCGGCGTGAGCGGCGCCACGAAGTCCATGGTGGCGAGCCAATTCTTCTTGCGCAGCCAGCAGAAGAGCGCCACGCCCGCGAGCACGCCGAGGAAGCCGCCGTGGAAGCTCATGCCGCCGGTCCAGATGCGCACGATCTCCGCGGGGTGCGCCAGGTAGTAGTGCGGCTTGTAGAACAGCACGTAGCCCAGCCGCCCGCCGAGGATCACGCCGATCACGCCGTAGGTGAGCATGTCGTCGACGTCGCGCTCGCTCACGCCCAGGCCCAGCCCGTGGCGCACGCGCCACTTGCCCAGCGCGATGAACGCGATGAAGCCGAGCACGTACATGAGGCCGTACCAGCGGACCGCGAGGGGGCCCAGGTGCAGCAGGACGGGATCGAATTGCGGGTGGACGAGCAAGGCGGGATCTCTCGAAGCGCGGCGCGGGCCGTGCGTCATTATCCCAGATAGAATGGGACGCTCCGCATTCGCGCTGCGCTTCCCGGACTCCGCCCATGGCCGACAAGCTCCGCTCCTTCACCATCACCCACGGCGTGCCCCGTGCGCCCAACCGCTCGATGCTGCGCGCGATCGGCTACCAGGACGCCGATTTCGACAAGCCGATCGTCGGCGTCGCCAACGCGCACTCGACGATCAACCCGTGCAACGCGGGCATCCAGCCGCTCGCCGACGCGGCCGACGCGGCTGCGCGTGCGGCCGGCGCGATGCCGCAGATGTTCGGCACCATCACCGTGACCGACGGCATCATGATGGGCACCGAGGGCATGAACTACTGCCTCGTCTCGCGCGAGGTGATCGCCGACTGCGATCGAGACCGCGGTGCGCGGCCAGAACATGGACGGCGTGCTCGCCATCGGCGGCTGCGACAAGAACATGCCCGGCTGCGTCATGGGCATGGCGCGCCTCAACATCCCCGCGATCTTCGTCTACGGCGGCAGCATCCTGCCCGGCCGCTACGAGGGGCAGGACCTCAACATCGTGTCGCATCTTCGAGGCGGTCGGGCGCCTACACGGCGGCAAGATCGACGCGAGGACGTCGACTGCATCGAGTGCAGGCGCTGCCCGGGCGCCGGCTCCTGCGGCGGCATGTACACCGCCAACACCATGTCCTCGCGCCATCGAGGCGATGGGCATGTCGCTGCCCTACGCCGCGACCATGGCGGCCGTCGGCCGCGGAGAAGCGCGAGACGTTCCTCGCCGGCAGCAGGTGCTGGTGGCCGCGGTGCGACGCGAACCTGCGCCCGCGCGACATCATCACCCGCAAGTCGCTCGAGAACGCCTATCACGGTGGTGCTGGCCCTGGGCGGCTCGACCAACGCGGTGCTGCACCTGATGGCCATCGCGCACGAGGCCGAGCGTCGCCGTGGACGCTCGACGACTTCGACCGCGTGCGCCGGCGCGTGCCGCACCTGGCCGACCTGAAGCCCTCGGGGCGCTACGTCATGATCGACCTGCACCGCGCCGGCGGCACCCCGCAGGTGATGAAGATCCTGCTCGCCGACGGCGCTGCTGCACGGCGACTGCATGACCGTCACCGGCAGGACGCTCGCGGAGAACCTCGAGGACGTCCCGGCCGAGCCGCGCGCCGACCAGGACGTGATCCGCCCGTGGTCCGACCCGATGTACGCGCCGGGGCCACCTCGTGATCCTGCACGGCAACCTCGCCCCGGAGGGCGCGTGGCGAAGATGGCGGGGCTGAAGAAGCTCGCGATCACCGGGCCCGGCGCGCGTGTTCGACGGCGAGGAGGCGTGCGAGGCCATCCTCGCCGACCGCATCAAGTCCCGGCGACGTGGTGGTGATCCGCGGCGAGGGGCCGGTGGGCGGGCCCGGCATGCGCGAGATGCTCGTCGGTGACGGCCGCGCTCGTCGGCCAGGGGCTGGGCGATAGCCGTCGGCCTCATCACCGACGGCCGCTTCTCCGGCGGCACGCTCGGGCTGGTCGTCGGCCACGTCGCCCCGGAGGCCTGGGTCGGCGGCCCGATCGCGCTGGTGCAGGACGGCGACCCGATCACCATCGACGCCAACCGGCGCCTGGTGCAGCTCGACGTGCCCGAGGCCGAGATCGAGCGGCGCCGCGCCGCGTGGCGCCAGCCGGTGCCGCGCTATTCGACCGGGGTGCTCGGCAAGTACGCGAAGCTGGTCGGCACGGCCAGCCTGGGGGCGGTCACCGACTGAGCGGCGCGCGCTGCCGCGCGGACCCGATGGCCATCCCCGCCTCCGTCGACCACCTCGCCTCGCGCGGCGCCTACGAGCTCGCCCCGCCCGAGCACCTGTTCCACTACACCGACCTCGACGGGGTGGAGGGCATCCTCTCGTCCAAGTCGCTGTGGATGTCGAAGTTCACGGCGTCCAACGACATCTCCGAGATCACGCTCGCCATCTCGCACTTCCAGAGCTTCGTCGCCTCGCGCGTGAGCGCGCTCCAGGAGGCCGAGGGGGAATTCCTGCAGGAGGCGGCCGCACAGCTCGACGGCTTCCGGCGCACCAACATCTGCGTGGCGAGCTTCTGCGAGCAGCCCGACCTGCTCTCGCAGTGGCGCTCCTACGGCAACGACGGGCGCGGCATCGCGCTGGGCTTCGACACGCGCACGCTGCTCGACCTCGCGCAGCGCAATTCCCTGCGGCTGTGGCGCTGCGTGTACGACCAGGCGCTGCACGTGCGCATCTCCAACGACCTGGTGACGATGCTGCTGGAATCGTTCCGCGCGGCGCGCCCGGCCACGAGCGCGCAGCGCCACGCGCTCATCGGGCAGTTCAACGCCACCTTCCTGCTGGTCGCCCCGGTGATCAAGGACCACCGCTTCGCCGAGGAGCAGGAGTGGCGCCTCATCTCCGGTCCGGTGGGCTTCGACCACCCGCGCATGATCGCGGTCTTCGCCGGCAGCCACGCCTCGGTGAAGCTGAGCCTCGCGCTCGCGCGCGAGCCGCGCGAGGCCTCGGGCCTCATCTCGCGCGTGGTGATCGGCCCCACCCCGATCGACCCGCACAACATCGCCGACGCCATCGCCGTGCTCGCCGCGCAGAACGGCTTCCGCATCTCCGACATCGGCTTCTCCGGCATTCCCTACCGGCGCGCGGATCCCTAGTCGGCGAGCCCGGCCGTCGCCGCGTCGATGCGCTGCATCACCTCGGCGGTGAGCTTCGGGATCACGTCCACCGCGCCCAGGTTCTCCTCGACCTGCGCCACGCGCGAAGCGCCGGTGATCACCGAGGAGACGTGCGGATTGCGCGCGCACCACGCGATGGCGAGCTGCGCCACGGAGCAGCCGAGCTCGCGCGCAATCGCCTCGAGCTTGCCCACCGCCGCGTTGTTGGCCTGGTCGGTGAGGCTTTCGACCAGGAACTTCAGGCGTGGCAGCGACCCCCGGCTGCCCGGCGGGACGCCGTTGCGGTACTTGCCGGTGAGCAGCCCGGAGGCGAGCGGGCTCCACGTCGTGAGCCCGATGCCCGGCTCGGCGTAAAGCGCGGCGTACTCCTGCTCCACGCGCGCCCGGTGGAAGAGGTTGTATTCCGGCTGCTCGACCACGGGCCGGTGCAGGTGGTGCCGGTCGGCCGCCTCGCAGGCCGCGGCGATCTGCGCCGCGCTCCATTCCGAGGTGCCCCAGTAAAGCGCCCTGCCGCGCTCGATCATGTCGTGCATCGCCCACACCGTCTCCTCCACCGGCGTGTCCGGGTCGGGACGATGGCAGTAGGCGAGGTCGACGAAGTCCAGGCGCAGGCGCTTGAGCGAACCGTCGATCGCGCTGAGCAGGTACTTGCGGTTGAGGGTGTTCTTCTCGTTGGGGCCTTCGGTGATGCCCCAGTAGAACTTGGTCGAGATCACGTACTTCAGCCGCGGCCACGCGAGGCCGGCGAGGATCTCGCCCATGATCTCCTCGCTCTTGCCGGAGGCGTACACCTCGGCGTTGTCGAAGAAGTTCACGCCCCGGTCCCAGGCCGCGGCCATGCACTCGCGCGCCGCCGCGGTGTCGAGCTGGTTGCCGTACGTCACCCACGAGCCCAGCGAGAGCTCGCTCACCTTGAGGCCGCAACGGCCGAGTCTTCGAAAGTTCATCGTCGGGAAGGATCCGCGGAAGGATCGCGTAGCATACTGCGGTTGGCCCGCCTCCTTCCTGCCTCGATGCAATCCTCGCGCCGTAACGTCCTCCTCCTCGCCTGCTGCCAGGCGTTGCTGCTCACCAACGCCGTGACGCTCACCTCGATCGGCGCGCTCGCCGGCTACGCGCTCGCGGTGAACAAGGCCTTCGCCACGCTGCCCGCCAGCGGCTACGTGGTCGGGGGCTTCCTCGGCACCTACCCCGCCTCGATGTGGATGCGCCGCGTGGGGCGGCGCAACGGCTTCCTCACCGGCGGGGCGTTCGGGCTTGCGGGAGCGATCGTCGCCGCCGCGGCGATGTTCGCCGGGAGCCTCGCGATGCTGTGCGCGGGAACGATGCTGCTCGGCGTGAACAATGCGTTCGGGCAGTACTACCGCTTCGCCGCGGCCGACGTGGCCGGCGAGGCGAGCGCGCAGCTCAAGGCCCGGGCGATCTCCTACGTGCTGGCCGGCGGCCTGGTGGGCGGCATCGTGGGCCCGGAGGTGAGCAAGTACACGCGCGATCTCGTCGCGCCGACCTTCGCGGCCTCCTACGCATCGCTCTTCGTCTACGGGCTGCTCGCGATGGCGATCGTCTCGCGCCTGCGCATACCGCCGGCGCACGACAGCGTCGCGCACGGCGCGGCGCGGCCGTTCGCCGAGATCGCCGCGCGGCCGGTGTTCCTCGTCGCGGTGACCGCCGGGGCGCTGGGCTACGGCGTGATGAACCTGCTGATGACCGCGACGCCGCTCGCGATGGGCTTCTGCGGGCTGCCGTATTCGGCCTCCGCCACGGTGATCGCCTCGCACGTCGTGGCGATGTTCGCGCCCTCGTTCTTCACCGGGCACCTCATGCGGCGCTTCGGCGTGCTGCAGGTGATGCTCGCCGGCGTGGCCGCGATGTTCGCGTGCGCGGCGGTCGCGCTTTCGGGACAGCTCATCGTGCATTTCTGGTGGGCGCTGGTGCTGCTGGGCGTGGGCTGGAACTTCATGTACATCGGCGCCACGACCCTGATCGCCGAGTCCTTCGCGCCCGCGGAACGCGCGAAGGCCCAGGGCGCCAACGAGCTCACCGTGTTCGCGGTGCTCGCGGTGTCGTCGTTCTCCTCCGGCGTGCTCGTGAACACCGAGGGATGGCGCACGCTCGTGTACGTGACGCTGCCGCTGATCACCGTGGCCGGCGCGGCGCTGCTCTGGCTGCGGTTCGGGATTCGCCGTCCGAAAACGGCGAGCGTGTGAGCAGGCAGCGCGGATAATGGCGGCATGCTTCTCGATGCCGACCAATGCTACCGGGCCCTGCGCACCCACGACGCGCGCTTCGACGGGCGCTTCTTCGTGGGCGTGGCGACGACGCGCGTGTATTGCCGGCCGGTGTGCACCGCGCGCCTGCCGCACCGGGTCAACTGCCGCTTCTTTCCCAGCGCCGCCGCCGCGGAGGCCCACGGCTTCCGGCCGTGCCTGCGCTGCCGCCCGGAGCTCGCCCCCGGGCATTCGACGGTTGATGCCGGCCGCCGCCTCGCGCAGTCGGCCGCCGGGCTGATCGACGACGGGCAGCTCGCCGACACGCGCCTGCCCGGGCTCGCGCACACGCTCGGGGTGACCGACCGGCACCTGCGGCGGGTCTTCCAGGAGGAGTTCGGCGTGGCGCCGGTGGCCTACGCGCAGACGCAGCGCCTGCTGCTCGCCAAGCGCCTGCTCACCGACACGCGCATGCCGGTCCTCGACGTGGCGCTCGCGAGCGGCTTCGCGAGCCTCAGGCGCTTCAACCATCTCTTCCGCACGCGCTACCGCATGACGCCGGGGGAGCTGCGCCGCAGCGCCCCCGCCTCCGGACCGGGCGAGCGCCTCGCGTTCGACCTCGCCTACCGCCCGCCCTATGACTGGGGCGCGATGCGCGATTTCCTCGCGCGGCGCGCGATCGCCGGCGTGGAGGCGGTGCAGGGCAACCGCTACCTGCGCACGCTGCGCGTAGGGCAGCGCGCGCGGGTGCTCACCGGCGACGTGTGCGTGGCGCCCGCGCCGCGGCGCGCGGCGCTGCGGGTGACGGTGAGCCCGTCGCTCGCCGGAGCGTTGCCGGTGGTGATCGCCCGCATGAAGCACCTGCTCGACCTCGCATGCCGCCCCGACGAGATCGCCGCGGCGCTCGGGCCGCTCGCCGCACGCCATCCGGGGCTGCGCCTGCCGGGGGCGGTGGACGGATTCGAGATCGCGGTGCGCGCGATCCTCGGCCAGCAGGTGACGGTCAAGGCCGCCTCCACGCTCGCGGGGCGCTTCGCGGCGCATTTCGGCGTGCCGCTCGACTCGTCGTATCCTGCGCTGCGCTGCGTGTTCCCGCCGCCGGCGCTGGTGGCCGCGCTCGAGCCCGCGCGCGTCGCCGAGCTCGGCATCATCGCGGCGCGCGCCCGCGCCATCGTCGCCCTCGCGCGCGCCCTCGAGCAGGGCGCGCTGCGCCTGGAGCCGAGCGCGCCGGTGGACGCGACGCTCGCCGCGCTCGAGGCCGTGCCCGGCATCGGGCCGTGGACCGCGCAATACATCGCGATGCGCGCGCTCTCCTGGCCGGACGCCTTTCCCCATCCCGACGTCGCGGTGCTGAAGGCGCTGGGCGAACGCGGGCCACGCGCCGTCGCGTACGCCGAGCGCTGGCGGCCGTGGCGCTCGTATGCCGTGCTGCATCTCTGGAAAACCCTCGAGGACAAGACATGAATCCGACCCGCTACCTGCGCTTCACCACGACCCTCGGCCCGATGTACGCGACCTCCGAGGAGGGCGCGGTCACCGGTATCTATTTCGAAGGCGGCCGTCACGCACCCGCCGTGCAGCCCGGCTGGATCGAGGATCTCGATGCGCCCGAGCTCGCCGCCTGCGCGCGCCAGCTGCGCGAGTACTGCGCGGGGCGCCGGCGCGACTTCGACCTCGCGCTCGCAGCGCGCGGCACCGCGTTCCAGCGGCGCGTGTGGGATGCGATCGCGCGCATCCCGTTCGGCGCCACGCTCTCCTACGGCGAGCTCGCCGCGCGCGCCGGAGCGCCCGGCGCGGCGCGCGCCGCGGGCGCGGCCACCGGCCGCAATCCGCTCTCGATCGTGGTGCCCTGCCATCGCGTGGTGGGGAGCGGCGGCGATCTTGCCGGCTACGCCGGCGGCACGCAGCGCAAGCGCCGCCTGCTCGAGCTCGAGGGCGCGCGCGAAGCCGCGCTCGCGTGAGGTCCGTCGACCTCGCGCGCCTCGTCGCGCTCGCCGCGATGTGGGGCGCGTCGTATCTCTTCATGCGCTACGCGGTCCCGTACCTGGGCCCGGTGCTCATGATCGAGCTGCGCGTGCTGCTGGCCGGCGTGGTGTTGCTTGGCTTCGTCGTGGCTACCGGAGGGCAGGTCGGCTGGACGCGGCATTGGCGCGCCTATCTCTTCGTGGGATCGGTAGGGCTTGCGGCGCCCTTCGTGCTGATCGCGCGCGCGCTCACGGCGATCGATGCCTCCACCGCGGCGATCCTCAACGCGCTCTCGCCGCTCTTCGCGTCGGTGGTGGCCGCGCTCTGGATCCGCGATCCCCTGACCCCGGCCAAGCTCGCCGGCATCGCCCTGTGCCTCGCGGGCACGGCAGTGCTGGTGGGATGGACCCCGGCGCCCATGGGACCGCGCGAGCTCTTCGCAGCCGCGCTCTCGGTGGCCGCCACCGCGCTCTACGGCTACACGATCGTGTTCACCAAGGTGCACCTGCGCGCGGCGAGCCCGCTGGGCACCGCCGCGGGCACGCTGCTCGTGGCGGCGCTGACCCTCGCCCCGTTCACGCCGCTCACGCGCGACTTCGCGGCGATTCCGCCTCTCGTGTGGCTGGCGACGCTGGGCCTCGCGCTCGTCTCCACGGCGGCCGCGTTCATCCTCTACTACCGCCTGATCGCGGACGTGGGCCCGGTCAAGGCGATCACGGTGACGCTGCTGGTGCCGGTGTTCGGCATGCTGTGGGGCGTGGCTTTCCTCGGCGAACCGCTCACCGCGGGGCGTATCGCCGGATGTGCGATCATTCTGTGCGGATGCTCGCTCGTGCTCGGCATCGTACCGCTGCGGGTGCGCTCCGTGCCGTGAGCGATGCGCAGGCTCCATCACGGAACATCGATTCGCAGGCGCGCAAAAGACGATGCCCAACCGCCTCGCCAACGAGACCAGCCCCTACCTCAGGCAGCACGCCGACAACCCGGTCGACTGGTATCCGTGGGGCGAGGAGGCGCTCGCCGAGGCCAGGCGCACCGGCAAGCCCATCCTGCTCTCGGTGGGCTACTCCGCGTGCCACTGGTGCCACGTGATGGCCCACGAGTCGTTCGAGGACGCCGGCATCGCGCGCCTCATGAACGAGCTCTACGTGAACATCAAGGTCGATCGCGAGGAGCGCCCCGACATCGACCAGATCTACCAGACCGCGCAGGCGATGCTCACCCAGCGCACCGGGGGCTGGCCGCTCACGATGTTCCTCACGCCGGACCAGCTTCCCTTTTTCGGCGGGACCTACTTCCCCGACAAGGCGCGCTACGGCATGCCCGGCTTCGGCGAGCTGCTGCAGCGCGTGCGCGGCTTCTACGACGAGAACGCGGCCGAGATCGGCGAGCAGAACGCGCGCCTGGCCGCCGCCCTCGAGCGCATGCAGCCCCCGGGCGGGGATGCTTCCGCGGCCCTCACGCGCCGGGCGCTCGACGCAGCAGCCACGCAGCTCGCCGACACCTTCGACCCGGTGCACGGCGGCTTCGGCGGCGCGCCGAAATTCCCGCACGCCGACACGCTGGATATCCTGCTGCGCCGCCATGCCGCCACGGGCGATGCGCGCGCGCTCGAGATGGCGCGCCTCACGCTGCGCCGGATGGCCGAAGGCGGCATCTACGACCAGGTGGGCGGCGGCTTCGCGCGCTACAGCGTCGATGCCGAGTGGGCCATCCCCCACTTCGAGAAGATGCTCTACGACAACGGCTGGCTGCTGCGCGTCTACGCCGACGCCTGGGCCGCCACCGGCGAGCCGCTCTTCGCGCGCGTGTGCGTCGAGACTGCGGACTGGGTGATGCGCGAGATGCAGTCGCCGGCGGGTGGCTACTACTCCTCGCTCGACGCGGATTCCGAGGGCGCGGAAGGCAAGTTCTATGTCTGGGGCGTGGACGAGGTGCGCGCGCTGCTCACGCCCGAGGAGTTCGAGGTCGCGGCATTCGTGTTCGGGCTCGACGGCCCGCCCAACTTCGAGGGCCACGCCTGGCACCTGCTCATCGCCCGCCCGCTCGCCGGGTTCGACGGGCAGCTCACCCGCGACGCGGGCGAAGCGCGCAAGCTGCTCGATGGGGCGCGCGCCAAGCTGCGCGCCGCGCGCGAGCGGCGCGTGCGCCCGGGGCTCGACGACAAGGTGCTCGCCTCGTGGAACGCGCTGATGATCGCGGGCATGGCGCGCGCCGCGCGCGTGCTCCGCGAACCGCGCTGGCTCGCCTCGGCGCGCCGCGCGCTCGAGTTCATCCGCACCACGCTCTGGCGCGACGGCAAGCTGCTCGCCACCGCCAGGGACGGCAGGGCGCACCTCGACGCCTATCTCGACGACCATGCCTTCCTGCTGGCGGCGCTGATCGAGGTGATGCAGGCCGACTTCGATCCGCGCGACCTCGCCTGGGCGCGGGCGATCGCCGAGGTGCTGATGGAGCGCTTCCACGATCCGCGCCGCGGCGGGTTTTTCTTCACCTCGCACGGGCACGAGCCGCTCATCGCCCGGCCCAAGCCCGGCCCCGACAACGCAACACCCTCGGGCAACGGCATCGCCGCCTGGGCGCTCGCGCGCCTAGCGCTGCTCGTGGGCGAGCCGCGCTACGCCGATGCCGCGCGCGACACGCTGGCGCTCTTCCGGCCGCAGCTCGAGGCGCATCCTTCCGCCTTCGGCAGCCTGCTTGCCGCCCTCGAGGAGCAGCTCGAGCCCACGCGCACCGTGATCGTCACGGGTGCGGACGGCGACTTCGGGCCGTGGCGCGAGCTCCTCGACACGGCCTGCCTGCCGGCCACCATCGCGCTCTTCATTCCCCCCGGCACCGCGGGCCTGCCCGAGCCCCTCGCGAAGCCCGCGCAACCGGCGCTCGCCGCGTGGGTGTGCGAGGGCGCCACGTGCCTGCCCCCGGTGGGCTCGCCCGATGCATTGCGCGCGGCGCTCGAATTGCCGAAAATGCGCCCCTAGCGCCGCATCCCCCGCCCCCACAGGAGCCCCCATGAAGCAGACCCCCGTCGTCCTCGCCGCCGGCGTGCTCGCCGCGGCACTCGCCCTGCCCGCGCTCGCCGCGGACGAAACCGCGCTCGCGGAGAAGAGCGGCTGCCTCGCCTGCCACTCGGTGGACAAGAAGATCGTCGGTCCCGCCTACAAGGACGTCGCGGCCAGGTACCGCGGCAAGAAGGGCGCCGAGGCAATGCTCGTCACGAAGGTGAAGAACGGTGGCAGCGGCACCTGGGGCGAGGTCCCGATGCCCCCCAACGGCCACGTGAAGGACGCCGACATCAAGAAGCTGGTGGAGTGGGTCCTCGCCCAGAAGTAGGATCCGGGTGGCGCCGCGCGCCTGAAATTGACACGCTTCGCGCCGCGTCCGCATAATGCGCCCCTTCCCGGCGCTTCGCGCGCCCCCCGCCCCCAGAACCTTTCGCAGACCTTTCCAGGAGATTCCCTTATGAAACGCTCGCATTCGCTGGGCCTTGCCGCGGCATTGGTCCTCGCGCTGTCCGCATGCGGACAGAAGGAGGAGACCAAGAAGGCCGAGGCACCCGCGCAGCCCGCGGCCCCCGCCGAAGTTACCGTCACCATCGCCCACGCCGGCCCGCTCACCGGCTCGATCGCGCACCTCGGCAAGGATGACGAGAACGGCGTGCACCTCGCCATCGACGAGGCCAACGAGAAGCACCTCGTCATCGGCGGCAAGCCGGTGAAGTTCGTGATGGTGAGCGAGGACGACCAGGCCGATCCGAAGGTCGGCACCACGGTGGCTCAGAAGCTGGTCGACGAGAAGGTGGCCGCGGTGATCGGCCACCTGAACTCCGGCGTGTCCATTCCCGCCTCCGAGATCTACGCCAAGGCCGGCATCCCGATGATCTCCGGCTCGGCGACCAACCCCACGCTCACCGAGCGCGGGCTGAAGACCGTGTTCCGCACCGTGGGCCGCGACGACCAGCAGGGCCCCGCGATCGCCTCGTACATCGCGCACGAGCTCAAGGCCAAGAAGGTCGCCATCGCCGACGACAAGACCGCCTACGGCGAGGGACTCGCCAACGAAGTCGAGAAGACGCTCAAGGGCGACAAGGTGAAGATCGTCGGGCGCGAGCGCACCACCGACAAGGAAACCGACTTCAAGGCGATCCTCACCAAGATGAAGTCCGAGCGGCCCGACGTGATCTTCTACGGCGGCATGGACGCCACCGGCGGACCCATGCTCAAGCAGGCACGCGAGCTGGGCATCAAGGCGATCTTCGCGTTCGGCGACGGCGCTTGCACCGACGAGATGAGCAAGCTCGCCGGCAAATCCGCCGAGGGCATGGTGTGCTCGCAGGCGGGCCTGCCGCGCGAGGCCGCCGACAAGGCCTTCGTCGCCGCGTTCACCAAGAAATACGGCGAGATCAAGCAGTACGCGCCCTACTTCTACGACGCGACCAACGCCGTGATCGAGGCGATGAAGATGGCCGACTCGACCGATCCGGCCAAGTTCGCGCCGGACCTGTTCAAGGTGTCCTTCATGGGGGCCACCGGCAAGGTCGAGTTCGACGACAAGGGCGACCGCAAGGACGCCGAGATGACGATCTTCAAGATGAAGGACGGCAAGGTGGTCCCGGTCGCGATCGTGAAGAACGGGGTGTCGACGCCGTTCGTGGCCGCCGCCGATGCGCCCGCCGCCGCTCCGGCCGCTCCGGCCGCCCCGGCGGAAGCGCCCAAGGCCGACGAGAAGAAAAAATAGCAAGACCAACAAGAAAGAAGAAGAACACCGCAGCGGGTTCGCGCCCGCGGGAATCAACGGCACCGGGACGGTGCCGTTTTTTTTCGCCGCGAAGATTCGGTGCCGCGCGGGCGCCGGAGTCAGTAAAATCGGCGCGTGGACACCTTCCTGCAACAGGTCGTCAACGGCCTCACCCTGGGCTGCGTCTACGCCGTCGTGGCGCTGGGCTACACGATGGTCTACGGCATCATCCAGCTCATCAACTTCGCGCACGGCGAGGTGGTGATGATCGGCTGCATGGTCGCCTTCTCGGTGATCGTGGCCCTCGGCGGCTCGGGCCTGCCGCCGCTCGCGATCGTGCTGCTCGGCACCTCGGCCGCGGTCCCGGTGTGCATGATCGTGGGCTACGTGGTCGAGCGCGTGGCCTACCGGCCGCTGCGCAACGCGCCGCGCCTGGCGCCGCTCATCACCGCGATCGGCGTCTCCATCGTGCTGCAGCACCTGGCGCTGCTGGTGTGGAGCCGCAACATCATCGCCTTCCCGCAGATCATTCAGATCCGGCTGGTCCACCTCGGCCACACCGACACCAGCGCCACGATCTCCAACGTGCAGATCGCGGTCATCGTGGCCTCGATCGTGATGATGGCGGGCCTGCTCACGCTGGTGCACCGCACGAAGATGGGCATCGCGATGCGCGCCACCTCCCAGAACCCGCAGGTGGCGGGGCTCATGGGCGTGGACGTGAACCGCGTGATCTCGTTCACCTTCATGGTGGGCGCGGCCCTGGGCGCGATGGCCGGCGTGATGGTGGGGACGTACTACGGCATCGCGCACTACCAGATGGGCTTCCTGCTGGGCCTCAAGGCATTCTCCGCCGCGGTGCTGGGAGGGATCGGCAACCTCGCCGGCGCCGTATTGGGCGGCATCCTCATGGGCCTCATCGAGGCCCTGGGCGCGGGCTACGTGGGCGACTGGACCAACGTGTGCTTCCTCGATCGCTTCCTGCCCGGCTTCTCCAGCGTGTGCTTCACGAGCCCCGAGTCGAGCCTGTTCGGCAGCAACTACAAGGACGTGTACGCCTTCATCGTCCTCATCCTCGTGCTCGTCTTCCGCCCCTCGGGGCTGCTCGGCGAGCGCGTGGGCGACCGGGCCTAGGCGCGGGCGAGCCCGGCGATGCGCTTCCCCACGGATTGGCTGAGCGCGCTGCGGCGCGACCCGCGGGCCAAGTGGGCGGGCCTCGCGATGATCGCCCTCGCCCTCCTCGCGCTGCCCTTCGCGCTCGCGATGGCGGGCACGGCGTGGGTGCGCATCACCAACCTCGCGATCCTGTACGCGCTGCTCTCGCTCGGGCTCAACATCGTGGTGGGTTTCGCCGGGCTGCTCGACCTGGGCTATATCGCCTTCTACGCCGTGGGCGCGTACACCTACGCGCTGCTCGCCTCGCCGCATTTCGACATCCACCTGCCGTGGTGGGTGATCCTGCCGATCGGCGCGGCGGTGGCGTGCACGTTCGGCGTGCTGCTGGGCACGCCCACGCTCAAGCTGCGCGGCGACTACCTGGCGATCGTGACCCTCGGCTTCGGCGAGATCATCCGCATCTTCCTCAACAACCTCTCCGAGCCCTTCAACCTCACCAATGGCCCGAAGGGCATCTGGTCGATCGATCCGATCCGCGTGCTGGGCATCGACTTCGGCAACACGAGCCACCTCGCGGGCCTCGCATTCTCCGGCACCATCAAGTACTACTACTTCCTGCTCGTCATGCTGCTGGTGGTGATCGTGGTGAACCTGCGCCTGCAGGATTCGCGCATCGGGCGTGCCTGGGAGGCGATCCGCGAGGACGAGCTCGCCGCGCGCGCCATGGGCATCAACACGCGCAACATGAAGCTGCTCGCCTTCGCCATGGGCGCTTCCTTCGGCGGCGTGGCGGGCGGCATGTTCTCCGCGATCCAGGGCTTCATCAGCCCCGAGAGCTTCATCCTCACCGAAAGCGTGATGGTGCTCTCGATGGTGGTGCTGGGCGGCATGGGCAACATCTGGGGCGTGATCCTGGGCGCGGCGCTGCTCACCTACGTTCCCGAGGTGCTGCGCTATACCGTGGCCCCCGTGCAGCAATGGCTCTTCGGCCGCTCCCTCATCGACGCGGAAGTGATCCGCATGCTGCTCTTCGGCTTCGCGATGGTGGTGATGATGCTGGTCCGGCCCGCGGGGCTGCTGCCCTCGGCGGTGCGCAAGCGCGAGCTCGCCGTGCCGCACGATGAGCGCTGAGGCCCGCGCGCGCGCACCCGCCGCCGGCGCGATCCTCGCGGTGGAGGGCGTCTCCAAGCGCTTCGGCGGGCTGGTGGCCTTGTCCGAGGTGGGCTTCTCGATCGGCCGCGGCGAGATCTACGGCCTCATCGGCCCCAACGGCGCCGGCAAGACGACGCTCTTCAACGTGCTCACCGGGATCTATCACCAGGACGCGGGAATCATCCGCTTCGAAGGCGCCGCGCTCGCCAACCCGACCCCGGACCGCGTCGCCGCCCTGGGCATCGCGCGCACCTTCCAGAACATCCGCCTGTTCGCCAACCTCTCGGCCCTCGAGAACGTGATGATCGGCCGGCACGTACGCACCCGGGCGGGCGTGGTGGGCGCGGTCCTGCGCACGGCCCGCACCCGCGCCGAGGAAGCTGCGATCGAGCGGCGCGCGCGCGAGCTGCTCGACTACGTGGGCATCGCGCAGCGCGGCAACGAGCTCGCCCGCCACCTCTCCTATGGCGACCAGCGCCGCCTCGAGATCGCCCGCGCGCTGGCCACCGATCCGCGCCTGCTCGCCCTCGACGAGCCGGCCGCCGGCATGAACGCCTCGGAGAAGCTCGAGCTGCGCCGGCTGCTCGAGTCGATCCGCGCCGACGGCGTGACGCTGCTCATCATCGAGCACGACGTGCGCCTGGTGATGGGGCTGTGCGACCGGGTCCTGGTGCTCGACTATGGACGCAACATCGCGGAGGGCGAGCCGCGCGCGATCCAGCGCGATCCGCGCGTGATCGAGGCCTACCTCGGCAGGGCGCGGGAGAAGGGCGCGCAGCCGTGAGCCTGCTCGTCCTGGAGCAGCTCCAGGTGGCCTACGGCGGCATCCGCGCGGTGAAAGGCATCGATCTCACGGTCGAGCCGGGGGAGCTGGTCTGCCTCATCGGGGCGAACGGGGCGGGCAAGACCACCACCCTGCGCGCCATCACGGGGCTCGTCCCGGCCGCGGCCGGCCGCGTGGTGTACGACGGGACGGACATCTCGCGGCTGCGCGTGCACGAGATCGCACGGCGCGGCCTCGCCCTGGTGCCGGAGGGCCGCGGCATGTTCGCGCAGCTCACCATCGAGGAGAACCTGGCGATGGGCGCCTACGCCCGGCGCGACCGCGCCGGCGTGCGCACCGACGAGGAGCGCGTGTTCGCGCTCTTTCCGCGCCTGAGGGAGCGCCGGCGCCAGACCGCCGGCACGCTCTCGGGCGGCGAGCAGCAGATGCTCGCCATCGGGCGCGCCCTGATGAGCCGCCCGCGCCTGCTGCTGCTCGACGAGCCGAGCATGGGGCTCGCGCCGCTCATGGTGGAGCGGATCTTCGAGGTGATCCGCTCGATTGCCCAGGAAGGCGTCACGCTGCTGCTGGTGGAGCAGAACGCGCGCCTCGCGCTCGAGGTGAGCCACCGCGGCTACGTGCTCGAAGGCGGGGTTGTGTCCCTGAGCGGTGCGGCCGCGGCCCTGCTCCGGGATCCGCGTGTGCGCGAGGCCTACCTCGGTGAATAGCCGCACGCCTTACATCTGCAACGGGCAGGCAGCGGCGCGAGTGATCCGCCGCACAGACAGCGCCGGCGGGCGCCACGACAATGAGTATTGACCGTTCGCCCCCTGCATCCGGGGGCTCCTCGAAAGGCGCGCCGATGTCCCCCATGCCGGACAAGAGGACCGCTCTGCTGGCGCTGGCCGCGACCGGCCTGCTCGGCACGCTCCTGTTCCTGTTCGTGCGCACCGAGGCCGGCGAGTTCAGGGGCGGCGCCCGGGCGCTCGAGCTGCTGCGCGAGCTGAAGGAAGTGGATGCGCGGCTCGACCGCGAAGCCACGCGCCTGGCCGATGACCTGCCCGCCGCCGCGCGCAGCGGCGCAAGCGGCACGACATCCCCCCTCGACGCCGGCGCGCGATTCGGGCCGGCCATGAGGGAGCTCGGGCAGCGGCCCGCGCGCGACGCGGTGGCGGCGGACCTGCCCGCATTGCGCGACGGCATCGCGGCCAAGGGCGCCGCGTTCCGCGCGCTCACCACCGCACATGGCGCAACCATCGACGCGCTCGCCTCGCTCGATCGCGCGCTCGACGCACTCGTCCCGGCCTCCCCGGGAGGCCGCGCGATCGAACCGGCGCGCGCCGCGCGCCTGGATACGCTTGCCGCACGGCTGGCGAACGTGCGCGACGCGGCCCACCGCGACGAGATCGACCGGGACGACCGGGTCGCGGGCGCGCTCGAGCCCGCCTCCGTGGCCGGAATCCCCGCGGCAGCCACCGCCGCCGACCCGGCGCTCGCCGCGGCCGCGCTGGCGGCGCACGAGGCGGCACACGCCTTCTTCGCGGCGCGCGCGCGCGAGGCGGAGGCCTACCGGCGGCTCGCTTTCCTCACCTTGGGCGCGCGCGTCGACCTCGCCGCGCGCACGCTCTCGCGCCGGCTCGCCGCCGCGCTCGACGAGCAGGCGCGCTGGCGCATCTACCTGTTCGCCTACGCCGCCGCGCTGCTGCTCGGCGTGGGCGTGCTCGCGTGGCGCGTGGTCGCCGCGCAGCTCGCGTTGCGCGTCGCCAACGAGGACCTGGAGCGGCGCGTGGCGGAGCGCACGCGCGACCTCGGGCGCGCCGTGGAGCAGCTCAAGGAGTCGGAGGCGCAGCTCGTGCAGACGGAAAAGATGTCCTCGCTGGGCCAGATGGTCGCGGGCGTTGCGCACGAAATCAACACGCCGCTCGCCTACGTGAAGAACAGCCTTTCGATCGCCCGCAGCCGCGTGCCCGACCTGCGCGAGGCGCAGCGCCTCGCCGCCCGCCTGGCCGAGCTGCTCGAGGTCGAGCCGCACGATGCCGCGGCGGTCGGGGAAGCGCGCGCGGCGCTCGTCGCGCGCTTGGCCGAGATCCGCTCCGACCACGTCATGGAGGACCTCGACGCGCTCACCTGGGACGGCCTCGAACGGCATCGAGCAGATCGTCGAGCTGGTGGCCAATCTGCGCAGCTTCTCGCGCACCGACCGCAGCCGTGTCGCGAGCTTCAACGTGAACGACGGCGTGGTCGCCGCGCTGCTCATCGCGCGCCCGATGCTGCGCCGCATAGACGTCGAGAAGCGCCTGGGCGACGTGCCCGCCATCACCTGCGCGCCTTCGCAGGTGAACCAGGTGCTGTTGAACCTCATCACCAACGCCGTGCAGGCGATGGACAAGCCACGCGGGCTGATCTCGGTTTCGACGCACAGCGCGGGCGCCGGCGCGGTCGCGATCGAGGTGACCGACAACGGCCGCGGCATCCCCCCCGACGCGCTGCCGCGCATTTTCGATCCGTTCTTCACCACCAAGGAAGTGGGCAAGGGAACCGGCCTGGGGCTGTCGATCGCCTACAAGATCGTCTCCCAGCACGGCGGGCACATCGACGTGCGCTCGCAGGTCGATGTCGGCAGCACCTTCACGGTGACGCTGCCCCTGAACCCGCCGGCGGAACTGGCGGCCGGCGCGGCGAGCCAGGGAGCGACCGCGTGAACGTTCCCGACCGCATCGGCCGCTACCAGGTCCGCGAGCTGCTCGGCAGGGGCAGCGCCGGCGCCGTGTACCGCGGCTTCGACGAGGGCATCCAGCGCCCCGTGGCGCTCAAGGTGATCGCCAAGGACGCCCTGGAGGAGGTGGAGCTCGGACGCACGCTCGCGCGCTTCCGGCGCGAGGCCCAGGTCGCCGGGCGCATCAACCACCCGAGCGTGGCGGCGGTCTACGACTTCGTCGAGACCGACGCGCTCGCCTGCATCGTGATGGAGCTGGTCGAGGGCCAGTCGCTCGCGCTGCGGCTGAAGGAAGTGGGCCTCTACGACCGCGCCGACGCGTGGAACATCGCGCGCGCGATCCTCGACGGGCTCGCCTACTGCCACGGGCAGGGCGTAGTGCATCGCGACCTGAAGCCGGCCAATATCCTCGTGAGCGACGACGGGCGCGTGAAGATCACCGACTTCGGCGTGGCGCGCGTCGAGAGCACGAGCCTCACGCAGGTGGGCGAGATCCTCGGCACGCCCCAGTACATGTCGCCCGAGCAGTGCCGCGGCGAGACCGCGACCGTCGCGAGCGACCTCTACCAGGTGGCCGTGATCGTCTACGAGATCGTCACCGGCGAGCGCCCCTTCGACGGCAAGCCCGCCGAGATCCTGCGCCAGGTGTTGAACGAGCGCCCTGCGGAACCGTCCTCGCTCAACCCCGACATCACCGCCGAGGTCGACGCCGTGCTGGCGCGGGCGCTCGCCAAGGATCCGGCCGGGCGTTTCGAGTCCGCGTGGGAGCTCTCGCAGGCGCTCCAGCTCGCTTTCGGGATGACCTCCGAGCACACGCGCGAGGCCGGCGAGGCGACCTTCGTCGCGGCGCGCGATGCGCGCGAGGCGCGCGTGCTCTTCGTCGACGACGACGAGCGCATCCTGAACGCCCTGCGCGCGATCTTCCGCAACCGCCACCAGGTGTTCACCGCGCGCAGCGCCGCCCACGCCCTCGAGCTGGTGCGCCGCTTCGGCATGCACGTCGTGGTGGCCGACCAGCGCATGCCGCAGACCACGGGCGTCGAGCTGCTGCGCGAAGTGAAGGCGATCTCGCCCGGCACGGTGCGCATGCTGCTCACCGGCTACTCGGACCTCGCGGCGATCGTGGGCGCGGTGAACGAGGGCGAGATCTTCCGCTACCTGCGCAAGCCCTGGGACAACCTCGAGCTGCAGGCCGACGTGGCCGACGCGGTGGCCATCGCGCTCGAAGCCCGCCAGGCCGGCGAAGCCGAGGCCGCGACGCGGCGCGACGCCGCCGCCGTGCTCGTGATCGAGCGCGCGCCCGAGCTCAGCGTGGGGCTGCAGCACCTGCTGGGAGCCACGGTGAGCGTGCTCCACGCGCCTTCGCGGATCGAGGCCACGCAGCTGCTCGCGGCCCGTGAAATCGGCGTGATCGTGGCGCCGCTGGCGGCCGACGACCAGGGCCTGGCCGCATTCCTCGCGGGCCTGCGCGCGCAGCATCCCGAGATGCTCTCCATCGTCGTCACCGACGCGCCGGACTCCGAGCGCGTGATCGAGCTCATCAACGAGGCGCACATCTACCGCTTCCTCACGCGCCCGCTCGACGCGAGCGACCTGCGCACGCAGGTCGAGGCGGCGCTGCGGTGGCACGCGATGCTCGGACGATCGGCGCGCACCCCACGCGGCGACGCTGGCGATCCCCTCAGCTCCTCGACGGGGGCCGCGGCGATCGTCGAGCGCATCCGCGGGATTCCCGGCCGCCTGTTCGCGCGCAGCCGCGGGTAGGCTAGGATGGCTCACGGGCGCCGCGCGCGCGCCCGCGACGTCCCCCGCCCACCCGCCTGCCGATGCCCCTTTCGAAGACCGAGCTAGCCCAGCTCAAGCGCGCCAAGGAGACCCTCGAGCACCCGGGGATCGCCGCCAAGCTCTCGTCGATCGCGGGCTCGCCCATCGAGCGGGGCGTGCAGCTGCTGCCCAAGCGCTGGCAGGGATCGGTGCACACCGCCACCGAGGCCGCGCTCATGACGGCCCTCGACGTTGCCGTGCGCTCGCTGGGCTCCGCGCGTCCCGCGGCTTCGCGCGACCGCCTGCACAGGATCGCGGCGGCGGCCTCCGGGGCCGCGGGTGGCGCCTTCGGCCTCGCCGCGCTCGCCTGGGAGCTGCCGGTGTCCACCACGCTCATGCTGCGCTCGATCGCCGACATCGCCGCCGCCGAGGGCGAGGACCCGCGCCACCCCGAGACCCGGATCGCCTGCCTCACGGTGTTCGCGCTCGGCAGCACGCGCGACGCGCGCGACAACGCGGCCGAGTCGGGATACTTCGCGGCGCGCTCGGCGCTCGCCGCGGCGGTGAGCGAGGCCACCAAGCACCTCGCGCAGAAGGGGCTCGCCAAGAGCGGGGCGCCCGCGCTGCTGCGGCTCGTGACGCTCATCGGCGCGCGCTTCGGGGTCGTGGTGACCGAGAAGGCGGCCGCCCAGGCGATCCCGGTCCTGGGCGCGGCGGGCGGCGCGCTGGTGAACACGATATTCATCGGCCACTACCAGGACATGGCGCGCGGCCACTTCATCGTGCGCCGCCTCGAAAGGCTCCACGGCAGCGAGCCGGTGCGCGCCGCCTACGCCCGGCTCTGAGCCCGCGCGCGGCGGGCGCCGCGCATCAGCCCCGCTCCGCCGCCCCGGGGCCGCCGTCGGGCAGCGCGATGAACTCAGTCTCGCCGGGGACCGGGGCGAAGCGTCCCGCCCGCCAGTCGCCGGCTGCCTGCGCGATGCGCTCGCTGCGGCTCGACACGAAGTTCCACCACACGTGACGCGGCGGCCCGTCGAGCGCGGCGCCGCCGAAGATCATGCAGCGCGCGCCCGCCGCGCTTGCGACCAGCACCTCCGCGCCCACCTCGAAGACCAGCATCACCCCGGCCTCGTGGCGCGCTCCGGCGACCTCGATCGACCCTTCGACCACGTACAGGCCGCGCTCGTCCGGATCGGAGGGCAGCGCGAAGTGCCGTCCCGGGGTGAGGCCCACGTCGGCGTAGAACGTGGGCGAGAGCGTGGCCACCGGCGAGCTCGCGCCGAACAGGTCGCCGAGGATGAGGCGCACGGACACGCCGTTGTCCTCGACCAGGGGGAGCGTGCCATGGTGCGCGAACGAGGGCTCGACCTCCTCGTCGGCCGCGGGCAACCCGATCCAGGTCTGGATCCCCGACAGGCGCGAGCCCGACGCGCGCAGCCGCGCCGGCGTGCGCTCCGAGTGCGCGATGCCGCGTCCGGCGACCATCCAGTTCACTTCCCCGGGCAGGATCGGCTGCACTGTGCCGAGGCTGTCGCGGTGCAGTATCTCGCCCTCGAAGAGGTAGGTCACCGTGGCGAGCCCGATGTGCGGGTGCGCTCGCACGTCCAGGCCCTGACCAGGTGCGAGCGCGACGGGTCCCATCTGGTCGAAGAAGACGAACGGCCCCACCGCGCGCCGGGCGGCCGAGGGCAGCGCGCGGCGCACCTGGAAGCCGTCGCCCAGGTCGCGCACGCGCGGCACGATGCGGGTTTCGATCATCGCCGTTCCGCGCTAGCATGCGCTCGGGCATCGGGCCCGAGGAAGGACGCGCGATGGCGGCTTACGTGCTGGCGGAGATCGAGATCACCAACCCGGAAGGCTACAAGGAGTACACGCTGCAAGTTCCCCCCACGATCGCGAAATACGGCGGACACTTCATCGCGCGCGGCGGCGCCGTCGAGCCGCTCGAGGGCGACTGGCCGGCGCGCCGGCGCGTGATCATCGAGTTCCCCTCGATGGAGGCGGCGCGCGCGTGGTGGAACTCGGGCGAGTACGCCGGTCCCAAGAAAATGCGCCAGGCCAGCAGCCGGGGGCGGATCCTGCTCATGGAAGGCGCCCCTACGTCCTAGGATCCTGGTCCGCGTCGGCGATGTGCAGGCGATGGAAGATGCGATGTACCACCGGCGCGAAGATCACCGCCGCGATGCCCAGCACCGCGAACCCGCAGTAGATCGCGTAGATCCCCGCGAAGAGCTTGCCCCCTACGCTTTGCGGCTGGTGCACCGGGCCCATGCCCGACAGGATCATCGCGGCGTCGAGGAAGGCGTCCACTGGCCCCAGCCCCTCGAAGGCGGCGTAGCCCGCCATGCCCACCGCGAGCGAGGCGGCGATCAACGCGAACCCCAGCCTGGCCGACGAGACCACCCGCCGCCGCTGGGTCGCAAGGGGCGCCAGCGGCACCTGGTTGTATTGTCCGTACATTGCTAGAGGTTGGCCCAATCGCGCGGCGGCATCAAGACCTCCGCCAGGCGCGCTTCGGGCGTGCCGGGGGCGGGCTTCCAGGCGTAGCGCCACGTGGCCCCCGGCGGCATCGACATGAGGATCGACTCGGCGCGCCCGCCCGACTGCAGGCCGAAGAGCGTGCCGCGGTCCCACACCAGGTTGAACTCGACATAGCGCCCCCTGCGATAGGCCTGGAACTCGCGCTCCCGCGCGCCGTAGGGCATGGCGCGCCGGCGCTCCACGATCGGCACGTAGGCGGGCAGGAACGCCTCGGCCACCGCGCGCATCACCGCGAAGCTCGCCTCGAAGCCGCCCTCGCTGAAATCGTCGAAGAACGTGCCGCCGATGCCGCGCGGCTCGTTGCGGTGCCTGAGGAAGAAGTACGCGTCGCAGGCCCTGCGGAAGCGCTCGTGCAGGCCCGGGAAGGGTGCCAGCGCGTCGCGGTTGGCGCGATGGAAATGCACGCAGTCCTCGTCGTGGGGATAGTACGGCGTCAGGTCCATGCCGCCGCCGAACCACCAGACGTCGCGCGCGGCGCCATCCGGGGCACGCGCGACGAAGCAGCGCACGTTCATGTGCACCGTCGGCACGTAGGGGTTGCGCGGGTGCAGCACGAGCGAGACGCCCATCGCCTCCCACGCGCGCCCTGCGATCTCGGCGCGGTGCGCGCTCGCCGACGCCGGCAGGCTGGTACCCGTCACGTGCGAGAATCCCACGCCGCCGCGCTCGAGCAGCGCGCCGTCCTCGAGCAGGCGCGAGATGCCGCCGCCGCCCTCCGCGCGCGCCCATTCGTCGCGCAGGAAGCGTCCGCCGTCGAGCGCCTCGAGGCGCGCGACGATGCGCTCCTGCAGCTCGAGGAGGTAGGCGCGGACGGGGCTCGTGTCCATGGTGTCAGCGCCGGTTGAACGCGCGATGCCCGATGTCGGTGCGCAGCTGCATGCCGTCGAAGCGTATCCGATCGGCCATCTCGTAGGCGCGCGCCGCGGCGATCTTCACGCTCTCCCCCAGCGCGGTCACGCACAGCACGCGCCCGCCGTTGGTGACCAGGCGCCCGTCGCGCTCGGCCGTGCCGGCGTGGAAGACGTGGCAATCGTCCGCGTCCTTCGGCAGGCCGCGGATCTCGTCGCCCTTGCGGGGCTCGCCGGGATAGCCCGCGGCAGCGAGCACCACTCCCAGGGCCGCGCGCCGGTCCCACTGGGCCTCGGCCCGGTCGAGCGTGCCGTCGATGGCGTGATCGACGAGCGCGAGGAAGTCGCCTTTCATGCGCAGGAAGATCGGCTCGGTCTCGGGGTCCCCGAGGCGGCAGTTGAATTCCACCACCCGCGGCGCGCCGCGCGCATCGATCATGAGGCCCGCGTAGAGGAAGCCCGTGTAGGGAATGCCGTCGGCGGCCATGCCCTTCACGGCCGGCATGATGACCTCGTGCATCGCCCGGTGGTGCGCCTCCGGGGTGACCACCGGCGCGGGCGAGTAGGCGCCCATGCCGCCGGTGTTGGGACCGAGGTCGCCGTCGCGCAGGCGCTTGTGGTCCTGGCTCGAGGCGAGCGGCAGCACGTTCTTCCCGTCCGCCATGACGATGAAGCTCGCCTCCTCGCCGGCCATGAACTCCTCGATCACCACCCGGTGCCCGGCCTCGCCCAGCTTGCCGCCCGCGAGCATCATGTCGATCGCCGCGTGGGCCTCGGACGCGGTCGCCGCGACCACCACGCCCTTGCCCGCGGCGAGGCCGTCGGCCTTGATCACGATCGGTGCGGCGTTCGCCTCGACGTGGGCGTGGGCCGCCTGCGCGTCGGTGAAGGTCGCGTGGCTCGCCGTGGGGATGCCGTGGCGCGCCATGAAGCGCTTGGCGAAGTCCTTCGACGATTCGAGCTGGGCGGCGGCGCGCGTCGGCCCGAAGATGCGCAGGCCCGCGTCGCGGAACGCGTCGACCACCCCCGCGGCGAGCGGCGCCTCGGGGCCGACGATGGTGGCGTGAATCGCTTCGCGCGTCGCGAAGCTCACCAGGTCGGGAATCGCGGTCGCGTCGACGTTGAACACGCCATCCTCGCGCGCGGTGCCCGCGTTGCCGGGCGCGACGTACACGCGCGAGACCTTCGGGGAGCGCGCCAGGCGCCACGCGATGGCGTGCTCGCGCCCGCCGGAGCCGATCACCAGCAGCTTCATGGGCGGCCGGAAAGGCGGGCTGCCGCCATCAGTGCCGGAAGTGGCGCATGCCGGTGAAAACCATCGCGATGCCGTGCTCGTCGGCCGCCGCGATCACCTCCGCATCGCGCAGGCTGCCGCCCGGCTGGATCACCGCGCGCGCGCCCGCTTTCGCCACCACGTCGAGGCCGTCGCGGAACGGAAAGAACGCATCCGATGCGGCCACCGAGCCGCGCAGGGAAAGCCCCGCGTTCTTCGCCTTGATCGCGGCGATGCGCGTGGAGTCGACGCGGCTCATCTGGCCGGCACCCACGCCCAGCGTGGCCCCGCCCTTGCAGAAGACGATCGCGTTGGATTTCACGAACTTGGCCACGCGGAACGCGAACACCAGGTCGTTCAGCTGCTGCGGCGTCGGGTCCTTGCGCGTCACGATGCGCAGCTCCGCCACGTCGAAGTCGTCCGCCGTCTGCACCAGCAACCCGCCGCCCACGCGCTTCATGTCGTAGCGGTTCATGCCGCGCTCGAGGGCGATCTCGAGCAGGCGCACGTTCTGCTTGCCCGCGAGCGCCTTGCGCGCCGGCGCGTCGTAGCCGGGCGCGATCACCACTTCCACGAACTGCCCGCCCAGCGCCTCGGCGCTCGCCGCGTCCACGGGCCGGTTGAACGCGATGATGCCGCCGAAGGCCGAAGTGGGATCGGTGGCGAAGGCCTTGCGGTAGGCCTCGAGCGGCGTCGCGGCCACCGCCACGCCGCACGGATTGGCGTGCTTCACGATCACGCACGCCGCCACGTCGAACCCGCGGCAGCAGTCCCACGCCGCGTCGGAATCGGCGATGTTGTTGTAGCTCAGCTCCTTGCCCTGCAGCTGCCGGAAGCCGGCGAGCGTGCCGGGCGGTGGCTCGCGCTCCACGTAGAAGGCCGCCGCCTGGTGCGGGTTCTCGCCGTAGCGCAGCGCCTGGGCGAGCCGCCACTGCTGGTTCAGCCGGTCGGGAAAGGCGCGCACGTTGCCGCCCGGGTCGCGCGCGGTAAGCCAGTTCGAGATCATCCCGTCGTACTCGGCGGTGTGGCTGAAGGCCTTGGCCGCGAGCGCGTAGCGCTGCGCCGCGTCGATCACGCCGCGCTGCGCGTCCATCTGCGCGATGAGCCGCGGGTAGTCGGCCGGATCGGTGACCACCGCCACGAACGCGTGGTTCTTGGCCGCGGCGCGCACCATCGCGGGCCCGCCGATGTCGATGTTCTCGATCGCGTCTTCCAGCGTGCAGCCCGGTTTGGCCACGGCTTGCGCGAACGGATAGAGGTTCACCACCACCATGTCGATCGGCGGGATGCCGTGCTCGCGCATCGCGCGCTCGTGGTCGGGCCGGTCGCGGCGGGCGAGGATCCCGCCGTGGACCTTGGGATGCAGCGTCTTCACGCGGCCTTCCATCATCTCGGGGAAGCCGGTGTACGCCGAGACCTCGGTCACCACCACGCCGTTGAGCTTCAGCAGCTGCGCGGTGCCGCCGGTGGAGATGAGGTCCACGCCGTGGCGCAGCAGCGCGTGGGCGAGCTCGACGATGCCGGTCTTGTCGGAGACGCTGAGCAGGGCGCGGCGGATTTTCGTCATCTGGGTCGCCCTCGGCCGGACCGGGCCGGAATTGTCCGTGCGCGAAGCGCTAGTCGAGGCCGTGCAGGTGCAGCTTCTTGCGCAGGGTGTTGCGGTTCAGGCCCAGCAGCTCGGCGGCGCGCGTCTGGTTGCCCTGCGCCTGGAACATCACGACCTCGAGCATCGGCTTTTCCACCGCGCACACCACCATCTCGTAGATGCCCGAGGGCTTCTCGCCGTCGAGGTCCTTGAAGTACTGCCGCATCACCTTGCGCACCGTGGAGGCGAGCTCGTTCTCGCGCACGCCCGCCTCCGACCTGTCGCCGTACCTGTGTTTACGCTGCAAGTGCGACCTCTTCTTCGTATTCGAGGCGCGCCGAGTGCGCGAGCAGCTCGTCGAAGAACCGGGTCACGGCTTCGAGCTGCATCTCGGCGGTCTCCAGGGTGTTCATGCGGGCACGGAACACGGCGGAGTTCTTGAGTCCTTTCGTGTACCAACCGATGTGCTTGCGCGCCACCCGCACGCCGCGCTCGTAGCCGTAGAAGGCGTACAAGTCGTGCAGGTGGCCCACCAGGACTGCGCGGATCTCGGCCACCCCGGGAGGGGCGAGCCGGGCTCCCGTCTTCAGGAAATGCTCGATCTCGCGGAAGATCCACGGGCGGCCCTGGGCGGCGCGCCCGATCATCACCGCGTCCGCGCCCGTGTACTCGAGTACGAACTTCGCCTTCTCGGGCGTGGTCACGTCGCCGTTGGCGATCACCGGAATCCCCACCGACTGCTTCACCGCGCGGATGGTGTCGTATTCCGCTTCGCCCGTGTACATGCACGCGCGCGTGCGCCCGTGCATGGCGAGCGACTGGATGCCGTGGTTCTCGGCGATGCGCGCGATGGCGAGCGCGTTGCGGTTCTCCTTGCTCCAGCCGGTGCGGATCTTGAGCGTGACGGGCACGTGCACCGCCTTCACCACCGCGTCCAAGATCCGCGCCACGAGCGCCTCGTCCTGCAGCAGCGCGCTTCCGGCATAGACATTGCAGATCTTCTTGGCCGGGCAGCCCATGTTGATGTCGATGATGTCGGCGCCCTTGTCCACGTTGTACTTCGCGGCCTCGGCCATCATGGCCGGGTCGGCCCCGGCGATCTGGATCACGCGCGGCTCGACCTCGCCCTCGTGGTTGCCGCGCCGGATCGTCTTCTCCGAGCCCCACAAAAGCGAGTTCGACGCGACCATCTCGGAGACCGCCATGCCCGCGCCCATGCGCTTGCAGAGGCTGCGGAACGGCCGGTCCGTCACGCCCGCCATCGGCGCGACGATCAGGTTGTTCTTGAGTTGGATGGGACCGATTCTCACTTGCTCAGGGGCTTTCGGCGCCCGCGGCGCGGGGAGTCGCAGCGCGACGGGTGCTCATTTTATACGCGCCGCGATTGGCGCTGAAAGTTAATTTTTGCACAACGCTTGCGCCGGATCGATTGCAAACGAAAAAGTCAAGCCGCCGGCCCGTAGCCGCCCCCGCCGGGCGTCTCGATCACGAACACATCGCCGGGGCCGACCTGCGTCTCGTCGGCGTAGGAGAGCTGCGTGCGCGAGCCGTCGGCGCGTTCCACCCAGTTGCGCCCGAGCGCGCCGGGCGCGCCGCCCGCCATGCCGTAGGGCGCGATCCTCCGGTGGCCCGCGAGGATGGCAGCCGTCATCGGCTCGAGGAAGCGCACGCGGCGCGTGGCGCCGTCGCCGCCGTGCCATTGGCCGCGCCCGCCGCTGCCGTGGCGGATCTCGTGGGCGTCGATGCGCACCGGGTAGCGCCACTCGAGCACCTCCGGGTCGGTGAGCCGCGAGTTGGTCATGTGCGTCTGCACCGTGTCGGTGCCGTCGAACCCCGGCCCCGCGCCGGTGCCGCCCGCGATGGTCTCGTAGTACTGGTAGCGGTCGTTGCCGAAGGTGAAGTTGTTCATCGTGCCGTACGAGGCGGCCATCACTCCGAGGGCGCCGTAGAGCGCGTCGGTGAGGCACTGCGAGGTCTCGACGTTGCCCGCCACGGTGGCCGCGGGCGGGCGCGGGTTGAGCATCGAGCCCTCGGGGATGATCACCGTGAGCGGCTTCAGGCACCCGGCGTTCAACGGGATGTCGTCGTCCACCAGGGTGCGGAAGACGTAGAGCACCGCGGCGTAGACCACGGCGGCCGGCGCGTTGAAGTTGCTCTCGAGCTGCGCGCTCGTCCCGGTGAAGTCGATGGTGGCGCTGCGCCGGTCCGCGCCGATGGTGATCGCCACCCGGATCACCGCGCCGTTGTCCATCTCGTAGGCGAAGGAGCCGTCCTTCAGCACCCCGATCACCCGGCGCACGCACTCCTCGGCATTGTCCTGCACGTGCCCCATGTAGGCCTTCACGACGTCCAGGCCGAAGTGCGCCACCATGCGGCGCAGCTCCTGCGCGCCCTTCTCGTTGGCCGCCACCTGGGCGCGCAGGTCGGCGATGTTCTGGTCGGGGTTGCGCGCCGGGTAGCGCGCGCCGGCGAGCCGCGCGCGGATGTCGTCTTCGAGCATGCGCCCGCCCTCCACGAGCTTCACGTTGTCGAGCAGCACGCCCTCCTCCTCGACGTTCCTCGAGAACGGCGGCATCGAGCCGGGCGTGATGCCCCCGATGTCGGCGTGGTGGCCGCGGCTGCCGACGTAGAACAGGGGCCGCGCGGACTCGAGGTACACGGGCGTGATGACCGTGACGTCGGGCAGGTGCGTGCCGCCGTTGTAGGGATCGTTCAGCACGTAGACGTCGCCGGGCCGCATCGTGGCCGCGTTGCGCCCGATCACGGTGCGGATGCTCTCGCCCATCGACCCCAGGTGCACGGGCATGTGCGGCGCGTTCGCGATGAGGTTGCCCTCCGCGTCGAACAGGGCGCACGAGAAATCGAGCCGCTCCTTGATGTTCACCGAATACGCGGTCTGCGCGAGGCGCACGCCCATCTGCTCGGCGATCGACATGAAGAGGTTGTTGAACACCTCGAGCATCACCGGGTCCGCGCCGGTGCCGAGCGCGTAGCGTACCTCGCGCGGGACCACGCGCTCGAGCACCAGGTGCCCCGCCGCGGTGACGAGCGCTTCCCAGCCGGGCTCCACCACCGTGGTGGCGTTCTGCTCGGCGATGATCGCGGGCCCGGCGATGCGCGTGCCCGGTGCCAGCCGCTCGCGCAGGTGCACGCCGGTAGCGCACCGTTCGCCGCCGGTGGTCATCGCCACGCGTTCCACGGGCCGCGCAGGCGGGTCCCCGGGGAGCGCGCCCGCCGCATTCGCGCCGGCCGGCGCCGGGCCTGCCGCCTCGCCGCCGGCGAGCGCGCCTCCGACCGCCTCCACCGATACCGCCTCGGCCACCAGGGCGCGGTCGGGCATGAGGAAGCTGAAGCGGTGCGCATAGAGCCGCTCGAACTCCACGCGCATCGCCGCCGCCGCGCCGAGCGGCACGGCGAGCGAAGTGTCCGTGCCTTCGTACTTGAGGTGCACGCGCTTCTCCAGGCGCTCGAGCATCGCCCCCTGCCACTTGAGCTCGTCCACGCATTGCTCGCCCAGGCGCACCGACTTCTCCACCACGTCGTCGAACGCATCCTCGAGGCGGCGCTCAACCGCCTCCTCGCGCAGCGCACGCACCTGCGCGAGCCCCATCCCGTAGGCGGACAGCACGCCGGCGAACGGATGGATGTACACGCGCTTCATCCCGAGCTCGTCGGCCACCAGGCAGGCGTGCTGGCCGCCCGCGCCCCCGAAGCATGCGAGCGTGTACTCGGTCACGTCATGCCCGCGCTGCACCGAGATGAACTTGATGGCATTGGCCATGTTGGCCACGGCGATGCGCAGGAACCCTTCGGCCAGCTCCTCGGGGCCGCGCGCCACGCCCGTCGTGCGCCCCACCTCGTCGGCCAGTGCGGCGAACTTCTGGCGCACCAGCGCGGCGTCCAGCGCCTCGTTGCCGCGCGCGCCGAAGACATGCGGGAAGAACGCCGGCTGGATCTTGCCCAACATCACGTTGCAGTCGGTGACAGTGAGCGGCCCGCCGCGCCGGTAGCTCGCAGGACCCGGATTGGCGCCCGCCGAGCCGGGCCCCACCCGCAGGCGCTGCCCGTCGAAGGAAAGGATCGATCCGCCGCCCGCGGCGATGGTGTGGATCGACATCATCGGCGCGCGCATGCGCACGCCCGCCACCAGCGTTTCGAACTCGCGCTCGAGCTCCCCCGCGTAGTGCGACACGTCGGTCGAGGTCCCGCCCATGTCGAAGCCGATCACGCGGTCGAAACCCGCGGCGAGCGAGGTCGCGACCATGCCCACGATGCCGCCCGCGGGACCGGAGAGGATCGAATCCTTGCCCTGGAAGCGCAACGCGTCGGTGAGGCCGCCGTTGGATTGCATGAACATGAGGCGCGCGCCGGGCAGCTCGGCGGCCACCTGGTTCACGTAGCGGCGCAGGATCGGCGAGAGGTAGGCGTCGACCACGGTGGTGTCCCCGCGCGAGACCACTTTCATGAGCGGGCTCACCACGTGCGACACCGAGATCTGCTCGAAATCCGCCTCGCGCGCGAGCTCCGCCACGCGCGCCTCGTGGGCCGGATGGCGATAGCCGTGCAGGAAGACGATGGCGATCGAGCGCAGGCCCTCGGCGCGCGCGCGCGTGAGCTCCTCCCACACAGCGCCCTCGTCCAGGGGCCGCACCACCTCGCCGCGGGCGCCCATGCGCTCGTCGACCTCCACCACCTTGCGGTAGAGCATCTCGGGCAGCCGGATGTGGCGATCGAAGATGCGCGGGCGGTTCTGGTAGGCGATGCGCAGCTGGTCGCGAAACCCGCGCGTCACGAACACCACCGTGGGCTCGCCCTTGCGTTCGAGCAGCGCGTTGGTCGCGACCGTGGTGCCCATCTTCACCGCCTCGATACGGTCCACCGGGATCGGTTCATCCCTGGCGACCCCCAGCAGGTGGCGGATGCCCGCGATCGCCGCGTCGGCGTAGTGCCCCGGATTCTCGGACAGCAGCTTGTGGGTGACGAGGGTTCCGTCGGGCCGGCGCGCCACGATGTCGGTGAACGTCCCGCCCCGGTCGATCCAGAACTGCCATCCGGCCTGTTGCTCGCTCATCGGGCCATTTTGACACGCACCCCTCCGTTTGTTAGCGTGCGCTGGCACCCCCACCAAGGACCCCCCATGAAGCTCGTGCACGCCCTCATCGCCCTTTGCGCCTCCGCGACCTGCGCCGCGGCCTTTGCCCAGACCCAGTGGGACATGCCGACGCCCTACGGGGCCAACAACTTCCACACCGAGAACATCGTCCAGTTCGTCGCCGACGTCGAAAAAGCCACCGGCGGCAAACTCAAGATCACCGTGCACCCGAACGGCTCGCTCTTCAAGGCGAACGAGATCAAGCGCGCCGTGCAGGGCGGGCAGGCGCAGATCGGCGAGATCCTCATCTCCGGCTACTCCAACGAGGACCCGATCTTCGGCGTCGACTCCGTCCCGTTCCTCGCCACGAGCTACGCGGATGCCGCCCGGCTCTGGAAGGCCTCGCGCAAGGCGATCGAGCAGCGCTTCGCCAAGCAGGGCATGGTCGTGCTCTACAGCGTCCCGTGGCCGCCCCAGGGCATCTATTCCACCCGGCCCATCGAGTCGATGGCCGACATGAAGGGCCTCAAGATGCGCACCTACAACCCGTACACCTCGCGGATCGCGGAGCTGGTCGGCGCGCAGCCGGTCACCATCCAGGCCGCCGAGCTCGCCCAGGCGATGGCCACGGGCGCGGTCAACGCCAACATCACTTCCGGGGCCACCGGCTACGACACGAAGGCGTGGGAGGTGGTGAAGAACTACTACGACACCCAGGCATGGATCCCGAAGAACATCGTGTTCGTGAACCGCAAGGCGTTCGACGCGCTCGACAGGGCCACCCGCCAGGAAGTGCGCAAGGCGGCGGCCGATGCCGAGGAGCGCGGCTGGAAGGTCTCCGAGGAGAAGAACAAGTGGTACCTCGAGCAGCTCGCGGCGAACGGCATGCACGTGGCGCCGCCCTCCCCGCAGCTGAAGAACGATTTCCGCAAGATCGGCGAGACGATGACCAGGGAGTGGCTGCAGGCTGCGGGACCCGACGGCCACGCGATCCTGGCGGCATATCGCAAGTAAGGCCGGCCCGGGGATGCGGTGAGAAGGCTCCTCGACCGGCTCTACGACGCCGCGGGCCACCTCGCGGCGTTTTTCATGGTGGGGGTGCTCGCCATGGTGCTCGCGAGCGTGGCCGGGCGCCTGTTCGGATTCAACCTGCGCGGCTCCGATGCCTACGCGGGGTACTGCATGGCCGCGGCGAGCTTCCTCGCGCTCGCCCACACGCTCAAGCGCGGGGAACACATCCGCGTGACGCTGTTCCTCGAGCGCTTCGGGCCGCGCGTCGAGCGCGCGCTCGACCTGTGGTGCCACGCGGCCGGGACCTTCTTCTGCGGGGCGCTCGCCTTCTACAGCGTGCGCCTCGCATGGCAATCGCACGTCTACAACGACATCTCGCAGGGCAACGACGCCACCCCGCTGTGGATCCCGCAGATCGCGATGGCCCTGGGCTCGATCGTGCTGCTCGTCGCGATGGCCGACGACCTCGTGCTGCTCGCCCGCGGACGCCGCCTCGTCCCGGCCGCGCGCGACGAGCTCAAGGCGATCGAGTAGCGCGATGGACCTGCTGGTCACCGCCGCGCTGATCCTGCTGCTCTTCGCGCTGCTGGGCAGCGGCCTGTGGATCGGCCTGGCGCTGCTCGGCGTCGCGTGGCTCGGGATGGAATTCTTCACCGCGCGGCCGGTGGGCGACGCGATGGCGGTCACGGTGTGGGGGTCGCTTTCCTCGTGGACGCTCACCGCGCTGCCGCTCTTCGTGTGGATGGGCGAGATCCTGTTCCGCACCCGGCTCTCGGAGGACATGTTCAAGGGCCTCGCGCCCTGGCTCTCGCGCCTGCCCGGGCGGCTCCTGCACACCAACATCATCGGCTGCACGCTCTTCGCGGCGGTGTCGGGCTCGAGCGCGGCGACCTGCGCCACCATCGGCAAGATGACGCTGCCGGAGCTGCAGAAGCGCGGCTACCCGGAGGACATGACGATCGGCACGCTCGCCGGCGCGGGCACGCTCGGCCTGCTGATCCCGCCGTCGATCATCATGATCGTGTACGGGGTCACGGCCGACGTGTCGATCACGCGCCTGTTCATCGCCGGCGTCTTCCCGGGACTGCTGCTCGCGGGCCTGTTCATGGGCTACACCATCGTCTGGGCATTGCTCAACCCGCACCGCATCCCCCCGCCCGAACCTGCCCTGCCCCTGCGGGAGAAGATCCACGCCTCGCGCCACCTCCTTCCCGTGGCGGGCCTGATCGGGCTCGTGCTGGGCTCGATCTACGCGGGCATCGCCACCGCCACCGAGGCCGCTGCGCTGGGCGTGGTGGGCGCGCTCGCGCTCTCGTGGCTGCAGGGCTCGATGAACGCCCGGGTCTTCGTGCAAAGCCTGATGGGCGCCACGCGCCTGTACTGCATGATCGCGTTCATCCTCGCGGGCGCCGCCTTCCTCACGCTCGCGATGGGCTACATCGGGCTGCCGCGCAGGCTCGCGGAGTTCATCGGCGGGCTGGGCCTCACGCGTCCGTGGCTGCTGTTCTGGCTGATGGCCTTCTACATCGTCCTGGGCTGCTTCCTCGACGGCATCTCGATGGTGGTGCTCACCATGGGAGTGATCCTGCCCACCATCGAGCGCGCCGCGATCGACCTCGTCTGGTTCGGGATCTTCCTGGTGCTGGTGGTGGAGATGGCGCAGATCACTCCGCCGGTGGGCTTCAACCTCTTCGTGCTGCAGGGCATGACGAAGAAGGAGATCACCTGGATCGCGCGCGTGTCGCTGCCGCTCTTCGCGCTGATGGTGGTGGCCGTCGCGCTGATCTACTGCTTCCCCGCCCTGGTCACCTGGCTCCCGGCGCACATGCGCTAGCGCCCGTGTCAGAATGGGCGTTCCCCCGTCGATCACGGAGGCCACGATGGACAACGACAAGACCGTCAGGGACGCGTTCCTCGATACCGTGCTGAACCAGATCGAGACCGGGGATCCGCCCGAGGCCCGCACCACCTACGATCGGCTCACCACTGCGGGGCAATCGAGGAGCCAGGCGCTGCACCACATCGCCTCGGCGCTGCGCACGGAGATGAGCCGCATGCTGGCCGAGTCTTCCCCGTTCGACAACCAGCGCTACGCCGCGCTGCTCGCGAAGATCCCCTCGGAGGGTTGAGCCGTTGTGCCTCGTCGTCGTGGCGTGGCGCTGCCGCGCCGATCTCCCTTTGATCGTCGCCGCCAATCGCGACGAATGGCGCGACCGGCCCGCCGAGCCCGCGCGCTGGTGGGACGAGCCGCCGGGCCTGCTGGCCGGGCGCGACCTGCAGGCGGGGGGCGCCTGGATGGGAGTCACGCGCGCCGGCCGCTTCGCCGCGGTGACCAACTTCCGCGACCCCGCGGAGCGCCGCTCCACGGCGCGCTCGCGCGGCGGGCTCGTAACCGAGTTTCTCGCGGGCACGGCGGGCCCGCGCGAATTCCTCGGCGCGCTCGCCCCGGGCGCGCACGAGTACAACGGCTTCAACCTCATCGTCGGCGACGCGCACGGGCTCTGGTACTTCGGCAGCCGCGAGGGGCTCGCGCGCCCCATCGAGGCGGGCGTGCACGGGCTCTCCAACCACGTCCTCGACGAGCCGTGGCCCAAGGTGATCGCCGGGCGCGCCGCGATGCAGGCCGCGCTGCTCGATGCCGACCCGGCGCCGCGCCTCTTCGCGATGCTCTCCGATCGATCGCCGGTGCGCGATGCGCAGCTTCCCGACACCGGCGTGGGCCTCGAATGGGAGCGCCGGCTCTCGAGCGCGCTCATCGTGGGCGCGGACTACGGGACGCGCTGCTCGACGGTGCTCGCGATGCACGCCGAGCGCTCGCTGCGCTTCGAGGAGCGCACGCGCGGGGCCGACGGAAGCATCACCTTCGTGACGGTGAACGGGGAGCCGGTGCGCGCACCCTCGGACCGGGAGGTCGAGAGCGCGCCGTGAGCGCGGCAGCGTTGCGCCGCGGTCCCATGCCGCGCGATCCCCTCTACCTCGCCATCGACCAGGGCACCCACGCGAGCCGGGCCGTGGTGCTCGACGCCCGCGGGCGAGTCGTCTCCCGCGCCGAGCGCGCGGTCGGACTCGCCCGCCCGCATCCCGACTGGGCGGAGCAGGACGGCGAGGAGATGGTGCAATCGGTCCGCGCGGCCGTGGACGAGTCGCTTGGCGCGCTCGGGCCGCGCCGGCACGACATCGCCGCCGCGGGGCTTGCGAGCCAGCGCGCAAGCTGCGCGTGCTGGGACCGGCGCGACGGGCGCTGCCTCGCTCCGCTCTTCAGCTGGCAGGATCGCCGCGCCCATGCCTGGCTGCGCCGGTTCGAGCCGCGCGGCGAGGCCATCCACCGCAAGACCGGGCTCTTCCTCTCCGCGCATTACGGCGCGAGCAAGCTCGCCTGGGCGCTGGAGCACGTGGACGCGGTGCGCGCGGCACGCGACGCCGGCACCCTGTGCTGGGGCCCGCAGGCGAGCTTCCTCGTCTTCCGCCTCCTCGAGGAGCATCCGCTCTTCGCCGATCCGCAATGCGCGGCGCGCACGCAGTTGTGGAACATCGCCACGCGCGGCTGGGACCCGGAGCTGCTCGCGCTCTTCGGGCTGCCTGCCGGATGGCTGCCGCAATGCGTGCCGACCTGCCATCCTTTCGGCACGCTGCGCGCGGGCGGCGCGACGATTGCGCTGCGCGCGGTGAACGGCGACCAGTCGGCCGCGGTGTTCGCGTTCGGCTGGCCCGAGGAAGACTCGGCATACGTGAACATCGGCACCAGCGCCTTCGTGCAGCGCGCGCTCACGCACGCCCCGCCCTACCTGCCGCGCCAGTTGACCGGCATCATCCTCGACGACGGCGCGAGCACCGTGTACACCGTCGAGGGCAACGTGAACGGCGCGGGCAGCGCGCTCGAATGGCTGCGCACGGAGCTCGGCATTGCGGACGTGGAGGCGCGCCTGCCTGCATGGCTCGAGCAGCATCGCGCGCCGCCGCTCTTCCTCAACGGCATCGCGGGGCTCGGCGGCCCGTTCTGGAAGCCCGACTTCCCTTCCCGCTTCGTAGGCGATGGCGCGCCGCCGGAAAAGGCGGTGGCGGTGGTGGAGAGCATCGCCTTCCTGCTGCAGGCCAACGTCGACGAGATGGAGAGGTACCTGCCGCGCGCGCTGCGCATCCGCGTGAGCGGCGGCGTCTCGCGGCTGGACGGCCTTTGCCGGCGGCTCGCCGCGGTGAGCGGCCTGCCGGTGCACCGCCGCGACGATCCCGAGGCGACCGCGCACGGCATCGGCTATCTCGCTGCGGGCCGCCCGAAGGATTGGAACGCGGGGGTGGGCGAGGAAGTGTTCGCGCCCGCCGAGGATGCCGCGCTGCGCGCGCGCTACCGCCGCTGGCGCGCGCTCATGGTCGAGGCGACGGGCATCTGAACCCGGGGCAGTGCGGCGGCTGCGGGCCCGCGCGCGCCACTTCCGCGGCGAGCTCCTTGCCCGACTTGTAGTGCGGCACACGGAAGACCAGGCGCTTCACGCGCTGCACGAGCGCGTTCGAGCCGTTCACCTCGGTGTCCCAGTAGTGGTGGGCGAGCGCGAGGTTGCGCGGCACGTCGAGCATGAACGCGTCGTGGGAGCCCTTGCCGCCGAACATGTAGAGCTTGCCGTCGAAGATCTCCCACACGTCCGCGTCGCCGCCCCACGGGATCCCGTAGGCGATCCCGTCGGCGCAATAGCCGCCGAACTGCGGCAGGTACCTTTCCGGGGCGGCGTCGAACAGCGCCTTGTGCTCGGGCGTGGCGAAGCGGAAGGTCACGCCCTTGTACACGGACTTGATCGCGGGCGACCCGGCCTCGTCGCGCTGGTTGGTGAAGTAGCTCACCACGTCGTAGCCGAACAGGATGAGGTGCCGGTCGGGGCCGTCGGCCACCGCGTTCACGGGGCTCAGGCCTTCGCCCGGGCTCTGCGTGACGAACGGGGCGCATCCGGCGGCCATCGCCGCCGCGCACAGCAGCGCGGGCAGCCACTTGGTTGAATTCATCGTCGTTGGACTCCCGGTAGCACGGCGAGGTTCCGCCCGGTCGACATCCCGGGCCGGCGAAAGCTTCCCATTTCCTACGGCTCGTCGTCCGTCGTCGCGGCATCCGCCGCGGCGCGTGCGAGGCGGTCGTTCACCGCCTCCCACGCCTCGATCCGGGGCGGCGCCTCCACGAGGATGCGCCTGGCGCCGGCGCGGTCGAGCGTGCGCAGGTTCGCGTAGAGCGCGTGCCCATAGCGCATCGGATCGGCGGGCGCCGCGATCCAGGCGGCGGCGTGCGCGCCGGCGGGCTGCGCACGCAGCGCGAGGACCGCGGTGCGCGCGTCCTGCGCGAGCTCGGCGGCGAGCGCCGGGGCATCGACCAGCGCCAGCGCGGTGCGCGGCGCGTAGTGCGCGGCGAGCGTGCCGGACGCGCGCGGCGCACCGGCGTCGCGTGCGCCGGGCGCGATCCCCAGCACGCTCTCGATGTCGCGGCGCGTGACGGCGCCGGGCCGCAGCAGCACGGGCGCGCCGCGCGAGAGGTCCACGATGGTCGACTCGAGCCCCACCTCGCACGCGCCGCCGTCGAGCACGTAGAGGTCGCCGCCGAATTCCTCGCGCACGTGCTGCGCCGTGGTGGGGCTCACGTGGCCGAAGCGGTTGGCCGACGGCGCGGCCACCGCGCCGCTGCCGACGCGCGCGAACTCGATGAGCAGCGCCTGCGCCATCGGGTGCGAGGGGCAGCGCAGGCCCACGGTGTCCTGTCCTCCGGTGGCGGCACCCGGTATGCGCGGCGACCTCGGCAGGATCATCGTGAGCGGTCCCGGCCAGAACCGCGCGGCGAGCGTGGCGGCCGCGGCCGGCACGTGGCGCGCCCATTCGGCAAGCGCGAGCGGATCGGCGAAGTGCACGATGAGGGGATGCTGCGCGGGCCGGCCCTTCAGCGCGAAGATCTTCGCGATCGCCGCCGGATTCAGCGCATCGGCACCCAGTCCGTACACGGTCTCGGTGGGAAAGGCGACGAGCTCGCCCGCCTTTAGGCGCCGCGCGGCCTCGTCGACCGCGGACATCAGTGCGCCTCGTCCCAGTTGGCGCCCACGCCCGCGTCCACCACCAGCGGCACGTCGAGCTTCGCCACGCCGCTCATCAGCCGCTCGACGCCGGGCTTCAGGTGCTCGAGCTCGCGCTGCGGCACTTCCAGCACCAGCTCGTCGTGCACCTGCATCACGAGCTTCGCTGCGAGGCCCTCGCGTTCGATCCAGCCCTGCACCGCGATCATCGCGAGCTTGATCAGGTCCGCGGCACGTGCCCTGCATCGGCGCGTTGATCGCCTGGCGCTCGGCGGCCTGGCGGCGCGCCGCGTTCGACGAGCCGATGTCCGGGCAGCCACAGCCGACGGCCGAACACCGTCTCGACGTAGCCCTGCTCGCGCGCCTGGTTGCGCGTGCGCTCCATGTAGGCCGCCACGCCGGGATAGCGTGCGAAGTACTTGTCCATGTAGCTCTGCGCCGCCGCACGCTCGATGGCGAGGTTCGAGGCGAGGCCGAAGGCGCTCATGCCGTAGATCAGGCCGAAGTTGATCACCTTGGCGTAGCGGCGCTGCTCGCTCGTGACCTCCACCGGCGGCGTGTCGAAGACCTCCGAGGCCGTGTGGCGGTGCACGTCCTCGCCCTTCGCGAACGCCTCCAGCAGGCTCTTGTCGGCAGACAGGTGCGCCATGATGCGCAGCTCGATCTGCGAGTAGTCCGCGGAGACGATCCTCGATCCGGCAGGCGCGATGAACGCCTCGCGGATGCGCCGGCCCTCCGCGGTGCGCACCGGGATGTTCTGCAGGTTCGGGTCGTTCGAGGCCAGGCGCCCGGTGACCGCCACGGCCTGACCGTAGTTGGTGTGCACGCGCCCGGTCGCCGGATTCACCATGCGCGGCAGCTTGTCCGTGTAGGTGCTCTTGAGCTTTGCGAGGCCGCGATGCTCGAGGAGCGTCGCGCAGATCGGATGGTCGAGGGCGAGCTTCTCGAGCACCTCCTCGTCGGTCGAGGGCGCGCCCGACGGCGTCTTCTTCACCACCCTGAGCTTCAGCCGGTCGAACAGCACCTCGCCCAGCTGCTTGGGCGATCCCAGGTTGAACGGCCCGCCCGCCAGATCGTAGGCCTTCGATTCGAGCGCGAGCATCTTCTGGCCGAGCTCCCCGCTTTGCCGCGCGAGCAGCTCCGCGTCGATCAGCACGCCGTTCCTCTCCATGGCGAACAGCACGCCCGCCACGGGGATCTCGATGTCGCGGTAGATGTGGGCGAGCTTGGCGTCCGCCTCGATCCGCGGTTCCATCGCGTGGTGCAGCTGCAGCGTCACGTCCGCGTCCTCGGCGGAATATTCGGTGGCGCGCTGGAGCTCCACCTGGTCGAAGGGGATCTGCGATGCGCCCTTGCCGGCCACGTCGGCATACGCGATCGTCTTCACGCCGAGGTAGCGCGCGGCGAGCGCGTCCATGTCGTGGCGCTGGTGGCTTTCAAGCACGTAGGACTCGAGCAGCGTGTCGTGCGCCACGCCGCGCAAGTGCAGACCGTGGTTGGCGAACACGTGGCGGTCGTACTTCGCGTTCTGCCCCACCTTGAGGCGCGCCGCGTCCTCGAGCCAGGGCTTGAGGCGCGTGAGCACCGCGTCGCGGGACAGTTGCTGCGGCGCGCCGGCGTAGCGGTGCCCAACCGGGATGTAGGCGGCCGTGCCCGGCTCGACGCACACGGAGATGCCCACGAGCTGCGCCGCCATGGGATCGAGGCTCGTGGTCTCGGTGTCCACGCACGCGAGCGCGGCGCCTTCGAGCCGCGCCGCCCAGCGCTCGAGCGCCGGCGCGTCGAGGACCGTCTCGTAAGCGCGCGTGTCGACAAAGGGTGTGGCGTGCTCCGCCGGCTCGTGGCGCGCGAGGAAGGCGAAGTTGCGTCCGGCCGATGCCGGCTCCCGCGCGCCCTCCGCCGGGGCCGCGGGCGTGGCGGCGGGCTCGGGCGCGCGCCCGCCCTTGCCGAGCGCCTCGCGCAGCGTGCGGAAACCGAAGCGCTCGTAGAGCGCGGCGAGCGCGCCTTCCTCGGGCCCCCGGTCCACCAGCGATTCCATCTCGAAGGGCAGCGCCACGTCGGTCTTCACCGTGACCAGCTTGCGCCCGGTGGGCAGCCACGCGGCGGCCTTGCGCAGGTTCTCGCCCACCACGCCCTTCACCTCGTCCGCGTGCGCGATCACGTCCTCGAGCGAGCCGTACTGCTCGATCAGCTTCGCCGCGGTCTTCGGCCCCACCTTTTCCACGCCGGGCACGTTGTCCACCGCGTCGCCCATGAGCGCGAGGTAGTCCACGATCTTGTCCGGCGCCACGCCGAACTTGGCCTTCACGCCCGCGGGATCCAGCTTGTCGTTGGACATCGTGTTCACCCACAGCACGTGGTCGGTCACGAGCTGGGTGAGGTCCTTGTCCCCGGTGGAGATGATCGAATTCCATCCGTGCGCGCGCTCGGCGTGGGTGACGAGCGTGCCGATCACGTCGTCGGCCTCCACGCCGTCCACCACCACGAGGGGCCACCCGAGCGCCCGGATCGCCTCGTAGAGCGGCTCGATCTGCCGGGCGAGGTCCTCCGGCATCGCCTGGCGCGTGGCCTTGTAGTCCGGGTAGATCTCGTCGCGGAACGTCTTGCCCTTCGGATCGAACACGCAGGCGATATAATCGGAGGGGAAATCCTGCTTGAGCTTCCTGAGCATGTTGATCACGCCGAGGATGGCCCCGGTGGGCTCGCCCGCGGGGCTGCGGAATTCCGGCAGCGCGTGGAAGGCCCGGTAGAGGTAGCTCGAGGCGTCAACCAGCAGGAGGCGTTTTTTCGTATCGTTCATTTCGGACCGCTCGATCCCGCCATGGCCGTCGCCACCCCCAAGGTACCCAAACCCTCGGATCCGCAGCTCGTAAAGCGCTCGCAGAACTCGGCGCGCGAGGCGTGGCGGATGTTCGAGATTATCGCAGAGTTCGTCACCGCCACGGAGCGCCTGGAGACGATCCAGCCGGCGGTGGCCGTCTTCGGCAGCGCGCGCATGGCGCCGGGGCATCCCTACTACCGCACCGCCGAGGAGATCGCACGCCGGCTTTCCGGAGCCGGCTTCTCGGTCATCTCCGGCGGCGGGCCCGGCATCATGGAGGCGGTGAACAAGGGCGCCTTCGAGGCGGAGAGCCCGAGCGTGGGCCTGAACATCCAGCTGCCGCACGAGCAGAGCGCCAATGCCTACCAGGACATCTCGCATACCTTCCAGCACTTCTTCGCGCGCAAGGTGATGTTCGTGAAGATGTCGTGCGCCTTCGTGATGATGCCCGGCGGCTTCGGCACCCTCGACGAGCTGATGGAGGTGCTCACCCTGGTGCAGACCGGAAAGATCCGCAGGGTGCCGATCATCCTGGTGGACTCCGCGTTCTGGGCAGGTCTCCTGACCTGGATCAAAGGCCGGCTGCGCGACGAGGGGATGATCGGAGCCGAAGATCCGGACCTGCTGCAGGTGATCGACGATCCGCAGCACGTGGTGGACGCGATATTCGACCACTACCATTCGCGCGGCTTCGAGCCCTCGCCGTCGGAACGCGAAGCCGAGTTGGCACTCTAATTGGATAGCTGCGGCGCGGTGCTACACTGCGCTGCCGGGAATCGAGCCTCCATGCCCACGTTCGATCGCACGCGCATCATCCTTTCGATCGGCGCATTCGCCTGCGCGCTGTGCGTGGCCGGCGCGGCGCCCCCGGCCGCGGCGCAGTCCACGCAGCGCCCGCTTCCGCCGGGCTCCAGGCCCCTCGAGGAGCCGCCGCCGGTGGTGACCGACGATCCGTCCGTCCGGCCGGAGGTGACGACCCGGACCGAACCCGACCAGACCGTCCAGGAATACCGCGTGCACGGCAAGCTCTTCATGATGCGGGTCACCCCGAAGCACGGCAAACCGTACATCCTCATGGATAACAAGGGCGACGGCACTTTCACCCGGCAGGACAACAACCTCGACAACGGCGTGCGCGTTCCCCAATGGGTCTTGTTCGAGTTCTGAGCCGCGACTGACCCGATGTCGGTCTTCACGCCGGTTTCCGACGCCGATGCGCGAGCGCTGCTCGCGCATTACACGCTGGGCGAGCTCGAACGCCTCGAGGGCATCGCCCAGGGCGTGGAGAACAGCAACTTCTTCCTCACCACCACCACGGGCGAATACGTGCTCACGCTCTTCGAGCACATCCCGCGCTCCGACCTGCCGTTCTACGTCGGGCTCATGGACCACCTCGCGCACCACGGCGTCACCTGCCCGCAGCCGATGCGCCGCGAGGACGGCGAGATGCTCGCCGAGGTGAGCGGCAAGCCCGCGTGCATCGTGACCCGGCTTCCCGGCGCCCCGCGCCCCCGGCCCACGGCCGACGACTGCCGCACGGTGGGCACGATCCTCGCCTCCATCCACGTGGCCGGCGTCGAATACGACGCGGGGCTCGCGAATCCGCGCGGCCGCGCCTGGCGCGAGCGCTTCGCGGCCGCGCTCGCCCCGAAGCTTTCGCGCGAGGAAAACGAGCTCATCGCCGCGGAGAACCGCTATCAGGCGATCTACGACGACAAGGTGATGCCGCAGGGCGTGATCCACGGCGACCTCTTCCACGACAATGTGCTGTGGGACGACGCGGGCAGCGGCGGCGTGATCGACTTCTACTTCGCCTGCGACGACGTGCTGCTCTACGACGTGGCGATCGCGGTGAACGACTGGTGCGTGCTCCCCGACGCGAGGCTCGACGAGGTGCGCACCGCCGCCTTCCTCGAAGGCTACCAGGTCGAGCGCCCGCTCGAAGAGCTCGAGCGAGCGCTGTGGCCGGTGATGCTGCGCCGCGCCGCGCTGCGCACCTGGCTCGGCCGCCTGGGATACAGCCACTTCCCGCGCGATTCGCACATGACGATACCCAAGGACCACGCGTTCTCGCGCCGGCTGCTCGAGCACCACGTCGCCCACGCCCGCGCGCTCGGCTGATGGATGCGAGCATCCGGGTCGCCGAACTGCCGCCCGGCCGCGGGGCGGCGTGGCTCGCCGAGTCGTTCCGGATGTTTCGCGCCAACCCCCTCGCGTGGATCGGCCTGTGCGCCGGCTGGGTGAGCATCACCTTCGCATTCATCATCATCCCGTTCCTGGGCGGGGTGCTCGCCAACTTCCTGCAGCCGGCGTTCTTCGCGAGCTTCGCCATCGCGGCGTACAAGCAGGCCGCGGGCGAGCCCATCACGATGGGTGAGCTCTTCAGCGGCTTCCGGCGCAACCTGCGCGCGCTGCTCAGCCTGGGCGCGCTGCTGCTGGTGGCGGAGATCGCGATCTTCGCCCTGATGGCGTTCATGGGCCTGCCGATCGCGGGCGCCGCCGAGAAGGACGTGAGCCTCGCCGAATATGTCGAGATGCTCCAGGGCAAGGAATGGATCCTCGCGGCGGGCTTCGTGCTCACCGCGGTGGTGAAGGGCGCGCTCTGGTTCGCCCCGCCGCTCATCGCCTTCCACGGCCTTACCACCATGCACGCCGTCCGCTGGAGCGTCTTCGCCGCGCTCTCCAACTTCGGCGCGATGGCGGTCTACGGGGCGACGCTGATGGCGCTGTTCTTCGTGGGGATCATCCCCTGGGCGATCGGCCTCGTGGTGGTCATCCCGATGATGGCGATCAGCACCTACGCCGGCTATCGCGAGGTCTTCGAGGCTAGAGCGCCGTGAGCTTGGCGTACTGGAGTGCCAGCCACTTGGTGCCTTCGGCTGCGAAGCGCACCTGGACGCGCGCATCGAGCCCGCGCCCCTCGAAATCGAGCACCACGCCCTCGCCGAACTTGGCGTGGCGCACGCCCTGGCCGATCGCGAACGGCTGCTCGTCGGGGCGGCGCGTCTCGAAGCCGGCGCGCACCGTACTGCGATAGCGGTTCGGATCGGCGGCGGGAGCGCGCCCGCCGCCCGCGCTCCAAGCGCCGGAATCCGGCGCGCGAGCGCGCAGCTCGAACTGCTTCTCGGGCAGCACGATCCACTTGCACAACGCCGGCGGGATCTCCTCGACGAAGCGCGAGACGATGCCGTAGCGCGGCGCCCCGTGCAGCATGCGGCTGCCGGCGTACGAAAGGTACAGGCGCTTCCTCGCCCGCGTGATGGCCACGTACATGAGGCGGCGCTCCTCCTCGATGCCGCCGTCCTCGAGCATGCTGTTCTCGTGCGGGAAAAGGCCCTCCTCGAGCCCGGAGATGAATACCGCGGAAAATTCCAGGCCCTTGGCGGAATGCACGGTCATGAGCTGCAGCGCGTCCTGCCCCGCCGCCGCCTCGCGCTCGCCCGCCTCCAGGCTCGCATGGGAAAGGAACGCGGCGAGCGCCTGCTGCTCGGGCGTTCCCGCGCCCGCCACGTCCTCCTGCGCCTCGCCCGCGGGCTCGAGGCCGTGCTCGAAGTCTTCCGCGAAGAGCGCCGCGGCGTTGTAGAGCTCCTGCAGGTTCTCGACGCGATCCTGGCCGTCCTTCTCCGCGGCGTAGTGGTCCTTCAGCCGGCTCTTGTCGACCACCTCCTCGATCAGCTCGGGCAGGGCGAGTGTTGCGGCCGACGTGCGCAGCCCGTCGATCACCGCGACGAACTGCGCGAGCGCCGCGCCGCTGCGGCCGGTGACGATGCCCGCGCGCGCCGCGTGCATGAGGCTGCCGATGCCGCGCTCGCCCGCCTCCTGCAGCTGCTCGACGGAGCGCGCCCCGACCCCGCGCGGCGGGAAGTTCACCACGCGCGTGAACGCGGTGTCGTCGTCGGGATTGGCCGCCAGGCGCAGGTAGGCGAGCGCATGCTTCACCTCCTGGCGCTCGAAGAAGCGCAGCCCCCCGTACACCCGGTAGGCCACGCCGGAGCGGAACAGCGAATGCTCGAGGATGCGCGACTGGGCGTTGGAGCGGTACAGCAGCGCCATGTCCGAAAGCGCCATCCCCTCGCGGTGCAGCGCCTTCACCTCGTCCACGATGAAGCGCGCCTCTTCCTCGTCGTTGGCGGCCGCATACACGCGCAGCGGCTCGCCCTTGCCCTCGGAAGTCCACAGGTTCTTGCCCAGGCGCGCCTTGTTCTGCGCGATGATCGCGTTGGCCGCGTCGAGGATGTGGCCCTGCGAGCGATAGTTCTGCTCGAGCTTCACCACCTCGGTGATCCCGAAGTCGCGCACGAACTCGTTCATGTTGCCGACCTCCGCGCCGCGGAAGCGGTATATCGACTGGTCGTCGTCGCCCACGGCGAACACGCAGCCGTTGGTCCCGGCGAGCAGCTTGATCCACTTGTACTGCAGCTTGTTGGTGTCCTGGAACTCGTCGACCAGGACGTAGCGGAAGCGCGCCTGGTAGTGCTGCAGCAGCTCGAGGTTGCGCGCCAGCAGCTCGAAGCTGCGCAGCAGCAGCTCCGCGAAATCCACCGACCCCTCGCGGTCGCACTGCGCGTCGTAGTCGGCGTAGAAGGCCACCATGCGGCGCGTGAAATCGTCGCCCGCCTCCACCGCGTTGGCGCGCAGCCCCGCCTCCTTGCAGTTGTTGATGAAGTTCTGCAGCTGGCGCGGGGCGAACTTCTCCTCGTCGAGCCCCTGGGCCTTGGCCAGGCGCTTGACGAGCGAGAGCTGGTCGGCCGAATCGAGGATCTGGAAGAGCTGCGGCAATCCCGCGTCGCGGTGGTGTGCGCGCAGCAGCCGGTTGCACAGCCCGTGGAAGGTGCCCACCCACATGCCGCGGGTGTTGATGGGCAGCATGGCCGACAGGCGCGTGAGCATCTCGCGCGCCGCCTTGTTGGTGAACGTGACCGCGAGGATGCCCGCGGGGCTCGCCTCGCCCGACTGGATCAGGTAGGCGATGCGGGTGGTGAGCACCCGCGTCTTGCCGCTGCCGGCGCCCGCGAGGATGAGCGCGCACTGGCGCGGCAGCGTCACCGCCTGGAGCTGCTCGGGATTCAGGTTGGAAAGGAAATCGCGCATGCAGTGGCGCCCGGGATCGCGCAGCAGGGATTTTCGCATGGGCGGCGCCGATCCCGGTTCGGCGGCCCGGGAGGTGCGCGCCCGGACGCGCAAAAAAAAAGTGGGCGCCAACATGGCGCCCAAACTATCTGCCCCAACTGAGTGCCCTGGAAGCACCCAGGTCATTCCAAGAGACAAGGCCGTTCGCGGGAAAGTTCCCTCAGCCCCCCTTGGCGGGCATTTGGCTCACGGTGGGCAGCATGACGCCCGGCACCGTGCGCAGGTTGGCCATCAGGGCGCGCGCCTGCGCTTCGCCGTCGAGCCCGTTCACCTGTACCAGGAAGGCGCCCTCGCCGTCCACGCCCACGCGCGACGGATAGCCCGCCGCGCGCAGCGTGCGGTTGAGCGCGAGCGCGGCGTCGCGCTGGGCGAGCTTCGATGCCACCACGCGCCAGGTCCCACCCACGCGGCCGACCGGCCCCTCCGGCACGATCTCGGTCTCCACCTTCCAGGTCGCGATCTGCTTCTCGTCCACCTTCGCCACCTCGGGCGCGCCGCCGCGCGGCTTCTGGTAGAAATCGAGCGGCTGGTCGAGGGTCACCGTGGGATTGCCTTCGGAACCGACGCTGACCTTGCCCTCCAGCAGGCATACGAGGTCCCTCGCATCGGTGGACTTGCCCCAGACGTCGGTGCCGCGGATCCCGGCCGTCACATTGTTCACCTTGATGTTGATGTCGCGCCCCTGGTGGCGGGCGAGCGCGGCCGTGGTGAAGCGGAAGGCACCGGCGATCACGCTCAACGCGGCGCGGAAAATGCCGCGCCGCTCGACCTTCTCGACCACGAACTGCGCGTGCTCGCCGAGCTTCACGGTGCTGCCCTCGCCCAGCTTGAGCAGCACGCGCGCGTTGGCCCCGGTGCGCAGGCGGTCGTTCGCCTGCAGCGCGATCCCCGGCGCGAGCGGCACCGAATAGCCGCCGCGCTCGAGCCAGGCCGGATACTGGACCGCCTCGACCCTGGCGTTCTGCGCGCTCGCGGCGCCGCAACCCATGGCCGCAAGCAGCGCACATCCCAGCACGAATCTTTTCATGGTTGCTCTCCCCGACTGTCGTTGCCCGATGTACGAAGCGGCCCGCGGGCCGGATGCCTCGTGCGCAAAATGCGCCAGACTGCGCGGCAAATCAAGGGGTTGTCCGAGCCGCGCCTGCTATAATTTTCGTTTGATCGCGCGCGGCGCCCCCACGCATGCACCCGCAATACCACCCGAAGGCAATCGAGCCCGAGGTCCAGCAGGAATGGGCCGCGAGCCGCGCTTTCGTCGCCCCCGACAGCTCGCCGAAGCCCAAGTACTACTGCGTCTCGATGCTGCCCTATCCCTCGGGCAAGCTGCACATGGGCCACGTGCGCAACTACTCGATCAACGATGCGCTCTATCACTTCATGCGCATGAAGGGGTTCAATGTCCTCATGCCGATGGGCTGGGACGCCTTCGGACTGCCGGCGGAGAACGCGGCGATGGCCAACGGCGTGCCGCCGGCCAGGTGGACCTGGGAAAACATCGCCTACATGAAGGCGCAGTGCCAGGCAATGGGCTGGGCGATCGACTGGACGCGCGAGCTGGCCACCTGCTCGCCCTCCTACTACCGCTGGAACCAGTGGTTCTTCCTGCGCATGTGGGAGAAGGGCATCGTCTACCGGAAGACCGGCGTGGTGAACTGGGATCCCGTGGACCAGACCGTGCTCGCCAACGAGCAGGTGATCGACGGGCGCGGCTGGCGCACCGGGGCCGCGGTGGAGAAGCGCGAGATCCCGATGTGGTACATGCGCATCACGCAATACGCCGACGAGCTGCTCGACTCCCTCGACGGCCTGGGCTGGCCCGAGCAGGTGAAGCAGATGCAGCGCAACTGGATCGGCCGCAGCCAGGGCGTGGAGTTCACGCTGCCCTATGCTCCCGAGACCGCGCGGCGCATGGCCGACGGCAAGCAGGGACTGAAGGTCTTCACCACGCGCGCCGACACCATCATGGGCATCACCTTCGCGGCGGTCGCCGCCGAGCACCCGCTGGCGGCCGAGGCCGCGAAGGGCAATGCGCAGCTCGCCGCGTTCATCGAGGAGTGCCGCAAGGGCGGCGTGCAGGAAGCCGAGCTCGCCACGATGGAGAAGAAGGGCATGCCCACGGGGCTGCACGTGCTGCACCCCTTCAGCGGCGAGCCGGTCGAGGTCTGGGTCGGCAACTACGTGCTGATGGCCTACGGCGAGGGCGCGGTGATGGCGGTGCCGGGCCACGACGAACGCGACTTCGCCTTCGCGAAGAAGTACGGGCTGGAAATCGCACAGGTGATCCAGGTGGGCGCGCTCGAGTATTCGACCGACGCGTGGCAGCCCTGGTACGAGCAGCCCGGCGTGTGCGTGCATTCCGGCAAGTACGACGGCCTCGCGCAGCGGGAGGCCATCGACGCGGTCGCGCGCGACCTCGAGGCCCTCGGCCTCGGCGCGAAGCGCGTGCAGTACCGCCTGCGCGACTGGGGCATCTCGCGCCAGCGCTACTGGGGCACGCCGATCCCCATCGTGCTCTGCCCGAAGTGCGGCGACGTGGGCATCCCCGACGAGCAGCTGCCGGTGGTGCTGCCCGAGGACCTGGTGCCAGACGGCAGCGGCAGCCCGCTCGCGAAATCGCCCGCATTCTACGAGACGACCTGCCCGAGGTGCGGCGGCGCGGCGCGGCGCGACACCGACACGCTCGACACCTTCGTCGACTCTTCGTGGTACTACATGCGCTACGCCTGCCCCGGCGCGCCGACCATGGTCGACGCGCGCGCCGACTACTGGATGCCGCTCGACATGTACATCGGCGGCATCGAGCACGCGATCCTGCACCTGCTCTACGCGCGCTTCTGGACCAAGGCGATGCGCGACCTGGGCCTGGTGCGCATCGACGAGCCGTTCGCCAACCTGCTCACGCAGGGCATGGTGCTCAACCACATCTTCTCGCGCCGCGGCGGCAAGGGCGGCATCGAGTACTTCGCCCCCGACGAGGTCGAGGTCGCGCTCGATGCCGAGGGCAAGGTGGCCGGGGCGAAGCTCAGGCGCGACGCGAGCGCCGTGGACTACGACGGCATCGGCACGATGTCGAAGTCGAAGAAAAACGGCGTTGACCCGCAGGAGATGATCGATCGCTACGGGGCCGACACCGCGCGCCTGTACGTCCTGTCGGCCAATCCGCCGACCGACACGGTCCTGTGGTCCGACGAGAGCGTCGAGGGCTCGTTCAAGTTCCTGCGCCGGCTGTGGAAGATGGTCTACGACCACCGCGAGGCGGGCGTCGTGGCGCCGTATGCGTCGGGCGAGCTCACCGCGCAGCTGAAGGAGCTGCGCTACAAGGTCCACCATACGATCGAGCGCGTCGCCGACGACTACGGCCGGCGCATGCGTTTCGATACGCCGGTGGCCGCGGTGCGCGAGCTGCTCAACCTCTATTCCGAGCTGCAGGAGCGCAGCCCCGTGGCGCGCGCGGTCGCCGAGGAGACGCTCGAGAGCGCCGTCCTGCTGCTCTCGCCGATCGTGCCGCACATCGCCACCGCGCTGTGGCGCGAGCTGCGGCCCGGCACGCGGCTCATCGACCAGCCGTGGCCCGCGGTGGATCCCGCGGCGCTGGAGCAGGATTCGATCCAGCTCGTCGTGCAGGTGAACGGCAAGCTGCGCGGGCACCTGGACGTGCCGGCGAGCGCCAGCCGCGAGGAGATCGAGGCGGCCGCGCTGCGCCACGAAGCGGTGGTCAAGTTCCTCGCGGGGCGGAAGGCGAAGAAAGTGATCGTCGTGCCCGGCCGGCTGGTGAACGTCGTTGTCTGAGCGGCGCGCATCGCGGCGGGCGGCCATGGCGGCAACGCTCGCCGCGGCCGCGCTGGTACTGGGCGCCTGCGGCTTCCAGCTGCGCGGCGAGCCGGCGGTCGGGCTGCATTCGCTCCTCGTCACGGCCGCGGTCCCCTCGGGCGTGGCGGGGGAGATCCGGCGCATCCTCGCCAGCGGACCCACGAAGCTCGTGGCGAGCCCGAAGGACGCCGAGGCGCAGCTCACGATCCTGGGCGAGGCGCGCGACAAGACGGTGTCCACGGTCACCGGCACGGGACGCGTCTACGAGTTCCAGCTGCGCCTCACGGTGCGCTTCCAGCTCACGGTCCCGGGCCGCGAGGCGCCCGCGATCGCGCCGACCGAGGCGACCACCACGCGCCTCATCACCTACAGCGAGGCAGCGCCCACGGCGAAGGAGGTGGAGGAGCGCCGCCTCTACCAGGACATGCAGGAAGAGCTCGCGCGGCGCCTCCTGCGCCAGATCGCGGCCGCCACGCACCAGGGCTTGTAGGATCGCCGTGAAGATCGCCACCCGCCAGCTCGACGGCCACCTGAAGAAAGGGGTCGCGCGCCTGTACGCGGTGCACGGCGCCGAGGCGCTGCTCGCGCTCGAGGCGGCCGATCGCATCCGCGAGGCCGCGCGCCGCGACGGTTGCACCGAGCGCGAGGTGTTCTTCGCCGAGCCGGGCGTGGACTGGGGCCGCGTCGCGGCGAGCGCGTCCAACCTCTCGCTCTTCGCGTCGCGCCGCCTCGTGGAGCTGCGCATCCCGTCCGGCAAGCCCGGCGTGGAGGGCGCGCGTGCCATCGAGGCGTGGTGCACCCGGCTTCCCGAGGACGCGATCACGCTCGTGGTGCTCCCGGAGCTCGACTGGCAGCAGCAGAAGTCCCGATGGTTCGACGCGCTCGAGCGCTGCGGCGTGATGGTGGAGGCGCGTGCGGTGACGCGCGAGGAATTGCCCGACTGGCTCGCGGGACGCCTCGGGCGCCAGGGACAGAAGGCGTCGCTCGAAACCCTCGAGTGGCTCGCCGAGCGCGTGGAGGGCAACCTGCTCGCCGCCAGGCAGGAGGTGGAAAAGCTCGCGCTGCTGCTGCCCGCGGGCGAAGTGAGCCTCGCGGCGATCCGCGAGGCGGTCACCGATGTCTCGCGCTTTGAGCGCGACGGCCTGCTCGAGGCGATCCACGCGGGCGACGCATCGCGCGTCGTAAGGGCGGTTCGCTCCCTCGAGGCCGAAGGCGAGGCGCTGCCGCTGCTGCTCTGGACGCTCGCCGAGGAGCTGCGCCTCCTGATGGCGCATGCCACGGGCCGCCAGGCGCGCCGCTTCCTTCCTCCCGACCGCGTAGCCGCGATCGCGCGCACCGCGCGGCGCCACGACGCGGCGTCGTTCGACCGGGAGCTCTTGCGGGCCCATCGGATCGACCGCATGATTAAAGGCGTCGAGGCGGATGATCCCTGGGAAAACCTGATCGAGCTTGCGCTCGGGCTGGCGGGAAATCCGGTGCTCGCCGAAATCGCCGCCTGAACGCCACATGCCCAACGACCTTGCCGCCTCCTCCGACCTGCGCGCCCTGATGCTCGCCATGGGCGAAGCGGCGCGCTCCGCGAGCCGCGCGCTCGCCCGCGCCTCCACCAGCGCCAAGAATCACGCCCTCGAGGCCGCGGCGAAGGAGCTCGTCGCGCGCGAACGCACCATCCTCGCCGCCAACGCGCGCGACGTGAAGGCGGCACGCGCCGAGGGCCGCGACGACGCGTTCATCGACCGGCTGGCGCTCACCGCGAAGGCGATCGGGGCGATGGCCGAGGGGCTGCGCGAGATCGCGCGGCTCCCCGATCCGGTGGGCGCGGTCACCGATCTCGCCTATCGCCCGTCGGGGATTCGCGTGGGCCGCATGCGCGTGCCGCTGGGCGTGATCGGCATCATCTACGAGTCGCGCCCGAACGTGACCGCGGACGCCGCCGGCCTGTGCCTGAAATCCGGCAACGCGTGCATCCTGCGCGGCGGCAGCGAGTCGCTCGCCTCCAACCAGGCGATCGCCGCGTGCCTTGCCCTCGGGCTCAAGGAGGCGCAGCTCCCCGAAGCGAGCGTGCAGCTCGTGGCCACGCCCGATCGCGCCGCCGTGGGCGAGCTGGTCGCGATGGAGCGCCACGTGGACGCGATCGTGCCGCGCGGCGGCAAGGGCCTGATAGAGCGCGTTGCGCGCGAGGCGCGCGTGCCGGTCATCAAGCACCTGGACGGGATCTGCCACGTCTACGTCGACGAGCGCGCCGACGCGGCCATGGCGGTGGCGATCGCCGACAATGCCAAGACGCAGCGTTACGGCACGTGCAACACCATGGAGACGCTGCTGGTGGCGCGCGCCGCCGCCCAGAAGGTGCTGCCCAGGATCGGCCGCGTCTACGCGAAGAAGCATGTCCAGATGCGCTGCTGCGCGGAATCGAAGGCGATCCTCGAGAAGGCGGGCGTGGCGGGGCTGGGCGACGCGACCGAGGAGGATTTCCGCACCGAGTGGCTCGCCCCGATCGTCTCGATCCGCGTGGTGGCGGGCCTGGACGAGGCGATCGAGCACATCGCGACCTACGGCTCCCGGCACACCGACGCCATCGTGACCGAGGACCTCGGCCACGCGCAGCGCTTCCTGCGCGAGGTGGACTCGAGCTCGGTGCTGGTGAACGCTTCGACGCGCTTCGCCGACGGCTACGAATACGGCCTGGGAGCGGAGATCGGCATCTCCACCAACAAGCTGCACGCGCGCGGCCCGGTTGGCCTCGAAGGCCTCACCTCGCTCAAGTGGATCGTGCTGGGCGACGGACAAGTGCGCGACTGAGCGGCCCGGCTTGACTGCGCCCCGTTCCTCGACCCCGGCGGTAATCGGCCTCTTCGGCGGCACGTTCGACCCGGTGCACTTCGGGCACCTGCGGCTCGCCACGGAGCTCGCCGAGGCGTTCCGCCTCGAGCGGGTGATCTTCATCCCCGCCGGTCTGCCGTACCAGCGCGGACGCGCCGCCCACGCCTCGAGCGAGGAGCGGCTCACGATGCTCAAGATCGTCACCGCTCGCGACGCGCGTTTCGACGTGGACGACCGCGAGCTCAGGCGCGAGGGCGAGACCTACACCTACGACACGCTCGCCGAGATCCGCGCCGAGCGCGGCCCCGACGCGGTGCTCGTCTTCCTCGTGGGCAGCGACACCTTCGCGCGCATCGACACCTGGCACCGCTGGACCGAGCTCTTCGAGCTCGCGCACTTCGCGGTGGCGATCCGCGCGGACGATGCGCAATGGGCCACCAGGGGCCCCGGCGCGTTTCCGCGCGAGGCCTGGCCGCGCATCACCCTCAACTTGCGCGAGCTGCTCGCCGCCCCGGCGGGGAAGGTCATGACCTTCGCGATGACCCCGCTCGCCATCTCCTCGACCACGCTGCGCGCGCTCTGCGCCGAGGGCGCGTCCATCCGCTACCTCACGCCCGAGCCGGTGGTGGAATACATCCGCTCGCGCCGGCTGTACGGGTACCCGGAAGCGTCCGCGGATCACGCCGCCCGATGAAGAAGCTCACGACCCTCGGCCGCAAGAAGCTGGTGATCGGCGCGCTCGAGGACATCAAGGCGCGCGACATCCTGGCGATCGATGTGCGCAGGGTGACCTCGATCTTCGACTGGATCATCGTCGCGAGCGCCGATTCGGCGCGCCAGACCAGGGCGCTCGCGCGCCACGTGCGCGATCGGCTGAAGGAGTCGGGCTCGGCCATCGTCGGCACCGAGGGCGAGGAGTCGGGCGAGTGGATCCTCGTGGACGCGGGCGACGTCGTGGCGCACGTGATGCAGCCGGCGGTGCGCGAGTACTACAACCTCGAGGAGCTGTGGGGCGAGGGCAAGTTCGACCCGGTGGTGAACTCGAGCGCCCCGGTCCAGCCGTCGCCCGGCAGGCCGAGGCGAGCGCGGCCGCGCCGCGCCGCCTAGCCGCGCGATGCGCCTCACGATCCTGTCCGTCGGCCACCGGATGCCGGCCTGGATCCGGGACGGCTTCCGCGAGTATGCGCAGCGCATGCCGCCGGAGCTGCGCGTGGAGCTGGTCGAGCTGAAGCCCGAGGAGCGCGGCGCGGGGCGCAGCCCGGAGCGCGCGCGCGAGCTGGAGGGCGAGCGCATCCTCGCCGCCCTGCCCGCCGACGCCACCCTGCTCGCGCTCGACGAGGAAGGGCGCAGCGTCTCCACGCGAGGACTTTCGGTGATGCTCGCCGGCTGGATGCGCGACGCGACGCATCCCGCGTTCGCGATCGGCGGCGCCGACGGCCTTTCGGCGCAGGTGAAGGAGCGCGCGGCGAAGCTGGTCTCGCTCTCGGCGTTGACGCTCCCCCACGGACTGGTGCGCGTGCTGCTCGCCGAGCAGCTCTATCGCGCATGGTCGATCCTCGCAGGACATCCGTACCACCGCGAATGACACGCGGCGTCTGTCACAATGCACGAGTCTCGCGGTCGAAACCCGGAGCCCCATGATCTACCTCGCCTCGCGCAGTCCGCGCCGTCGGGAATTGCTGGCGCAGGTCGGCGTGAAATTCGAACCCCTGCTGTTTCGCGACGGTACGCGCCAGGACGCCGATACCGACGAGGCGGTGCTGCCCGGCGAGCAGGCCGATGAATACGTGCGGCGGGTGACGCGCCAGAAGGCGGAAGCGGCGTGGCAGCGGATCGTGATGCGCCGCGGGCTGCGCCGCATGCCGGTGCTTGCCGCCGACACGACCGTCGCCCTCGCCGGCGAGATCCTCGGCAAGCCCGTTGGGCGCACCGATGCCGAGCGCATGCTAAGGCTGCTCGCCGGCACCCAGCACCGCGTGCTCACCGCGGTGGCGATGGCCTTCGAGCAGCGCCTCGAGATGGCGGTGAGCGAGTCGCTGGTGACCTTCGGCGCCCTCGACGAGGAGCGCATCGCGGCCTACGTGAAGTCGGGCGAGCCCTACGACAAGGCCGGCGGGTATGGAATACAGGGCCGCGCCGGGGCGTTCGTGGTACGGCTGGAAGGAAGCTACACCGGCGTGATGGGCCTGCCGCTTTACGAGACCGCCAACCTCCTGCGAATATTCGGGATCCCGGTGCCCTGAGGATGAACGAGCAGATACTCATTAACGTCACGCCGCAGGAAACGCGCGTGGCGGTGACCGAGCAAGGCGCGGTGCAGGAGCTGCACATCGAGCGCGACTCGAGCCGCGGGCTGGTGGGCAACGTCTACCTCGGGCGCGTGTGCCGCGTGCTGCCCGGCATGCAGTCGGCGTTCGTCGAGATCGGGCTGCCGCGCGCCGCCTTCCTGCACGTGGCCGACATCCGCGCCGCGCGCAATGGCGGCGATGCCGAGCGCCCAATCGAGAAGATCCTCGCCGAGGGCCAGACGCAGCTCGTGCAAGTGGTCAAGGACCCGATTGGCAGCAAGGGGGCGCGGCTGTCCACCCAGGTGTCCATCGCCGGCCGGCTGCTCGTGTACCTGCCGCAGGACCCGCACATCGGGATCTCCCAGCGCATCGAGGACGAGGCCGAGCGCGAGAGCCTGCGCGAGCGGGTGCAGTCGCTGATCCCCGAGGGCGACAGCGGCGGCTTCATCGTGCGCACCGTGGCCGAGGCCGCCACCGATGCGGAGCTCACCGCCGACGTCGAGTACCTGGTCACGCTCTGGAAGCAGATCCAGCTCGCCGCACAATCGGCCGCCCCCCAGGAGCTGCTCTACCAGGACCTCTCGCTCGCGACCCGGGTGCTGCGCGACCTGGTGACCGACTCCACCGAGCGCATCATCGTCGATTCGCGCGAGACCTTCGCCAAGGTGCGCGCCTTCGCCGAGCGCTACACGCGCCAGGCGCTGCCGATCCTCGAGCACTATTCCGGCGAGCCCCCGCTGTTCGACCTGTTCGCCGTCGAGGACGAGATCGAGAAGGCCCTCGCCCGGCGAGTGGACCTGAAGAGCGGCGGCTACGTGATCATCGACCAGACCGAGGCGCTCACCACCATCGACGTGAACACCGGCGGCTTCGTCTCGGGCCGGTCCTTCGACGACACGATCTTCAAGACCAATCTGGAGGCTGCGCAATCGATCGCCCGGCAGTTGAGGCTGCGCAACCTGGGCGGCATCATCATCGTCGACTTCATCGACATGGACAGCCAGGAGCATCGCGACGCGGTGCTGGCGGAATTCCGCAAGGCGCTCTCCCGCGACCGCACGCGCGTGACGGTGAACGGTTTCTCGCAGCTGGGGCTGGTCGAGATGACGCGCAAACGCACCCGCGAATCCCTCGCGCACGTGCTGTGCGAGGCGTGCCCGGTGTGCGAAGGGCGCGGGGAGCTCAAGACCGCGCAAACGATCTGCTACGAGATCCTGCGCGAGATCCTGCGTGCGCACCGCCAGTTCAACGCCAAGGAGTACCGCATCCTCGCCTCGCAGAAGGTGATCGACCTGTTCCTGGAGGAGGAATCGGGCAGCCTTACGCAGCTGGGCGACTTCATCGGCAAGCCGATCTCGATGCAGGTCGAGACCGCCTACATGCAGGAGCAGTACGACGTGATCCTGGCGTGAGGCGCCGGGCCCTTCAGACGCCCAGGTAGCGCTGCAGCATCTCCGGCTGCACCTTGAGCTCCTGCGCCGGGCCCTCGTGCACGATGTGCCCGTTGTTGATGATGTAGACGCGCTGCGCGAGCGCCAGGGTGGCGGGCAGGTTCTGCTCGACCAGCACGATGGTCTGTCCCGCGGCCACCAGCTCGCGGCAGGTGCCCATCAGGTTGCGCACGATCGCGGGCGCCAGCCCCTCGAACGGCTCGTCGAGCAGGATGATCTTCGGATCGCGGATCAGGGCGCGGGCGATGGCGAGCATCTGCTGCTCGCCCCCCGAGAGGTCGGTGCCGCGGCTGCGCCGGCGCTCCTTGAGCCGCGGGAACATCCCGTAGATGCGCTCGAGGGGCCAGGTCGACGAAGCGGTCATCGCCGCGAGGACCAGGTTCTCCTCGACGTCGAGGCTGCCGAAGATGCGGCGGTCCTCGTGCACGAGCTGCATCCCCAGCTGGGCGATGGAATGGCTCTTCTTGCCGGCGATCTCGATCCCGTCGAGCCGCACCGAGCCCGACCGCGGGGTCACGACGCCCATCAGGCTCTTCAGGGTCGTGCTCTTGCCGGCGCCGTTGCGGCCGAGCAGCGCCACCACCTCGTTGCGCTGCACGCGCAGCGCGACGTCGAAGAGGATGTGGGAATCCCCGTAATAGCTGTGCAGCCCGCTTACTTCCAGCAGGTTCACGCGTGGGTCTCCTCGTGAACGCCGCCGAGGTAGGCCTCCTGGACTTCGGCGTTGCTCTTGATCTCGTCGGGGGTGCCCTCGACCAGGACGCGGCCCTCCTGCAGCACCGTCACGCGCTCGGCCAGCTCGAAGAGCGCATCCATGTCGTGGTCGATGATGATCATCGTGCGGCCCTGGCTGATCGACTTCAGCAGCTTCACCGTCTCGACACGCTCGTGGGGGCTCATCCCCGCCAGCGGCTCGTCGAGCAGCAGCAGGGTGGGCGAGGAGGCGAGGGCGAGGCCCACCTCCAGCCGGCGCTTCTCGCCGTAGGCGAGCTGCGAGACCGGCGTGTCGGGGCGCGCCGTGAGATCGACGAGCTCGAGCGTGTGCTCGACCTGCTCGTTCAGGCCCGGGATCCCGGTGAGGCTCTTCAGCATGTCCAGGCGGAACTTGCCGCGCCGCTCGGCCAGCGCGGCGATCATCACGTTCTCGCGCACGGTGAGGCGGTTGAAGAGCTGGTTCACCTGGTAGCTCTTGGTGAGGCCGAGCTGGCATACGTCGGTGACGCTCATGCCGGTGATGTCGCGCCCCTCGAAGCGGATCGTGCCCGAGGTCGGCGGGATCTCGCAGGTGAGCATCTTGAAGAAGGTCGACTTGCCGGCTCCGTTCGGGCCGATGATGCCGCGCACCTCGCCCGGGTTCACGGTGAACTCGATGTCGACGTTGGCGGCGAGGCCTCCATAGTGCTTGCTGAGGCCCTTGGTCTGCAGGATCGGGCCCGTGAAGCGCACCGGCGCGCGGCGCGGCGGCGGGGCAACGGCCGTCCTGCGCGGCGCCCGCGTCGCAGACGGGTTCGCGGCCGCCGCGGCGGCCGCTTCCTCTCCGGCGCCCGCCGGGGCCGCCCTGCGGCGGCGGGCAAGCCCATACAAATCCCGGATCCCGCCGATCAGGCCGTGGCGCAGGAAGAAGACCAGCACGACGAATACGAGCCCCAGCACCAGCTTCCACGTGGCGCCCAGCTTGAGCGTGGACTGCAGGAAGTCCTGCAGGAACAGCCACACTGCGGCACCCAGCAGCGGGCCGAACAGCGTACCGATGCCGCCGATCGCCGTCTGCATCACGAGCTGGCCCGAGGTGTCGAACATGAACGCGTCCGGCGGCATGAATCCCTGCATCACCCCGAGCAGGCCGCCGGCCAGGCCGGCGTAGGCCGCGGAGATGACGAACGCGGCAAGCTTGTACGCGTGCACGCTGTGGCCCACGGCCGCGGCGCGCAGCGGGTTCTCGCGGATCGCCCGGAAGGCTGCCCCCACGGGGGAGCGCACGATGCGCAGGGCGAGCACGATGCCCACGAAGAAGCAGAATGCGATGAACGGGTAGAGCTTCCAGCCGGCCGTGAAATGGATGGTGGTGAAGCCCAGGTAGAGCGTGGGCGCCGGCACGCCGGGCAGGCCGTTCTCCCCGCCAGTCCATTGCGACAGCGGATTGAACTCGACGAAGAAGAACACCTCGGCGATCGCCACCGTGATCATGGCGAAATAGATCCCAGTGCGCCGCAGCGCCACCAGGCCCACCAGGAAGCCGACGATGGCGGCGGCCACCATGCCGATCAGCAACGCCAGCACGACGTGCGGAAACCCCGCCTGCGTGAGCAGGTAGGCGGCGACCATGCCGCCCGTACCGTACAGCGCCGACTGGCCGAACGAGAGCAGCCCGGTATAGCCGAACAGGATGTCGAAACCGATCCCGAACATGCCCCAGACGAGGATGCGGTTCACGGTGTCGGGCGCGGCATTCAGGTACGGCAGCACGAACGGCGCGGCGATCAGCGCGGCCGCCGTGACCCCCTCGACCACGAACGGGCGCTGGGTGTTGCCCAGCCGGTCGGCGTTCACTCACGCCCCTTCATGCCGAGCAGCCCGTGCGGGCGCATCACGAGCACGAGCGTCATCGCGGCGAAGAGCATGACGTAGGCGTAGCCCGGGTTGATCATCGAGGTGATGCTGATGATCTCGCCGGCGATGAGGCCGCCCAGCACGGCGCCGGGGAAGGAGCCGACTCCGCCGATCACGACCACCACGAAGGTCTGCACCAGGATCGCCTCGCCCATGTCCGGCGCCAGCGAGACCACCGGGGCGTTGACGATCCCCGCGAAGCCCGCGGCCATCGAGCCGATTCCGAACACGAGCATGAACACGCGGTCGACGTTGATGCCGAGCGAGCCGACCATCACCGAATCCTCGATGCCCGCCCGCACGATGAGGCCGAGCCGTGTCCGGTACAGGATCAGGAACAGCCCGATCAGCGCCAGCGCGACGATGCCCATGACCGCCAGGCGGTAGGTCGGATAGAGCATGAAGCCCAGCGAGGTGATGCCCGAGAAGATCCTCGGCGGGGGCACGGTCTTCGACAGGCTCGAGAAGAAGAAGCGCACGATCTCGACGTAGCAGATGCCCAGACCGAAGGTGACCAGCAGCTGGTCCTCGGGCGGACGGGCGTAGAAGTGGCGGATGATCACCCGCTCCATCACGATTCCCACCAGCAGCAGGAAGAGCGTGCCGGCGATCACGGCGACGATGAAGGAGCCCGTGGCCTGGTAGGCGACGTAGCCGGCATAGCCACCGAGCATGAACATCGCGCCGTGCGCGAGGTTCAGCACGCCGAGCGTGCCGTAGATGATCGTGAGCCCCGAACTGATGAGGGCGAGCAGCGCGCCCTGCGCGAGGCCGTTGAACAGCTGCGAGAAGAAATTGGACCAGGTGATCATGGGGGGCGCACACACAAAGGCGCTGCAGCCGGCAATTCGCCGCCTGCAGCGCCGTGATGTGCTGCGGTTCCTATCCTAGGTTCAGGTGTAGTCGCCGAGATTGCAGCCGAACGCGTCGGGCTTCTGCATCAGGGGAGCGCCGGGCAGCACCTCGGTCACCTCCCAGTAGTCCTCCTTGTTGCGCATGTCGCCCGGCTTCTTGCCGCGCACGATCACCACCGGCCGTACCAGCTGGTGGTCGGCGGCGCGGAAATGCACCGGGCCCACGGTCGATTCGAAGGTCTCGCCCTTCTCGTAGGTCTTGATGACGGAGGGGGGGTAGAAGCTACCGGTCTCCTCGACCATGCGCGCCCAGATGGCGAACTGCATGTAGGCGTTGTTGGCGCCCCACTCGGGCTTGTAGCCGTACTTCTTGTCGAACTCCTCGACGAACATCTTCGCGAGCGGGTACTTGTCCTCCAGCGTCCACCAGAAGTCGGTGGCGGCATACACGCCCTGCATGATCTCGGGCCCCACCTCCTTGGCGAGGAACGGGATCTGGTACGGGATCACCAGCTTCATCTTGGGCAGGATGCCGAACTGGTGCGCCTGCTGGATCGACAGCACCGCGTCGCGTCCCCAGTTCACGTTTATCAGGACGTCGGCGCCGGAGTTGGCGATGTTGGTGAGGTACGAACTGAAGTCCGCCGTGCCGAGCGGCGAGACCTGGTTGGTCACCATCTTCCATCCGCCGTTCTCGCTGAGGAAGTCGTTCACCGACTTCGTCACCGTGTGCCCGTAGGTGTAGTCCGGCGTCATGAACGCCGCCTTCTTGTCCTTTCCGAACGTCTTGAGCAGCACGGGGCCGATCGCATTGGCCGCCGTCTCGCCGTAGAAGCACTGGCGGAAGCTGTAGCGCGCGCAGTCCTTGCCGGTGGTGTCGTTCGACCCGGAGATCGCCACCGCGTAGAGCACCTTCTGGCGCTGCGCGAACTTGTTGAGGGCGACCGCCACCGCGCTCGAGGTCGAGCCGGTCATCAGCATGATCTTGTTCTCGTCGATGAAGCGCTGCTCCGCCTGCACCGCGTTGTTCGGCTTGGCGCCGGAATCGGCGACCAGCAGCTTCACTTGCTTGCCGAGTATGCCCTTCTTCAGCTTGGGCGCGATCTTGTGGATCAGCGCATTGCCCTCGTTGATGTGCTCGACCGCGAGCTCCATGCCCTTCAGCTCGTCTTCGCCCTGCGCGGCATAGGCCCCGGTGCGCGGCACCGCGGCGCCGATATACACCGTGTCGCCGGCTACGCCGGCCGGCCAGGTTCCGATCGGCGGCTCCGCGGCGTAGGCTTTCGACACGAATGCGGCCGGCAGCGCCAGCCCGCCTGCGACGCCGAGGCTCGTGCGGACGAAGTCCCGGCGGCCCTGATTACGCAAATCCCGTTTACGGTCCTGCATATGATCCTCCTCCGTGTAGATTGCCGGTTTTATGGATCCAAGCGGTATTCCGGGGGCGGTGTATATCGCACCACGATGTTACCTGCATTCGGGGCCCCGCGGTACTCGCGCGGGCAAGGGAAAGGCCTGTCGCCGGGCGCCGTCCGGCTGCTTTCCGGCTACTTCTGGCGCACGCCCTGAAGGATACGCTGGGCTTCCTCGAGGCGCCATACGGAATCGTCGAGGCGCTGGGTTTGCTCAGGACCGAGCGGGTCCGGGTCGAGGCGCTGGGTCGTGCCGGGCGGGGGCTCGATCTTCTGGGTCGTCGCGGGCGGGGGCTCGATCTTCTGGGTCGTCGCGGGCGGGGGCTCGATCTTCTGGGTCGTCGTCGGCGCGGCATCGAACTTCTGCGTGGCTTCCGGGTGGAACGTCGGGTCGAGCTTGGGGATCTTCATGGTGCGGTCCCCCTCGGGGGAGCCGGCACGCGGCTTCTCCGGGGCCGGGTCCATGCGCTGGGTGCGCAGGTGTTCCGGGTCCATGCGCTGGGTGCGCTCCTGCTCCGGAGCGGTGCGCGGCGGCCGCGGCGCCCCGCCCGCATCCAGGCGCTGGGTAGCGCCGCTGCCCGGCGGCAGCTTCTGGGTGGCCATCGGGTCGAAGGCGGGGGCGGGGCCCGGCGCGTCCTTGCCGGGATCGCTCGCCCCGCCGATCTGCGCGAACAGATCGTCGGCGATCAGGGGCTCCGAGGAGGGCGCGGCCGCCGGCGCGGGGCGGCCGGGCGCCGGGACCGGCTTGCGCGCCGCCTCCGCGCGCCGCTCGGCTGCGGTGGCCGCCGCCGTCGCCTCGAAGGTGGCGAGCCGCGTGGTCCTCATGAGCTCGGGCGGGATTTCCTGCTCGGGAAGCTCGGCCCGGGCGGGTGCGGCATCGGCGGTGAGCGAGGCGCGCGCCTCATGCTGCGATACGCGCAGCACCAGCCCGTCGATCATGGCGCGCTGCTTCCTCAGGTCGATCTCCCCGGCCTTGAGCAGCGCCATCTGCTCGTTGATGGTGGTGGTCTTCTCGTTGATCTTCGCGAGGTTGTCCAGGCGCGACTGCAGCTGCGCCTTGTGGTCCTTGATCTGCACCTCGAGCGGGAGCGTCACCGCCTGGATCCAGCGCTCGGTCTGGGTCTTCGCGTCGCCGAAGATGCTGCGCGCCTGGTTCACCAGCGTGCGGTAGAACTTCTTCACCAGGAAGCTCTTCTCGGTGGCGATCACGTTCACCGGGTCCTTCACGAACGCCTCGGTTTCGTGCACCAGGAGCTTGAGCTTGGTGCGGTGCGGATCCAGGTCGAGCGAGGGCAGCACCATCTTCTGGAAGCCGAACTTCTCGATGAACGTGTTGTACACGCCCTGCATCAGCTTCTTGATGTCCTCCGAGGCGGTGAACACGCTCTCGAAGTCCTGGCTCATGAGCTTCACCAGCTCGTTCATTCCGCGCTGCAGCGTGATCGTGGTCCAGGAGTCCTCGATCGCCTGGGCGCTCTTGGACAGCGTCGAGTCGAGCTTGGCCGCGTTCAGCATGTCCATGATCGCCGAGCGCTTGGCGCTGAAGGCGCCGTGGTTCACCTTGTACTCGGCGAGCGCCGCGTTGTAGGCGTTCTTCTCCGCGGTGATACGGCCCCAGAGCTTGGTCACCACCTCGCGGCTCTTGCCCTGCAGGCCGTTCAGCTCGGCGACCTGCGCCGCGTTGGCCTCCTGCTTCTTCGCCACCGAGGCGCGCGACGAAAGCATCATGCCGCCGATCTCGCCCACCACTGCCTTGCACAGGATCTGGCGCCGCATGGGCACGACCTGCTCGGCAAGGAAGCGCTCGAGCTCCTCGATGCCGCTCTTCTTCACCAGCCCCGCGTCCTCGCGCACGCGTCCAAGCAGGGCCTTCTGCGCCGAGATCGCAAAGATGCGCTCGCGCGGCAGCTGCAGCTGCTGGGCGGTGGTCTGCACCATGCGCGCCACGGCGCGCTCCACCTCGGCGGGAGTCTTCAGCTCGTCCCACATGAGGTCGATCTTGTTGAGCACCGCGATCTTCTGCGGCAGCCCGGGGCGCACGTAGCGCTCCCAGATCTCCAGGTCGCTCTTGGTGACGCCGGTGTCGATCGAGAGCAGGAACAGGATCGCGTGCGCGTTGGGCACCGTGCTCACCGTGAGCTCGGGCTCCATGCCGAGCGCGTTCAGGCCCGGGGTGTCGAGGATCGCGAGCCCGTTGCTGAGCAGCGGGTGCGGGTAGTTGATCATCGCGTAGCGCCACGCGGGAACCTCGACCAGCTCCTCCTCGCTCGGCAGCTCGCCGTTCTCGTTGAGCATCGGCGCGAGTCCCAGCATGCGCGCTTCCAGCGCGTAGACCCTCTTCGTGTCCGCGAGCGCCGCGAGCGCGTGCTTCATGTCCTTGGCCGAGCCCACGTTGAGCCGGATCTTGCTCCACTCGACGGGCATGTTCTTCAGCTGCGAGATCGACTCGTCGCGATAGCGCGTCTCGACGGAGAGCAGCTTGAGGTACGGCTCCTCGCTCGGGTCGTGGAAGATCTCGGTGGGGCACATCGTGGTGCGTCCCACGTCGGAGGGCAGCAGGCGCTCCTTGAAGCTCGAGAAGAACAGCGCGTTGATGAGCTCCGACTTGCCGCGCGAGAACTCCGCGAGGAAGGCGAGCATGAGCCGGCCCTTGTTGAGGTTCTCGAGCAGGTCGTAGAAGCGGATCGACTGCTGCACGTCGAGCTGGCCGTTGGCCTCGAGCCAATCGTGGTACGCGTGGACTGACTGCGTAAGCTCCTCCCGCCAATGGTTGTAGCGGGCGATTTCGGTCTCGAAACGACTCGGGGAAGCGGCAGAATCCATGGCGCGCGGCGCGGTTCCGGGTGGGCTCGAAACCAGTGTATCCGACTTTCGCCAAATCTATGAGTGACTTGGCGCACAGCTGCGGAAAGAAAAACGGCCGGGCAGCGCCCGGCCTTTGGTCCTACGCGGAGGGCAGATCAGGCGATGCCGGGGATGGCCGGGCGGAACGCGCCGGCGGGGCGGGCCGGCAGCCGGGGCCGCAGGGCGACCCGCGCCGAGGCCGGTGCGGACACCCCGGCCGCCTCGACCTGCCGGGCTATGGCGAGGAAGCGCCGGCGCCAGGCGGCGCCGTGGGCGGATGCGATCCGGATGCTCATGAGACGCAAGCCTAGGCTGCGCACGGTGACCGCACCATGACAAATTCCCGGTTTTGCATGGGGACTATCGGACACGGCCCTGTGCGCGGGTGCACTAGGCCCCGGCACGCACCGTGGCGATGTTGAGCGCGACGGTCAGCGCCATGGGCACGAAGAACGTGACGCTCACGAGGATGGCGAAGGTATTCATGGCGTTTCTCCCGTTGCTGCGTTGACGATGGACGCATTTTGGGAGCCGCCCGCCGCATGCTCCACCGGAAAGCGACGAAGCGCGGAAAACGCGGGTCGAAAGTCGAAAATCGGGGCTTGTCGGCGCAGGCCGGGTCCGTCCGCTTACTCGAAGCGGAACGAAAGGCGCGGCAGGTACGGACAGCGCGCGGCCGTCCCGACCCTGGGGCGACGCGCACCGGCGGCGGGCGCGGTGCCCGAGCGGCGCGCTCGGCCCGTGGGACGCGCCGGCGTCCCGGCGAGGGCGCGCTCCCGGGCAAGGAAGCCATGCCGCCAGGCGGGGCTGCGATCGAGGGACAGGTGTGCTCTCATGGTCCCAGCGTAGCGGCGCGGGCCCCGCGACGTCTGTCGACCGCGCCCGCGCTGCGGCGCCGAATGCGCTGCGGCGCGCACGTGCGGTTTGTCACACTTCTCATGCGGCCTCGCGCAGCTCCTCCTCGACGGGCCGGCCGGAGCGCTCGTCGCGGGCCGCGGAAAGCGGCGCGGGCAGCGGCGGTTGCGGCATTCCCGGGCGCAGGGGCGGGCGCAGCGTGGCGATGTTGAGCGCCACCAGCAGCCCCATGGGAGCGAACAAGGCGAGGAATACCAGCAGGTCGAAAACGTGGCTCATCAGAGTCCCTGTGTCGGCAATCGAGCGTTGGCGCACGGGATGCGGTGCGCACGAAGCCACCATAGGCCGCCAGGCAAGCGTGGCGTTAGGGAATCGGGCGCGCTTGCAGCCCGGCGGATGCGGCGTGCGCGGCGCCGAATATTGCGCCCTAGAAGAGCGCGCGCTGCACCATCTGCCCTGCCGCGTGCTCGAGCCAGGCCACCGGCAGCATCAGCAAGAGCTGGAAGAAGATGAAGACGAACAGCGGCGAGATGTCCACGCCGCCGATCGGAGGGATGACCCGCTGCACGGGGCGCAGGAAGGGCCGCGTGAGCGCGTCGAAGAACGGCGCCACCGGGTGATGCGCGCTCACCCAGGAGAGCACCGCCTGGATGATGATCGCGCCCATGAACACGTAGATCGACAGGCGGATGAGCAGCACGAAGGCGAGGAAGACCAGGATCGGCAGCACCCCGGGACTGTCCAGCGGCGAGGCGGTGAAGAGCCAGGCGAGGATCACCTGGAGCACGAACTCGAACGCCCACGCCGCGACGAACGACGCGAGGTCCAGGCGGTAGATGCCGGGCACCACGCGGCGCAGCGGGCGCACCACGAAGTCGGTGAGCGCCATGGAGAACTGGGCGATGGGATTGCGCGCCGGCGCGCGCAGCGCCTGCATCCAGAAGCGCACCAGCGCCGCCAGGATCACGAGGTCGAAGAGCGCGGTCACGACGAGGGCGATGGCCTGGGCGAGCATCGGCATCCCTAGTCCGTTCCGAGGGCGTCGCCCAGCTCGCGCGAGCGCTCGCGGGCCGCCTTCACGGCATCGACGAAGCATTGGCGCACCGCGCCCGCGTCGAGCACCTCGAGCGCGCGCTCGGTGGTGCCGCCTTTCGAGGTCACCTGCGCGCGCAGCCGCGCCGGCTCCTCCCCGCGCTCGGCGGCGAGCTTCGCCGCGCCGGCGAAGGTCGCGAGCGTGAGTGCGCGCGCGGTGGCCTCGCTGAGTCCCAGCTCGCGCGCGGCCTGCTCGAGCGCCTCCATCGCATAGAAGACGTAGGCCGGGCCGCTGCCGGAGACCGCGGTCACGGCGTCCAGGTCCGACTCCTCGTCGAACCACAGGGCCGCCCCCACCGCGGCGAGCAGCTCCTGGGCGGCGGCGCGATCGGCGGCGGACAGGTCGCTCGCGGCGTGCAGCCCGGCGATTCCGGCGTGCACCAGCGCCGGGGTGTTGGGCATCGCGCGCACGAGGCGGCGCCGGCCGCCCAGCCAGCGGCGCAGCGTCCCCAGGCGGATGCCCGCGGCGATCGTGACCACGAGCGGATCGCCGAGCCAGGGCGCGAGCGCCGCGGCGGCCGCACGCATCTGCTGGGGCTTGACCGCCATCACCACGACCTCGGCGCCCGCGAGCGCCGCGCCGGGTTGCGGCAGCACCGCCACGCCAAAGTCCTGCGCGAGCCGCACACGCGCGCCCGCGTCCACCTCGACCACTGTGAGGTCCGCTGGTCGCGCGCCCCGGGCGAGCAGGCCCCCCAGGATGGCGCGCGCCATGTTGCCGCCCCCCACGAACGCGATCTTCAAGCGCGGCTCCTCATGCGGCGACGCGCGCTCCGCCGCGCGCGCCGAAAATCGCAGTGCCGATACGCACCATGGTCGCGCCCTCGGCGAGGGCGCCCGGAAAATCATGGCTCATCCCCATCGAGAGCGTGTCGAGCGCGATACCGGCTTCGACGATGACGTCCCGGGTGCGGCGCAGCAGCGCGAACTGCGCACGCTGCTCGTCGAGGCGCTCGGTGAAGCTTGCCATGCCCATGAGCCCGCGCAGGCGCAGGCGCGGCATCGCGGCCACCTCGCGCGCGAGTGCCAGCGCCGCCGCGGGCGCAACGCCGCCCTTGGCCGCCTCGCCGCTGATGTTCACCTGGATGCACACCTCGAGCGCGCCGAGCGTGGCCGGGCGGGCACGCGCGAGCGCCGCGGCGATGCGTGCGCGGTCCACCGCGTGCACCCAGTCGAAGCGCTCGGCCACGTCGCGCGCCTTGTTGCCCTGCAGGCGCCCGATGTAATGCCAGCGCGCGTCGAGGTCGGCGAGGGCGGCCATTTTCGCGACCGCTTCCTGCGCGTAGCTCTCGCCGAAATCGCGGCAGCCGGCCGCGTAAGCGGCGCGAATCGCCTCGGGTGGTTGTCCCTTGGACACCGCCACCAGCGTGATCGCGCGGCTATCCCCTTGTAACGCTTCGGAAATGCGCCGTCTCACGGCTTGCAGGTTGGCGGCGATTGGGGACATAATCGGATCGACTTTTCGAGGCGCATTCTACTCCAGCGACCCGGGGCACCGCCCCCGGCGCCCCGCGCCCTCCAGGGAAAAGAACCATGGACATCGCCGAGCTCCTCGCCTTTTCGGTCAAGAACAAGGCTTCCGACCTGCACCTGTCCGCGGGCCTGCCGCCCATGATCCGGGTGCACGGCGACGTGCGCCGGATCAACGTGCCGCCGCTCGAGCACAAGGACGTGCACGGGATGGTGTACGACATCATGAACGACTCGCAGCGCAAGAGCTACGAGGAGACGCTCGAGTGCGACTTCTCGTTCGAGATCCCGAACCTCGCGCGCTTCCGCGTCAACGCGTTCGACCAGAACCGCGGCGCGGGCGCGGTGTTCCGCACGATTCCCTCCAAGGTGCTCACCCTCGAGGACCTGAACGCGCCCAAGATCTTCGCCGAGATCGCCAACCAGCCGCGCGGGCTGGTGCTCGTGACCGGCCCGACGGGCTCCGGGAAATCCACCACGCTCGCGGCGATGGTCAACCACGTGAACGAGAACGAGTACGGCCACATCCTCACGGTCGAGGACCCGATCGAATTCGTGCACGAATCGAAGAAGTGCCTGATCAACCAGCGCGAGGTGGGCCCGCACACGCTGTCGTTTTCCAACGCGCTGCGCAGCGCCCTGCGCGAGGACCCGGACATCATCCTCGTGGGCGAGATGCGCGACCTGGAGACGATCCGCCTGGCGATGACCGCCGCCGAGACGGGCCACCTCGTGTTCGGCACGCTGCACACGTCCTCGGCCGCCAAGACCGTGGACCGCATCATCGACGTGTTCCCGGCCGCGGAAAAGGAAATGATCCGCGCGATGCTCTCGGAGTCGCTGCGCGCGGTGATCTCGCAGACCCTGCTGCAAGACCAAGGACGGCACCGGACGCGTGGCGGCGCACGAGATCATGATCGGCACGCCCGCGATCCGCAACCTCATCCGCGAGGCCAAGGTCGCGCAGATGTATTCCTCGATCCAGACCGGCCAGGCGCTCGGCATGCAGACCCTCGACCAGAACCTGCAGGAGCTGGTCAAGCGCAACCTTGTTTCGACGCCCGAGGCGCGATCGAAGGCCGCCAACAAGGACATCTTCATCGGCGGCTAGCGGCCGACCAAGGAGCCCCTCCATGGAACGTGAACAATCCCTGAAATTCATGCACGACCTGCTGCGCGCCCTGGTCGCGCGCAGGGGCTCGGACCTGTTCATCACCGCGGGCTTCCCGCCGGCGATGAAGGTCGACGGGAAGGTCACCCCCGTGTCGCAGCAGAGCCTGTCGCCGATCCACACGCAGGAGCTCGCCCGCTCGATCATGACCGACAAGCAGGCGGCCGAGTTCGAGGCGACCAACGAGTGCAACTTCGCGATCAGCCCGTCGGGGATGGGCCGCTTCCGCGTGAACGCCTTCGTGCAGCAGGGCCGCATCGGGCCTGGTGCTGCGCACCATCACCACCACCATCCCGAAGTTCGACGACCTGGGCCTGCCGCACGTGCTGCGCGACGTGGCGATGACCAAGCGCGGCCTGGTGATCTTCGTGGGCGGCACCGGCTCGGGCAAGTCCACTTCGCTCGCCGCGATGATCGGCCACCGCAACGAGAACAGCTACGGGCACATCATCACGATCGAGGACCCGGTCGAATACGTGCACGAGCACAAGAACTGCATCATCACGCAGCGCGAGGTCGGCGTGGACACCGACAACTGGTTCTCGGCGCTGAAGAACACGCTGCGCCAGGCGCCCGACGTGATCCTGATCGGCGAGATCCGCGAGCGCGAGACGATGGAATACGCGCATCGCCTTCGCCGAGACCGGCCACCTGTGCATGTCCACCCTGCACGCGAACTCGCCAACCAGGCGCTGGACCGCATCATCAACTTCTTCCCCGAGGAGCGCCGTGCCCAGCTGCTGATGGACCTGTCGCTCAACTTGAAGGCGATCATCTCCCAGCGCCTGATCCCGAAGAAGGGCACCAAGGGCCGCGTGGCGGCGATCGAGATCATGCTCAACACCCCGCTCATGCAGGACCTCATCTTCAAGGGCGAGGTGCACGAGATGAAGGCCCTCATCTCGCGCTCGCGCGAGCTGGGCATGCAGACCTTCGACCAGGCGCTCTTCGACCTCTTCGAGGCCGACATGATCACCTACGAGGACGCGTTGAGGAACGCGGACTCGGTGAACGACCTGCGCCTCAAGATCAAGCTGGAGAGCAAGAACGCGAAGAACCGCGACCTGGGCTCCGGGCTGGAGCACCTGGAGATCGTGAAGTAGCGCCGCGGCGCCGGCGCAGCGCCTAGGCCGCGGCCCTGCGCCGCGGGTCCGCTGCGCCGAGCACGCCTTTCAGCCGCGCGGTCGCCGCCGCCTCGTCGCCGAGTCCCGACTGCGGGACGGCCAGGTAGTAGCCCTGCACGTAATCGGCCTTCACGTCGACGGCGAACCGGGCCTCGGCTTCGGTTTCCACGCCCTCGATGGCCACGCGGGCTCCCGCGTCGTGCAGCAGCTCGACCATGCGCGCCAGCATGCGCTGCGCGCGCCCCTGGCTCAGCATCGCGTCACCGAGCAGCGAGCGGTCGATCTTCACCACGTCCGGGCGCAGCGCCACCACGCGATCGAAGTTGGAGCGGCCCACCCCGAAATCGTCCATCGCCACCTTCACTCCCAGCGAGCGGTACGTCGCCACCGCCTCGCGCAGCAGGCCCTCGTCGCCGCTTTCGGACTCCAGGATCTCCACGCACACGCGCTTGGGCAGCAGGCCGTAGTAGCGGACCAGCTCGCCCAGGTCGCGCCCCCACCCGGCGCCGGCCACCGCCGCCTCGGGATGCACGTTGAGGAACAGGGTCCGGTCGCCCGGATCGACGATCGCGAAGTTGCGCAGATGCAGCGCGCGGCAGGCCCAGTCGAGCAGCACGCGGCTCGCGGCGCTGCGCGCAAAGAGGCGCTCGGGACCCTCCCGCGCGCCGTCGTCCCCGGTGGCGCGCACCAGCGCCTCGTAGCCGAAGCACTTGCCCTGGCGCATGCAGTAGATGGGCTGGAAGTGGGTCGTGAGGCGGGCGCCCTGCCACGCAATGCCCTTCTCGTCGCCCGCGCGCACCAGCTCCTCGGCGATGCGCGCGATGGACAGGCCCGCGAACCGGCCTTCGCTCACTTCCCCCCATGGAGGGGCTGCCGGGTGGGCGCCTTCCCGCATCGAATTCTCCTGTGCTCGCGTGCGCCGCCGGTTGCGGCCGCTCAACGGGCACTTTGGCTACGCGGGGTTACACCCAGGTTACCGCCGGGCGGCCGGGGGTTGCAACTGTAATCGCGACCCGGAGCCGCGCTCAGTGCACCGCCAGGACGGTGGCGAGCGCCTCGCCGATGTCGTTCATGCGATAGGGCTTCTTGAGCACCCGGTTCACGCCCGCGGAAATGGCGCGGGTCTCGAACCCGGCGCCGCCGTACCCGCTGGCGATCACGATCGGAAGGGTCGGATTGAGCTTGCGCAGCTCGATGGCCATCTGCGTGCCGGTCATGCGCGGCATCACCTCGTCGCTCACGACCGCCTCGAAGCGGCGCGGGTTCGCGCGCGCGGCGGCGAGCGCTTCGCGGCTGTCGTTGAAGCCGACCGGCTCGTAGCCCAGCGAGGCGAGCATCTCCTCCAGCGCGGCCAGCACCTCGGGCTCGTCGTCCACCGCGAGGATGCACTGGCCGTTGCCCATGGGCAGCTCCGCGAGGCCCTCGCCCGCGCCTTCTTCCGGCTGCACTTCCGGTATCCACACGTCGAAGGTCGTGCCGCGGCCCAGCTCGCTCGTCACCTCGATATAGCCGTGGTGCTCGGTGACCACCGAGTGCACCAGGGCGAGCCCCAGGCCCGTGCCGCGCCCGGCGGGCTTGGTGGTGAAGAAGGGCTCGAAGATGCGGTCGAGCACCTCGGGGGCGATGCCGTGGCCGCTGTCGCTCACGCTGATGTGCACGTACTCGCCCGGCGGGATCTCGCCGCTGCGCACCTTGCGCGCCGACGCGATGCTCTCCAGGGTCACGCCGAGCCCGAGCTTGCCGCCCTCGCCCATCGCCTGGATCGCGTTGGTGCACAGGTTCATGAGCAGCTGGTGCAGGCGGGTGGGATCGCCCATCACCGCGGCCTCGTTGGCCTCGTTCGCGAAGCTCACCTCGATGCTGGAGGGCGAGGAGCCGCGCACCAGGTCGCAGACTTCCTGGGCGATGGGCGCGACGATCACCGGCATGCGCTCCGCGCTCTCCGCACGGCTGTACGACAGGATCTGCGAGACGAGCGCCTTGGCGCGATTGCCCGCGCTCATGATCGTGTCGAGGTAGCGGCGCATGTCGCCCTCGGCCTTGCGCTGCGCGAGCTCGCCGTACCCCAGGATCGCCCCGAGGATGTTGTTGAAGTCGTGCGCGATGCCGCCCGCCAGTTGCCCGACCGCCTGCATCTTCTCGGCCTGGCGCAGCTGGGCCGAGAGCCGCTGGCGCTCCTCTTCCGCGCGCACCTTGTCGGAGACGTCCTTCACGAACCCGATCACGCGCCGCGCCCCGGGCGCGCCGTCCATCGCCCCGATGCGATAGCCGTTGACCCCCAGCGTCGTGTACTCGCCGTCGTCGCGCCGGAAGCGGTACTCGAGCGACACGTGGGAGAGCTCGCCCGAGACGAGCTTGCGCCGCAGCCCCTTGAGGCGCATGCGGTCGTCGGGATGCACGCGCTCGACCCACTGCCGGACGTTGGCGAGGTTCTCGCGCGCCGTGCCGAGCACCGCCATGGTGTCGCCGTCCCACAGCACGCTGCCCTCGGCCGGGTCGAGCTCGTAGAGCAGGTTCCCGCTCGCGCGGATCACCGCCTCGTGGCGGCGGCGCCACGCCTGGGTCTCGCGCCCGGCCTCCTGGCGCTCCACGAGCAGCGAGGCGGCGAACAGCGTGGTCACCACCACGGTGGCGAGGTAGCCCTGCAGCAGCAGCAGGGAGCGCAGGTCCGAGACGCTGTCGATGGAGAACGGCCCGAAGCCGTGCCCCGTGTGCCAGTAGACGATGAGGCCGAAGAGCGCGAGCCCGAGGGTCGCGGCGCGCAACCCCAGGCTGAGGGCCGCCCAGATGAGGAACGGCACGCATACGTAGGCGAGCGGCGGAATGAAGCCCGCGGTCTCGGCGCGCACGGAAAACACGTAGTTCGCGCTGACCACGAGCCCCACGTACAGCACCACGATCTCGGGCATGCGCCGGCGCGCATCTTCGAGCGCCAGCCCCAGTCCCTTGCGGTTCCACGCCAGGATCAGCGGGGCGGCGAGCAGCATGCCGAGCAGCGTCGAGGCGAAGGTGACCGCCCATTGGTCGCGGAAGGGGGCGGGGATGCGCACGTAGGACACCGACGCCTCGACGACCGCCATGGCGCCCACCAGCGGGAACATGCCCACGAGGAACGACGACACGCCCTTCACGGTATCGATCTGCACGCGCGCGCCGGACAGGCGTTGCAGGCCCGCGGCCACGAACAGCGGCTGCCCGCAGTCCAGGGCGACATCGATGGCCAGGCGCTGCCACGGGTAGCCCGACCCGATCCCGACCGCCAGCGCGGCGAGCGCCACCAGCACGAGATAGGCGGGCCAGCGCCGGTGCGGGGCCACCAGCAGCACTCCCAGGGCCAGGCCGTGGGCCGGCCAGATGAATTGCGGCAGCTTGGCGTGGATCGGCAGGCTCGCGGCATAGGCCGCGAGCGCGAAATATGCGATGCCGAAGGCGGCATAGGCGAGCGCCTGGCGCGCCGGCCCGGCCCGCGCCACGGCCGCAAGCGGGGTCGTCTGCGCGCTCACGGAAAGATGCCCGGGGGCGGGGGGCTCGCGAACATCATGGGATTCTACGGTCAGCAGCGGTAAAATGTCCCAAACAACGACCTGAAGACCCCCAAAGGTGGAAGCCCATATCCTGGTTGTCGACGACGACGTCGCCATCCGCGAGCTGATCAACGAGTACCTCACGGAGAACGACTTCAAGGTCTCCGTGGCGGAGACCGGCGCGGACATGGATCGCGTGCTGAGCGCCGAGATCGTGGATCTGGTGATCCTCGACCTGAAGCTGCCGGACGAGGACGGCCTGGCGATCGCGCGCCGGCTGCGCGAATCCCTGGATCTGCCGATCATCATCCTCACGGGGCGCAAGGAGGAGGCCGACCGCATCATGGGCCTCGAGCTGGGCGCCGACGACTACGTCACCAAGCCGTTCAGCAACCGCGAGCTGCTCGCGCGCGTGCGCGCCGTGCTGCGCCGCACCGAGGGCAAGCGCGCCACGCGCCGCGGCGAGACGGTGCGCGCCTACCGCTTCGCCGGCTGGGAGCTCAATACCGGCACGCGCAAGCTCAAGGGCCCCGACAACCGCAACGTCGAGCTCACCAACAGCGAGTACGCGCTGCTGGTGGCGTTCCTGCGCGCCCCGCAGCGCATCCTCACGCGCGACCAGCTGCTCGAGTCCAGCCGCCTGCACGACGACATCTACGACCGTTCGATCGACGTCCAGATCCTTCGCCTGCGCCGCAAGATCGAGGAGAGTCCCAACCAGCCCACGCTCATCCGTACCGAGCGCGGCGCCGGGTACTACCTCAATTCCACCGTCGAAACGGTGTGAACGCCCTGCCGCTGCCGATCGACGCCATCCTGATCGTGGTGGCGGGGTGGTACGTGATCGGACTGGCGGGCATCGCGGCGCTGCGCAGCCTGCGCGTGGTCGCCTTCGTGCTCTTTCCCCTCTCGGCGCTGGCGAGCCTCGCCCTCGCGGGGTTCGCGCTGTCCGCGCTTCCCGGCAACGCGCAGACCGCGGTCCTGGCGATCGGATTGCCGGGGCTGCCGTTCCACCTGCGCCTGGACGCCCTGTCGGCCTTCTTCCTCGCGGTGCTGGGGCTCGCCAGCGCGGGCATCTCGATCTTCGCGGGCGGCTACTTCCGCGCCGGCGAGGGCACGCCGCCGGGGCTCATGTGCCTCGAGTACCACGTGTTCCTCGCCTCGATGGCCATGGTGATGCTGGCCGACGACGCCTACGCGTTCATGGTGTGCTGGGAAATGATGGCGCTCGCCTCGTTCTTCCTGGTGACGACCAACCACCGCATCCCCGAGATCCAGCGCGCGGGCTTCCTCTACCTGCTGGTCGCCCACGTCGGCGCCCTTGCGATCCTGCTGTGCTTCGGAGTGCTGCAGGCCAACACCGGCGACTACACCTTCGCCAACATGCGCGCGCAGCACCTGTCCCCCTTCTGGGCCTCGGCCGCGTTCCTGCTCGCGCTCTTCGGCTTCGGCGCCAAGGCGGGCATCCTGCCGCTGCACGTGTGGCTGCCGGAAGCGCACCCCGCCGCGCCCTCGCCGGTCTCGGCGCTGATGAGCGGCGTGATGCTGAAGACCGCGATCTACGGCATGGCGCGCGTCACCTTCGACCTGGTGCACACGCCGCTCTGGTGGTGGGGGGTGGTCGCGCTGGTGGTGGGCCTCGCCACCGCGCTCTTCGGCGTGGTGTTCGCCGCGGCCCAGGTGGACATGAAGCGCCTGCTCGCCTACTCGTCGATCGAGAACGTCGGCCTCATCGTGGTGGCGTTCGGGCTGGCGATCGTCTTCCACGCCTACGGGATGAGCTCGCTCGCGGCGCTCGCGATGACCGCGATGCTCTACCACTGCCTGAACCACGCGGTCTTCAAGAGCCTGCTCTTCCTCGGCACGGGCTCGGTGCTGCACGCCACCGGGGAGCGCAACCTCGGCAAGCTGGGCGGGCTGATGCGCTACATGCCGTGGGTCGGGGGCGACCACGCTGGCGGGGGTGATCGCGAGCGCGGGCCTGCCGCCGTCCAACGGCTTCGTCTCCGAATGGCTGCTGCTGCAGAGCTTCCTCTTCACCGGCGCGCTGCCCAACCCGTACCTGAGGATGCTGGTGCCGGTGTTCGCGGCGGGCGTGGCACTCGTCGCCGCGCTCGCGGGCTACGTGATGGTGAAGTTCTTCGGCGTGATCTTCCTCGGCAAGCCGCGCGAGGAGAAGCTCTCCGGGGCGCGTGACGCGAGCAGCCTCGAGCGCCTGGGCCTGGCATGGCTCACTGCAGGATGCGTGCTGCTGGGCCTGTTTCCCGTCGCGGTGATCGAGGTGATCGACCCGGTGCCCTTCGCCCTCGTGGGCCGCGGGCTCGCGCAAAGCGGCCGCATCGGCGACTGGATGCTGCTGGCACCGGTGTCGGCGGAGCGCGCATCGTACAGCCCGCTCGTCTTCCTCGTGGCCACGGTGGCGATCGTGCTGGTCACGATGCTCGCGGTGCGCCGCTTCTACCACGGGCGTTTGCGCCGCGCGCCGCCGTGGGGCTGCGGCTTCCCCGCCGGCACCGCGCGCATGCAGGACACCGCCGAGGGCTTCGGCCAGCCGATCCGCCAGATCTTCGAGCCGTTCTACCGCATGCGGCGCGAGCTCCCCACGGCCTTCGATAGCCACCCGCGCTACCGCGTGACGGTCGAGGACCCGATGTGGGGCTGGCTCTACCTGAGCATTGCGGCCGCCACGGACCGGATCTCGCGCTTCGTGGGCCTCATGCAGCGCGGCCGGATCTCGATCTACCTGCTCTATAGCTTCCTCACCCTCGTGACGCTGCTCTTCCTCACCCAGGCATGAACCTCGAGGGCATCCTCGCGCAGCTCACCGCCATGGTCGTGGCCCTGGTGCTGGCCCCGCTGCTCGTGGGATGGGTGAACCAGTGCCGCGCGTGGCTGCAGAACCGGCGCGCGCCCCCGCTCACGCTGCCGTTTCGCACGCTGCACAAGCTCTTCTGGAAGGAGTCGGTCGTCGCCTACGACGCCACCGTGATCTTCCGCCTCACGCCCTATATCGTCTTCGGCTGCATGCTGCTCGCCGTGCATGATCATCCCGACGCTGTCGACCAACCTGCCGCTCGCCCCGCGCCGCCGACGCGATCGCGCTGGTGGGCCTGTTCGCGCTGGCGCGCCTGTTCATCTCGCTCGCGGCGATGGACATCGGCACCGCGTTCGGCACGATGGGCGCGCGCCGCGAGATGCTGGTGGGCTTCCTCGCCGAGCCCGCGTTCCTGATGGTGCTCTTCACTGCCTCGCTCATCTCGAACTCCACCTCGCTCGCCACCATCGTCGACACCCTCGCGCACCGCGAGCTCACCATCCTGCCGAGCCTCGCTTTCGCCGGGGTGGCTTTCATGATGGTCTCGCTCGCCGAGAACGCGCGCATGCCCGGTCGACAATCCCGCGACGCACCTCGAGCTCACCATGATCCACGAGGCGCTGGTCGCTCGAGTATTCCGCGCGCCACCTGGCGCTGATCGAGTGGGCCGCGGCGCTCAAGCTCTTCGCGTACTCGTGCGCGGGCCTGGCGCTGTTCTTCCCGTGGGGCGTCGCCCAGGCGAACGACCGCGTGGCGCTCGCCCTCGCGCTGCCGGTGCTGGTGGTCGAAGCTCGCCGCCGGGGGCTTCGCCCTCGCCGCTGATCGAGACCATCCTCGCCAAGATGCGCATCTTCCGCGTGCCCGAGTTCCTCGCCACCGCCTTCCTGCTGGGCGTGCTGGCCCTCCTCGTGCACCTGCTGCTGGGGGCCTAGCGATGAACCCGCTCGCCACCCAGCTCGTCAACCTCTTCGCCGCGATGCTGCTGCTCATCGCCTTCGCGATGCTCTCGCAGCGGCGCATCGTGGCGCTCATCAACCTCTTCGCGCTGCAGGGCCTGGCTCTGGTCGGGCTCGACGGCGACCGTGGCCTACGCGACCGGGCAGCACCACCTCTACTACTCGGCGGGCATCACGTTCGTGCTCAAGGTGGTCGTGCTGCCGCTGATCCTGCACCGGCTGATCCGGCGGCTGAACGTGAAGTGGGACATCGAGACGCTCATCAACATCCCCACCATGATGCTGGTCGGCATCGTGCTCGTGATCTTCGCGTTCAACCTGGCGCTGCCGATCTCGGAATTCTCGCACTCGGTGGCGCGCGGCACGCTGGGCATCGCGCTCGCCTGCGTGCTGCTGTCCTTCCTCATGATGATCACGCGCTCGCAAGGCCGTGCCGCAGGTGATCGGCTTCCTCGCGATGGAAAACGGGCTCTTCTTCGCGGCCACCAGCGCCACCTACGGCATGCCGATGGTCGTCGAGCTCGGCATCGCCCTGGACGTGCTGGTCGGCATGGTCATCCTCGGCGTGTTCCTGTTCCAGATCCGCGAGCAGTTCGACTCGCCTCGACATCAGCCACCTCGAGAAGCTCAAGGAAGACTGATGGATCCGCTCGTCGTGCTGCTCGCCATCCCGCTTGCCGGCGGCTTCTTCCTGTGGCGTGCTGGGCGAGCGCGACAGCGCGCCGGAGCTGAACAGTCGCCTTCTGCTTCGCGACCTTCGCCGCCGCGGTGTGGATCACGGTCGAGGTGGTGGCCAATGGCCCGATCACGGGCTTCTACGACCAGTTCTTCGTCGATCCGCTCAACGTCTTCCTGGTCGCGCTCACCGCGTTCGTGGCCTTCACGACCTCGCTCTTCTCGCGCCCGTACATGCGCATCGAGCGCGACACGGGCCGCATGACCGCGGCGCGCCTGCGCCTGTACCACAGCATGTACCAGCTCTTCATCTTCACCATGCTGCTGGCGCTCACCACCAACAACATGGGCATCCTCTGGGTGGCGATGGAAGCGGCCACGCTCGCCACCGTGCTGCTGGTCTCGCGTCTACCGCACGGCGGCGAGCCTCGAGGCGGCGTGGAAGTATTTCATCCTCTGCGGCGTCGGCATCGCCCAGGCGCTGTTCGGCACGATCCTGCTCTACTTCGCCGCCGAGCGCGTGCTGGGCGCCGAGGGCGACGCCCTGCTCTGGACGCACCTGAACCTCGTGAAGGGCCAGCTCGAGCCCGCGATCATGTCGCTCGCCTTCGTGTTCCTGCTCGTGGGCTACGGGACCAAGGTGGGCCTGGTGCCGCTGCACAACTGGCTGCCCGACGCGCACGCCGAAGGCCCCACGCCGATCTCCGCGGTGCTCTCGGGGCTGCTCCTCAACGTGGCGCTCTACGCCGTGATCCGCTGCAAGGTGCTCGCCGACGGCGCCCTCGCCTCGCGCTTCGCGAGCGACATGATGATGGGCTTCGGGCTGCTCTCGGTCGTGGTGGCCGCGTTCTTCCTGTCGCGCCAGCGTGACATCAAGCGCATGTTCGCCTACTCGTCGATCGAGCACATGGGCCTCATGACCTTCGCCTTCGGCATGGGCGGGCCGATCGCCAACTTCGCCGGTCTGCTGCACATGACCGTTCATTCGCTCGTGAAGAGCGCCATCTTCTTCGCCGTGGGCCACGCGGCGCAGAAGGCGGGCACGCAGGTGATGGAGGACATCCGCGGCCTGCTGCGCGTGAGCCCGACGGTGGGCTGGGGCCTCGATGATCGGCTCGCTCGCGATCCTCGGCATGCCGCCGTTCGGCGTCTTCGCGAGCGAGTTCCTGATACTCACCACGGCGATGCGCGAGCACCCCTGGGCCACGCCGATCCTGCTGCTCGCGCTCGGGGTCGCGTTCGCCGCGGTCTTCAGCCGCGTGCAGCCGATGGTGTTCGGCGAGACGTCATTGAAGCCCCTTGCCCACCAGCCTGCGTTGGCACCCGTGTTCATCCACCTGGGGCTGGGCCTGATGCTCGGCCTGTACATCCCGCCCTATCTCGCCGCGTGGTACCAGCAGGCGGCGAAGCTCCTCGGCTGACCATGCGCATCCCCGGCATGCCCCACGCCATGCAGCCGCTCTCCGGAGCGGTCCCGGCGGCGTGGGGACGCGTCGACGCGGCTGCATGGAGCGAAGCGGCGGTGCGCGCGCGCGAATCGGGCTGCCGCCTCGTGGCGCTGTGGGGCGCGGACCATCGCGACCGCGACGGCGCGTTCTCCGTGCTCGCCGCCTACGCGGTTCCCCAGGGGCTGTGCGTGATCGAGTTGCCGGTGGATGGCGCGCGCCCCGCCTACCCCGATATCTCCGGCATCTTCCCCGCCGCCAGCCGGCAGCAGCGCGCCACGCGCGACCTGCTCGGCCTCGTGCCCGAAGACGGCGAGGTGGACGCCAGGCGCTGGCTGCGCCACGGCGCCTGGCGCGAGGACGAGTTCCCGCTGCGCCGCGACTTCGACGCCGACGCGCCGCGCGGGGCGGCGATCGACGACTATCCGTTCGTGCGCGTGGAAGGCGACGGCGTGCACGAGATCGCGGTGGGCCCGATCCACGCGGGCATCATCGAGCCCGGGCACTTCCGCTTCTCCGTGGTGGGCGAAAAGGTGCTGCGCCTCGAGGAGCGCCTGGGTTACGTGCACAAAGGCATCGACAAGCGCTTCGAGGATTTCACCGTCGCCGATGGATTCCGGCTCGCCGGGCGCGTCTCGGGCGATTCGACGGTGGCGTATGCGTGGGCGTATGCGCAGGCGGCCGAATCGGTGCTCGGGATCGCGCCGCCGCCGCGCGCGCTCTGGCTGCGGGCGCTGATGCTCGAGCGCGAGCGCATCGCCAACCACCTGGGCGACCTGGGCGCGCTCGGCAACGACGGCGGGTTCGGCTTCGCGCTCGCGCAGTTCATGCGGCTCAAGGAGGACTGGCTGCGCGCGAGCGCCGCGGCCTTCGGCCATCGCTTCATGATGGATCGCGTCGTTCCCGGCGGCGTGGACGCCAACCCGGACCGCGCCGAGCTCGGGCGCCTGGCTGCGCAGGCGCACGCGATGCTCGACGAGGTGCACGGGCTGCGCCGCATCTTCGATGAGCACTCGGGGCTGCAGGACCGCTTCCTCACCGCGGGGCGCGTCACGGTGGACCTCGCGCGCAAGCTGGGACTCGGCGGCCTCGCGGGACGCTCGAGCGGCATGGCCCATGACCTGCGCGTGGACCATCCCGCCGAGCCCTACGGAATGCTCAAGGTGAAGAAGGTCGTGCACCAGGCGGGCGACGTCGCGGCCCGCGTACTCTCGCGATTCGAGGAGATCGACGAGTCGGCGCGCCTCATCGAGGCGATCGTCGACGGGCTCCCGGAGGGAGACACGCGCATTGCGCTGGCCGAAGCGCGCGACGGCGCCTTCGGCGTGGGATGGGTCGAAGGTTGGCGCGGCCCGGTGCTCGTCGCGCTCGAAGCCGGCGCACAAGGGCGCATCCGGCGCTGCCACGCGCACGATCCCTCCTGGGAAAACTGGCCGCTCATCGAGCACGCGGTGATGGGCAACATCGTCCCGGACTTCCCGCTCATCAACAAGAGCTTCAACCTGAGCTATTCGGGGGTGGACCTGTGATCCCGATCCTGCTCAAGATCATGAAGACGGGCATCGTGAGCGAGCCCGCGCCCGGCACGCGCGAGGAGTGGCGCACCCGCTCGGCCGAGATCCAGGACGAGATCGTGAAGATCCTCGGGCGCGCTCTGGTGATCCGCCAGGTGGACGCGGGCTCCTGCAACGGCTGCGAGCTCGAGCTCAATGCGCTCAACAATCCCTACTACAACCTCGAGGGGCTGGGGATCAAGTTCGCCGCGAGCCCGCGCCACGCCGACATGCTGCTGGTGACCGGGCCGGTGTCGCGCAACATGGAGCGCGCGTTGCGTGTGGCGTACGAAGCGATGCCCGACCCCAAGCTCGTGGTGGCCGTGGGCGACTGCGGCTGCGACGGCGGGATCTTCGGAGTGAGCTATGCCTGCTGCGGCGGCGTCTCGAGCGTGATCCCGGTCGACGTCACGGTGCCGGGGTGCCCACCGCCCCCAACGGCGGTGCTGCAGGGAATCCTCACGGCAATCGCGACTCGCGGGTAGCGTCTCCTATCGGATATGCGCACCGTATTGGTGGGGCGACCTCTGGCGGGTTGTCTGACCGGAGAAAGCGTAATGAGCGAACGCTCGTTTGTCTTGAAGGCCATCGCTTTGGAGTAGCAGGGCATCCCTTCTTCGTCGAGTACCATACGGGGCGTCACCGGGCCGGCCGGAGGAACGGGGAAGCGAACATGGGGAGGGGAATGATGCTTTCAGGACTGCTCGTACGCGGTGCCATTTTCGTCGCGGTGATCGGGTGGTCCGCCGCCGCGCTCGGCCAGGAGGACGTCGCCGGGGCGAAAGACCATCCGCTGCTCACCCGCTATCCGGGTTCGTTCATCACCGAGTACGAGAAGAACTACAACGCGGTCGAGTTCACGGTCGGAATGAACGCGGGCGAACCCGTGAGGAAGACGATCGGGGGCAACGCCACGACGCTTGTCTATTTCTACAAGACGCCCGAACAACAGCCGAGCCCGCTGCAGGTCCTGCGCAATTGCCAGAATGCGATAGAGGCGATCGGCGGCGAGGTGGTATACGAGCGCCTGCCAAAGGAGGGCGATGCCGGCGAAACTACGCTCAAGGTGACGACAGGAGGCAAGGACGCCTGGGTGCGCGTCGAGCCGATCTAGGCGGGCGCGCAGCGTGGTGGCCGCCATCGTCGCGGGCGGAATCGACGCGAAGCGCCTCTCGGCTGCGGGATTCGGGCAGGAGAGGCCGATCGCCGACAACCGCACCGAAGAGGGCCGTGCGAAGAACCGGCGCGTGGAGCTGGTGAAGAAGTAGCGGGCACGGCCGCCGCGCCGCTTCCTGAAGTCCAGGAGGCGTGACGCCATGGACAACAGGAGGCAGCCTCGCGACATACCGCTGCAGCGAATCCATCGGAGCTGGATGGCTCATCTCCGGTTAGAATCGCCGCCAGCCACGGAGACCGAGAATGAAGATGGGCATCTACATTGCACTGGGCGTAGGGATCGGAACGGCCATCGGCGTGGCGATGAACCAGATCGCGATGGGCGTCGCCCTCGGGGCCGCGTTCGGCGCCGCGTTGGGTGCCGGGCTCGGCCGCAAGGGGCGCTAGATCGCCAGGCGGCCGTGGAGCCCTACCTTGTGGAGCCCATTCCCCTTGCGCCCGCATGAAGATCGAGATCGACGACCTCACCCGTCCCGAGGTACACGCCCTGCTCAACGAGCACCTGCAGAGCATGTACGAACTTTCTCCGCCCGAGAGCGTGCACGCGCTCGATCTCGCGAAGCTGCGCCAGCCGGGGATCACGTTCTGGTCCGTCTGGGAGGGCGCGGTCCTGCTCGGCTGCGGCGCCCTCAAGGAACTGGACCCGACGCACGGCGAGGTGAAGTCGATGCGCACTCCTCATGCGCTTCGCCGCAGGGGCGCCGGACGCGCCATCCTCGCGCATATCGTCGATGTGGCGAAGTCCCGCGGCTATCGGCGTCTTAGCCTCGAGACCGGCGCCCAGGCGGCATTCAAGCCCGCGCACACGCTCTACGAGAGTTTCGGGTTCGCCCATTGTGGGCCGTTCGGCGAGTATGTCGAAGACCCGAACTCGGTGTTCATGACCCTGCAGCTATAGTTAAGCGCGTCCGCCAACGACCTCGAAAGGAACTCGATCATGCCCACGGGCACCGTCCGACTTCACCGCGTGCTGCGCGCCCCTGCGGAGCGCGTCTACAAGGCGTTCCTGGACGCGGACGCCATGGCCAAGTGGCTGCCGCCCTACGGCTTCACCTGCAAGGTCCACCACATGGATGCCAAAGTCGGCGGCACCTACCGGATGTCGTTCACGAATTTCACGACGGGCCACGGCCACTCCTTCGGCGGCGAGTATCGCGAGCTCGTGCCATCCGTGAAGATTCGCTACACCGACAAATTCGACGATCCGAACCTGCCGGGGGAAATGCAGACGATCGTGACCCTAAGGCGGGTGTCGTGCGGGACCGAGCTCGAGGTCGTGCAGGAAGGATTGCCCGCGGCCATTCCGCTCGAGATGTGCTATCTCGGCTGGCAGGAATCGCTCGCGCAGCTCGCGACGCTGGTCGAGCCCGAGATCCCGGGGTAACGCAGCGGATGCTGGCGATTGCGTCCGGGCGGAGCTGATGGAGCCGGAGCCTCCAGGGCCCGAGGCGACCTATCCGGAGCGCGCGCCGCTCTGGCGCCACCGCGACTACATGCTGCTGTGGAGCGGGCAGGTCGTTTCCACGCTCGGCTCCGCCGCCTCGACCATCGTCTATCCGCTGCTGGTCCTCGCGTTGACGCATTCGCCGGCGGCGGCAGGCATCGCCGGCGCGCTGCGCGCGATCCCGTACCTGGTCTTCAGCCTCCCCGTTGGCGCGCTGATCGACCGCTGGGACCGCAGGCGCGTGATGATCCGCTGCGACATCGGGCGCGCGATCGCGGCGATCAGCATCCCGATCGCGATCGCGTTCGGCTGGCTCACCGTCTGGCAGATCTACGCGGCGGTCCTCATCGAAGGCAGCCTCTTCGTCTTCTTCAACATCGCCGAGGTGGCGGCCCTGCCGCGCGTGGTGCCGCAGGTGCAGCTGCCGCAGGCCGCCGCACAGAATGAAGCGGGCTTCGGGCTGGCGAACATCGTCGGTCCGTCGCTGGGCACGTTCCTCTACCAGACGTTCGGGCGCGGCGTGCCATTCGTGGCCGACGCGCTCTCGTATTGCGTGTCGGTGGCCTCGCTCCTCGCGATCCGCACGCCGTTCCGATCGCAGGCGGCGGCCGCACGCGACCTGCGCGTCGAGATCGCCGACGGCCTGCGCTGGCTGTGGGGGAAGCCGCTGATCCGCTACATGGCCCTGCTCACCGGCGGGCTGAACCTGGTCAACGCGGCGATGCCGCTCATCGTCATCGTGCTCGCGAAATCCCTCGGCGCGAAGGACGCGGAGATCGGCGTGATCTTCAGCGTCGCGGGCATCGGCGGCATCGCGGGGTCGCTCATCGGCGGGCAGATCCAGAAGCGCTTCTCCTTCGGGCGGGTGATCGTCGCGATCGTCTGGCTCGACGCTCTGCTCTTCCCGCTCTACGCGCTGGTGCCGTCCTACTGGCTGCTCGGGGCGGTCTCCGGGCTCACCTACCTGACGAGCCCGGTGTACAACGTGGTGCAGTTCAGCTATCGCCTCGCGCTCATCCCCGACGAGCTGCAGGGGCGCGTGAACAGCACCTTCCGCCTGCTCGCGTTCGGATTCATGCCCATCGGCGCGGCACTGTCCGGCATCGCCATCGAGCGCTTCGGTGCAGCCGGTGCCGTCATCCCGTTCTCGATCGTGCTCTTCGCGCTGGCCGGGCTCACGACGTTCAACCGGCACGTGCGCAACGCGGTCCCGATAACGCGCGCAGGGCTTGCCTAGTCGTGCCTGGACCGGCCGCGGCCGCCTGCGTGCGCATCCGCGCACCCGATACAATAGCCGCCCTGGATCGAGAGCGAATGCGCCGATGGGCATGAGGAGCTGGGGACGACCCGCAATCACGGTGACGCTCGCCGGGGCGGCGGTGCTCGCCGTAACGCAGGGCGTGCGCCAGTCGATGGGGCTGATCGTCTCGCCGCTCAACACCTCGACCGGCCTGGGCATCGTCACCATCAGCCTCGCGCTCGCGGTAGCGCAATTCGCGTGGGGAGCGATGCAGCCGGTGGCGGGAGCGCTCGCCGACCGCCACGGGCCGCGGCGCGTGCTCGTCGGCGGGCTGGTCGTACTCGCGGCGGGCAGCGCGCTCACGCCGTTCATGCACTCGGGCTTCGGGCTGATCGTTTCGCTGGGCCTGGTCTCGGCGATCGGGTCGGGCGCGAGCAGCTTCTCGGTGCTCTTTTCCGCGGTGGCGCAGCGCCTGCCCGTGCAGGCCCGCGGCACGGCCTCGGGAATCATCAATGCGGGGGGCTCGTTCGGGCAGTTCGTCTTCGCTCCCGTGGTACAGCGGCTAATCCAGGCGTTCGGCTGGGTGGGCGCGATGTGGGGGCTCGCCGCGGTGGCGCTCGCCGCGCTGCCGCTCGCCACCATGACGAGCCGCGGCGCGACGGCCCACCACGCGCCGGCCGGCGCCGACGGCGGGATCTGGAGGAACGTGCGCGACGCGCTGGGCGATCGCAGCTACATCCTGCTGCACCTGGGCTTCTTCACCTGCGGCTTCCACATCGCGTTCCTCGTGACGCACCTGCCCGGCGAAGTGAACCTGTGCGGACTGCCGCCGACGGTGGCGAGCTGGTCGCTCGCGATCATCGGCCTGGCCAACATCGCCGGCAGCCTGCTTGCTGGCGCGAGCATCTCGCGCTTCCGCAGCAAGCACGTGCTGGCGGCGATGTACGGCTCGCGCGCCGCGCTGATCGCGGTGTATCTGATGGCGCCGAAGACCACGACGACCTTCTATCTCTTCGCCGCGGGGCTCGGCCTCACGTGGCTCGCGACCGTCCCGCCCACTGCGGCGATCGTGGGCAAGCTGTTCGGCATCCGCTACCTCGCTACCTTGTTCGGGTTGACGCTGCTCTCCCACCAGGTGGGCGGGTTCCTCGGCGCATATCTCGGCGGCATCGCCTTCGTGCGCTTCGGCAACTACAACTGGATGTGGTATGCGGACATGGCGCTGGCCGCGGCGGCCGCGCTGGTGAACTTGCCGATTCGCGAGGCGCCGGTAGCGAGGATCGTCCCCGCGGCGGCGTGAAGGCGCGCCGGGCGCGGAACCGATTTACGCGAGCCCGACCGCGATCTCCTCGAGCATCACGCGGATGCGCCCCAGGCTCACGGTGCGCCGCGCGACTTCCTCATACCAGTAGACCGCGCTCGAATCCGGCGCCGTGGACAGGTCGTCCCAGGTGCGCTCGCACGCCTGCGCGAGCCGGCGCGCCTTTCCGAGCGCGATCCATTCGGAAGCGAGCGTGGTGAGCGGCGCCTCCGCGAGCCGTCCCAGGGCGAGCGCGCGATCCACCTCGTGGGTCAGCGGAACGACCGTGGAATCCGCATCCACCACCAGGATGGGCGCCGCGTCGGCGAGCTCGCACACGCTCGCCGGCGGAACCAGCCGGTCGCGATACGCGAGGATCTGCTCGCGCGTGAGCGCATCGACGTGCACCGCGACGCCCAGCTCCCCGCCGAGGCGGTGGGCCTCGCACAGCGCCGCCACCAGCTCGAAGGCATCGGGCCGCGCCTGCGGCAAGCAATCGAGCGCGCGGCCATGCAGGGTCAAGGGATGGACCTGGACGCTGCGCGCGCCCTGCTCGGCCGCGAGGCGCACGACGAACTCGAGGCTGTCCACGTTATGCTGGGTAAGCGTGAAGATGATGCCGAAGGCCACCCCGGAATCGCGCAGCACCTCGAAGTTGGCGAGGGTGCGCTCGAAGGCGCCGGCCTGGCCGCGCATGCGGTCGTGCTCCCCGGGCCGCCCGTCGACGGAGACCGCGAGCACGTCCACCAGCGGGGCGATCGGCATCCAGCGGCTGTAGGTCGCGAGCATCCCGTTGGTGGTCATCGTGGTCTGCATGCCGGCGGAACGCGCGTGCGCGAGCAGCCGCGCGAGGCCCCGGAACAGCAGCGGCTCGCCGCCCGATACGGCGAGCTGCGTGTATCCGAGGCGTGCCGCGTCTTCGACGCACGGCAGGAGGAGCGAAAGCGCGAGCTCCTCCTGCACGTTCGGTCCCGACGACGAGTAGCAGTGCGCGCACGCGAGGTTGCAGCGCCGCGTGGGGTGCACCTGCAGCACCCGCGTTTCGCCGGCCGGGCAGTGCATCAGAGCATCCCTCCGGGCTCGGCGCCGCCGGCGCGAACCTGGACGCCTTCGCTCACGTTGCCGAAGTCGAGCTGCAGCCGCGCAAGATCGGGTATCGGGATCCCGTTGATGATGATGTGCGGCGGCCTGGGCGTGCCACCGTAGATCATGTGCCACTTGAGCCAGAACAGGATGTCGTTGCCGCAGGTCGGGACGTCGCCGCCGTCGTAGCGCACCGACAGCCGCAGGCCGCTGGGGTTGTCGCCGCCGAACACCGCGGCGCTTTCCACCTTGCCGCGGGACTTCTCGAAGGCGTTCACGATCTCGCGGTAGGACTCCTCCGTGAGCGTGCGCGCCTTCCACGCGGCCATCAGCTTGCTCGAACCGCGCACCAGATCGTCAGGCATGGTTGCCTCCTTGAAAGGGATGTGGGACACGGACCAGGTCCGTCGAGACAATCTAGGCGGGCGCGGTGCGCGCGGGCTAGCGCGTTTTGTGCGGGACCGATGCGGAAAATTACGCGCGCCGCGGGATGTATTAACATTGGTTACCGTGCGCCCCGGTCTCCGGGCGCCCCGCCACCCGAATTGGAAGACTGGGCCGGAACGCATGCGATCGAATCCCGAGGAGTCCGAGCCCCGGCTCGCCCAGACGTTCTTCGCCGCCATGCCGGCCACGCGTGGCGAGATGCGCCGCGCATTCGTCACCGTCGCCATCCTGGCCCTGGTCTTCGTCGCGCTCGCGCCCTTCGCCAGGACCCCGCTCGCGGCCCTGTGGGTGTTCATCCCGACCTACCAGTCGGCGCTCGTGATGTGCGACTTCATCACCGCGGCCCTGCTCTTCAGCCAGTTCTACTTCCTGCGCTCGATGGCCCTCTTCGTGCTGGCGTGCGGCTATCTCTTCTCGGCGTTCATGGCGTTCGTCCACATGCTCACGTTCCCGGGACTGTTCTCGGCCGGGGGGCTGCTCGGCGCGGGCCCGCAGACCACCGCGTGGCTGTACATGTTCTGGCACGCCGGGTTCCCGCTCTCGGTCGTCGCCTACTCGCTGTTCCGCCGGGGCGGCGGCATCCTGCGGCAGGGGTTCGCACCGGGCGCGCTGATCGCCTTCGGCGTGGGGACGGTCGCAGCGCTCACCTTCGCGCTGGTGCTGCTGGCCACCGCCGGCAGCACGGCGCTGCCCGCCATCATGGAGGACCACCACTATTCGCCCGCGATGGCCGCGGTGGTGGGCAGCGTCTGGCTCATGAGCCTCGCCGCGCTCGGGGCGCTCTGGTGGAAGCGCTCGTACTCGCTGCTCGACCTGTGGCTCATGGTGGTGATGTGCGCTTGGCTCTTCGACGTCGCGCTTTCCGCGGTGCTCAACGCCGGGCGCTTCGACTTGGGCTTCTACGCGGGGCGCATCAACGGGCTCATCGCGGCCAGTTTCGTGCTGCTGGTCCTCATGGTCGAGAACGGAAGGCTCTACTCGCGCATGATCCTGGTCCGCGACCTCGAGCATGCCGAGCACGAGAAGCTGCTTGCGCTCAACAAGGACCTCGATGCGGCGCGCGAAGCGGCCCAGGCGGCGGATCGCTCGAAGAGCGCCTTCCTCGCCACCATCAGCCACGAGATCCGCACGCCCATGAACGGCGTGCTCGGGCTGCTCGAGCTCCTCTCGCTGGGGCCGTTGGCGCCCGCGCAGCGCCTGCAGGTCGGCACCATCCGCGAGTCCGCGCAATCGCTGCTCAGGATCATCGACGACCTGCTCGACATCTCCAAGATCGAGGCGGGGCGGCTCGACCTGAGCCCCGAGCCCGCCTCGATCGCCGAGATCGTCGCCTCGGTGACGGCGGCCTACGCCGGGGTGGCGAGCAGCAAGAACCTGATTCTCGAGGAGACGGTGGATCCGGGTATCTCGCCCTGGGTGATGGTGGACCACCTGCGCCTGCGCCAGATCATGAACAACCTGGTGAGCAACGCGATCAAGTTCACCGAGCGCGGCAAGGTGAGCCTTGCCGTCCGCCTGCTCGCGCGCGAGGAAGGCCACGACGTCGTGGGCTTCACGGTGCACGACACTGGGATCGGCATCTCGAAGGCGAACCAGGCGAAGCTCTTCCAACCCTTCGTGCAGGCCGAAGCGCGCACCACGCGCCGGTTCGGCGGCACGGGATTGGGGCTGAGCATCTGCCAGCGGCTGGCCGGAATGATGGGCGGAACCATCGAGATGGAGAGCGCGGAGGGCAAGGGCACCACCATGATCCTCGAGCTGCGCTTGCCGGTGGCGGCCGGCACGCCCGTTCCCGTGCGCCCGGGTCGCCTGCAGCCGGGGCAGCCCCTGAATCCGGCGTTCCGGGAAGCCCCGTCGGTCGAAGCCGCGGAGGCCGAGCGCACGCTGGTGCTGGTGGCCGACGATCATCCGATCAACCGCCTGGTCCTGCAGCGCCAGCTCGCCACCATCGGCTACGCCTCGGAATGCGCCGAAAACGGCCGCGAGATGCTCGACATGTGGCGCACCGGCCGCTTCTCGCTCCTGCTCACCGACTGCCACATGCCGGAGATCGACGGCTACGAAGTGGCGCTCACCGTGCGCAGCGAAGAACGCGATCGCAACCTGGCCCCCATCCCGATCATCGCGTGCACCGCGAACGCGATGAAGGGCGAATCCGAACGCTGCCTCGAGGTCGGCATGAACGACTACCTCGCCAAGCCGGTGCAGATTCCCGAGCTCGCCGCGAAGCTGCGGATCTGGCTCCCCTGGCAGGAAGGCGCGTCGCCCGCCCCCGCCGCCGCCGCCGCCGCCGACCGCCTGCTGGACGATTGGACCCTGGAGGTCATCGACAAGGCCACCCTCGACGGGGTGACCGGGGGCGACGACAACCTGGCCCGTGAGCTGCTGCACGGCTTCGGCGAGTCCTACGAGGCGAACTACGCCGAAATCGTCGCCGCCCTCGAATACCGGGACCACCTGCGTGCCGCCGAGCTTGCGCATCGGCTGGCCGGCGCCAGCGTGGCGGTGGGCGCCATGCGGCTTTCCCGGCTCTGCTCACGCATCGAGACGGCCGGGCGCAACGCCACGTGGAAATTGCTCGACGAGCTCAGGCCGCAGCTCGACCGGGAGGTGATGCTGATGCGATCGAACCTGCGGGCGATGGGGACAACGCCCGGGTGAGGGCCGGACAGGGGAGCCGGGCTGCGCTGCCTCGTTATCGTGTGCGACGCACCCCCTGCGGGACATTGATGGCCGCGACTCCCAGGACGATATAGTGCGTTGCGGACGACGATGGTTCGACTACAATCGAACCATGAAAGACGGCCCGAACATCGTGGGAATCGCGGCGCTGATCGGCGATCACGCCCGCGCCGACATCCTCACCGCGCTCATGACCGGCCAGGCGCTCACCGCGACCGAGCTGGCGGGTGTCGCGGGCGTTACCAAGCAGACCGTGAGCTCGCACCTCGCGAAGCTGCTCGACGCGCGGCTGGTGAGCGTGGCGAGCCAGGGCCGGCACCGCTATTTCCGGCTCGCCGACGACGACGTGGCGCACTTGCTGGAAAGCCTCATGGGCGTGGCCTACCGGGCCGGCGCCGTGCGGCTGCGCTCCAGCCCGCGCGAGCCCGCGCTGAGGAAATCGCGCGTGTGCTACGACCACCTCGCGGGGGAGCTGGGCGTGCTCGTCTTCGACAGCCTCAGGAAGCGCCGCCTGTTGAAGATGGACGGCGACACGCCGCATCTCACCCGGAAGGGGGAGCGGTACTGCCGCGATTTCGGCATCGACGTCGCGGCGCTCGAGCGCCGTCGCCGGCCCCTGTGCCGGGCCTGCCTGGACTGGAGCATGCGCCGGCATCATCTCGCCGGATCGCTCGGGGCCGCGCTGCTGTCGCGCTGCCTCGACCTGCGATGGGCCCGGCGTGAAAAGGCCTCGCGCGTGGTGAGCTTTTCCGTCGCCGGCGAAAGGGCCCTGCGCGAGCAATTCCGCATTCCTGCGGCGTGAATCGGGATCGCCCGGAGTCCGGCAACGACGCGGCGAAGCAGGCGGCCTTCGCGCGCGACCCGCAGGCCCTGTTGGACGACGGCAACCGTTCGCGCGACACTACGCTCGCGCTGCCGAGCGAGTACCTCGAAGTCGTGATCGAGCGCAAGTGAACATCGGCATTCTGCCAACCACCATGGAGACGCTCATGAGCAACGAAAAGGTCTACAAGGGCAGCTGCTTTTGCGGCGCGGTGCAATACACGGTGAGCGGCGATCCGGCGGGCATGGGATATTGCCATTGCGAGTCGTGCCGCAGCTGGTCGGCCGGGCCGCTCAATGCCTTCACCCTGTGGAAGCCCGATGCGGTGAAGGTGACGAAGGGAGCGGACAACATCGCCACCTACAACAAGACCGAGAGGAGCTACCGCAAGTGGTGCAAGACCTGCGGCGGCCACGTCTTCACCGATCATCCGGGATTCGGGCTCATCGACGTGTACGCGGCGACGATCCCGGATTTTCCGTACCACGCCGGCGTGCACGTCCACTACCAGGAGACGAAGCTGCCGATGAAGGACGGATTGCCGAAGATGAAGGACCTGCCGAAGGAGATGGGCGGCTCGGGCGTGGTGCTATCGGAATAGCGGCGCCTGGCGCGCGAACGTCCCGAAGTCGTTCCGCACCATGATCGCGGTGGCCCGGCGGTTGAGCTCGGGCCAGATCTTCTCGGGCCTCTCGTCGAAGATCCATTTCGCTTCGGCGGGGACGCGGTGCCAATCGCCGCGCATGATCTCGAGCTCCAGCTGGCCGGGATCCCAGCCCGCGTATCCCGAGTACAGGCGCAGCCCGTCCACGGGCCGCTGGTGCGCGAAGAGCTCGCCCAGCAGCTTGCGGCTGCCGCTCGCGTAGACGTTCGGGAGCACCTCGGTCGAGGCGGGCGGCGTGGACGACATGCGCGCGATGAACAGGACCGATTCGGGCTCCACCGGGCCCCCGTAGTAGATCCTGTCGTCGGGCGGGGTCACGCGCCCGAAGTCGGGCAGCGCTTTCGCGAGCGGGATATCGGTTGGCCGGTTGATGACCACTCCCATCGAGCCACCCTCGTCGTGCCTGATCAACAGCACGACGGTGTCGTGGAAGTTGGGATCCGGGTGGTTGGCGCGTGCCACCAGGAAGACCGGATGCGACAGGTCCGTTTCCTGGCCGAAACCGGGCAGCGCGGCGACGAGCAGGAGTGCGCAAAGGGATCGGATCGGCGTCATGGGTCGGCCCTCGCGAAGTTCATCTTACTCCCAGCCGGATCGGATCGGCGGCGGCAACCGCGTCTCCCATGGCGGGGCTGGCGTCCCGTCACGGATCGGTCACCGGGCTGCCACGGCATCGTCACGATCCCGTGGTCCAATGCCGCGCAATGCTTTCCCTTTCGCGCGCCGAGCCGGCTACCTTCAGCCTGGACGCCACGATGCTGGCGGAGATCCTGCGCCACGCGAAGCCGCTCGGGCACCACGAGGACGCTGCGAACCTCAACATCGGCTTCGGATTCGTCTACTACGGGCTGGTGCGCGCACTGCGCCCCAGGCACATCGTCGTGATCGGGTCGGGGTTTGGCTTCAGCGTGGTCTGCCTCGCCCTGGGGCTCAAGGACAACGGCTTCGGCAACCTGAGCTTCGTCGACCCTTCGTATTCCGCCCTCAAGGACGGATTGCTGCGCACTGTGGGCGGCACCGCGCAATGGGACGAGCCGGCGAAGGTGCGCGAGCACTTCGCGCGCTTCGGCGTCGCGGACCAGGTGCGGCACTACAAGATGACGAGCGAGGAGTTCTTCGACAGCTACGAAGGGCGCGCCCTGCCGGAGATCGATCTCGCCTTCATCGACGGCAACCATTCCTTCGCGAGCGTGCGCCACGACTTCCTCGCGGTGCTGCGCCGCACCCGCCGCAACGCCTACATGCTCCTGCACGACACAAACATCTACGTGCGCGAGCTGGTACGCCACGCGGGCGTGAAACGCTGGCTGCGCGGCCTCGACCGCGACCGCAAGGCGTTCGAGCTCGTGGACTTTCCGTTCTCCTCGGGAGTGGCGCTGATTCGCGTGCTATGCGACGGCGATTGGCGGCCCGAGCCCTGAGCGTCGCCGCGCTGCTCGCGCTCTGCGCGATCTGCGCCTACCTCTTCTGGCGCCACTATTGGTTCTTCCGTAACCCGGTGCGCGTGCCGCCGGCCGCCCCCGGGCTGCTGAGCCCCGCCGACGGCACCGTGGTGTACGTGAAGCGGGTCGACCCGGGCGCCGACGTGGTGGTGATCAAGCAGGGCGTGAAGGCGACCGTGAAGGACCTCATGGGCGAGGACTTCGCGCAACCCAAGCTCGTCGTGGGCATCTTCATGAGCCCCTTCGACATCCACTACAACCGTGCGCCGCTCGCCGCGACGGTAGGATTCATCCACCGCTACCCCGCGCACGGCGGCAACGCGAGCATGACCGAGATGCACCTGCGCAGCCTGCTCGGCATCGAGCCGCGCTACTCGGGCAGCATGCACATCGTGCAGAACGAGCGGGCGGTGACCCAGTTCGTGGGCGAGTATGGCGGCGCGCCGCTGCCGGTCTACGTCGTGCAGATCGGCTCGTTCACGGTGCGCGGCATCGACACCTACTTCCCGGCGGGCGCGCACGTCGAGCGCGGGCAAACCTTCGGCATGATCCGCATCGGCTCCCAGGTCGACCTCATCGCGCCGTGGCGCGAGGGCTTCGAGGTGCGCGTGCGTCCCGGCGACAAGGTCGTCGCGGGCGAGACTATCCTGGTCGGCTTCGGCGCCCGTTGAGCCGGGCGCCGCCCCTCAGTAGCTCCCGGCGGAGGCGAGCTCCTTCAGGGTGAACGTGTAGCTCGACTTGTCCAGCGGCTTGTGGCACGCGAGGCATTCGGCCTGGTTCACGCCGGGCCGCTGCTCCTTCGCGGGCGTGAAGACGGCGTAGTTCCAGTCCTCGTTGCGCAGCATTCCGGGGATGTCCTTGCCCCAGCCCGCCTCGCGCTCCATCGCCGTGTAGGCGACGATCTTGTCGGGCGCGAAATGGCCGTCGGCGCCTTTGACGGGATTCTTGTCGGCATCGAGCCGGGCCGCATACACCTCGACGAACAGGATCGACCCGTCCGGCAGCGGCGCGCCAGCCCTGGCCGCCTTCAGGGCGACGGGATTCGCGTAGTAGTAGCGCACCGCCTTCGCGGCCGGGAAGTCGATCGTGTGGTACTTGGTGAACGTGGACGCGTAGCCCTCGGGGAAGGCGACGCCGGTCTTCGCGACGTTGGGAAGGAACGCCGACTTGGCGCCGGCCGGCGCGCCGGGCAGCGACGAGAAGTACGCCGCCACGTTCGCGATCTCCTCGGCGGAAAGCTGGGAGGCGATCGCGTTCATGATCGGGTTCTTGCGGGCGCCTTCCTTGAGCGCCTTCAGCTGCTCCTGGATGTAGGCCGCGCGCTGGGCCGCGAGGTTGGGGATGCCGTCGCTCACGCTGACTCCGGCGGCGCCATGGCAGGCGGCGCACACGGCCGCCACCTTCGCCTTGCCGGCCTCGATGTCCGCGGCCATCGACAGGGGAGCGGCGAGCAGCAGGACGGGCAATGCGAGACGCGTCTTCATGGGACCTCCTTGGGGGCGTGGTGGGGGGTGAACCATCCGGCTGGGGAGTCTATTCCCTTTGCCCGGGCGCGATGGCCCGCGGCAACTGGGTTAAGCTGCCGCAATCCGGCGCAGGCATCGGCGCCTGCCGGGCAGCCCGATGATCGACCTGCGCTCCGACACCGTCACCCGCCCTTCGCCCGCGATGCGCGCGGCCATCGCCGCAGCGCCGGTGGGCGACGACCAGTACGGGGAAGACCCCACCACCAACCTGCTGCAGGAGCGCGCCGCGGCGCTGCTGGGCAAGGAGGCGGCGCTGTGGCTGCCGAGCGGGACCATGGCCAACCAGGTGGCACTGCGCGTGCTCACGCGCCCCGGCGACGACGTCATCGTGAGCCCGGAGGCCCATGCCGTGTGGCACGAGACCGGCGGCTCGGCGGCCAACGCAGGTGTGCAGTTCACCGTGGTGGGCAAGGCGGGCGTGTTCGACGCCACGGAATTCGCGGCTGCCGTGAAGCCGCGCGGCCACGTGATCTACCCTCCTACGACCCTGGTGGAGATCGAGAACACCCACAACCGTGCGGGCGGGGTGATCTTTCCGCAGCCGCAGGTGGAGCGCATCTGCGAGGCGGCGCGGGAACGCGACATCGCGTCGTATCTCGACGGGGCGCGCATCTGGAATTCCGCGGTGGCCCTGGGAGTCGCGCCGGCGACGCTCGCCGCTCCCTTCGACCTCGTCGGCGCATCGCTCTCGAAGGGACTGGGCGCGCCGGGCGGATCGCTCCTCGCCGGCTCGCGCGCGCTGATCGCGAAGTGCGTGCGCCATCGCCGCATGCTCGGCGGGGCCATGCGCCAGGTCGGGATCTTCGCCGCGGCGGGGCTCCACGCGCTCGAGCACAACTACCGGCGGCTCGCCGAGGACCACGCGAACGCGCGCCTCATCGCCGAGCGCCTCGCGGGCTGCCCGCGCGTGACCCTCGACCTGGCCACCGTGCAGACCAACATCCTGGTCTTCCACCTCAAGGCCGACGCGCCCGACGGGCCCGCGGTGGTCGAGCGCGCCAGGCAGCGCGGCGTGCTGGTGTTCGCCTTCGGCCCGCGCACCGTGCGCCTGGTCACCCACCTCGACGTGAGCCGCGAAGAGTGCGCGCAGGCCGCCGAGCTGCTGCGCGCGGCGATCGAGGAATAGCGCGATGGTGAAGGCGTTGCTCTTCGATGTCTTCGGCACGCTGGTCGACTGGCGCGGCTCGATCGCGCGCCAGGCGCGCGCGATCCTCTCGCCCCTCGGCGTCGCGACCGACTGGGAAGCCTTCGCCGACGCCTGGCGCGCCGAGTACCAGCCGGCGATGGAGGCGGTGCGCAGCGGACGCATCGCCTACTGCAAGCTCGACGTGCTGCACCGGCGCAACCTCGACGTGGTCCTCGAGCATCTCGAGCTCGACCACGTCGACGAGCCCACGCGCGAGCGCCTGAACCTCGCCTGGCACCAGCTCGACGCGTGGCCGGACGTCGCGCCGGGGCTCGCGCGCCTGCGCACGCGCTTTCGCGTGGCGCCGTGCTCGAACGGCAACATCTCGATCATGGTGGACCTCGCGCGCCACAACGGCCTCGCCTGGGACGCGATCCTCGGCGCGGAGCTCGCGCGCGACTACAAGCCCAGGCCAGGGGTCTACGTCGCATCGGCCGCGGCGTTCGATTGCGCGCCCGGCGAAGCGATGATGGTGGCGGCGCATTCCCACGACCTCGCGGCCGCGGCCGCGGCGGGGCTCAGGACCGCCTTCATCGCACGCCCCGACGAGCGCGGCAGGGACAAGGGCGAAAGCCGCGCCAGCGTGCCCGTGGATCTGTCCGCGGCGAGCCTGCCCGAGCTCGACGCGCAGCTGCACTGAGGCGCACGCCCGCGCTCTTGCAGTTGCAACTTGCAGTTGAAACCTGGTGAGTGCGCTGGGTCACAGCCCGTTTGCGCGCCATGCACGAGACTCCGCGACATGCAATCCATTCGTGGAGATATCCATGACGCTGTTCAAGGTCCAGGCTCGCGTGGAACACATCGGCACCGGCAGGTTCCGCGCGATGGCGCTCGCGATACCGCGGGAAATCGAATCGCTCGGCTTCGGCACGGAGCGCGTGGAGCACGTCGCCGCCTCGGACGATGAGGCCACCCGCCTCGCGGTAGGGCTCGCCTCCTCGCTCACCAGGGCCATCCTCATGCGCGGCGACTGCGTGGATCGGCTCGAGCTCGCCTAGCCCGCTGGCGGCGCCCAGCGCCCGGCGAAGCAAAAGCCCCGCGCCATGCTCGACTACCGCCTCACCTCGCGCACCCAGAAAATCGGCGAGGCCCTCTATATGGTGACCGTGTCCGCCTCGCGGCTCGACGCTCCGCGCGACGGCGGCTTCAGCCGCCAGGCGGAGTGCCGCTCGCCCGGCGAGGCCGAATGGCTGCGCGAGGTGCTCTCCGACCAGGTGCGGGAGGCGGTCGAAGCGGCCGGAGGCCGCATCACTTCCATCGAGATCGAGTAGCGCGTTTGCTGCATCAGGCGGCGCTCTCCAGCAGCGCGACCGCGCCCTCCCCGCCGTCGGCGCAGATCGACACGATCGCGCGCTTGCCAGGCCCCATCGCAGCGAGCTCCTTGACTGCCTGCGACAGGATGCGCGCGCCCGTCGCCCCGAACGGGTGCCCGATCGAGATGCTGCCGCCGTTGGGATTGAAGCGCCCCCAAGGGAACCGGCCGAGGCGCGCGTCGATGCGCACCTTCCCGTGCAGGAAATCCTCGCTTTCGAGGGCGGCCACGTTGCACAGCACCTGCGCGGCGAATGCCTCGTGGACCTCCCACAGGTCGATCGCATCCAGGGTGAGCCCGTGGCGCGCGAGCAGCCTCGGAATCGCATATGCCGGGGCCATCAGCAGGCCCTCGTGGAAGACATCCACCGCGGCGAGCTCGTAATCGACGAGCTTGGCCCGCGGGCGTCCCGCCGGCAGGCGCGCGAGGCCCGCGTCGCTCGCCACCCAGATCGCCGCCGCCCCGTCGGTGAGCGGCGAGGCATTGCCCGCGGTGATGGTCCCCTGCCCGCTTGCGCGGTCGAACGCGGGTTTGAGCGCGGCGAGCTTCTCCGCGGAGCTGTCGGCACGCGGTACGCCGTCCTTCGCCATGCCCTCGACCGGGATCACGAGATCGTCGAAGAATCCCGCGGCCATCGCGGCCACGGCGCGCTGGTGGGAGGCGAGCGCGATGCGGTCCTGCTCGGAGCGCGCGATGCGCCACTGCTTCGCCATCTCCTCGCTGTGCTCGCCCATGCTCTTGCGCGTGGCGCGATTGGCAACACTCGGCACGTGCAGGCCGACGTCCTTCCAGCGCAGCTCGAGCAGCCGGTCGATGCGCTCGCCCGGCGAGCGCGCCTGCGACAGGCGCCGGATCCAGTCCGACAGGCCCTGCCTCAGGCCGATCTGCACGCGGCTCATGCTCTCCACCCCACCGCACATCGCGAGCGCGATGTCCTCGCCCAGCATGCCCGCCGCCTCGAACGCCGCGACCATGCTCGTGGCGCAGGCGAGCACCGTGGAAAACGCGGGCGTCGCCTGCTCGAGCCGCGCGTCGATCAGCACTTCGCGCGCGATGTTGCTGTAGCCGAGGTTCGGCGCCACGCTGCCCCACACCATCAGGTCCGCGCGGTCGCCGGTGCGCAGCTGCGCGGCCATGGCCCTGGCCACCGGCACCGACAGCGCGACGGCGTCGAGGCGGCGCAGCGCCCCGTCGACGCGCGCGAACGGCGACCTCAGGCCGGCGACGAGCCACGCGTTGCGCTTCATGTCCATCCGCCGCCTCCGTGCTCCCTCTCGAAGCGCTCGCGATCGCGCGCGAACTGCTGCTCCAGCTCCTCGCGCCCCGCCTTGGCCATGCTCAGGCGTCGCGCCTCGTCCTGGTAGAACGGCAGCGTGGCGTCGACGCTCGCGATGTTGTGCCTGCGGAAGACGTCGGCCATCTCGCGCGCGCGGTAGCGGTCCATGCCGAGCGCCTCGAGCGCGGCGCGCCCCAGGCGCAGCGCGGACTCGAAGGTCTCGCGCTCCACCACCTGCACACCGCGCAGCCTGAGCTCGAAATAATGCGACACGTTGCGCGCCCGCGCGAGGATCGGCAGGTCGGGAAAGCTCGCGCGCACGCGCTCGACGAGCGCGATGCTGTCGTTCACGTCGTCGATCGCGTTCACCAGCAGCCGCGCCTTGCCGGCGCCGGCCGCCTCCAGCAGGTCCAGGCGCGTCGCATCGCCGTAGAACACCTGGAAGCCGAACTTGCGCAGCGACTCGATCTGGTCCAGGTCGTGGTCGAGCACCACGGCGCGCACGTCGCTCGCGAACAGCAGCCGCCCGACGATCTGTCCGAAGCGGCCGAACCCCGCGATGATCACCGGGCCGGTCGCGTCGATCGTGTCGGGTTGGCGCTCGGGGGCCGCGTGCCGGCGCGCGAGGCGGTCGTGCGCGAGCAGCAGCAGCGGCGTGGCGCCCATGGAGAGCGCCACGGTGATGGTGAGCAGCCCCTCCCACTGCGGCGTGAGCAGCTCCACTGCGCGCGCGGAACCGAACACGACGAAGCCGAACTCGCCCGCCTGCGAGAGCAGGAAGGCGAACAGCCGGCAGCCGCGCACGCCGATGCCCAGCGCGTACGACACGGCGAAGAGCGCGGCGATCTTGATCGCGAGGAACCCCGCGAGCAGCAGCGCGATGGTCCCGGGGTGGCTCGCGAGCAGGCCGAAGTCGATGGTCATTCCCACCGAGATGAAGAACAGCCCCAGCAGCAAGCCCTTGAAGGGCTCGATGTCGCCCTCGAGGGCGTGGCGGAATTCGGAATCGGCGAGCAGCACGCCCGCGAGGAAGGCGCCCAGCGCCATGGACAGCCCCGCGAGCGAGACCAGCTCGGCGACGCCCAGGACCAGCAGCAACGCGAACGCGGTGAACAGCTCCCGCAGCCCCAGCTTCGCGATCAGGCGCAGCGCCGGACGCGTGAGGTAGCGGCCCACGAACACGATCGCCGCGATGGTAAGCCCCGCTACCGCCACCTTGCGCCACAGCGGCTCGCCGCCCACCGGCCCGGCGTTGGCGAGCAGCGGCACCAGCGCGATGAGCGGGATGGCGGCCATGTCCTGGAAGAGCAGGATGCCGAACGCGGTGCGCCCGGTATCGGTGGCGAGCTCCTTGCGCTCGGCGAGCGCCTGCACGCCGATCGCGGTCGAGGAGAGCGCCAGCGCGAGCCCGGCCACCAGCGCCGCCTGCCAGCTGAGGCCGAGCCAAAGCAGGAACGCGCCGAGCGCTGCGCCGCACACCGCGAGCTGCACCGCGCCGCCGAAGAAGACCTCCTTGCGCATCGCGATGAGCCGGCGCGGGTCGAGCTCGAGGCCGATCACGAACAGCATCAGCACCACGCCCAGCTCGGCGAGGGCCTGGGTTTGCCCGACCCCGTGGATCAGGGCGAGTCCCCATGGCCCGATCGCCGCGCCCGCGATGAGATAGCCCAGGATCGAGCCCAGCCCGAGGCGCGCGGCGATCGGCACGCACACCACGGCCGCAGCGAGGAAAATGAGCGCCTCGTGCATCAGCGCGTCCCCCGCTGCGCGGCCCAGCGCGCGAGCCGCTCGCGCAGGCGCTGCGCAGCCGCGTGCATCTGCGCCTCGGTGACCACGTGCGCTCCGTGCAGAACGAAGGGCTCGAGCCAGCGCATGCCGCAGAAGCGCGCCGTCTGCTTCACCACCGGCGCGAACGCCTCGAATTCGTGGGCATGCTTGCCCTGCAGGGTGTAGGCGAGCTCGTCCGCGCCCGTCGTTACCGCCCAGAGGCATTCCTTGCCGTGCAACGCCGTCCCGCCTTCGCCGTAGGCCCAGCCTTTGGCGAGCACCGCCTCGAACCACTGCTTGAGCAACGCCGGCACCGTGTACCAGTAGATCGGGTGCATCCACACGACGAGCTCGGCGCGCTCGAGCGCCGAGCGCTCCGCCCGCACGTCCACGTCGAAGTCGGGATAGAGCTCGTAGAGCGAGCGCACCTCGAGGGCGGGCAGCTCGCGCACCGCGCCCAGCAGCATCGCGGTGGCGCGGGAGCTGCGCGGGTAGGGGTGGGCGTGGATCACGAGGATCATCGCGCGAACCACGCCGCGAGCGCGGCGGCCGTGGTGTTGTCGGCGGCGATGCCCGCGAACACCGCCGCGCCGACCCAATTGTTGGCGCGGAACGCCCGGAAGCATCCCGCGCGCGCGCGCGCGCGGATCATCGGGTAGTGCGTGAGCGCGAGCACGGCGGCCGCCACGACGCCTGCGAAATAGCCCGGGCCGCACTTCTGCCAGTAGCCGATCGCCGCGAGCGCCGCGACGAAGGCGAAATAGCAGCCCATGACCGCGGCCACGTCGTGCCGGCCGAAGAGGATCGCCGAAGTGCGCAGCCCGAGCTTCAGGTCGTCGTCGCGGTCCACCATGGCGTACTCGGTGTCGTAGGCGATGGTCCAGAAGACGTTGGCGGCGAGCAGCGCCCACGCGAGCGCGGGCACGGTCCCGGTGAGCGCGGCGAAGGCCATCGGGATGCCGAAGCCGAACGCGACTCCGAGCCAGGCCTGCGGCATCCAGAAGAAGCGCTTGGTGAAGGGATAGACCGCGGCGAGCACCAGCGCCGCGAACGAAAGCTCGATGGTGAGCCGGTTGAAGCGCAGGATCAGCAGGAAAGCGCCGCCGGCGAGCGCGGCCGCGATGACGAGCGCTTCCCAGGGATGGATCTGCCCGGCGGCAAGCGGGCGCGCGCGGGTGCGCTCCACGTGCGCATCGAAGCGCCGGTCGGCCCAGTCGTTGATCGCGCATCCCGCCGAGCGCATCACCGCGGTGCCGAGCACGAAGATCCACAGCACCATCGGCGGGGGCAGCCCGCGGCGCGCGAGCCACAGCGCCCACAGCGTGGGCCACAGCAGCAGCAGGATGCCGATCGGCCGGTCGAGGCGGATCAGCCGCTCGTACGCATCCAGCCGCGCGAGGAGCGCCTTCACCGGCCGAGCTCCCGCAGGGCGGGCAGGAAGACCTCGGTCACCATGAGCGGGCGCCCGTGGCGCGTGAAGCGCGAGCGGCGCGCCCAGAGCGCGGGAAGCTCGCGGCCGAAGACCTGGCATGCGCGCTTCCAGAGGGGATGGCGGCGGTCCACGCGCGCGTATTCGAACGGCTCGCGGCGCACGAGCGGATCGGCGAAGAGCACCGCGGCGAGCGGGCGCGTACCGAGCCCGCGCAAGCCGCGCCAGGGACCGTCGAGGTCACGCCAGGCGACGATCGAATGGGCGAACGCGACCGGCCCCGCGCCGGCGTGCAGCACGACCTCGCGGACGAATGACAGCCGGTGATGGGGGCGTCGGAGCGCGTCGAATTCATCCTCGTTGGGGAAGCGCAGGCGCTGCCCGACGATCTGCACGCGCATCGCCCCCGCGCGCTCCACTATGCGCCGCGTGAGCGATCCGGGATAGGTGAGCCAGGGCCGCCACGGGTCGGTGTGCGGGGGCGCGGCGGATTTCCATCGATTCATGCCCGGAGGTAGAACCGGCGGGTGCCGAGCCAGCGGTCGAGGTGGCGCGCGACCGAGCGCGACTTCGCCGCGAGCAGCTCGTCGGCCAGGCCGCGTGCGCTTGCGAGCAGGTCGGCGTCGCGCTCGAGGTCGGCGAAGCGCAGCAGCGGCGCGCCGCTCTGGCGCGCGCCGAGGTATTCGCCGGGCCCGCGCAGCATGAGGTCCTGGCGCGCGATCTCGAAGCCGTCGTCGCTCTCGTAGATCACCTTGAGGCGCTGGCGCGCCGCCTCCGAAAGCGGCTGGTGGTAGAGCAGGATCGCGAGGCTCGCCTTCGAGCCGCGGCCCACCCGCCCGCGCAGCTGGTGCAGCTGCGCGAGGCCCATGCGCTCGGCGTGCTCGATCACCATGAGGGTCGCATTGGGCACGTCCACGCCCACCTCGATCACGGTCGTGGCCACCAGCAGCTGGATGCGCCGCGCCTTGAAGTCGCCCATGACCTGCGCCTTCTCCGCGGGCTTCATGCGCCCGTGCACCAGGCCCAGGGCGAGGTCCGGGAACGTAACCCGGATCGTCTCGAAGGTCGCGATCGCGGTCTTCAGCTGCAGCGCCTCGCTCTCCTCGATGAGCGGGCACACCCAGTAGGCCTGCGCGCCTTCGCGGCAGCTGTCGCGCACGCGCCGGACCACCTCGTCGCGGCGCTCCTCCGAGACCAGCTTGGTGAGGACCGGGCTGCGCCCGGGGGGCAGCTCGTCGATCACGGTGACGTCGAGATCGGCGAAATAGCTCATCGAGAGCGTGCGCGGGATGGGCGTGGCGCTCATCATGAGCTGGTGCGGCTCGCCGCCGCCCTTCGAGGCGAGCGCGAGCCGCTGCTCCACGCCGAAGCGGTGCTGCTCGTCGACGATGGCCAGGCCCAGGCGCGCGAACGCCACGTCCTGCTGGAAGAGCGCGTGGGTGCCGATGGCGAGCTGCGTCTCGCCTTGCGCAATGGCGGCCAGGGCCGCCTTCTTCGCGCGCGCCTTGAGGCCGCCGGCGAGCCACGCGATCTTCACGCCGAGCGGCTCGAGCCAGTGGGAGAGCTTGAGGTAGTGCTGTTCGGCGAGGATCTCCGTGGGCGCCATGAGCGCCGCCTGCCAGCCGTTCTCGATCGCCTGCAGCGCGGCGAGCGCGGCCACCAGTGTCTTGCCGCTGCCCACGTCGCCCTGCAGCAGGCGGCGCATCGGGTGGGGCTGCGCGAGGTCCTTCGCGATCGCGGCGCGGGCGTTGCGCTGCGCGCGGGTAAGCGCGAAGGGCAGCGACTTCACGAGCGCGTTGGTGAGCGTGTGCGCGTCCGGCAGCGGCGGGGCGGCGCGCGCCCTGCGCTCGCGGTAGGCGAGGCGCATCGCGAGCTGCTGGGCGAGCAGCTCGTCGAACTTCACGCGCCGCCAGGCGGGGTGCGTGCGCTCCTCGAGGCTCGCGGCGTCGACCTGCGGCGGCGGGCGGTGCAGCAGCAGCACGCTCTCGCGAAACGCACGCAGCGCGAGCTTCGCGAGGACCTTTTCGTCGAGCGTGTCCTCGAGCAGGAGCGTGTCGAGCGCGTGCGCGATCTGCTCGCGCAGCGCGGCCTGCGACAGTCCCGCCGTGGTCGGATAGACGGGCGTCAACGCCGTGGGCAGCGGCGTGTCCTTCTGCACGAAGCGATACTTGGGATGCACCATCTCGTCCCCGAAGAAGCCGGGGCGCACTTCGCCGAACAGGCGCACCCGCCTGCCGGGCGCGAACTGCTTCGCCTGGCTCGCGTAGAAGTTGAGGAAGCGCACCCAGAGCTCGCGGTCCCCGTCGGCGAGCTTCACCACCAGCGTGCGGCGCGGGCGGTACTTCACCTCCGCCTCGACCACCTCGGCCTCGACCTGCACGCTCTGCCCTGGGCGCGCATCGGCCAACGCGGTGAGCCGGGTCTCGTCCTCGTAGCGCAGCGGCAGGTGCAGCACGAGGTCGAGGTTCGAGCGGATGCCGAGCTTCTCGAGGCGCGCGGCCATGCCGGAGCCCGCGGTGCGCGCGGGCGGCGCGACGGCGACTTTCACGCGCCGGTCGGATTTCCCAGGTGCATCACCGCGTCGATCTCCACCTGGGCGCCGCGCGGCAGCGAGGCGACGCCCACGGCCGCGCGGGCGGGATAGGGCGTGGCGAAATACGTCGCCATCACCTCGTTCACCTTGGCGAAATTGGCGAGGTCCGTGAGGTACACCGTCACGCGCACCACGCGGTCGAAATCGCCGCCCGCGGCGCGGCACACCGCGCGCAGGTTGTCGAACACGCGCCGCGCCTGCGCCTCGAAGTCCCCCTCGACCAGCTGCATGGTCTTCGGGTCGAGCGGGATCTGGCCCGACAAATACACCGTGTCGCCGGCGCGGACCGCCTGGGAGTACGTGCCGATCGCCGCCGGCGCCTCCGATGTCGCTATGGGTTTCATGGGCAGATCGGTCTCATGCTCGTTTTCGGCTGCTCGCTGGCGTTGACCGGCGTCGCATTGCGTCCGGTCCAACGCCGTTCCCGATGTTGTCAGCCTCCCTCATGCTGTTTTTTTCTTCAGACGCGAGAGGCGAACGACCTCGGGAATGCGCCGCAGCCTCCGGAAGACGTGCGCGAGGTGCATGCGGTTCTTCACCTGGATGGTGAAGATGATCGTGGTGTAGGCCGGGCTCGTGCGCCGCTCGGTCTCGATGTAGTCGATGTTGGAATCGGCCTCCGAAACCTCGGCGGCGAGGCGCGCGAGCACGCCGCGGTGGTTCTGCGCGACCAGGCGCACGTTCACGTCGAAGAGCCGGTCGGCCGACGGGTCCCACTGCACGTCGACCCACTTCTCGGGGTCGAAGTGGAAGGGGTGGATCGCCGGGCAGTCGTGGGTGTGCACGACCAGGCCCTGGCCCTTCTTGATCTGCGCGATGATGGGGTCGCCCGGGATCGGCCGGCAGCACGGCGCGAACTGGATCGCGAGGCCCTCGGTCCCGCGGATCGTGATCGAGTCGAGGCGGTGCTCGCCGTCGGCGGAGGCTTCGGCGATCGAGAGCAGCTTCTTGGCCACCACGACGGCGAGGCGCTTGCCCAGGCCGATGTCGGCGAGGACCTCCTCGCGGGTCTTCGCCGCGTCGCCCTTGAAGAAGCGCGTCCAGTGCGCTTCCCCGATCTCGTCGGGGTTGGCCTTGAGCGAGCGCAGCGCCTGCGCCAGCAGCTTCTCGCCCAGCTCGATCGACTCCTCCAGCTGCATGGTCTTCAGGATAGTGGCGGATCTTGCGAGCGCGCCCGGCCGGTGCGCACGAAGTTGAGCCACGCCGGATTGGGCCGCGCGTGCGGCGCGGTGCACGATCTCGACGACGTCGCCGTTCTTCAGCTCGGTGCGCAGCGGCACCGGCTCGCCGTTGACCTTGGCCGCGACGCAGTGGTCGCCGACGTCGGTGTGGATCGCGTAGGCGAAGTCGATCGGCGTGGCGCCGCGCGGCAGCGCGAGGATCTTGCCCTTGGGCGTGAAGACGTAGACCGCGTCGGGGAACAGGTCGATCTTGATGTGCTCGAGGAACTCGCTCGCGTCGCCGCGTCTCGCTCTGGATGTCGATCAGCGACTGCAGCCACTGGTGCGTCTTCAGCTGCACGTCCGTCGGCGTCGTCCTCGGTGCTCTTGTACATCCAGTGCGAGGCGATGCCGGCCTCGGCGACCGCGTGCATCTCCTCGGTGCGGATCTGGAACTCGATCGGCGTGCCGAACGGGCCGAACAGCGTGGTGTGCAGCGACTGGTAGCCGTTGGCCTTGGGGATCGCGATGTAGTCCTTGAAGCGGCCGGGCACCGGCTTGTAGAGCGGGTGCAGCGCGCCCAGCGCGAGGTAGCAGCTCGGCACGTCGGGCACGACGATGCGAAAGCCGAAGATGTCGTTGACCTCCGAGAACGAGATGTGCTTCTCGTGCATCTTGTTGTAGATCGAGAAGATGTTCTTCTCGCGGCCGGTCACCTGCGGCCTCGACCTTGAACTCCTTCAGTCGCGCCAGGATCGCATCGTGGATCTTGCCCACGATGTCGCGCCGGTTGCCGCGCGCCTTCTTCAGCGCCTTCCGAGCACGCGGAAGCGCGTGGGGTACAGGAACTGGAACGACAGGTCCTCGCAGCTCGCGGTAGATCTCGTTCAGGCCCAGGCGGTGGGCGATCGGCGCGTAGATGTCGAGCGTCTCGCGCGCGATGCGCGCCTGCTTGCTCGGCCGGCACCGCGTCCATCGTGCGCATGTTGTGCAGCCGGTCGGCGAGCTTGATGAGGATCACGCGCACGTCGCGCGCCATCGCGAGCAGCATCTTGCGGAAGTTCTCGGCCTGCGCGTCCTCGCGCGTGGCGAACTCGAGCTTGTCGAGCTTGGTCAGGCCGTCGACGAGATCGGCCACCGGCTTGCCGAAGGTCTTCGCGATCTCGCTCTTGGTGGTCGCCGTGTCCTCGATCACGTCGTGCAGCAGGGCGGCCATCAGCGCCTGCGCGTCGAGCTGCCAGCTCGGCGAGGATCTCGGCGACCGCGAGCGGATGGGTGATGTAGGGCTCGCCGCTCTGGCGGTACTGCCCCGCGTGCGCCGCGCGCGCGACCTGGTAGGCCTGCTCGATCTGCTCGATGTCCTTGGGCTTGAGATAGCCCAATACGGCGGTGAGCTCCTCCGGCCCGGGCCCCGGCAGCGAGGAGCCGGAAGCCTTGAGGCTGCTTGCGACGGAATGGACTCCGAGCGCAGGCATGCGCCGTCAGCGGCGGGTCACAACACCGGCGGGGTCGGCGCCGGCGGGTTGAGCAGCTCCTTGCCCACCTTGCCCCCGGCGATCTCGCGCAGCGCGATCACGGTGGGCTTGTCCTTGTTGGGCTCGACGAGCGGCGTCGCGCCGAGGGCGATCTGGCGGGCGCGGTTGGTCGCGGCGAGCGTGAGCTCGAAGCGATTCGAGAAGTGCTTGATGCAGTCGTCTACGGTGATGCGGGCCATGGCGAGTCTCCGTTACTTGAACTGTGCGAGCAGCGAGGCGAGGCGATCGGACTGCTGGGTGCGCGACACGCGCGTGGCGCGCACCACCCCCATCAGGTCCGCGACCGCCTCGTCGAATGATACGTTTACAATTATATATTCAAATTCAAGAACATGCGAGATTTCCTCGCGTGCGCTCGCCATGCGCCTCGCGATCACCTCGGCGGGGTCCTTGGCGCGCGCCTCCAGCCGCCTCTGCAGCTCCGCGAGGGAGGGCGGCAGGATGAAGATCCCGACCATGTGCGGGAACAGGGTGCGCACCTGGCGCGCGCCTTGCCAGTCGATCTCCAGCAGCACGTCGTGGCCGCCCGCGAGCTCGGCCTCGATCCAGCGGCGCGAGGTGCCGTAGTAGTTGCCGTAGACCTGCGCGTGCTCGAGGAAGTCGCTCGCGGCAATCATCGACTCGAACTGCGCGCGCGTCACGAAGTGGTAGTCGCGCGCGTGCTCCTCGCCCTCCCGCGGCGCGCGTGTGGTGAACGACACCGACAGCCGCATGCCGGGCTGGCGGCGCAGCAGCTCGTTCACGAGGCTGGTCTTGCCCGCCCCCGACGGCGCCACCACGACAAAGAGATTCCCCGCCGCTCGCCGACGTTGAGCGGCGACCTGGTCGTCCGCTCCAACGTCGTTCCCGCTTCCCGCAGTGTCTCTGGTCATTCTATGTTCTGGACCTGCTCGCGCATCTGCTCGATCAGGACCTTCAGCTCGACCGAGATGCGCGTCATCTCGTTGGCAACGGACTTGGAGCCCAGCGTGTTCGCCTCGCGATTGAGCTCCTGGCAGCAGGAAATCCAGCCGCTTGCCGCACGCCCCGCCCTTGCCGAGCACGCGCGTGAATTCCGCGATGTGCGTGGCCAGGCGCGAAAGCTCCTCGTCCACGTCGATGCGCGCTGCGTAGAGCACGATCTCCTGCTGCACGCGCTCGTCGGAGGGCACGGCGCCCGCCTCGGCGATCTTCGCCGCGAGCCTTTCCTGGAAGGCGCGCACCGCGCCGGGCAGCAGCGGCTGCGCCTCCTGGACCAGTGCGCCCATGCGCCCGAGGCGCTCGCGCAGCACGGCCTCGAGCTTGGCGCCCTCGCGCGCGCGCGTCTGGTCGAGGTCCGCGAGCGCGCGCTCGACGAGCGCCATCAGCGGCTCCTTCACCGTGTCGGCGCGCAGCGACTCCTCGCCCAGCACGCCCGGCCAGTGCAGCATCTCGGCGACGGACAGCTCGCGCGCGCCCGGGAAGCGCCCGAGGACGCGGCGTGCGGCCGATTCGAGCGCGGCGAGCGCCTCGTCGTTCGGCGTCATCGAGCGCTGCGCATTCGCCGCGGGCGTGAACGTCACGCGGCAATCGACCTTGCCGCGCGTGATGCGCGCGCCGAGGCGGCCTCGCGCAGCGCCGGCTCGAGGGCGCGAAGCTCCTCGGGGATGCGCGTCTGGAAGTCGAGGTAGCGGTGGTTGACGGTCTTGAGCTCCACCGCAAGGCTGCCCTGGGGCATCTCGAGTCGGCGGCGGCGAAGCCGGTCATGCTGGCGATCATGTGGCGGGGCCCCGCTTCGCGACCGAAGTGTGGAGGATTCGCCTTTACAAGGCGGGAGGAGTGCCGACAATTGAGAAATTATATCGGAACCCCCGATCTCCCAATGCCCCAGCAGGCGAATCAGCCGTTGCCAGCAGGCTACGTGCTGAACGGCTACCGCATCGAAAAGCCCCTGTCTTCCGGAGGATTCGGCATCGTCTATCTCGCCGAGGACGACAGCGGGACGCCCGTCGCGATCAAGGAATACCTGCCTTCGTCGCTGCCGCTGCGCACCGAGGGCGTGGTGGTGCAGGTCACCGACGAGGCAACCTCTCGATCTTCCGCCTCGGCCTCAAGAGCTTCTTCGAAGAAGGCCGCTCGCTGGCGCAGATCTCGCACCCGAGCGTCGTCGCGTGCTGAACTTCTTCCGCGAGAACGAAACCGTCTACATGGTGATGAAGCTACCTGCAGGGCGCACCCTGCAGGACTATCCAGCGCCACCGCGCGACGAGTGTCGCGCGAGACGTTCATCCGGCGCTCTTCGTCAACCTGCTGCACGGCCTGCGCGACGTGCATCGCACAAGATGCTGCACCTGGACATCAAGCCGGCGAACATCTTCATCACGAACGACGAACACGCCGGTGCTGCTCGACTTCGGCGCCGCGCGCGAAGTGCTGAGCAAGGAAGGCAACTTCATCCGCCCGATGTACACGCCGGGCTTCGCCGCGCCCGAGATGTACCGCCGCGACCGGCACGCTCGGGCCCGTGGACCGACATCTACGCCATCGGCGCCTGCATCTACGCCTGCATGCAGGGCTACCCGCCCACGACGCGCCGCAGCGCATCGAGAAGGACCGCCTGCCCGCTGCGCTGCCCTGGCGCCGGCAACGTCTACTCCGACAACCTCATCGAGGTCATCGAGTGGTGCATGTGCGCTCGATCCGCTGTCGCGGCCGCAGAGCGTGTTCGCGCTGCAGAAGGAGCTGTCGCGCGAGACCGAGCGCCGCAGTACACCAAGCTGCAGCTTCCGCGAGACGGCTGAAGCTGCCAGCTCGAGAACCTGCATCTGCCGCGCGTAAGGCCGTAGGCGACCCATGCGCTTCTCCGTCTTCCAGGTCAGCCGCAAGGGCGGCCGCAAGAAAACGAAGACCGCATGGGCTATTGCTACACGCGCGACGCGCGGCTGTTCGCGCTCGCCGACGGCATGGGCGGCACATCGCAAGGCGAGGTCGCCTCGCAGCTCGCGCTGCAGACGCTGGCCGCGACTTCCAGCGCGAGGCCGCAACCGACCTGAAGCGATCCGCTGCGCTTCCTGCACGAGCGATCCGTCGCCGGCCACCACCATCTGCTGCGCTACGCGACCGAGCAAGGCGCTGATCGACACGCCGCGCACCACCGTCGTCGCCTGCCTGCTGCAGGGCGGCGCGCGCCTACTGGGCGCACTGCGGCGACTCGCGCCTGTACCTGGTGCGCGGCGACGAGCTGATCGCCCGCACGCGCGACCACTCGCGCGTGCAGCAGACTGATCGAGGCGGGCGAGATCGCCGCCGAAGCCGCGAGCGCCACCCCACCGCAACGTGCTCTTCACCTGCCTGGGCAGCCCGGCAAGCCGGTGATCGACACCGTCGGCCCGATTCGCGCTCGCAGGCCGGCGACCGCTGCTGCTCTGCTCCGACGGCCTCTGGGGCAGATCCCCGCGGCGCCGATGATCGGCACGCATGCTGCGCAGCTGTCCGTCGTGCGACTCGGTGCCCGAGCTGCGTCGAGCAGGCGCTGCGCCACGCGCGGCGCGAAGAGCGACAACGTCTCGCGTGGTCGCGGTCGAGTGGGAGGGCCGAGGACGACCGCCAGCGGCCGCGGACACCGAGAGCATGGGCGACGAGCGGTTCGCCTCGACGATCCAGGCCAGCAGATGCTGGGCGCCGACGCGCCCGCCGACGACCTCGACGACGACGAGATCGAGCGCTCGATCGCCGAGATCAACGAAGCGATCAAGAAGGTCGGCCGCGCTGATGAGCACGCGACGGCGGGCAGCGCAGACGCCGACGCAGCTGCGCGCCCGTCGCACTTTCACCCGCGGCTACACCAGCACGCCGAGGGCTCGGTGCTGATCGAGTTCGGCGACACGCGCGTGCTGTGCACCGCCTCGGTCGAGGAGAAGGTGCCGCCGCTCCCAAGGGCAGGGGCGAGGGCTGGGTGACGGCCGAATACGGCATGCTGCCGCGCGCCACCCACACGCGCAGCGACCGCGAGGCGGCGCGCGGCAAGCAGAGCGGGCGCACGCAGGAGATCCAGCGCCTGATCGGCCGCTCGCTGCGCGCCGTGTTCGACCTCGCGGCGCTCGGCGAGCGCACGATCACGCTCGACTGCGACGTGCTGCAGGCCGACGGCGGCACGCGCACCGCGGCGATCACCGGCGCCTGCGTCGCCGCGCACGACGCGGTCGCGCTGGCTGCTGGCGCGCGGGCAAGCATCGAGCGCACGCCGATCCGCGACTTCGTCGCCGCGATCTCGGTCGGCATCGTCGACGGCACGCCGCTGCTCGACCTCGAATACGTCGAGGACTCGGCCTGCGACACCGACATGAACGTCGTGATGACCGGCGCCGGGCACTTCGTCGAGGTGCAGGGCACGGCCGAAGGCGCGACCTTCTCGCGCGATCGAGATGGACGCGCTGCTCGACCTGGCCGACAGGCGGCATCGCGCGAGCTGATCGCGCGCAGCGCCAGGCGCTGGCGCGCTGAGCCGCCCGGGGATGCGCGACGGCCGCGCGCATGAAGCTGCGTCCTCGCCTCCAACAACGCGGGCAAGCTCGCCGAGCTGCAGGCGCTGTTCGCGCCGCTCGGCGTCGAGCTGGTGCGCAGGGCGAGCTGGGCGTGGGCGAGGCCGAGGAGCCGCACGCCACCTTCGTCGAGAACGCGCTGGCCAAGGCGCGCCACGCGGCCGTGCCACGGGGCTGCGCGGCGATCGCCGACGACTCGGGGCTGTGCGTCGACGCGCTCGGCGGCGCGCCGGGCGTGGACTCGGCGCACTACGCGCCGCTCGCGCGCGAACGCCGCGAGTCGTCGCGCAGCGCAGGACGCGCGCCAACAACGCGCTGCTGCTCGAGCAGCTGCGCGGACGTGCCGGACCGCCGCGCGCACTTCGTCTGCACGCTGGTCGCGCTGCGCGCGGCGGACGACCCGGAGCCGCTGGTCGCCGTCGGCCGCTGGGGCGGCGAGATCGTCGCGGTGCCGCGCGGGAACGGCGGCTTCGGCTACGACCCGCTCATGTTCCTGCTGGCCGACGGGCGCGACCGTCGCCGAGCTCGCAGGCGACGAGAAGAACGCGCGCAGCCACCGCGGCCGCGCGCTGCGCCGCGCTCGCCGGGCGGCTCGGCCTCGCGGCGGGGCCGCGCACGGTGACGCCCGGCCGGTCCGCGGCGCCGAGCGCCACGCGCTGGACTGTGCGACGCGGGTGCGCCTGGCCGAGCTGCCGCCGCTCTCGCTCTACGTGCACCTGCCGTGGTGCCTGCGAAGTGCCCGTACTGCGACTTCAACTCGCACGATGCGCGACAGCGCGGCGAGCTGCCGGAGGACGCGCTACGTCGACGCGCTGGTGCGCCGATCTCGAAGCGGCGCTGCCGCTCGTCTGGGGTCGGCGCATCCACACGATCTTCATCGGCGGCGGCACGCCGAGCCTGTTCGCGCCGGCGGCGATCGACGCGGCTGCTCGCCGCGATCCGCGCGCGCCTGCCGCTCGAGCCGGACTGCGAGATCACGCTGGAGGCCAATCCCGGGCACGCTTCGAGCGCGACCGCTTCCGCGCGCTATCGCGCGGCCGGCGTCACGCGGCTGTCGATCGGCGTGCAGAGCTTCGACGACGCGCAGCCTGCGCGGCGCTCGGCCGCGTGCACGACGCGCCGAGGCGCGCGCCGCGCGCTCGAGGCCGCGCGCGCGACTTCGACACCTTCAACCTCGACCTGATGTACGCGCTGCCCGGCCAGACGCTGGCCGAGTGCGACGCCGACCTCGCGCGGGCGCTCGCCTTCGGCGCCGCCGCACCTGTCCGCTCTACCACCTGACGATCGAGCCGAACACGTTCTTCGCCATCGCACCCGCCGGCGCTTGCCCGACGACGACCTCGCCGCCGACATGCTCGACCGCATCGACGGCGCGCGCTCGCGGCCGCGGGCTTCGAGCGCTACGAGGTCTCGGCCTACGCGCGTCCCGGCCACCGCGCGCGGCACAACCTCAACTACTGGGAGTTCGGCGACTACCTCGGCATCGGCGCCGGCGCGCACGGCAAGATCTCAGCTTCGCGCATCGCATCGTGCGCCAGGTGCGCTTGCGCGATCCCGCGGCATACATGGGCCGCGCGCGAGGCGGGCGCGGTGCATCGAATCGCAGACCGAGGTCGCGCGCGCGCGAGCTGCCGTTCGAGTTCATGCTCAACGCGCTGCGCCTGAACGAAGGCTTCCCGCTGGCGCTCTTCGCGCGAGCGCACCGGCCTGGCGATCACCGTGGTCGAGCGCGAGCTCGCGGCCGCGGAGCGGCGCGGGCTCCTCGAGCGCGACCACGCCGCGATCCGGCCCACGCCGCGGGGGCTTCGATTCCTGAACGACCTGCTCGAGCCGTTCCTGCCGGCGCACGGCACCTGCGCGCCGGCACGCGCGATCAGTATTTTCCCGGCGGATACGGCCCGTTCCTGACGAACGGCGGCTCGCGTCCCACGAGCGCCTCGAGCATGATCAGCTCCGCGTCGGTGTGGTTGCGGAACTTCCCCGGATCCGCGCGCATGATGCCGCCCGACTCGCTGAGCAGCAGCGGATCCTGGTGGTGCGTGGTCTTCACGAGCTTGTCGGCCATGCCCGGCCCCTCCACGACCGCCTCGCCGTAGCACAGGCAGAAGTAGATGTCGGCGGGCAGCACCTCCAGGTAGCAGCCGGTGCCGCGGATGCCGATGGTGGCGTACGCCGCGGTGATGTTCACGGGCTTGTGCGCGAACACCGAGAGCACCCTGCCCGTGGTGACCAGCAGTCCCGAGAGGATGCCTTCGTGGGCGCGCGTCTCGATCACCGTGTCGGCGCGCATCAGGAAGGCGTCGTCGCGTATCACGATCACGGCCTGGCTGTTGGGCCCCGTCGCCACGCGCTGGCCGAGGCCCACGGGCGTGCCGGGCCGGGCGGGCTTGCCGTCGACGCTGGCGGTGCCGTCGAGGCGGTTCACGCCCTGCACCGTGCCCAGATCCCCCTTGGCGAGCGCCTCGGACATCCACGCGCTGAGCCCGCCCGCCCCGAGCGTTGCGCCGGCCGCGATCATGCGCAACAGGCGACGCCGCGCGCGCGCCGGGCTCACCGCTCAGGTCCGCACAAAGACGATGTCCCAGACGCCGTGGCCGAGGCGCCGGCCGCGCAGCTCGAACTTGGTCTCGGGCCGCGACGCGGGGCGCGGCGCGAAGTCCGCGGCGGTGTTGCGCAGGGTGGTGACGCCGGTGAGCACGCTGAGCACATGGTGCGCATAATCCTGCCAATCGGTGGCCACGTGCAAGTGGCCGCCCGGCGCGAGGCGCGAGGCGGCGAGCGCGGCGAATTCGGGTTGCAGCAGGCGGCGCTTGTGGTGGCGCTTCTTCGGCCACGGGTCGGGAAAGAACACGTGGATCGCAGCGAGCGAGCCGGCCGGCACCATGTCGCGCATCACTTCGACCGCGTCGTGGGGCACGACACGCACATTGCCGATCGGCCCGTCCGCCAGGCGCCTGAGCAGGCTGCCCACGCCGGGGGCGTGCACCTCGATCGCCAGGTAATCGTTGCCCGGGTTTTCCGCGGCGATGCGCGCGGTGGTCTCGCCCATGCCCGAGCCGATCTCCGCGACCACCGGGGCCTTGCGCCCGAAAAGCGCGGCGAAGTCGAGGGGCGCGCGACGATAGGCCGCCCCGAAACGCGGCAGCAGCTCGGCGTAGGCGCGTTGCTGGGCCGGGGAGAAGCGCCCCTGGCGCAGCACGTAGCTGCGGATGGGCCGAAGGTTCGCGGGCGATGGCGGCATGGCAGAGGCGGCGATTATAGGCGAGGCCCTTCATTGACAGGGAGCGGGGTCGCGGCCTAAATTGCCCGACGGGGGATGGTGAAAAGATGAAGCTCGCGCGAGGAATCCTGGGAGTCGCCTGCGCTTCGCTGGCAAGCGCGGGGTTCGCCGCGGACTACGTCGGCACGCTCCGGCCGCCCAGCTCGGCCCTCGGATTGTTCTCCACGCTGCATTCCTTCTCGACGATACTCGCGCCCGCATCCGCGCCCGACAGCGGCTTCGGCCTCAAGCTGGGCTATGCGTACTCGCGCTACCTGTCGGTCGAGGGCGAGGTGAACGATGCGGGGCGCGCCGCCTCCGACCTGTTCACGCCCGCCTTGCCGGGCGCGGCGTTTCGCGCGAGCGGCTTCGGCGTCGACACCGTCGCCACGCTTCCCCTGTGGCGCTTCTCGTTCTACGGGCGGCTGGGCGCTTATCACGGCGAGCCGCGCAACCAGTTCATGCCCTATTCCGTCTCGCTGCTCACCGATGCCGCCACGCACACGCGCCTGCGCTACGGGCTGGGCGTGCGCTACGATTTCACCAATGCGCTGGGAGTCCGCGCGGAGGTGGAGCGCTACACGCCGCTGGGCACGCCGCTCGCGGGCGACCCCGAGGGCGACCTGTTCTCGGTCGGCGTGAGCTGGCGCTTCTGAGCGCCTAGGCGCTCTTCTGGATGAGTCCGGAAGCGGGCGAGCTCGCGCTCGCCTCGTAGGGCTTCTTCGCCATGCGCCCGGCGAGGAAGGCTTCGCGGCCCGCTTCCACCGCGAGCTTCATCGCGTGCGCCATGCGCTCCGGCTCGCGGGCCTTCGCGATGGCGGTGTTCATGAGCACGCCGTCGCAGCCCAGCTCCATGGCAACGGCCGCATCGGAAGCGGTGCCGATGCCCGCGTCCACGAGCACCGGCACGCCGACGCGATCGATGATGATCTGCAGGTTCCATGGATTGAGGATGCCCATGCCCGAGCCGATGAGGGAAGCGAGCGGCATCACCGCGACGCAGCCCAGGTCCTCGAGCTGCCTGGCCAGGATGGGATCGTCGCTGCAATAGGCCATCACCTGGAAGCCCTCGGCGACCAGGATCCTGGCCGCCGCGAGGGTCTCGGGCATGTTGGGATAGAGCGACTGCGCATCGCCCAGCACCTCGAGCTTCGCCAGGGGGTGCCCGTCTAGCAGCTCGCGCGCCAGGCGCAGCGTGCGTACCGCGTCCTGGGCGGTATAGCACCCGGCGGTGTTGGGAAGGATCGTGTAGCGCGACGGCGGCAGCACCTCGAGCAGGTTCGGCTCGCCCGCGTTCTGGCCGATGTTGGTGCGGCGGATCGCGACCGTCACGATCTCGGCCCCGCTCGCCTCGATGGCGCGGCGCGTCTCGTCGAAGTCGGCGTACTTGCCGGTGCCCACCAGCAGGCGCGAGCGGTAGGCCTTTCCAGCCACGACGAGCGCGTCGCCCGCCTCGACTCTCTCCGGTGCGTTCACCTAGCCTCCCCCCACCGCCATCACGACTTCGACCCGGTCGCCGTCGGCCAGCCGCGCCTGCGCGAAGCGGCTGCGCGGCACGATCTCGCCATTGCGCTCGACCGCGAGCCGCCGGCCGCCGAGCGCGAGCTCGTCGAGCAGCTGCGAGAACGTGAGCGGAGCGGGCAAATCCCGCGGCGCCCCGTTCAGGGTGATCCGGATGGGCGCGGACATGGAAAGGGAATTCTACATCTGCCGGAAGCGGTGGGCGTAGGCGCGGCTCACCGGCAGCTCGGTCCGGCCGTCCTTCAGCTTCACGTACACGCGCCCGGCGAGGTCGCGGCGCGTGGCGGCCACCTCCTGCATGTTCACCAGCGTGCCGCGGTGGATCTGCCAGAACACCTCCGCATCGAGCTGGGAGGTGAGCTCGGCGAGCGGCATGCGGATCAGGGATTCGCCCTCGCGCGTCACCACGCAGGTGTACTTGTCCGAGGCCCGGAAGTAGAGCACGTCGTCGACCGCGATCTGGTGCACGAGCTCGCCCTTGAGGGCGCGTACCCAGCGCAGCCGCCCGCCGGCCCCGGGGATCGCGCGCGCGAGCTTCGCGATCACCTCGTCCAACGCCGGTGCGCGCTCGGCGGCCGCGAGCTTCGCGCGCAGCCGCTCGATGCACTTGGCGAGCCGCTCGTCGGTCACGGGCTTCAGGAGATAGTCGACGGCATCGCGGTCGAAGGCCTCCACCGCGTATTGGTCGAACGCCGTCACGAACACGACGTGGGTGCCGGTGTCGATGCGCCGCGCGAGCTCGAGACCCGTGAGTCCCGGCATGCGGATGTCGAGGAACGCCACCTCGGGCTGCTCGTCCTCGATCGCGCGCAGCGCCTCGAGGCCGTTGGCCGCGAGCGGCAGCACGTCGAGGCCGGACCAGAGGCTGCGCAGGCGCGCGCGCAGGTGCTCGGCGAGGTGCGGCTCGTCGTCCGCGATCAGCGCGCGCGGGTTCACGCCGGGATGCGGATCGTCACGAGCGCCCCCCCCGGCGCGCGGTCGGCCACCGCGAGCGCAGCGCGCTCGCCGTAGAGCCCGCGCAGCCGGTCGCGCAGGTTGGTGAGCCCCACGCCGCCGCGCGTGGTGGGCGCGAATCCCACGCCGCTGTCGGCGACCTCGATTACCACGTCGGCGCCGTCGCGGCGCGCCCCGAACGCGACCGCGCCGCCCTCCACCTTCGGCTCGAGGCCGTGGCGGATGGCGTTCTCCACCACCGGCTGCAGCAGCATCGGCGGGATCGAGAACGCTGCGAGGTCGGTCGGGATGTCGATGGTGTAGGCAAGGCGCCCCCCCATGCGCACGCGCAGCACGTCGAGGTAGGAGGCGATGAGCTCGCCCTCGGCGCCGAGCGTGGTCGTGTCGGTGCGCGTGGCGGCGAGCGAGGCGCGCAGGAAGCGGATGAAGGTCTCGAGCATGCGCTTGGCCTGGGCGGGGTCGGCGTCCACGAGGCTCGCCACGTTGGCGAGCGTGTTGAACAGGAAATGCGGCTCGATCTGCGCTTGCAGCGCCCTCAGGTTGGCGAGCGCCGCCTCGCGCTCGACGCGCTCCGAGCGCAGCCGCTCGTGCTCGAGCTCGGCCTGGGCGCGCGCCTCGCGCTCGCGCCAGAAGAAGATCGCCGAGAGCAGGATCGAGATCACCACGCTCGTGGTCGCGATGGAAACGATCCACCCCGGCTCCATCACCCATTGGCGAGCACCCCAGCCGAACACCCATATCGCGATCTGGAACCCCGCGATCACGCCGCATGTAGGGATCGCGGAAAAGTAGACCACCTTCGCCGCGAAGCCGCGCCGGATCGCGCGGGCCTGGATCCCCGTGAGGCGCCCGAGCAAGAAGAGCCCGTGCACCGAGAAGCCGATGAAGTTGCCCACGGCGAGGTACACGCCGTAGCCGGCGAGCGTCGGCAGGCGACCGCTCAGCGCCGCGGCGGCCAGGCAGAAGGCGGTGCCCACCAGGCAGTCGAAGATCACCGTGTAGGCGAGGTCGCGCACCGGCCCCCCGGGGAAGCGCCGGAAGTACGGGATCAGCTCGAGCGGATGCGGGTTGCACTCTTCCATGGCGGCCATGCTACCCGCCCGGCGCCCGGGAGCAGCAACCGTGCGACAAGCTGCCGCCGGGGGGCGCGAAACGGTAAAATGCGTCGCCAGCCGCGGGTGTAGCTCAATGGCAGAGCAGAAGCTTCCCAAGCTTACGACGAGGGTTCGATTCCCTTCACCCGCTCCAGCTCCCGCGCTCGCGCGGCCGGAGGCTACACTGCGGTGCATGCCCCGCAAGCCCCCCTCCCCCCGAGCTTCGCCGCGCGCGTCGTGCGCTGGCAGCGCGACCACGGCCGCCACGACCTGCCCTGGCAAGGGACGCGCGACGCCTATCGCATCTGGCTCTCCGAGGTGATGCTGCAGCAGACGCAGGTCGCGACGGTGATCCCGTACTACACCCGCTTCCTCGCGCGGTTTCCCACGGTACGCGCCCTCGCCGAAGCGGACGCGGACGAGGTGATGGCCGCGTGGAGCGGCCTGGGCTACTACGCGCGCGCCCGCAACCTGCACCGTGCGGCGCAGGCGGTCGTGTGCGAGCAGGGGGGCGAATTCCCCTCCACCTTCGACGCGCTCGCGGCGCTGCCCGGCGTGGGCCGCTCCACGGCGTCGGCGATCTGCGCATTGGCGCGCGGCGAACGGCGCGCGATCCTCGATGCCAATGTGCGCCGCGTCCTCAGCCGCCATGCCGGCATCGGTGGCGATCCGTCCGGGGCCGCGACGCTTGCCAGCCTCTGGGCGGAAGCCGAATCCCGCATGCCACGCCGCGCCATCGAGGCCTATACCCAGGGCTTGATGGACCTGGGCGCCGGCGTATGCCTCGCGCGCGAGCCACGCTGCGCTGCCTGCCCGGTAGCGCGGGACTGCGTGGCGCGCGCGTCGGGACGCATCGGCGAGCTGCCCGAGCCGCGCGCGCCGCGTGAGCGTCCGCGCCGGCGCATCGCCATGCTGGTAGTGCTCTCGCGCGGCGAGGTGCTGCTCGAGAAGCGTCCAACACGCGGCATCTGGGGCGGGCTGTGGTCGCTGCCCGAGGCCGAGGTCACGGCGGCGCCCGAGCGCGTGCTCGAGCGGGACTGGGGGCTGGCTGCGCGCACCATCGCGCCGCTCGCGATCTTCGAGCACGCGTTCACCCATTTCACGCTCGAAGTCACGCCGTGGCGCGTGGCGGCACGCGGCCGCGCGCGGCTGCCCGCGGAGCGAGCCGGAAGCTGGCTCGCGCTCCAGGACGTCGCCGGGGCGGCGCTGCCCAGCCCCGTGAAGCGCCTGCTCAGATCAGTCGCTGCTGGCGCAGGAACTTCTCGAGGATCGCCAGGCGCAGCGTCGCGTCGGTGAGCTCGAGCAGCTTCTGCTTCACGTCCGCGCGCAGCGGCAGGATCTCGGCCAGGCGGAAGCCCACCCAGCTCGCGTCGTCGAAGCGCAGCGGCTCGACGAAGCGCTGCACGCCGATCCCCGCGATCGCCTTCTGCAGGAACTGCGCACAGGGCGCGAGGCCGGGCGCGCCGGGCGCCGGCGGCTCGGGCGCGAAGCGCTCCACCTCGCCCACGATGAGCCCGTGGGGCGTGGTCGCGGTGGAGACGATGCGGAAGCGCTCCAGGCCTTCGGCGCGCACCTTCAGCACCGGCGGCTGTTCCACGTCGCATTCGGCGATGCGCGCGAGGCACCCGACCGGCTCGGGCACCGCGGGCGTGCCGACCTCGGCACCCTCGCGGATAAGGCATACGCCGAACGTCTGGTCGCCCTTCAGGCGGTCGCGGACCATGTCGATGTAGCGCACCTCGAAGATCCTGAGCGGCAGCGCCGCGCCCGGGTAGAGCACCGTGTTCAGCGGGAAGACCGGGATCGTCTCGGTGCGACGGGCCGGCGCGAAGGGATTGCGCATCGACGAACGCGGCGCGCTAGTCCTTCAGGTCGCGGTGGCGCAGCACGACCTGGTACTCGGAGGCAAAACGCTCCGCGAGCTGGTCGGCGATGTACACCGAGCGATGGCGCCCGCCCGTGCAGCCGACCGCCACCGTGAGCGAGGCGCGCTGCTCGAGCATGAAGCGCGGCAGCCAGCGCTGCAGGAAGCGCTGGATGTCCTCGATCAGGATGCCGGCCTGGGTTTCGCGCTCGAGGAACTCCACGACCTCGCGATCGTGGCCGGTGAGCGGGCGCAGGCGCGGATCGTAGTGCGGATTGGGCACCACGCAACGCGCATCGAACACGAAGTCGGCGTCCAGCGGCACGCCGCCCTTGTAGCCGAAGGATTCGAAGCACAGCGCGAGGCGCGTGCGATCGACGACCACGAGGTCCTGTATCCACCCGCGCAGCTGCGAAGGCGTTAGTGCGCTGGTGTCGATGCGCTGGCCGTTCTCGGCGAGCCATGCGAGCACGCGGCGCTCCTCGGCGATGGCCTCGAGCAGCGACTGGCCGTCGCGGGCGAGCGGGTGCGGCCGGCGCGTCTCCGAGAAGCGCCGCAGCAGGCTCTCGTCGGTGGCGTCGAGGAAGACCACGCGCACGTCGCTGCCCCGCGCGCGTTCCGTCTCGACGATCGCGGGCAGGCGCCCGAGGGTCTCGCGGCTGCGCGCGTCGGTGCTGACGGCCACCTTCGGCTCGCCGAGCGCCAGCGCATAGTCGGCCAGCGGCGCGACCAGGTCGGCGGGCAGGTTGTCGACGCAGAAGTAGCCGGCGTCCTCGAGGGCCTTCAGGGCAACGCTCTTGCCCGAGCCCGACAAGCCGGAAACGACGACGAGCTGCATCACTCGCTGTCGTCGCGCGCCGCGCCTTCCGGGCGCATCGCCGCTTCCTGGCGGGCGATGAACTCGCGCGTCGAGTCCACGCCGCGGGTGAGCAGGATGTGGTTGCGCACCGCCGCCTCGACGAGCACCGCGAGGTTGCGGCCCGGCGCGACGGCGAGCGTCACGGTGGGGATCTCCACACCCAGGATCTCCTGCATGCCGGAGCGCGTGGCCAGCCGGTTCCTCGGTTCGTTGCCGCTCGACGGGGCGTCGAGGTGCACGATGAGGCGCAGCGCCTTGCGCGGGCGCACCGCCGTCTCGCCGAAGATCGAGCGGATGTTGAGCACGCCCAGCCCCCGCACTTCGAGGAAGTCGCGCAGCATCGGCGGGCAGCGCCCCTGGACCGTCTCGGGGCCGATCTGCTGCAGCTCGACCACGTCGTCGGCCACCAGGCCGTGGCCGCGCGAGATGAGCTCCAGGGCGAGCTCGCTCTTGCCGATCGAGGAGTCCCCGGTGATGAGCACGCCGATCTCGAGGACGTCGAGCATCACGCCGTGCAGCGTCGTCACTTCGCCCAGCTCCTGCTGCATGTAGGGCCGCAGCACGTTGATCACGTGCTGGCTGGGCTCGGTGGCGGTGAGCAGCGCCGTCCCGGCGCCTTCCGCGGCCCGCACCAGCGCGCCGGGGGCGGGCACGCCATCGCACACGATCACGCACACGGTCTCGCCGGCGCAGATGCGCGCGGCGGTCGGGCCCAGCACCTGCGGCTCGAGCCGGACGAGGTATTCGACCTCGCGTGGGCCCAGCACCTGCGCGAGCAGCGGGTGGATCAGGTTCAGGTGCCCGATGAGGCCCACGCCCGGCCGGTGCAGCGCCTCGCCGTCGAACTCGCGCGCGGCGCCCACGGCGCCGCCCGCCCACGCGAGCCCCAGGCGCGCCTGGCGCTCGTCAAACAGCTGCTGAACGCTGAGCCGGGGCATAGGGCGACCACTCGGTGATCAGCCGGTGCGCCGCCTGGATGTCGTCGGTGGCGGCGAGCGCATCGCGCAGCGCGGCGTCGCTGAACATCTGCGCCAGCTCCGAGAGCAGCTCCAGGTGCGCCTCGGTGGCGTGCTCGGGAACGAGCATCGCGAAGACGAGGCTCACCGGCTCGCCGTCGGGGGCCTCGAAAGGAATCGGCGCCGCGGTGCGCACGAACGCGCATACCGGCTCCTTGAGCGTGCGGATGCGCCCGTGGGGGATCGCCACGCCGTATCCCAGGCCGGTGGAGCCGAGCTTCTCGCGGTCGAACAGGCTGTCGAAGACCCGCGCGCGGGGAATCTGGCGCGAGTTCTCGAACAGCAGCCCGATCTGCTCGAACAGGCGCTTCTTGCTGCTTACGTCCAGCCCGAGCAGCACGTGGTTGAGCGGAAGCAGGCGCGAGACGAGGTTCATGGCCGCGGGGCCGTGCGTCCTACGCCTGGGGGATGCGCTTGATGCCGGCGCCGTGGCGCAGCACCTGGAAGCGCTCCTTGTGCCTGATGACCTGCCGGTCGAGCTTGTCGATGAGGCAGTCGATCGCCGCGTACATGTCGGGCTCGTGGGATTGCACGTGGATGTCCTTGCCCGACAGGTGCACGTTGGCCTCGATCTTCTGGTCGAGCTTCTCCACGGTCATGATCACGGTCACGTCGATCACGTGGTCGAAGTGGCGGTTGATGCGCTCCAGCTTCGCCACGACGTATTCGCGGATGGCGGAGGTGATCTCCACGTGGTGGCCGGTCAGGTGCAGATTCATCGCGGGCTCCTTCTTCAGATCGACTTGCGGAGATTGGCCGGCTGGATATGCATGGCCTCGCGGTACTTGGCCACGGTGCGCCGCGCCACCTGGATGCCCTGCTGCGCGAGGATCTCGGAGATGCGATGGTCGGACAGTGGCTTGCGCCCGTCCTCCGCCGCCACCAGCTGCTTGATCAAAGCGCGGATGGCGGTCGCCGAACAGGCGCCGCCGGTGTCGGTTGAAACATGGCTGCCGAAGAAGTACTTCAGCTCGAAGATGCCGCGCGGGGTGAGCATGTACTTCTGCGTGGTGACGCGCGAGATCGTGGACTCGTGCAGGCCCACGGCGTCGGCGATCTCGCGCAGCACCAGCGGCCGCATCGCCACCTCGCCGTGCTCGAAGAAGTTCTTCTGGCGCTCGACGATCGCCTGCGTCACGCGCAGGATGGTGTCGAAGCGCTGCTGCACGTTCTTGATCAGCCAGCGCGCCTCCTGCAGCTGCCCGGCGAGGTGCTTGCCGCCGTTCCCGCGCGAGGCCTGCAGGATGTCGGCGTACATCTTGTTGATGCGCAGCCGCGGCATCGCGTCGCGGTTCAACGCGGCGGTCCAGCGCCCGGCGACCTTGCGCACGATCACGTCGGGCACCACGTAGCGCACGTCGCCCTGGTCGAACGCGCGCCCTGGCTTCGGGTCCAGGGTGAGGATGAGCGCGTGCACTTCGCGCAGCTGGCCCTCGTCGAGGCCGAGCAGCCGCTTCAGGCGCGTGAAGTCCCGCGCCGCGAGCGCGTCGAGATGCCGCGTCACGAGCTCGATGGCGCCGTCGCGGTGCGGGGTGTCCTCCGGCATCGCGCGCAGCTGCAGCTCGAGGCACTCGGCCGCGTCGCGCGCGCCCACGCCGGTGGGCTCGAGGTTCTGCACGTGCCGCAGCGCGATCTGCAGCTCCTCGATCTCGACGTCCGACATCGCCGCGATCGCCGACTGGCGCAGCTCCTCGAGCTCGCTTTTGAGGTAGCCGTCCTCGTCCAGGTGGCCGACCACGAACTCGGCGATGCGCTTGTCGCGCGGGGTAAGCCCGGTGAGCAGGATCTGCTGCAGCAGGTGCTCGTGCAGCGTCGGCTCGGCCGCCGCGAACTGCGTGAAGTCGTCGCGCTCGTCGTCGTCGCGCCGCGATCCGCTCGTGGGTGCATGCTCGTCGCCGAAGCCATGGTCCTCGGCGAGGCTCGCCCGCTCCTCGCGGCTCTCGTCGGAATGCGCCGGCGCGTCGGCCTGCGCGGCCCCGCCGCCCGGCACGGCGGGTTGCGATTCGTCACCGGATGCGAGGTCGGCGCGCTCGAGCAGCGGGTTCTCGGCCAGGTAGCGCTCCAGCTCCTGGTTCAATTCCACTGTCGACAGCTGCAGCAGCCGGATGGATTGCTGCAGCTGCGGCGTCAGCGTGAGGTGCTGCGATAGCTTGAGCTGGAGGCTGTGCTTCATGTCGAAGGTTCCCGGACGGAACCGACTGTCCGCTAGAGGCGGAAGTTCTCCCCGAGGTACACCTTTCGGACCACTTCATTATAGACGATATCCTGCGGCTTCCCGAACGCGAGGACCGTCCCCTGGTTGATGATGTATGCGTGGTCGCAGATGCCGAGCGTCTCGCGCACGTTATGGTCGGTGATGAGCACGCCGATGCCGCGCTCCTTGAGGAAGCGGATGATCTGCTGGATATCGAGCACCGCGATCGGATCGACGCCGGCGAAAGGCTCGTCGAGCAGGATGAAGCGCGGGCTCGTGGCGAGCGCCCGCGCGATCTCCACGCGCCGGCGCTCCCCGCCCGAGAGCGAAAGCGCCGGGCTCGCGCGCAGGTGCCCGATGTGCAGCTCGTCGAGCAGCTGCTGCAGGCGCGCGTCGACTGCCTCGGCCTCCAGGCCCTGCAGCTCGAGCACGGCCTGGATGTTCTGCGCCACCGTGAGCTTGCGGAAGATCGACGCTTCCTGCGGCAGGTACGACAGCCCCCGTCGCGAGCGCCGGAAGATCGGCAGGTGCGTGAGGTCCTCGCCGTCGAGCGTCACCTTGCCGCGATCGATCGGAACCAGCCCCACGATCATGTAGAAGCATGTGGTCTTGCCGGCGCCGTTCGGGCCCAGCAGGCCAACCACCTCGCCGCTTTCCACGGCGAGCGAGACATCGGAGACCACGATGCGCTTGCGGTAGCGCTTCATGAGGCCCTCGGCGCGCAGCACCGACGCGCTCGGCTCCGGCTTCACCAGGGTGAGGCGCTGTGAAGCGGCGCCCGCGGCCGGGGTCATCTAGCGCACTCCCTGGTCGGGCTTGAGCTCGAGCGCCGGCGACTTGGGCTGCGCATCGGCCGGGCCCTGCTTGGGCGGCAGGATGATCGCCTTCACGCGCGCCGGGACCGGCGGGGCCGCGCCGGGCGGGCCACCCGAGACCTCGGCCAGCTCCTTGCGCATGTCGTAGGAAATGAAGTCGCCCGTGATCTCGTTCTGGCTGCGCTTCACGCGCGCGTGGTTGTAGAGGCGCAGCACGTCGTTGCGGTCGTCGAACTCGGCGCGCTCCGCGTAGCCCTCGACCCACTCGTCCGAGTTGTCGAGCTTCTGCCGGAAGGTGACCGGCGAGCCGCTCGCGACGTAGTACTTGTGGTGCTCCGCGTCCTCCCGGACGGTCACCTTGGCCGCGGTCATGCGCATCGTGCCCTGCGTCACCACGACGTTGCCCTCGAACGTGCTGGTCTTGTGCGCATCGTCCGCCAGCAGGCGGTCGGCGTTCACCACGATCTCCTTCTCGCGATCCGCCTTCTCGGCGAGGGCGGCGCCCGCGCAGAGCGCGAGCGCGACGGCGAGGATCGCGGCGCAGGCGCGCATCAGGGGGCGGGCTCGTAGTACGCGCGCACGTGGTCGAGCCGCAGCGTGCGCGCCTTGTTGTCGAGCTCGAGGCCCTGGGCGACGGCATGCCCCGAAGGACTCGTGAGCGTCACTTCGCTCGAAGTGCGCGCCACGCCTACGTCGGGCAGCACGAGGAGCTGGTTGGTCGCGATGTGCATCGGTTCCATGTTCGCGTCGCCGTCGCGCACCATCACCACGTGCCCCTCGAGCCAGACGCGATCGCCACCCTGCTCGAGCCGGCCGTGATCGGCGGTGATCGTCATCTTGGGCTGGCGGGGCTCGAAAGCTTCGAGGGTGAGCGACTCCAGGAACGCCGAGTCGTCATCGGGGTAATGTACCATCTTCCGCGCGGCGAGGGTGTAGAGGACACGGCCGTCTTCGCCCAGCTTGCGCGCGTCGAATCTCTCCACCACCGTGTCGGGATCGTGGCGCAGCGCCCCGTTCGGGCGCGCCACGCCCGGCTGCACGAGCTGGTTCAGCCACAGCGTCATCGCCACCAGCAGGCCGAGTATCGCGAGCGGCAGCCAGGAGGTCGGTCGCACCATGGGCGGCTGGGCGGCGCCTTGCCCGCATCATGCCGGCGGCGGCACGGCGAGCCTGCCCTGCGCGCGCAGCACCAGCTCGCAGAACTCGCGCACCGCGCCATGCCCGCCGGCGGCGCGCGTCACGTAGTGCGCGCGCGCCTTGACCGCATCGACGGCATTGGCCACCGCCACGGCAAACCCGCAGCGCCCCATCACCGCGAGGTCCGGCAGGTCGTCGCCCACGAAGGCGCACGCGCGCGGCTCCACGCCCAGGCCGGCGAGCAGGCGCTCGAACGCGGCGACCTTGTCCGCGGCGCCCTGCACCACGTGGGCGATGGCGAGCTCGCGGGCGCGCAGCGCCGTGGCCTCCGAAGCGCGCCCGGAGATGATCGCCGCGTCCACGCCCGCCGCCAGCAGCATCTTCACGCCGTGGCCGTCGAGGATGTTGAACGCCTTGAACGCCTCGCCCTGCGCGCCGATGTAGAGCGTGCCGTCGGTCATCACGCCGTCCACGTCGAAGATGGCGAGCCGCACGCCGCGGGCGCGCTCGAGGATGTCATCCAATCAGACGACCCCGGCGGCGAGCAGGTCGTTGAACGTCACGACGCCCAGCAGCCGCCCGTCGGGCGAGGTCACCACGAGGCGCCCGCCGATGCGCTGGGTCTGCATCACCTGCGCGGCCTCGGCGGCGAGCTTCTCCGGAGCGATGGCGCGCGGGTTGGCGGTCATCACGTCGCCCACGCGCACGTTGCGGATCATGTCGTGCTTCTCCAGGGTCCGGCGCAGGTCGCCGTCGGTGAAGATGCCCAGGAGATGGTCGCGCTCGTCGACGATCGCGGTCATGCCGATGCCCTTCCTCGACATCTCGATGATCGCCTCCGGCAGCAGCGCGCCGGGGGCGTTCCTCGGCAGCTCCCCGCCCTTGCGCATGATGTCGGACACGTGCACCAGGAGCTTGCGCCCGAGGGTGCCGCCGGGATGGTGCAGCGCGAAATCGTCGCTGCCGAAGCCGCGCGCCTCGAGCAGCGTCACCGCGAGGGCGTCGCCCAGCGCGAGCGTGGCGGTGGTGCTCGCCGTCGGCGCGAGGTTGAGCGGGCAGGCCTCCTTCTCCACCCCGCCGTCCAGGTGCACGTCCGCCTCGGTCGCGAGCGTGGAGCGCGGCCGTCCGGTGATCGCGATCACCGGCGCGCCGCGGCGCTTGATGAGCGGCAGCACCTTGAGGATCTCCTCGGACTCGCCCGAATAGGAGATCGCGATCACCACGTCCTGCGCGGTGATCATGCCGAGGTCGCCGTGGCTCGCCTCGCCGGGATGCATGAAGAACGACGGCGTGCCGGTCGACGCGAGCGTGGAGGCGATCTTGCGCGCGACGTGTCCCGACTTGCCCATTCCCGTGACCACCACGCGCCCCTTGGTCTCGAGGATCATGCGATGGGCAGCGAGGAACGCCTCGCCCAGGCGGTCCTTCAAGGCGCGTACCGCGTCGGCCTCGATGTCGAGCACCTCGCGCGCGAGCGCCAGGAAGCGCTCCGCATCGGACAGCGCGTGAGGTTGTAGTAGATTCGTCATGAGCCAGCGAAGTATAAATCCAATGCCCGCCTGCCGCCGCCCGTGAGCCCATGCACGACGCCCTTTCCGTCGCGCTGATCCTGCTCGCCTCGGCGGTCGCCGTGGTGGTCGTGTTCCGGCAGCTTTCGATGCCGGCCATCCTGGGTTACCTCATCGTCGGCGCCCTGGTCGGGCCCCACGCGCTCGCATTCGTGGCCGCCACGGAGGACCAGCGCTATCTGGCGGAGTTCGGCGTCGTGTTCCTGATGTTCTCCGTCGGGCTCGAGTTCAGCCTGCCCCAGCTGATGGCGATGCGCCGCACCGTCTTCGGCTTCGGCGGCGCGCAGGTGGCGGCCCTGATCGCGCTGGGCGCCGCGGGGGCGCTCGCCGCCGGGGAGTCGTGGCGTGCGGGCCTCGTCGTGGGCGGGGTGGCCGCGATGTCCTCCACCGCGATCATCTCGAAATCGCTCGCGGACCGCGCCCAGCTGCACAGCGACTACGGCCGCCAGGCGATGGGGGTGCTGCTCTTCCAGGATCTCGCGGTGATCCCGCTGCTGGTCCTCATCCCGGCGCTCGCGCTCTCGAAGGGCGCGATCGCGGTGGCGATCGGCGCGGCCCTGGCCAAGGCGGCAGTGGTGCTTGCGATCGTGCTCTACCTGGGCCAGCGGCTCATGCGCCCGCTCTTCGACCTGGTGGCGCGCCAGAAGTCCTCGGAGCTGTTCGTGCTCTTCGTGCTGCTGGTGACCCTCGGGCTCGCGTGGGTGACCGCGCAGGCGGGGCTGTCGCTCGCGCTCGGCGCCTTCCTCGCGGGCATGCTCATCTCCGAGACCGAGTACCGCTACCAGGTCGAGGACTACATCAAGCCGTTCCGCGACGTGCTGCTCGGCCTGTTCTTCGTGACCATCGGCATGCTGCTCGACCCGCGCTCCCTCGCCGCGCACTTCGTGGCGATCGCGGGGCTCCTCGCGCTGCTGCTCGCGGTGAAGTTCGCGGTGATCTTCGCGCTCGCGCGCGGCTTCGGCAACGCCAAGCCGACCGCGCTGCGCGCCGCGCTGGCGCTGGCACCCGCCGGCGAGTTCGGCTTCGTGCTGCTCGCGCTCGCCCTGCGCGAGGACGTGATGCGGCCCGCCACGCTGCAGGTGCTGCTCGCCGCCACGCTGCTCTCGATGCTCGCCGCGCCCCTCGTGCTCGCGCGCATGGAGCGCATCGCGCTCTATCTCATCGAGAGCGAGTGGACCACGCGCGCCGTGGCCCTGCACGAGCTGGCGGTGAAGTCGATGGCCACCCGCGGCCACGTGATCGTGTGTGGCTACGGGCGCAGCGGCCAGGCCCTCGCCCACTTCCTCGAGCGCGAGAATATCCCGGTGATCGCGCTCGACGCCGATCCCGAGCGCGCGCGTGAGGCGGCGGCCGCGGGTGACTCGGTGGTGTACGGAGATGCCTCGCGCCGCGAGGTGCTGGTGGCCGCCGCGCTGTCGCGGGCCACTGCGGTGGTGGTGAGCTTCGCCAACACCCCCCGGGCGCTCGCGATCCTCGCCCACGTGCGCGAGCTGCGACCCGAGCTGCCGGTGATCGTGCGCACCTTCGACGACAGCGACGTGGCGCGCCTGCGGCAGGCCGGCGCCGCGGAGATCGTGGCCGAGGTGGTCGAGGGCTCGCTCATGCTCGCGACCCAGACCATGATGCAGCTGGGCATTCCCCTGAACCGGGTGCTGCGCCGGCTGCGCGAGGTGCGCGGGGAGCGCTACCGGTTCACCGGCGGGTACTTCCACGGCGTGACCGACGTGGACGCGGCCGACAGCGAGCAGCCGCGGCTGCGCACCCTGGTGGTCGGCCCGGACGCGGCGTGCGTCGGCAAGGCGCTCGCGCGCGTGGGGCTCGCGGCCATGGGCGTGCAGGTGACCGCGGTGCGCAGGAAGAACTCGCGCGAGGTAAATCCCGCGCCGGAGACCATGCTGCAGGCGGGCGACGTGCTGGTGCTGCTCGGCACCCAGGAACGGCTCGCGAAGGCGGAGATCCGGCTGCTGGTGGGATGAAACGAAAACGGCCCGCGCGCGGCGGGCCGTGGTCTGCGAACCGTCGCGCTCAGAACACCATGCACACCGTGTAGTTGGTCGCGTCGTCGATCCCGCCCGCGCCCGTGGTCGGCGTGGAAGCCGAGCCCAGCGCCGCATTGTCCGGCTGCGCCCGCATCGAGCCGCCGGCCGTGTTGCCATCGTCCATCTGGATGTCGAGCTGCTTCACGAACTTGCCGAGGATGCCCATCGAGCACACCTGGTAGGTGCCGCGCATCGGGTTGGTCGGGTTCGTGGTCGAGTTGTCGATCTGGACCTGCGTGTTCTGCGCGCTGCTGATGCCGATCTTGCCGCCGGTCGCGTTGGTCGGGAGGTATGTGGGATCGGTCGGGTCGGTCGGGCCGGAGGCGAGGTTCGCGAGCCGCACGTGCTGCCAGAAAAGGTACGACTCGTCGGTCTGCGTGGTGGAGTTCCAGAGGCCGTCGATCACGCCATTACCCTGCGTGCCGGACGGCGTGGTGGCAAGCGTGGCTCCCGTCACGTGGCTAGTGACCGCGGCGTCGTCGCCGGGCAGCGCCTTGAACTTGTCCTGGTAGGCGTAGATGTAGGTAGGGATCACGCGGAAGTCGTTCGCGATGTTCTTCACCTTGGCGCTGTTGATGAGCTCCTGGCCCTTCAGGATGCCGCCGAGCAGCAGGCCGATGATCACCAGCACGATCGCGATCTCGACCAGCGTGAAGCCGGATTGTTGCTTTCTCGTTCTCATGCCTGCCTCCAAAGTAGTCGTTTCTGGCCTAGTTCAATGCAATCACCGTGCCATATACGCAATATGTTGTTTAATAAAATAATTTAGCGAGTGGCCCGCGATCCCGCGCCGCTGGGCGGCGCTGCATTGTCCGGGCCCGAGACAGCGACTGTCGACATGCCGACAGTCCGGGCGCTTTCTGGCGCCGCGGCGCGATTATCAATTATCCTCGGCCGTTACCCTGCGCGATCCCTCCCTTTGGCGTCGTCTTCCCTCCATTTCTCCCATCGCCTGTCGGCCACCGTCGTGGCGGCCCGGCGCTGGGTGGTCCTCGCCATGCTGCTCGCGCTGCACGCCACGCTGGTGTCGGAACCCGGAGAAATCTTCCAGAGAATCTGGTTGCTCGTGCACTTCGGCCTGTTCCTGCTCTGGCAGCCGTTCTTCGCCACCGAGCGCGAGCTGGAGGTGCTCTCGGTGGTGTTCCTGGTCGCGATCACCGCGGCCACGCTCTATTTCCTCGCCGGCTGGATGATCGTCGCGTGGCTGCTGGTGCTGCTCGGCATCCTCGGCGGGCGCGTGTTCACGATCGAGGCGGCGCGGCGCAACCGCTTCTACCTGGTCGCGTTCGCCTACGTGCTCACCGTACTGCTGCTGTGGGCGGTGCCCTCGCTCGTGCTCGGCGGCCACGTGCTGCCCGAGGCGGTGTCGCACTTCGTGAGCTCCGTGCTCCCGTTCGGCCTGCTGCTGCTCGTGGTTTTGCCGCTGAACCCGGCGCGCGACGAACGCGGGCAGGTGTTCGATTTCTTCTACGCGGTGCTGGTGTTCCAGCTCGGGGTGGTCCTGGTGCTGGGCTCGATGGCGCTCATGCGCTTCACCCACGAGAACTACGAGGCATCGGTGGCGCTCACCGCGCTCGGGTTCGGCTTGGGGCTGCTGATCTTCGCGGTGCTGTGGAATCCGATGCGCGGGTTCGGCGGGTTGCGCACCTACTTCTCGCGCTACCTGCTGTCGGTGGGCATGCCCTTCGAGCTGTGGATGCGGCGCGTTGCCGAGCTCGCGGAGACCGAGGGCGACTCGAGCCGCTTCCTCGAGGCGGCGCTGCAGGAGATCGCCTCCCTGCCGTGGATGCGCGGCTGCGAGTGGCGCACGCCCGACGCCGAGGGCCGCTTCGGCGAGCTGGGGCAGCACGCCACGCGCTTCGCCTACCACGACCTCGAGGTCACCTTCCACACCGAGATGGAGCTCTCGCCCGCGCTCTTCCTGCACATGCGGCTGCTCGCGCAGGTGGTGGGGGAGTTCTACGAGGGCAAGCGGCGCGAGAGCGCGCTGCGGCGCAACGCCTACCTGCAGGCGGTGTACGAGACCGGCGCGCGGCTCACCCACGACGTGAAGAACCTGCTGCAATCCCTCTATGCGCTCACGTCGATGGCCCCGCGCGATTCCCCCGACGGCTACGCGGAGCTGCTGCAACGCCAGCTCCCGCAGCTCACCAAGCGGCTCAACGCGACCATCGAGAAGCTGCGCGAGCCGGAGGTTGCGGCGCGCGAGATGCCGGTCGCGGCGCAGGCGTGGTGGGACGAGCTCGGGCGCCGGCTCGCGGGATCGGACATCACGCTGCGCGTCTCGATCGAGGCAGCCGCGCAAGTGCCGGCCACGCTCTTCGACAGCTTCATCGAGAACGCGCTGGAGAACGCGCGCGCCAAGGCGCTACGCGAGCCGGCGCTCGAGCTGTCGGTCGGTTTCGCGTGCGATGCGCGGCGCGTCGAGCTCACGGTCTGCGACACCGGCAGCGCCGTGCCCGAGGCGCTCGTGAGGAGCCTGTTCCGCGAGCCGGTCGAGCGCGCCGCCGGACTGGGCATCGGCCTGTACCAGAGCGCGCGCCTCGCGCTGCAGGCGGGCTATCGGCTGGAGCTGCGCTCGAATCGCGACGGTGCGGTGTGTTTCGCCCTGTTGCGCGAGCTTCCGGCGGCCTAGGGCAGCTGCGCGAGCGCTTGCTCGAGCGCGTCGCGCCAGGGCGCCATGCGTACGCCGAAGGTCCGCGCGAGCTTCTCGCAGGACAGCAGCGAGTTGGCGGGGCGCCGGGCCGGCAGCGGATATTCCTGCGTCGTGATGGGCACCAGTGGCGGCGCGGCGAAGGAAGCGCCGCGGCGGCGGGAACACCGCTCGAAAATGGCCTGCGCGAAGCCGAACCACGTGGTCGCCCCGGATGCCGTGGCGTGGTACAGCCCTGCGCAGGCGGCCGCCCCCCCTATATCGCCCGCGGTGATCGGCCGTGCCGGCGCGGCACGCAGCAGCAGCGCCAGCGTGGCGCGCGCGATCTCCCTGCTCCACGTCGGCGCGCCGCGCTGGTCGTCCACCACGCGAATCGGCTTGCCCTCGGCCGCCAGCCGCAGCATCGTGAGCAGGAAGTTCTTTCCCCGCGGTGCATAGACCCAGCTCGTGCGCAGGACCAGGTACGCGCATCCGCTCGCCGCGATCGCGCGCTCGCCCTCGAGCTTGGTCGCCCCGTAGACGCCCAGCGGCGCCGGCGCGTCGTCCTCCACGTAGGGCGAGGCCTTGCTGCCGTCGAAGACGTAGTCGGTCGAATAGTGCACCAGCAGCGCGCCGCAGCGGCGCGCCTCCTCGGCGAATACACCGGGTGCCACGGCGTTTATCGCGCGCGCCTCGCCGGGTTGCGACTCGGCGCGGTCGACCGCCGTGTACGCCGCCGCGTTCAGGATCAGCTGCGGACGCACTTCGCGCACGCGCTGCACGATGTCGGCGGGACGCGCGAGGTCGAGCGAGGCGCGATCGTGGAGCACCAGCTCGGCGCGTCCCTCGAACTCGCGGGCGAGCTCGGCGCCCACCTGGCCGCCCGCCCCCGTCACCAGCGCGCGGATCACGGGTAGGTTTCCGCCTCGGCGAGCGGCACGCCCGCCGCGTCCTTCGGCTTGAGGACCGGCGCGCCCTCGAGCGGCCAGTCGATCGCCAGCGCGGGGTCGTTCCAGAGCAGCGTGCGCTCGTACTCCGGCGCGTAGTAGTCCGTCGTCTTGTAGAGGAACTCGGCGCCTTCCGACAGCACCAGGAAGCCGTGCGCGAACCCGGCCGGCACCCACAGCATGCGGCGGTTCTGCGCCGAGAGCCGCTCGCCCACCCAGCGACCGAAGCTGGGCGAGGAGCGGCGCAGGTCCACCGCCACGTCGAACACCTCGCCCGCCACCACGCGCACCAGCTTGCCCTGCGGTTGGCGCGACCTGGTAATGCAGGCCGCGCAACACGCCGCGCGCCGAGGCCGAGTGGTTGTCCTGGACGAAATCGATGTCCGTGCCCGCGAGCTGCGCGAAGGCCTTGCGGTTCCAGGTCTCGAGGAAGAAGCCGCGCGCGTCGCCGAACACGGTCGGCTCGATCACCAGGACGCCGGGAATCGCCGTGGCGATGCCGCGCACTCAGAACACCTTGTCGCGCAGCACGGCGAGCAGGTACTGGCCGTACGAGCTCTTGCGCATCGGCTCGGCGAGGCGCTCGAGGCGCTGCGCGTCGATGTAACCCATGCGATAGGCGATCTCCTCCGGGCAGGCGATCTTGAGGCCCTGCCGGCGCTCGATCGTCTCGATGAAGTGCGACGCCTCGAGCAGGCTTTCGTGGGTGCCGGTGTCGAGCCACGCCATGCCGCGGCCCATCACCTCGACCGGCAGGCGGCCCGCTTCGAGGTAGCGCCGGTTCACGTCGGTGATCTCCAGCTCGCCGCGCGCCGAGGGCTTGAGCGCCGCGGCGATCTCGCACCACCTGCGCGTCGTAGAAGTACAGCCCCGTGACCGCATAGCGCGACTTCGGCGCCGCGGGCTTCTCCTCGATGCTCACCGCGCGGCCTGCGGCGTCGAACTCCACCACGCCGTAGCGCTCAGGATCCTTCACCTGGTACGCGAAGACCGTCGCGCCCTCGCCATGCGCGCACGGCGCGCTGCAGGCTGTCGGCGAGATCGTGGCCGTAGAAGATGTTGTCGCCCAGGATGAGGCAGCTGGGATCGGTGCCCACGAAGTCGCGCCCGACGAGGAACGCCTGCGCGAGCCCGCCGGGGCTCGGGCTGCACGGCGTAGGAGATCTCGATGCCCCAATCGCGGCCGTCGCCCAGCAGCTCGCGGAAGCGCGGCGTGTCGTGCGGCGTGGAGATCACCAGGATCTCGCGGATGCCGGCGAGCATCAGCGTCGACAGCGGGTAGTACACCATCGGCTTGTCGTAGACCGGCAGCAGCTGCTTGGACACCACGCGCGTGGCCGGATACAGGCGCGTGCCCGAGCCGCCGGCGAGGATGATGCCGCGGCGCGTCATGCCGCGCTCCGCGAGGCGTAGTTGGTCTCGACCCACTGGCGGTATTCCCCGCTCTTCACCTGCGCCACCCACTCGCCGTGCCCGAGGTACCAGCGCACGGTCCGCGCGAGCCCGCTCTCGAAGCTCTCGCGCGGGCGCCAGCCGAGCTCGCCGCGGATCTTGCGCGCGTCGATCGCGTAGCGGCGGTCGTGGCCCGGACGGTCCGCGACGAAGGCGACGAGCTCGCGATAGCCGGGAGCGCGCGGGCGCACCTCCTGCAGCGCGTCGCACAGCGCGTGCACCACCTCGAGGTTGCGCCGCTCCGAGTCGCCGCCCACGTTGTACGTCTCGCCGGGGCGGCCCCGGGCGAGCACCAGGCGAATCGCCTCGCAATGGTCGCCCACGTAGAGCCAGTCGCGCACCTGGCGGCCGTCCCCGTACACCGGGAGCGGCTTGCCTTCGAGCGCGTTGGCGATGGTGAGCGGGATGAGCTTCTCGGGAAACTGGAACGGGCCGTAGTTGTTCGAGCAGTTGGTGGTGATCACGGGCAGGCCGTACGTGTGGTGGTAGGCGCGCACCAGGTGATCCGAGCCCGCCTTCGAGGCGGAATACGGGCTGTTGGGCGCGTAGGCAGTGGCCTCGGAGAAGGGCGGGTCGGATTCCCCGAGCGAGCCGTATACCTCGTCGGTGGAAACGTGCACGAAGCGGAAGGCGGCGCGCGCCTCGCCTTCGAGCCCCTGCCACCACGCGCGCGCGGCCTCGAGCAGCGTGAAGGTGCCCACCACGTTGGTCTGCACGAAGGCCGCGGGGCCATGGATCGAGCGGTCGACATGGCTTTCGGCCGCGAAGTGCACCACCGCGCGCGGCCGGTGCTCGGCGAAGAGCCGCTCGAGAAGCTGCCCGTCGCACAGGTCGCCGCGCACGAAACGGTGGCGCGCGTCGGCGGCCAGCGCGGCGAGGTTGGCGAGGTTGCCCGCGTAGGTGAGCTTGTCCAGGTTCACCACCGGCTCGCCGCCGGCCGCTATCCAGTCGAGAACGAAGTTGGAGCCGATGAATCCCGCTCCGCCGGTCACCAGGATCATGGCATGCCTCGCGCTTCGGGCCTCGCGCCCGTCTTGTCCAGCTCGATGAGCTTCAGGTACTTCTGCAGCGTATTGTTGCAGCCGATCGCGATATGCGCGAATCCCGGCCCGCCGTCGAGGAATCCCAGGCGCAGGAAGTAGAACTTCACGAAGCGCGCAAGCGGGCTCGCGATGAGCCTCCAGTAGCCCGCGCGCACGCCCTGGTCGTAGAGCGCGCGTGCGTGCAGCGTGGTGTAGCGATTCTGCTTGGCGAGGTAGGCGGACACGTCCTCGGCGGAATCGTGCAGCAGGTCGCCGTCCAGGCGCCCCACTTCCGCGGTGGTGAGGACCGCCTCGTGCACCTCGTCGTTCGACCAGCTCGCGTGGGCGCGGTGGAAGAAGCGCAACGTCCAGTCGGGATATCCCTCCCCGTGCGCAAGCCACCGGCCGAGGAAGCGGTTGCGCCGCGCCATGCGCCACGCGCGATAGCGCCCGCCCGCGATCGCCGCGCGGATCGAGCGCTCGAGCGGCTCGCTCACGCGCTCGTCGACGTCCAGGCACAGCACCCAGTCGTGGCGCGCGATCGACACGGCGAGCTGCTTCTGCCGGCCGAAGCCCAGCCACTCGCGCGACTCCACCCGCGCGCCGTGGCGCCGCGCGATCTCGACGGTGTCGTCGCCGCTCCCGGAATCGACGACCAGGACCTCGTCGGCGAAGGCCACGCTCGCGAGGCACGGGCCGATCTGCGAGCCGGCGTTCAGCGCGATGATGGCGACGGTGATGGGAAGTTTCTCGTCGGCGGGTGTCGCCACGGCGGTTCGATGGGACGGCGGCTGCGAAGGGCGCCATTCTACCCTTGGGGCGGCGGATTAGAATGCGCCATGCCCGCGCCGCGCATCCTGTTCGTGAAGCTTTCCTCGCTGGGCGACGTGGTCCACCACCTTCCCGCGGCCACCGATCTGTCGCGCTGGTTGCCGGGCGCCCACGTCGGCTGGGCAGTGGAGGAATCGTACGCGGACCTGGTGAGGTTGCATCCCGCGGTGGCCGAGGTGTTGCCCGTGGGCCTGCGACGCCTGCGCGAGCATCCCGCCGTTGCCGCGCAGTGGCGCCGGCTCGGCGCGCTGCGCACGCAGCTGCGCGCGGGGCGCTGGGACTACGTGATCGACAGCCAGGGGCTCATCAAGAGCGGCATCGTCGCCGGATTCGCCGGCGCGCCGGTGTTCGGCTTCGATGCGGGAAGCGCGCGCGAGCGCTTCGCCGCGCGCTTCTACGACGTGCGCATCGCGGTATCGCGCGGCCTGCACGCGGCGCAACGCAACCGGCAGCTCGTCGCCAAGGTGTTCGGGTACGCGCCGGAGGCCGCAGCGCGCTACGGAATCGTCGCGCCGCCCGCCCCGCCGGCCTGGGCCCCTCGCGCGCGCTACCGGGTGCTGCTGCACGCCGCCAGCCGCGCCGCGAAGCGCTGGCCCGAGGAGCGCTGGGTCGCGCTCGCGCGCATCCTTTGCGCGGACGGGATTGCGGCCGTCTTTCCGGGCGGCAGCGAGGCCGAGCGCAGCACCGCGGCCCGGCTCGCCTCCGCCGTTCCGGGCGCCATGGCCGCGCCCGCGACCACTCTCGCCGAGGCGGCGGCGCTGCTCGCCCATGCCGATGGCGTCGTGGGCGTGGATACGGGCCTCACGCACCTCGCGGTGGCGCTCGGGCGCCCCACCGTCGGAATCTACTGCGCCACCGATCCGTCGCTCACCGGGCTCTACGGGGACAGCGGCGCGACCAACCTCGGCGGCGTGGGCCGTGTCCCGGACGTCGCGGCGGTGCTCGAAGCGATCGGCGCGCGCCCCGGCACGCCATGATGCGTTTCGCATACGCGCTCGCGTGGCTTGCCGCCGCGCCGCTGGTCCTGCTGCGGCTCGCCTGGCGCGCGCGCCGCCAGCGCGGATACCTCTACCGGGTGGGCGAGCGCTTCGGGCGCTACGCGCCGGTCGATGCGGCACCGCGCATCTGGGTCCATGCGGTGTCCGTGGGCGAGACGCGCGCGGCGCTGCCGATCATCGAGGCGCTCGCCCTGCGCTATCCGCACCACCGCATCCTGCTCACCCACATGACGCCCACGGGGCGCGCGACCGGCCAGGCGCTGCTGGGCGATCGCGTGGAGCGCGCGTGGCTTCCGTACGACATGGGATTCGCCGTGCGCGGCTTCGTCGCGCGCTTCCGGCCCGAGCTGGGCATCGTGCTCGAGACCGAGATCTGGCCGCGGCTGCTCGAGGAATGCCGCGGCGCGGGGGTCCCGGTGGTGCTCGCCAACGCGCGGCTCTCGGCGCGCTCCGAGCGCCGCTACGCGCGCTTTCCCGGGCTCACGCGCTGGGCGCTCGCCAACCTCGCGGGCATCGCGGCGCAGACCGCGGCGGACGCGCGGCGCTTCGTGGCGCTCGGCGCAGGCTCCGTGGCGGTGACGGGCAACGTGAAGTTCGATCTCGCGGTGCCGCGCGAATCGCGCGAGCGCGGCCGCGAATTCCGCGCGCTCTTCGGCGCGCAGCGGCGCATCTGGGTGGCCGGCAGCACGCGCGAAGGCGAGGAGGCGCTGCTGCTCGACGCGCTCGCGGCCGAGCCGCCGCCGCCCGAAGTGCTGCTCGTGATCGTGCCGCGCCATCCGCAGCGCTTCGACGAAGTGGCCGCGCTCGCGCGCGCCCGCGGCTTCGCCACGGCACGGCGCTCCGACGCGCGCCCCGTCGATCCCGCGGTGCGCGTGCTCATCGGCGACTCCATGGGCGAGATGCTCGCCTACTACGAGGCGGCGGACGTGGTGCTCATGGGCGGAAGCCTGCTGCCGTTCGGCGGGCAGAACCTGATCGAGGCGTGCGCGCTGGGCCGGCCGGTCATCGTCGGGCCGCATACCTACAACTTCGAGGAAGCCTCGGAGAGCGCGATCGCCGCGGGCGCGGCATTGCGCGTGCACGACGCCCGCGAGGCGCTCGCGGCCGCCGGCGCGCTGGCCGCCGATGCCGAGCGCGCCCGCACGATGGGCGCGCAGGCCGGCGCCTTCGTCGAAGCCCACCGCGGCGCCGTCGAACGCCTCATGGCATGGCTCGCTGCCGTGCTCGCGGCACCCGCCGCGGGCACGGTGCGGCGCTAGCGGACGAGCGCCCGGTTCACCTGCTCGATGTCGGCTTCGGCAAGCACGCCCGTGGCCGCCTTCAGGCGCAGGAGGTTGAGCAGGTAGCTGTAGCGCGCCGACTGCAGGTCGCGCCGCGTCTGGAATACCTGCTGCTGCGCGTTCAGGACGTCGACGCTGGTGCGCACGCCCACGTCGCGTCCCAGGATCGTGGAATCGAGCTGGCTCTGCGTGGACACGAGCGCCTGCTCGAGCGCGCGTACCTGCGCGATGCCGTTGGTCACGTTGAGGAAGCTGGCGCGCACGGACTGGGCCACGGTGCGCTGCGTGCCTTCAAGGTCCTGCTCGGCGCGGTCGCGCGAGGCGAGCGCCTGCCGATAGCGCGACTGGATGATCCCGCCCGAGAAGATCGGCACCGAGACCGTGACCCCGACGCTGCCCACGTTGGCGATCGGCGAGACGGGGGCGAGCACCGAGCTGGGATCGTTCACGCGCGACAGGCTCCCGGAGAGGTCGACGGTCGGCAGGTGACCGGCGCGCTGGCGATCGACTTCCTCGCGCGCGATCTCGAATCCCGCGCGCGCCACGGCCACCTGGAAGCTCGCTTCGGAAGCCGACTTGACCCAGGCCTCGATGTCGTTGGGCTTGGGCTGCGCGAGCTCGAGCGGGTCGCGCAGCGGCGCGAGGCCATCGGGGATCTTGCCGAGCAGCACCTGCAGCGCGCGCCGCTTCACCTCGAGGTCGTTCCTGTCGGAGATTTCCTTGGCCACCGCCTGGTCGTAGCTCGCCTGCGCGTTGAGGGTATCGACGATGGTCGCCGTGCCCACCTCGAAGTTGCGCTTGGCCTGCGCGAGCTGCTCGGAGATCGCGCTCTTCTGCGCCCCCGACAGGGCGACGTTGTCCTGCGCGAGGAGCACGTCGAAGTAGGCCTGGGCCACGCGCAGGCCCACGTCCTGCTGCGCGGCGGCGAGCGTCGCCTCGGCCTGCAGCACTTCCTGCTGCGCCTGGGTGATGGCGATCCAGTTCTGCGCCCTGAAGATGGGCTGGGAAAGCGTGATGGCCACGCTCTTGGTGTCGTAGTCGAAGTCGGGCACGCCGTCGCGGGACACGTGGTTGCGGAAGATCGCGCCGCTCGCCGAGAGCAGCGGCAGGTAGCCGGCGCGCGCCTGCGGCAGAATTTCGATGCTGGCCTGGTATTGGGAGCGCGCGGATTGGTAGACGGGGTCGCTCACCAGCGCGTCGCGGTACAGCGTGACCAGGTCGGCCGCGGCGGCGGGGCCGCTGGCGAGTGCGAGCGCAAGCACAAGGGAAGAAAGTCTCATGGCATCATCCGATCTGTTTCGCCGCGGCGATCGAGGTTGCGGGCAGAGGGTGTCGCGCCCGGGCGTGGGGGATTTCCCGGCGCCGTGCTCCTCAAAAGCGGAAGCGCGGCGGCTGGGGCGCGTTGACCAGCGGCTTGAGCAGCGTCTCGAAGAGCTCGGTGTGCACGAACGAGCCCGCGACCGGACTGCGGACGAGGATCGCCTTCATCACCGGATCGTCGCCCACCACTGCGATGAGGCGCCCGCCGGGCTTCAGCCGGTCGAGGAACGCCTGCGGGAGGACGGGGACGGATCCGGTGAGCACGATCACGTCGAAGGCCGACTCGGCGAGCGGCGCGCCGGCGCTGTCGCCCACCAGCAGCGTCACGTTCCTCGCCGCGGCCGCGCGCAGGCTCTCCGCGGCGCGCTGGCTCAGGTCCGCGTGGATCTCCGCGCTCGTCACGTGCCGCGTCCGGCGCGCCAGCAGCGCCGTGAGGTAGCCCGATCCGGTGCCCACTTCGTACACCGCGTCCTGCGGCTGCAACGCGAGCTCCTGCAGGAAGCGCGCCTCGATCTTGGGCTGCATCATCGATTCGCCGTGGCCCAGCGGGACCTCGAGGTCCGCGAAGGCGAGTGACCGGTGCTCCGGCGGGACGAAATTCTCGCGCTTCACCTCGGAAAGCAGCTCGAGCACGACGGGATCGAGGACCTCCCACGGGCGGATCTGCTGCTCGATCATGTTGTAGCGCGCTTGCTCGATGTTCATGGCGGAGGGGGTGGCCGGGGCGGGTGCCGGGCGGACGAAACCAGCGCGAATTGTAGCAAAGCCGCATGGCGTCTCGCTTGCGCTGGATCAGTCGAGCGTGCGCTGGTAGCGCACCAGGGCGGCGGCCGACATCACCAGCATGATCGCCACGAGCGCCCACACCTGCCCGGCGATGTCGCCGAACGTGCTGCCCTTGAGCAGGATGCCGCGCACGATGCGCAGGAAGTGCGTGAGCGGGAGGACCTCGCCGAGCGTCTGGGCCCAGCCCGGCATCCCGCGGAACGGGAACATGAACCCCGACAGCAGCATCGAGGGCAGGAAGAAGAAGAACGTCATCTGCATCGCCTGCATCTGGTTGCGCGCGAGCGTGGAGAACGTGAATCCGATCGAGAGGTTGGTCGCGACGAAGAAGATCAGCACGCCCGAGAGCAGCGCGAGGCTGCCGACCATCGGCACTTCGAAGAGGAACTTCGCCGCCGTCAGGATCACGACCACCTGGACGTAGCCCACCACGATGTAGGGCACGATCTTGCCGGTCATCACCTCGAGCGGCGTCACGGGCGTGGCGAGCAGGTTCTCCATCGTGCCGCGCTCGAGCTCGCGGGTCATCGCGATCGAGGTCATCATCACCATCGTCATCGTGAGCACCACGCCCATGAGCCCCGGGACGATGTTGTACGCGGTGATGCCCTCCGGGTTGTAGCGCCGGTGCACGATGAGCTCGAAGGGCGGCGCTCCGGCGCGCTGCGCGGCGAGCGGGCCCTGCAGGTCGCGGTCGAGGCCGGAGTAGTTCACGGCCTGCAGCGCCGCGATGGCGTTGCCGGTGGCCGCGGGGTCGGTCGCATCGGCCACCACCAGCACCGGCGGGCGCTCGCCGCGCTGGATGCGGCGCGCGAAATCCTCGGGCAGCTGGATCACGAACTGCACGTCGCCGTCGGCCACCAGCTTGTCGGCTTCGGCCACCGTCGCCGGCTGCGCCACCACGCGGAAGTAGCCGGTGTTCTCGAGTGCGCGCTCGAGGCTGCGGGAGAAGACGCTCTGCTCGGAGCTCACCACCGCCGTCGGCAGGCCTTTCGGGTCGAGGTTGATCGCGTAGCCGAACAGCACGAGCTGCATCACGGGCACGCCGATCATCATCGCGAAGGTGAGCCGGTCGCGGCGCATCTGCACGAACTCCTTCATGAGTACGGCGATGAAGCGGTGCCAGGTGAACATCGCTCAGCCCTCCGCCCCGCGCGCGCGCGTGAGGTGGATGAAGACGTCCTCGAGCCCGGGCTCGACCCGCCGCACCCGCAGCCCCTCGTGCCCGGCCAGCGGCGCGAGCGTGCGCTCGAGCGCGCCGGCATCGGTGCCGCTCACGTGGATCGAAGCCCCGAACGGGGCCACCATCTCGACTCCGGCCGCATGCTTGAGCTCGCTGGCAACCTTCAGCAGCTCGGCGCTTCCGCCCTCGATCGACCACGTCGCGAGCCCCGCCTGGTCGATCACTTCCTGCGCGGTCCCGCTGACCAGCAGCTTTCCGTAGGCGAGGTAGGCGAGCGCGTGGCAGCGCTCCGCCTCGTCCATGTAATGCGTGCTCACCAGCACCGTCATGCCCTCGCCGGCCAGCTGGTGGATGTGGTCCCAGAAGTCGCGCCGCGCGCCGGGGTCGACGCCGGCGGTGGGCTCGTCGAGGAGCAGCAGCTGCGGATCGTGCAGCAGGCACGCGGCGAGCGCGAGGCGCTGCTTCCAGCCCCCCGAAAGCGTCCCGGCGAGCTGGCGGCGGCGTGTGGCGAGCCCTAGGCGCTCGAGGGTGGCCCCCACCAGCGCCGCCCGGTCGGGCATCGCGTACATGCGCGCGACGAAATCGAGGTTCTCGCGGATCGAAAGGTCCTCGTAGAGACTGAAGCGCTGGGTCATGTATCCGACCTCGCGCTTGATGATTGCCGACTCCGTGATGATGTCGTGCCCCAGGCAGGTGCCGTGGCCGGCGTCAGGCGTGAGCAGCCCGCAGAGCATGCGGATCGTCGTGGTCTTGCCGCTGCCGTTGGGGCCGAGGAAGCCGTAGATCTGGCCGCGCCGCACCCGCAGCGAGAAATCGTCGACCACGGTCTTGTCGCCGAAGCGCTTCGTGAGACCCTCCACGTCGATCACGAGGGGCGCCTCGGCCTCGCGGGTCGCGGGCATGCCCGTCATTCCAGACTCACGTCGACGGGCTGTCCCGGGTGCAGCTTCGGCGCATCGATCGCGGCGGGTCGCGCCTCGACGAGGAACACCAGCTTCGAGCGATTGTCGCGGCTGTAGATCACCGGCGGCGTGTACTCGGCCTGCGGCGCGATGAAGGTCACGTGGGCCGGAATCCGCGCCGCGCACCCGTCGCAGGCGAGCTCGACCGCCTGGCCCACGCGCACCGCCCCCAGGCGCGTCTCGGGCACGAAGAAGCGCACCTTGATGTTCTCCGGCGGCAGCAGCGCGACGACCGGCGCGCCGGCCGCCACCCACTCGCCGCGCACGAAGTTGGTGTCGGTCACCACCCCGCTCACCGTCGATGCCACGGATTTCTGGCGCAGGGCCCAATCGGCCTGCTCGAGCGACGCGCGGGCGGCGGCGACGTCGGCCTGGGCGGAGCGTACCTCGTCGGGCCGGCTGCCGAGGTGCCCGGTGCGGATCTGCGCCTGCAGCTCCGCGACGCGCATGCGGTCGCGGTCACGGTTCGAACGCGCCTGGTCGAGCGTCTGGGGGCTCAGAAAGCCCTTGTTCACGAGCTCCGTGGTGCGTTCGTAATCCTTGGCCGAAAAGCTCGCCGCGGCCTGTGCCTGTCCCAGCTGCGCGCGCAGCGCCTCGAGCTCGGAAGCCCGCAGGCCCTTGCGCGCGTTGTCGAGTTGCGCCTCGGCATGCCGCAGGCGGTCTTCCGCCTCCCTGCGCGCCGCGGCCTCGTTCTCGGACTCGAGCGCGAACAACGGCGCGCCGGATTGCACCCGCGCGCCACGCGCCACCTCGAGCCGGACCAGCGTTCCGGCGAACGGCGCGGCGACGCGCACGTACTCGCCCTCCGCGTAGCCCTGCAGGGTGCCCGGATCCGGCGCGCCGCATCCCGTCACGAGGGCGGCGGCCAGCAGGGGAAGGAATCGATTCATGGCTTGCCTTTCGTGGTGCGCGTGGGGCGCCTGGCGGCGGGGCGCGCGGGCGCGCGCAGGGCTTCGAGCGCGAGCTCGATGCGCTGGTCGATCGCGGCGTCGGTGAGCAGCGCATTGCCCAGCGCCCTCGCCGAGGCGCGCGACATCTCGCCGCTGTCGATGAACGAGCCGCCCACCAGGATCGGCATCACCAGGGATCCGGCGCACACCGCGAGCGCCTGGGTGGGGGGCATGGGCTTGAGCTCGCCGCGCGCCTGCCCTTCGGCGATCAGGCCCAGGAGCACCGTCACGTGGCGCGGCAGGTTTTCCTTCAGGAAGTCACGCGCGCAGCGCTCTCCGCCCAGCGCATCGGCGAGCACGCGCGCAATGAACTTGCGGTTGTCGCGCGCGAACCGCCCGAGCGTACGCAGGGCCGCCCGCAGCAGCGCCGCCGGCGCGAGGTCGCTGGGCCGCAAGGCTGCGAGCGCGAGCCCGCCGTACATCTCCTCGTAGGTCTCCTGCATCACGGCCCGCAGGAAGGCCTCGCGCGTCTTGAAGTGGTAATGGAACATGCCGATGTTCACGCGCGCCGCCTCAGCCACCTGGCGGATCGTGAGGCCCGCGCATCCCACCTCAGGCAGCAGTGCGCGCCCCGCGGCGAGCAGGACGCGGTCGAGGCTGCGGGAAGGACGCGGCATCGCATGGCTCTCGCGGGATGGCTGAAACGTAACTATACATTCGTATAATTACTCAGTCAAATAGTTTCGGCTCCGGGCTTGACCCGGCGGCGTGCGTCGCGCACATTCGGACGCGCTACGGCCCCGCAGCGCTTCGCCAAACCCGCGCAAGATGTCCCCCGATCCCGCTCTGCTTTCCGAAGCGCGGCGCCTGCTCGCCGCGGGGCTGCGCCGTGAGGCGCGGCCGCTGCTCGAGCGGCTCGCGGCCGAGCCCGGATGCGCCGCGCCGGTGCTGCTCCAGCTGGCCGAGCTCGAGATCGAGGAGGGCCACGGGGAACGCGCGCTCGAACGCCTCGGCCCGCTCGAGGCCGCGGGTGATGACGAAGCCGCGTTCCTCGCCGCGCGCGCCCAGGCCGCCCTCGGTCGACTCGCGCAGGCGCGCACGGCGCTCGTGGCGTTGCGCGCCCGCCTGCGCACGCCCTCCGCCATGCTCGAGCTGCACCTTGCGTCCGTGGAGCAGCGGGTCGGTGACACGCCCGCGGCCATCGCGGCATTGCGCGCCGCGCTCGCGCTCCAGCCGGGGCTTGCCTCGGCGCACCAGCACCTGGCCGCGCTGTTGCTTGCACTCGACCGACCCGGCGAGGCGCGCGTGGCGCTCGAGCGGGCGGTCGCTGCGCTACCTGCGGATGCACGCCTTTGGGCGATGCTGGCGCGCGTGCAATCGGACCAGGGTGAATCGGTCGGCGCGCTGGCCAGCGCCGCCGCGGCCGAGCGCGCCGTCCCCGCCGACGCGCAGACCTGGCGCGAGCTGGGATTGCTCTTCGGCGAGTACTGGCGCTGGGAAGACGCCGATCGCGCCCTTGCCGAAGCGTCGCGCCTGGATCCGGGCGCCCCCGCCACGGAGACGCTGCGCGCCGTCGTGAAGCAGGAGCTGGGCGAGGCCCCCGGCGCGCTCGCCGCGCTCGCATTGGCGCGCGCGCGCGATCCCGGGGACCTGCGTGTCGCCCTCGGCGCGCGCCTGCTGCTGCCGCAGGTCTACGAGGATGCGCAGGACCTCGCGCGCTGGCGGCAACGCTATTCGGACGGTCTCGCGGACCTGGTGCGCGAGATTCCCCGCTGGCTCGAGCGCGCTGGCGACGTCTTCCACCTGCAACGCAACAACTTCCTGCTCGCCTACCAGGGTGAGGATGATCGCGAGCTGCAGCGCGCGCACTCGGGATTCGTGGCGCAGCTGGCCGCGCGCGTCCGGCCCGAGTGGCGCGCCGAGCGGCGCGCGCGCCGCGGCGCCGAGGGCCGGCTGCGCATCGGATTCGTCGGGGCCATCTTTCGCGATTGCACCGCCGGCCGCTATTTCGAACGCTGGGTCACGGGGCTCGACGCGCGGCGGTTCGAGCGCTTCGTCTACCACAGCGCTCCCATCTCCGATGACTTCACGGGCCGCATCGCCGCTGCGAGCGAGCACTTCGTCACCCTGCGCGGCGGCATCGCCGAAGCGGCGGCGCGCCTCGCGGCGGACGATCTCGACGTGATCGTGCATCCGGAGGTCGGGATGACCCCGGCGAGCTACGTGCTCGCGGCCCTGCGGCTCGCGCCCGTGCAGTGCGCCGGATGGGGCCACCCGGTCACCACGGGCAGCGACGCGATCGACCTGTATCTCACCTGCGGCATGATGGAGCCGCCCGACGCCGCCGGTCATTACGTGGAGCGGCTTGTCGCGCTTCCGGGTCTCGGCGTGGATTACGCAATGCCGGCGCCGCCCGCACGCGCCGCACGCGGGGATTTCGGCCTGCCGGCCGACTCACGCATCTACGTGTGCGCACAATCGCTCTTCAAGGTGCATCCCGAGATGGATGCGCTGCTCGCAGACCTGCTCGAGGCAGATCCGCATGCGGTGCTCGCGTTCTTCCGCGCGCCGGTGGCCGCAGTCACGCGCCAGTTCGCCGACCGGCTGCAGCGCACGCTCGCGCGCCGCGGCATTCCGGCGCGCGGACAGGTCAAGTTCCTGCCGCGCGTGAACGGCGAGCTCTTCCGGCGCGTGCTCTCGCTCGCCGACGTGGTGCTCGACACGGTGCGCTTCTCGGGGGGCAACACCAGCCTCGATGCCTTCGCGGCGGGAACGCCGGTGGTCGCCCTGCCCGGCCGCTTCATGCGCGCCCGGCAGACGGCCGCGATGCTCGAGGCGATGGGGCTCGCCGAGCTGGTGGCCGCATCGCCCCAGCATTACGTGCGCATCGCCCTCGATTCGGCGCGCGACCGCGACCGCAACGCAGCACTGCGCGAGGCGATCGGGCGCAACCGCGCGGCGCTCTTCGACCGCCCCGAGCCGATCGCCGCGCTGCAGGACGTGCTGCGTGCCGCCGTGGCGGCGAAATCCTGACCGGCGCCGCGCGCCCGGGCAGTTGGTATACTCGACGTTCGAAACGCAGGGGTCCGGCGAGGTGCGAAGGCCTCCCGGTGAGAGAGTCCCTTGGAACCTGATCCGGGTCATTCCGGCGTAGGGAGCGTGATCGGCCCCGCCTTTCCTGCTCCCTGCGCCGGCGCCTCCCGAAGGAGCCGCTGCCATGAACGCGACACCGAAATTCGTCGCTGCTACCGCCCACGTGGACGAGGCCGCCATCCAGCCCCTGCCGCGCTCGCGCAAGGTCTACTTCCCGGGCTCGCGGGCCGACCTGCGCGTGCCGATGCGTGAAGTCTCGCAGAGCGATACGCCCGCCGCCTTCGGGGCCGAGCCCAATCCGCCGGTGTACGTCTACGACACGAGCGGACCATATACGGACCCGGCGGTGCGCATCGACATCCGCTCCGGCCTCGCGCCGCTGCGCGCGCGCTGGATCGAGGAACGCGCAGATACCCAGCGGCTCGACGGCCCCAGCTCGCGCTTCGGGCGCGAGCGGCTGGACGACGCGCGGCTCGCCGAGCTGCGCTTCGAGCTGAAGCGCCTGCCCCGGCGCGCGCGGGCCGGCGCGATCGTGACCCAGATGCACTACGCGCGGCGTGGCACCGTCACGCCCGAGATGGAATTCGTCGCGATCCGCGAGAACCTGCGCCGGCGCGAGTACCTGGCGGGGCTCGAGGCCACAGGCCCCGCGGGGCGCAAGCTCGCCCAGCTCATGGGCCGCCAGCACCGCGGCGAATCGTTCGGCGCGTGCATTCCCGAAGAGATCACGCCGCAGTTCGTGCGCGACGAGGTGGCGCGCGGCCGGGCCATCATCCCCTCGAACGTGAACCATCCCGAGAGCGAGCCGATGGTGATCGGGCGCAACTTCCTGGTGAAGATCAACGCGAACATCGGCAATTCCGCGCTCTCGTCCTCGATCGGCGAGGAGGCCGACAAGATGACCTGGGCGATCCGCTGGGGCGCCGACACGGTGATGGACCTGTCCACGGGGCGCCACATCCACGAAACGCGCGAGTGGATCGTGCGCAATTCCCCGGTGCCGATCGGCACCGTGCCGATCTACCAGGCGCTCGAGAAGGTGGACGGCAAGGCGGAGGAGCTCACCTGGGAGATCTTCCGAGACACGCTCATCGAGCAGGCGGAGCAGGGCGTGGATTACTTCACCATCCACGCCGGAGTACGCCTGCCTTTCATCCCGATGACCGCGAGCCGCATGACCGGCATCGTGTCGCGCGGGGGCTCGATCATGGCCAAATGGTGCCTCGCCCATCACCGCGAGTCCTTCCTCTACGAGCGCTTCGAGGAGATCTGCGAGGTCATGGCCGCGTACGACGTGTCGTTCTCCCTCGGCGACGGGCTGCGGCCGGGCTCGATCTACGATGCGAACGACGAGGCGCAGATCGCGGAGCTCAGGACCCTGGGCGAGCTCACCCGTGTGGCCTGGAAGCACGACTGCCAGGTGATGATCGAAGGCCCCGGCCACGTGCCGATGCAGCTCATCAAGGAGAACATGGACCTCGAGCTCGAGCATTGCCACGAGGCACCGTTCTACACGCTGGGCCCGCTCACCACCGATATCGCGCCCGGCTACGACCACATCACCAGCGGCATCGGCGCGGCGCAGATCGGTTGGTACGGCACCGCGATGCTCTGCTACGTGACGCCCAAGGAGCACCTCGGCCTGCCCGACAAGGACGACGTGAAGGACGGCATCATCACCTACAAGATCGCCGCGCACGCCGCCGACCTCGCCAAGGGACATCCTGGCGCGCAGATCCGCGACAACGCGTTGTCCAAGGCGCGCTTCGAGTTTCGCTGGGAGGACCAGTTCAACCTGGGCCTGGATCCCGACAAGGCGCGCCAGTTCCACGACGAGACGCTGCCCCAGGAAGGCGCCAAGCTCGCGCACTTCTGCTCCATGTGCGGCCCGCACTTCTGCTCGATGAAGATCACCCAGGACGTGCGCGAGTTCGCCGCGAAGCTGGGCGTTTCGGAGCAGGAAGCGCTCGCGAAGGGCATGGAAGTGAAGGCGGTGGAGTTCGTGCGCCAGGGCGGCGAGATCTACCAGCGCGGATAGCGCGCTGGCCGCCCGATGGAGATCCATGCCCTGCTCAACGCCCTGCTCCTGGGAGTGGTCGAGGGGCTCACCGAATTCCTCCCCGTCTCGTCCACCGGCCACCTGATCATCGTCTCCGACCTGCTCGGCGAGAACGGCGAGAAGGGCAAGATCTTCGACATCGTGATCCAGCTGGGCGCGATCCTCGCCGTGTGCTGGGAGTTCCGGGTGCGCATCGTGCGCGCCTTCGCGGGCCTGGGCAACGACCCGGTCCAGCAGCGCTTCGCGACGAACCTGTTCGTGGCCTTCCTGCCGGCCGCGATCGTGGGCCTCGCTTTCCATGCGCAGATCAAGAAGTTCCTCTTCAACCCCACCAGCGTGGCGATCGCCCTCGCCGCCGGGGCCCTGGTGATCTTCGCGGTGGAGCGCTGGTACTCGCGCCGGCCCGCCGCGCGGGTGCTCAGCATGTACGACATGACATGGAAGGACGCGCTGGTGGTCGGCATCGCCCAGTGCTTCGCGCTCATTCCCGGCACCTCGCGCTCCGGGGCGACGATCATGGGCGGGATGATGTTCGGGCTCGCGCGCGCGGTGGCCACCGAGTTCTCGTTCTTCCTCGCGATCCCGGTCATGTTCGCCGCGACCGGCTACGAGCTCGTGAAGAACCGCGCGCTGCTCTCCGCCGACGACCTCGCCGTGATAGCGGTGGGCTTCGCGGTGAGCTTCGTCGCGGCGCTCGCGGCGGTGAAGGGCCTCATCCGCTACGTGGCGCACCACGACTTCCGCGCCTTCGGGTGGTACCGCATCGCGCTCGGCGCTGCGGTGCTGCTCTACTTCCGCTAGCCCCTAGGCAAGCGCCGATTCCTGCGTGTAGCGCTTGATCAGCGCGAGCAGCTGGTCTTCCTGGTAGGGCTTGCCCATGTACTCGTTCACGCCGATCTCGAGCGCGTGGTTGCGGTGCTTGTCGGCGGTGCGCGAGGTGATCATGATGATCGGGATGCCGCGCGTCGCCTCGTCGGCTCGTACGTTGCGCGCGAACTCGAAGCCGTCCATGCGCGGCATCTCCACGTCGAGCAGGATGCAATCCGGGCGCACGTCCTGCAGCTGCTGCAAGGCGTCGACGCCATCCTTCGCCGCGGCCACTTCGTAGCCTTCGCGCGCGAGCATGCGGCCGGTGATCTTGCGCACGGTGAGCGAATCGTCCACCACCATCACCAGCGGCGCGCCCGATTTCTGCTCGACCACCAGGGGCGCGGGGGACGCCGCGTGCGCGGCGCGCGGCAGCTCGCCGCCCACCGGGGCCTCGCGGTGCACGAGCTGCACCGGATTGAGGATGAGCACCACCTGGCCGGTGCCGAGCACCGTCGCGCCCGCGATGCCCGTGAGCCGCGACAGCTGCGGGCCGATGGTCTTCACCACGATCTCGCGATTGCCGAGGATCTCGTCGACGCGGATGGCGGCGCGCTGCACGCCGCTCTTGAGCAGCAGCACCGGGATCTGGCGCGCGGGCGTGGCCGTGTCGATCTCGCCCAGCAGCGGCAGCAGCGAGCGCAGCGGATAGCGATTGTCCTTCCATGCCACCTCGCCCGCGGTCGCCACCTCCTCGTACGCCGCCGCCTTGTATTCCTGCACCTGGTCGATCATCACCGAAGGCACGGCATAGACCGTCGGGCCCGCGCGCAGCATCACCGCCTGGGTGACCGCGAGCGTGAGCGGCAGCGTGATGCTGAACGTGGTGCCGCGCCCCGCCGCGGAGCTGATGTCGATGCGCCCCCCGAGCGAGGTGATTTCGTTCTTGACGACGTCCATGCCGATGCCACGGCCCGCGATCTCGTTCACCTCCGTCGCGGTGGAGAAGCCGGGCATGAAGATGAACTGGGCGAGCTGCGCATCGGGCAGCTCCACGTCGGGAGCGAGCAGGCCGGCCTCGACCGCCTTCTGGCGGATGCGCGCGAAGTTCAACCCCCCACCGTCGTCGGACACGCTCAGCACGACCTCGTTGCCGCGCTGCGCGGCGTCGATCGCGATCTCGCCGATCTCGGGCTTGCCGGCGCGCGCGCGCTCCTCGGGCTTCTCCAGGCCGTGGGCGATCGCGTTGCGCAGCAGATGCTCGAAGGGCGCGGTCATCTTCTCGAGCACCGAGCGGTCGAGCTCCGTCCGGGTGCCCTTGAGCTCGAGGTTGGCCTTCTTGTCGAGCTCCTTCGCGGTCTGGCGCACGATGCGGTAGAAGCGGTCGGCGAGGTTGCCCAGCGGCACCAGGCGCACGCCCATGAGCCCCTGCTGAAGATCGCGGTTCAGGCGCGCCTGGGCGTGGATCGCGAGCTCCGTCTCGTCGAGGTTCTTCTGCAGCCCCTGGTGCAGCGTGATCACGTCGCCCAGGGACTCGGCGAGGAAGCGCGTGAGCTCCTGCATGCGCGAGAAGCGGTCGAACTCGAGCGGGTCGAAGGTCTCGCCGGTTTCTTCCTTCAGCTTGATGGTGCTCTGCATCTGGCCTTCGGAGGCGATCTCGATCTCGCGCAGCTGCGAGCGCATGCGCGCGATGTTGTCCGTGAGGTCGCCGAGGGCGCGCCTGAACGCCGCCATCTCGCCCTCGATGCGCGAGCGCGCGATCGACAGCTCGCCCGCCTCGTTCACGAAGCGGTCGATCATCTCCGCGTTCACGCGCAGCAATGCGGAACGCGCTTCGCGCAGCTCCGCAGGCTGCGCGTCGCGCTGGGCGACCTCCTGCGCGGCGGCCGCGATCACGGCGAGCCCGGCGGGCTTGTCCTTCTGCTGCTCGAACACGGCGCCCACCGGAACCCGGATCGGCTCGGCCTCGATGATGTCCTCGCCGCGCATCAGGCGCTCGAGGGCGAGCGAGAAGCGGTCGACGCGCTCCTCGATCTCGTCGAACTGCGCGGCGGGCGGCGTCTCGAGCTCGTCGATCGCGTTGATGCGCGCCTCGAGGACGTGCGCGAGCTCGCCCAGCCGCATGAGGCCCGTCATGCGCGCGCTGCCCTTGAGGGTGTGCAGGTGGCGCTGCAGGTCGGCCGCCGGCGAGTGGTCCCCGGGCGCCGATTTCCAGCGTCGCACCGCCTCGCTCACCGCCGGTACGATCTCCTTCGCCTCCTCGATGAAGACCGGCAGCAGGTCGCGATCGACGTCGTCGGTGATCTTGCGCTGGTCCTTGCCGGCTTCGAACGGGCGTTCGGCTTCGGGCCGCGCGGCGGCCTCGGGTGCCGCAGCTTCGACGGGCCGCGGCGCGGCGGCTTCCTGGTGCACGGGCTCGCGCACGGGCTCCGGGGGTACGGGCGGCGCCTCCGGCGGCGCGGGTAACGGCGCCTCGGCGCGCCCTTGCTCTTCGGCACGCGCCTCGAGCGCCTCGCGCACGATGCCGGGCATGCGGATATGCGTCCCCTCGCCGGTCCGGCGCGCCTCGCGCAGGCTCTCGCGCAGCCCCGCGAGCTGCGCGATCACGTCCTCGCGCGGGAACGGCATCGCGCGGCCGCGCACCGATTCCACCATCGCCTTGAGGGCGTCGATCGCAGCGCGCGTGACGTGCAGGCGATGCGGGTTGAATTCCGGCGGCAGCTCCATCGCGTCCTGCAGCCACTTCTCGAGCGCATAGGCGGCGTCGGCCAGGCTCTCGAAGCCGGTGGTGCGCGAGCTGCTGGAAAGCGTATGCGCCGCGCGCATGAAATCGGCGCCGACCGGGTGCAGCGGATCGGCCTCGATGAACGACATCTGCTCGTCCAGCAAGGCGACGTGCTGCTCGGCCTCGCCGACATAGATCGCGAACAGTGCCGCGGGCAGCGTCGCGCTGCCGACCTCGATGACTTCCTCCACCTCCGGCACGGGCTCAGCGGGCGGCGGCTCGGGGCGGGCTTCCTCGACGATCGCCGGTTCCGGGGCGGCAACGAGCAGCTCGGCGAGGTCGGGCACCGCCGGCGTGGGCTGGACCGGCGATTCGGGTTCGGGTGCGGCTGGTTCCGCTTCGTGCCCGAACGCTGGCCTGGCTTCGGACTCGGCGGCGACCGGGATTGCTTCGGGCTCGGCCACGGCGGGGGCGCTGCCCAGGTCGAGCGACTCGAAGTCGAAAGCGGGCACAGCGGGTTGCACTTCGGCGGACTGGGGCTCGGCCTGGGGCGAGGGCTCCGGCGCGGATGCCGGGAAAGCGAAATCGAGCGCCAGCGGCTCCTCCGCAGCCGCTGCCCGCGGAGGCGGCTCGGCTGCGACCGGAGCGGGAGGCGGCGGCGCGAGCGCTGCGGACGCGGCCTTGGGTTCGCTTTTCAGCGCCTCGGCCTGGCGCACGATCTCCGCGCCGTCGATCACCGCGGACCCGGTCTGTTTGAGCTCCTCCACCCAGTGCCGGAACGATTCGCGCGCCAGCTCGATGAAGCCCAGCAGCTCGCCGCTCGCGGGCCTTTCGTCCTTCAACCACTTGTTCATCACCTGCTCGCACTGCCAGGCCATTTCCCCCAGCTCCGTGAGCCCGACCATGCGGCCGCTGCCCTTGAGCGTGTGGAAGCCGCGCCGGATGGTGGTGAGCCCCTCCCGGGCGTGCGGGGCATGCGTGCAGGTCGCGAGATGGGTCGCGATCGTGTCGAGGACCTCGCCGGCCTCCTCGAGGAAGATCTCGAGCAGCTCCTTGTCGATTTCCGCTCCCGGCGCATCCACCAGCTGGACGACCTGCGGCGCGGGCGTCTGCGGCGCCTTCTCGGGTGCCAGCCCCTGGATCGCGCGGAAGACGCCGGTCTGGTCCGGCGCCGTCGCGTCCTTGATGACCTGCAGCGCTTCCTCGCTGCGGCGGGCGACGGCGGTGTCGGAGACTACCGCGGCGTCGCGCTGCAGCTCGCCGACGGCTTTCTCGAGCCTCAGGCGCGTGTCGGTTGCCGGCTTGTCCTTCCAGTCCTCGTACAGCGCCTGGACCTTCTGCTTCTTCACCTCGATATCGAGCGGCGAGACCGTGCCGGTGCGCCGCACCTCTGCCTCCGCGCGGCTTTCCTCCGGCTCCGCGAGGCCGAAGCGCACCAGCGCCGGCAACAGCACGTCGCGCGGCGAGGCGGAGCCTTGCTGCAATGCGGTGATGTACAGGCCGAGGGCCGACAAGCCGTCGGCGACCATCTCGGCCGCCTCGCCGGCTCCGTCCACCGAGCCTTCGGCGAACTGCTGCACGCGCGCCATGACCGCGGCGTTGAGCGCGGCCGCCTCCATCAGCTCCATGATCATCAGCGCGCCCTGCACCTGCGCGAACTGCGCGGTCAGGCCGGCCAGATCGCCGCGCAGCGCGGGATCGCGGAAGTAGCCGTCGAGCACCTGCTCGATGTTCTGCAGGTTCACCTGCACTTCCTGGCCCACCTGGAAGATGAGCAGCTTTTCCTGCGCCCGGCGCGTCATCTCGTCGAGCAGCCCGCCCTCGATCGCGTCCATGGGCGGCAGCGCTTCGCCCGCCATCGCGCCCTTCAGCCGCTCGGCGACCGTGTTGGCCTGGCGCGCGAAATCGGCGCCCAGCTTGAAGTAGTTCTCGAGCGCCGATTCCACGAACAGCATCGCGGTGGCCACCTCGAGCGACTGCGCCTCCGACGGCGGGATCGCCTTGGCGTTCAGCATCGGCGCGATGTCGGTGAGCCCGGCCAGCACCGCCGGATGTCGCGGTTGGGAAGCTTGCTCGCGCGCTCGGCGAGCACGTTGGCCTGCTTTTCGAACGGCTCGAGCGCGGCGCGATTGCCCGAGGTGTACTTGAGCCACGTGTCCTTCTGCTGCGCCGGTGAGCTCGCGCACCTCGCGGACCATCGTTACCAGGTCCTCGTCGTCGGCCGCGCTGGCAGCCCGCGATCGGGGACGGCGATCAGCTGCTCGAGCCGATAGACCTGCTTGAGCGTCGACGATGCGCTCGGAGACCGGGCCGCGCGCGTCCGACCATCAAAAGCAGGTCGCGGAAGAGGCGCTCGGCGACCTTCGGCCGAGCCCTCGATCAGCTGCTTCACCTGCTGGTCGAGCTTGGCGAAGAGCGGCTTGATCGACGGGCGTGATCTCCAGGCCACCGAACACGAGCGCATCGAAGAACGCGGCGGCGGCGGACCAGAACGGGCGGTTGGGCGTCGTGGCCTGCAGCGATTCGATGGCGGTGATGGCCGCCGTGCATCTGGCGCATCGCATCGGGGACGTCGCGCGCCCTTGATCACGCGCAGCAGCCCCTGCTGGTACTGCTGGCGCTGCAACGCGAGCGCCTTCGCGAGCACCGCATCGTCGAGCGCTTCGCGGCGCGGAAGCGGCGGCAGCGTCGCGGCGAGATTCGGGATAGAAGAGATCGCCCTCGTTGGCATCGATCTGGCCGCGCGTGCGATTGAGCTCGAGGTACGGCGCGAGCAGGCGCATCGGACTGGTCGGGCTGGCCGCCCAGCAGCGAGTCGAGGTACGTGGAGAGCGCCGAGATGCCGCTTCTTCGCGACGGCCACCGAGCCCGGCAGGCGCGCCGCGTCCTCGCCCTCGAGGTACGCGACGAGCTTCTCCAGCTCTTCGTTGAAGCGCGTGGCCGCGCCCAGCCCCACCATGGCGAGCGCGCCCGTGGCCTGGTGCAGGTGCGTGAGGATGTACTTGGCCGGTCGCGCGATCGGCCGGGATTGGCCGCGAGCTTGTCCAGGTTCTCGCGCGCCTGGTTGAGCGAGTGGTCGATCTCCGTCTTGACCCACGTAAGGGGGCCAAGATCGAAGTCGGTTGATCGGGTTCGCTGCCATGTCCGGTATGCGCCTCGCGTCTCGCGTACGCGCTACAGCTTGAAGCCCGAGACGGAGCTCTTCAGCTCCTGGGCCACCGCCGCGAGGTCGCGGATGGAGCCCGCCGCCTGCTGCGTGCCGCGCGTCGTCTGGCGCGTGATCTCGAGGATGTCCTGCATGTTCTGCGCGACCTCGCGTGGTCGCATTGGCCTGCGTGTGCGTCGCCTGCGAGATCGCCTGGATCAGCTGCGCGAGGTTCTTCGTCACGTAGTCGATCTCGGACAGCGCCTGGCCCGCGGCGTCGGAGAGCTTGGCGCCCTCCACCACGCCCATCGTCGATTTCTCCATGGCCGCCACGGCGTCCTGCGTATCCGCCTGAATCGTCTTCACGATCGCGCCGATCTGCTTCGTCGCTTCGCCGGAGCGTTCCGCCAGCCGCTGCACTTCCTCGGCGACCACCGAGAAGCCGCGCCCCGCCTCGCCGGCCGATGCGGCCTGGATGGCGGCGTTCAACGCGAGCACGTTCGTCTGCTCCGTGATGTCCGAGATCAGCTCCACGATCTCGCCGATCTCCTGGGAGCTCTCGCCGAGTCGCTTGATCCGCTTCGAGGTTTCCTGGATCTGCTCGCGGATGTCGTTCATGCCCGAGATCGAGTTCTGCACCGCGGCGCGGCCCTTGTCGGCGGCCGCGAGCGAGCGCTGCGCCACTCGCGCGCCTTCGTCGGCGGTGGACGACACTTCCGAGATCGAGCGCGAGACCTGCAGCACCTGCGCGGTCGTCTCCTCGATCTCCTTCGACTGGCGCTCCGCGGCACCCAGCAGCTCGGCCGAGATCGACTGCGCCTGCGCGGTCTTCTGCGTCACCTGGATCGCCGCGTTGTTCACGCCCGCCACGAGGGTGCGCAGCTCGTCGATCGTGTAGTTCATCGAGTCGGCGATGGCGCCCGTGATGTCCTCGGTCACCTGCGCGCGGATCGTGAGGTCGCCGTCGGCGAGGTCGCCCATCTCGTTCAGCAGCCGCAGAATCGCCTCCTGGTTGCGCTTGTTCTCCGCCTCGGCCTGGGTCGCGCTGCCGGCGCGAGTCGGCGAGGAACGCGCAGCGCCATGAGCACGCGAGCACGACGACGAGCAGCGCGCCCAGTACCGCCATCGCGAGTAGCGAGAGGTTCGACGGTCTCTCCCTGCAGCGTGCTCCTGCAGTGCCTGCACCGCGGCCTGGAGCTGCTCGCTGCCCGCCTGCAGCTGCGCGCCGGCCTGCCGCGCCGACACGAGCTTCTGCAGCTCGCGAAGGATCGGGCCCGCGTTCTGCTCGAACGTCGTGAACTGTCTTCTTCAGGTCGGCCAGCTTGGCGCGCGTCTCGGCATCGCGCAGCGCACTCATGCCCATGCGCCTCGTTGCCGTTCTCGAGCGCCTGGATCAGCGTCGCGCGTCTCGTTCGTGTCCTTGCCGATGAGGAACGGCACCTCGGGGTCGATCACCTCGGAGCCGAGGATCTCCGCGGCGCCGCGCCCCAGGCGCTCCGAGAGGAAGGTGATGCGGTTGGCGCGCAACACCTGGCGCGCGGCGCGAGCCCGATTGCTGCATGAGGCCGGTGAGCTCCTGGGTCTGGGTCGGCGAGATCGTCGGCGCCCGACGCGGACCTGCGAGACGTTCTGCGCGAGGGCCACGAGGTCCTTCTGCGCGTTGAGGATCGTGGTCGCGGCCGCGGCGCTTTCCGGCCAGCGCTTCGCCACGTCGTCGACACGGCTCGAGAGCGCGTCGCTTCTGGCTCGCGCTCGGGCACGTTCACGCCGAAGGCGTAGCCGCCTTCCTGGAGGATCTTGAGGTATTGCGCGAATTCGTCGCGGCTGTCCTGCAGCTGCGCGAACGCGGTCGCGCTGGCCGCGCGCCGCGAGGCCGGCCGCCTTCGCGAGGCGCTGCGTGTGGAACTGCATCTGCGAGGCGATCGACACGTACGTCGCGTTGCGCGTGCGCGTCGTGGTGTCGAGGTAGACCGCGAAGGCGGTGAGCAGCAACAGCAGCGCCGCCGCCACGCCGAGGACCTGCATCTGCGACGGTGATGGGGCGATTGCCGATGAACGGGCACGTGGAAGCCGCGCGAGCGAGCGAAGCGGAGCCTTCAGCCTTCGCGACCTTGGGCCGCCGCCGGCGGGACCCCGTGCCCGTGGCGCTCACCGCCTTGATGTTGGTCATCGTCGACGACGACGCCGATCGCGTGCCGGGGCGCGCCGCGGCCTTGGGCTTGGATCCTCCGCCGCCGCCAAGGCGCTTGAAGAAGTCGCCGATCGAGGACTTGGGTTTCACTGCTTGTGCTTTCGCCATGGCCTTGTCTCCTACGCGCCGACTTCCAGGAACCGCTGCTCTCGAACGAGCGCGGGCAAATCGAGCTCGAGCCAGCGCGTGCGCCGGCATCGGTGTACACCGCGCGCAACCCAGGGCGCGCGCGTCGGCGCGGCCGCGGAGCGGCCGTGAACTGTTCGGGGCTGCGAAGTCCCAGCATGCGCGAGACGAGCAGCCCCGCGCCGGCCACGAGCCGGTCGGAGATGAGGATCACGCGCCGCTCCACGCCGGCGGCCGTCGGCCTCGCCGCCCTGGAAGGCGGCAGAAAGTCGATCACGCTGTAGAGGTTGCCACGCATGTTGGACACGCCGCGGAACCACGACTGGGTGAGCGGCACGCCGCACCGTCGGCGGGCACGGGGATCACCTCGTTCACCTGGTGCAGCGCGACGAACCAGTTCTCGGCGCCGACCTGGAAGCCGAGCTTCGACGAAAGCGCCGTGCGCGAGGCCGCCGTGCGGATGCGCTCCGCAACCGAGAGCTGGAATTCGCGAAGGCCGGTGCGCCGCGCCATGCGTTATCCCAGCGCCTTGATCTTCTCGAGAAGGTCGTTCTCGCTGATGCGGCTTGGTCACGTAGTCCTTGGCTCCCTGGCGAAGGCCCCAGATCTTGTCGGTCTCCTGGTCCTTCGTCGTGCAGATGATCACCGGGATGTGCTTGGTCTTGTCCTCGCGCGTGATGGCGCGCGTGGCCTGGAAGCCGTTCAGCCCCGGCATCACCACGTCCATGAGGATGAGGTCGGGCTGCTCGCTCTTCGCGCGCTCGATGGCGGTCTCGCCGCTTTCGACGAGGAGCACCTCGTAGCCGCGCTTGCGCAAGCACGCCTTCCATGAACGCGCGCTCGGTGGGCGAATCGTCCACCACCATGATTTTCTTGATCGCCATGTTCCTATCTCACTCCATATCGAATTCGTGTCACGCGGGACTGCGCTGCGCGAGGTGCGACTCCACCGCCTTCAGCAGGCTTTCCTTGGTGAAAGGCTTGGTGAGGTACTCGTCGCTTCCGACCATGCGGCCGCGCGCGCGGTCGAACAGGCTGTCCTTCGAGGAAAGCATGATCACCGGCGTCGCGCGATGCTTGGCGCTCTTCTTGATCAGCGCGCACGTCTGGTAGCCGTCCAGCCGCGGCATCATGATGTCGACGAAGATGAGGTCGGGCTGGTGGTCGGCGATCTTCGCGAGCGCATCGAATCCGTTCTCGGCGAGGATCACCTGGCATCCGGCCTGCATGAGGAATATCTCCGCGCTCCGCCGGATCGTGTTGCTGTCGTCGATGACCATCACGCGCACGCCCGTGAGGTTCTTGGAATCCGCCAAGCGTTCTCTCGATCTCGTTATCGGCAGCTGCGGGAGCGAAGGGTGCCCGCGCATCCGATGGGCAGCGTCCCGGGCCGTCGCGGTGTCAGCTCCCCCTGCTCGCGAGCCGCACCTGCCGCGTTCTCTATAGGGGAATCAGATTATTCCATTTGTGCAGTCAAAACAACTTTTTACTGCCAAAACAATTGCTAAGTTCTTTCTTCTAAAGCTCTTTCGAAATGGGTACCGCAGGCGAGGCCGTCCTCAGAACTCGATCATCTCGAAGTCGTCCTTGCGCGCGCCGCATTCCGGGCAGCACCAGCCGGCGGGAATGTCCTCCCAGCGGGTGCCCGGCGCGATGCCATCGTCGGGCCAGCCCTCGGCCTCGTCGTAGATCAGGCCGCACGCGAGGCAGCGCCAGGTCTTGAAGGCATCGGGGTTGAGTGGCGGGCGAGGACATGGGCGAACGCGTCGGCGGTTGAGTAGAATGCGAGGGATACGCCCGCGCGCGCCTGAAGACAGTCGTAATCCTAGGATCCCCGGTTGGCGCGCGCAACGCGGGCCGGGTTTCAAGTGTAACCCCCCGCTCGCCCCTTCCCCATGAACGAGACCGTCCAAACCCTTCCCGCGGTCCTCACGTTCGCGGCGACCGATCCCACCAGCGGCGCGGGCCTGCAGGCCGACCTGCTCGCGCTCGCGAGCATGGGCTGCTATCCGCTGTCGGTGGTGACCGCGCTCACCGTGCAGGACACGGCCGGCGTCGAATCCTTCCTCGCGATCGATCCCGACTGGGTCGCCGACCAGGCGCGCTGCATCCTCGAGGACATGCCCGTCGCGGCGTTCAAGATGGGCATGCTGGGATCCACCGAGATCGTGACCGTGGTGGCCGAGGTGGTCTCGGACTATCCCGACGTGCCGCTGGTGCTCGATCCGGTCTTCGCCTCGGGCCGCGGCGACGAGTTCGCCAGCGAGGACATGGTGGCCGCGATCCGCGAGCTGCTGGTGCCCCAGAGCACCGTGGTCACGCCCAACATCCCCGAATTGAAGCGCCTCGCGGGCGAGGACGAGAACGACGACGCGGACCTCGCCGAATGCGCGCAGGCGCTGCTCGACAGCGGCTGCGAGTACGTGCTGGTCACGGGCACGCACGATTCCACGGCCGACGTCGTGAACACGCTCTATCACCGCGGCGGCGTGCTGCGCGCCGATACCTGGCAGCGCCTGCCCGGCAGCTACCACGGCTCCGGGTGCACGCTCGCTTCGGCGCTCGCCGCCAACCTCGCGCGCGGCCTGGACATCGGCGACGCGGTCTACGAAGCGCAGGACTACACGTGGCAGGCGCTCGCGCACGCCTTCCGGCCCGGCATGGGACAGTACCTTCCCGACCGCCTCTTCTGGGCGCGCGAATCGGAAACGAGAACGGCGATGCAAGTAGGATGCGCGCGCCGTCTGCGGGGCCTCTACGCGATCACGCCCGAGTGCGCGGACACCGCGGACCTCGTTGCCGCGCGTCGAGCGCTGCCTCGAGGGCGGCGCGGCGCTCGTCCAGTACCGCGCGAAGTCGGCCGCGCCCGCGCTGGCGCTCGAGCAGGCGCGCGCCTCGCGGCGCTGTGCCGCTCGCTTCGGCGCGCCCGTTCATCGTGAACGATTCGATCGACCTCGCGCCGCGCTTCGGGCGCAGACGGCGTGCACCTCGGCCGCGACGACGCGGCGCGTACGCCAGGCGCGCGCGCGCGCTGCCGCGCGCGATCATCGGCGTGTCTCTGCTACGCCGATCCTGCGCTTGCGCGCACGCGGCCAGGACGGCGGCGCGGACTACGTGGCGATCGGCAGCGTGTTCGCGTCGCTCGACGAAGCCGGGCGCATCGCGCGCGCCGCTTGCGGCCATCGGCGAAGCGCGGCGGCTTGGCGGCCTGCCGGTCGCCGCCATCGGCGGCATCACGCACGCCAACGCCGCGCGAAGTGATCGCGGCCGGCGCCGACATGCTCGCGGTGATCACCGCGCTCTTCGAGGCGCCGGACGTGCGCGGCGGCCGCGCGAGCATTCTCCGATCGATTCGCAGCACCGGGAGAGTCCCCCGTGGGACGAGCGCAGCAGCGAGCTCTTTGAGCGATCGCAGCAGCTGATTCCCGGCGGAGTGAACTCGCCGGTGCGGGCATTTCGCGCCGTCGGCGGGACGCCGGTCTTCATCCGCGAGGGCCGCGGCTCGCGCGTGATCGACGAGGACGGGCGCGAGTACATCGACTACGTGGGATCGTGGGGCCGCTGATCCTCGGCCATGCGCATCCCGAGGTCGTGGCGGCCGTGAGCGACGCGGCACGCAGCGGACTTTCGTTCGGCGCGCCCACGGCGCGCGAGCTCGAGATGGCCGAGTTGCTCACCGCGCAGCCTGCCCTCGATGGAGCAGGTGCGCCTGGTGAGCTCGGGCACCGAGGCGGTGATGAGCGCGCTGCGCCTGGCGCGCGGCTTCACGGGCCGCTCCGTGATCGTGAAGTTCGAGGGCTGCTACCACGGCCACAGCGACTTCCTGCTGGTGAAGGCCGGTTCGGGCGCGCTCACCTTCGGCAATCCGACGTCGGCGGGCGTGCCGCCCGAGCTCACGTCGCACACGCTCGTCCTCGACTACAACGATCCGCAGCAGGTCGACGATGCGTTCGCGCGCGCATCGGCGACGACATCGCCGCGGTGGTGCTCGAGCCGGTGGCGGGCAACATGAATTTCGTGCGTCCGTCCGACGAGTTCCTCCAGGCGCTGCGCGCGCCTTGCACGAAGCACGGCGCGGTGCTGATCTTCGACGAGGTGATGACCGGCTTTCGCGTGCGGTCCCCAGGGCGCGCAGGGCATCTTCGGCGTGACGCCCGGACCTCACGACGCTCGGCAAGGTGATCGGCGGCGGGCATGCCGGTGGGAGCCTTCGGCGGGACGGCGCGACATCATGCAGAAGCTGGCGCCCGTCGGGCCCGGTGTACCAGGCGGGCACGCTTTCGGGCAATCCGGTCGCCGTGGCGCCGGGCTCGCCACCCTCGACGCGTGCTGCGTCCCGGGCTTCTTCGAGCGGCTCGGGACGACGACATCGGCCCTCGTCGCAGGCTTGTGCCATGCGGCTTCGCGACGCGGGAATGGCCTTCAGCGCGCACGAGCCTGGGCGGCATGTTCGGCATCTTCTTCCGCGACCGGCCGCCGCAGTCGTTCGCGCAGGTGATGCAGTCGGATCGCGAGGCTTTCAACCGCTTCTTCCACGCGATGCTGGAGCGGGGCGTCTATCTCGCGCCGTCGGCTTTCGAGGCGGGATTCGTCTCCGCGCGCACGGCGAAGCGGAGATTGCGGCGACGTTCGCGGCCGCCCGCGAGGCCTTCGCCCTCGTTCGCGCATCGTGAAGCTCCCGATCCTGCCCGTCCGCCGAGCGGCTCGTCGGCGTCGGCCTCGCCGTCGCCGGCCTGACGATACTCGGCCTCGCCGTTTCTCGTGGTGTTCGACCTCGCGCGCGAGATCGGACCTGCACGAGGAGGTCGTCGCGGTGCAGCAGGCCCAGGATCGCCTCGAGGCGCTGCGGGTGCAGGTGAACGAGCTGGTTGCCGCCGCGCGCCTCGGGGCGGCGACCGGTGAAGTTTCCGCGTTCCGCAACGTCGAACGGCGCGCTGCCGAAATCCAGACAAGGCTCGATGCGTTGCGCGACGACGAGAATCCCACTATTCCGTCCCTCGAGGCGCTCGTTCCCCAGGCCCGCCTGCTGGTCGTGAACGCGCGATCCGTGGCACCCGCCTGGAGGCAGCGCGGGGCCGAGGCCGCCGCCGCGGCATCGAAGCAGGCCGAGCGGGTCGCGGCGGAGGTCGGCACCACCCTCGACGGCCAGATCGACGCGCTCACAGCGCGCGTGAGCGATCGATCGCTCGCGCGGGTGCGCATCGACCGGAACCTGCGCCAATACGTCGCATGGTTCGTCGCCGGATCCACCACGGTGCTGGTCGTCTTGTTCCTGGCCTATCGCCGGGTGCTCGCGCGCGAGCGCGACGCACTGCGCCGCATCGAGTGGCTCGCGCATTTCGATTCCGTCACGGGGCTGCCGAATCGCGCATTGCTCGGCGACCGACTGGCCCAGGAACTGGTGCGCGCGCAGCGCGCCGAGGAGCTTTTCGCCGTCCTGCTTTTCGACCTGGACGGTTTCAAGGACGTGAACGACACCTGGGGCCACTCGGCCGGCGATCGCATGCTCGCGATGGTCGCCGATCGCGCCCGCAAGTGCGTGCGGGCGTCGGACACCCTGGGCCGTCAGGGCGGGGACGAATTCCTCGCGATCCTTCCCGAAACCGGTGCCGAGGGCGCCCTCGCCGTGGCCGAAAAGCTGCGCGCATGCGCTGGCGCGAGCCGTATCCGCTCGAAGAGCGGCGTGGCGACGACTCGGCGCGAGCGTCGGTGTGAGCCTCTTCCCGACCCACGGCACCGATACCGAGTCGTTGCTGCGCGCCGCGGATACCGCGCTCTACCAGGCCAAGCGCGAGGGGAAGGATCGCTCGTGCCTGGCGGAGGCTCCCGCGCACCCGCGCGACCGCGGGCGGGCGCCGGCAGTCCCGCGCTGAGTCGGGCTCAGCGCAGGCCGGAGATGTACTCCGAGACCGCCCTCATGTCGGCGTCCGACAACCGCGAAGCGATCGGCCCCATCACCGCGTTGGTCCGGGCTCCGGACGCGAAGGCCTTGAGCCAGCCGTAGCTCAGATCCGCGTACTGGCCGGCGAGCCGGGGGTACTGCGAGGGAATGCCCGCGCCTTCGGCCCCATGGCAGCCGGCGCATGCCGGTGCGTCCGTCGCCTTCACCCCCGCGCGCCAGATGCGCTGTCCACGTTCGGCGAGCGCCTTGTCGCGGGCGAAGTGCGGAACGCGCTTCTGCAGACTCGAACCATGCGGCGACGGCGCGGCATGTCCTCCGGCGAGAGGCTCGCGGCCATGCCCTGCATGATGGGGCTTTGCCGCGCGCCCGACTTGAACGCGGTGAGCTGCGCGACGATGTAGTCCGCCTGCTGCCCCGCGAGCACCGGGTTGGAGGGCGTCGTGCTGTTTCCGTCGGCCTGGTGGCAGGCGACGCACACGGTGGTCGCGATCTGCTTGCCGCGCTGCAGGTCGGGCTTGGGCGCGGGCGCGGGCACGGCCGGGGCGGCGGCGCTTGCGTAGACTAGCATCATGACCCCGGCAAAACCCGTGAGAACGCGCATCGGTGGACCTCGCGAAAGGAGCGGCAACGGCGGACAGCCGAAAGCACGGGATTTTACCGTAGCCGCGACCCAGGGCCACCGCCCGCGATGCTGGCCCGCGCCTCGGGCTCGAACGGGCGGCATTCGCGTTGTCGGTCCACGATCCGCGCGAGCTGCCCGCGCCCGGCGCGCCCGGAAATCGCCTTCGCCGGGCGCATCGAACTCGGGCAAGTCGAGCGCGATCAACTCGCTCGTCGGCCGCCGGCGGCTTGCATTCGTGAGCAAGACGCCGGGCCGCACGCAGCTCATCAATTTCTTTTCGCTCGGTTCCGAGGCGTTCCTCGTCGACTTGCCGGGCTACGGATACGCGGGCGTGCCCGGGGAGGTGCGCCGTCATTGGGAACACCTCGTCGGATCGTACATTGCCGACGCGTGAATCGCTTGCCGGAGTGGTGGTGGTAATGGACGTGCGCCATCCCCTGACGGCGCTCGATCGGCAGCTGCTGGACTGGCTGCGCGAAGCGGCGCGAGCTGTTCACGTGCTGCTCACCAAGGCGGACAAGCTCTCGAAGCAAGCCGCGCCAGGCGACGCTCTCCGCCGTGCGCCGGGAAACATCGGCGCACTGGCCGGAGGCGAGCGTGCAGCTCTTCTCGAGCCTCGACGGGCGAGGGGATCGGCGAGGCAGCCGCCACGCTCGCGCGCCTGGCGCATCGGAAAAACAAAGCCCCGGCTAAAGGGGAGTAAAGCCGGGGCCAAAAATGCCTTAATTAGGATTAAGGCACCCGCTCAGGGAGGAGAAGCGGGGAAGGAGTAACCCTTCAGCCCATAGGAGCCGCGCACCCGTGCTAAAGTTCCCCGCGTTCTCCCCCGTCCGCACATGAACCCCATCCTGGGACGCTTTCCCGCGCGCCGCATGCGCCGCGCCCGCCGCGACGAATTCACCCGGCGCCTGGTGCGCGAGGCGCGCCTGTCGGCCGACGACCTGATCCTTCCACGTCTTCGTGCGCGAAGGCTCCCAGCGTCTTCGAGCCGGTGCCCTCCATGCCGGGCGGTCCATCGCATGCAGCCTCGACCGGCTGTGCCAGGTCGTTGAGCAAGCGCTCACTTTGAGAATTCCGGCAATCGCGCTGTTTCCCGTCGTCGACGCTTCCGGCAAGACCGCCGGCGCGGAGGAAGCGTACAACCCCGAGGGCCTCGTCCCGCGCTGCGTGCGCGAGCTCAAGCGGCGCTTTCCCGAGATGGGCGTCATCACCGATGTCGCCCTCGATCCGTACACCTCGCATGGGCAGGACGGCTTGGTGAACGATGCGGGCTACGTGGTCAACGACGAGACCCTTGCGGTCCTCGAGAAGCAGGCGCTGACCCACGCCGAGGCGGGCGCCGACATCGTCGCGCCGTCGGACATGATGGACGGGCGCATCGGGGCGATTCGCGCAGCGCTCGACGCCAGGCGCTTCATCCACGTGCGCATCCTCGCCTACTCCGCGAAATACGCATCCGGCTTTCTACGGCCCGTTCCGCGACGCGGTAGGCTCCGGGACCCAGCCTCGGCAAGGGCGACAAGAAGACCTACCAGATGGATCCGGCCAACTCCGACGAGGCACTGCACGAGGTCGCGCTCGACCTCGCAGGAAGGCGCCGATTTCGTGATGGTGAAGCCCGCGATGCCGTACCTCGACATCGTGCGGCGCGTGAAGGAGCGCTTCGGCGTCCCGACCTTCGTCTACCAGGTGAGCGGCGAATACGCGATGCTCAAAGGCGCGGGAGCGCAGAGGCTGGATCGACGGCGACGCATGCATGATGGAGGCCCTGGTGTGCTTCCGGCGCGCCGGCGCCGACGCGATCCTCACCTACTTCGCGCTCGAAGCCGCGCAGCGCCTGAGCGAAACCTGAAGCGCCACGCGGTCAGGAATCGAGCAGCGCCTCGCACCTCGGCGAGGCGCGCGCGCTGCAGCTCCGAGTCGGCGCGCGGCCGCCGCGCCGTCCGCTCGTCGTCGCGGTCGAGCACCGTGAGCGTCACGGTGACCCCTTCGACGTCGAGCTGGATGCGCGGGACCTCCTCGTAGAGCTCGCCCCGTCGCACGCGCCGCGTGGTCTCCTCGAACCGGTAGCGGCGATTGAGCAGGAAGAGCGTCAACGCCTTCGGATCGTCGGTGAACAGCTGCAGATTCGACGTCCGAGTGCTGGCCGGCGGTACCCGAAAGCACCGACCCCACCAGCACCGGGCGGAAATCGTCGAAATCGCGCATGACCTTCACCGCGATCTCGCGCAGCCTGCGCAAGTGGCCGGGCTGGTCGTCCTTCTGGTACAGCCCCTGGTATTCGCGCAGCGCAGCTTCGATCTCCTGGTTGTCGGGCAGCAGATTGCGCGTCGACGAGGCCCACCTGGCGGGCGGCCTTCAGCTTCGCGGTTCCGTAATCGGCCACGCCGTCTTCGGCCATCAATCGGGCGGCGATGTAGGCCAGGTGGCGGCGCAGGTTGGAATCGCGTCGCGATCGGGACTTGCCCATGGCTCTCCGCGGTCTGGGCTCAGAAGATCTGGTTCTTCACTTCCTCCGCCGGCCGGCCGCCGTCGCGCGCGAAGGTGCTATCGTCGGCCTCCGGCGGCTGCGATTCCTGGTAGAAGTACTCGAGGGTATGGCTGTGCCCGTCGCTCTCCGCAGTCCGGTGACGGGGTCGATGTTCACGGCAACGACTCCCGCCGGCGGCACCAGGTCGGCCTCCGGAACTCCCTGGAGCACCTTGGCCGCGTAGGCCATCCAGATGGGCAGCGCCGCCTGGCCGCCGGTCTCGTTGTTGCCCAGGCTTGCCGGCGTGTCGAATCCGATCCAGGCCACGGCCACCAGCTGCGCCTGGAAGCCGCAGAACCAGGCATCGACGTGGTCGTTGGTGGTGCCGGTCTTGCCAGCCAGGTCGCCGCGGCCCAGCTCCATCGCCTTCTCGGCAGTGCCATGCCGAACGACGTCGCGCATCAGGGAGGTCATGAGGAAAGCGTTGCGCTCGTCGAGCACCCGCTCGGCGTCGGCGCCCGCGGTTTCCGGCTGCGCCACGTAGAGCGTGCCGCCACGATGCTCCTCGATGCGGGCTATGAACCATGGCTTCACGCGATAGCCGCCGTTGGCGAAGACCGCGTAGGCGGTCGCCATCTGCAAGGGAGTGGCCGATCCGGCGCCCAGGGCCATGGTGAGGTATGCGGGATGCATCTTGGGATCGAACCCGAAGCGCTGGATGTAATCCTGCGCGTACCCCGGCCCGATCGCCTGCAGCAACCGGATCGAGACCATGTTCTTGGATTTCATGAGCGCGGTGCGCAGGCGGATGGGCCCGTCGTACTTGTTGTCGTAGTTGTGCGGTTCCCAGAGTTGGCCGCCGGTCTTCGCCGCGTCGATGACGAATGGCGCGTCGTTGAGCACGGTGGCCGGAGTGAAGCCCTTTTCCAGGGCCGCCGAATAGATGAAGGGCTTGAAGCTCGAGCCCGGCTGTCGCCACGCCTGCGTCACGTGGTTGAACTTGTTGGCGTTGTAGTCGAAGCCGCCGGCGAGCGCCACGATCGCGCCGTTGGACGGATCGAGGGACACCAGCGCCGACTCGACCCGGGGCACCTGGGTGATGGCCCACCTTCCCTTGTCGTCGGATTGCAGGCGGATGATCGAGCCGCGCCGGATCGCGCGATCGGGATTGCGATCCACGAGCGCCCTGGCCGCGAACTTGAGTCCTTCACCGGTGATCGTCACCTCGTCGCCGCGGCGCATGACCGCCTTCACCTCGCGCGTCGAAGCCCGGACCACCACGGCCGGGACCAGGTCGCTCACGGTGTCGCGATCCTGGAGGGCCTCGTCCACGGCATCGTCGACGTCGCCGGTCGCCGGAAGCGCAACGTAGCCCTCGGGCCCCCGATAGCCATGGCGCCGGTCGTAGTCGAGGACACCCTGGCGCAGGGCCTGGTCGGCCGCCTCCTGGTCCTTGCGCCGGATCGTCGTGTACACGCGCAGCCCGTTCACGTAGGCCGCGTCTCCATACTGCTCGTGGACCGCGGCGCGGGCCATTTCCGCCACGTAGTCGGCTTGCAGCGAATAGGTCTCCCGCTCCGCGTTGTTCAGGTGCAGGGGCTCGGCGAGCGCCTTGCGATACTGGTCGTCCGACAGCCATCCCACCTCGTGCATCCGGCGCAGGACGTACAGCTGGCGCTTGCGCGCCGCCTTGGGATTCACAAACGGATTCTGGCGCGAGGGAGCCTGGGGCAGCCCCGCCAGCATCGCGGCCTCGGCGGGGCTCAGCTCCGCGAGGTTCTTGCCGAAATACACGTTCGCGGCGGAGGCGAAGCCATAGGCGCGCTGGCCGAGGAAGATCTGGTTGATGTAGAGCTCGAGGATCTGGTCCTTCGTGAGATTGCCCTCGATCTTGAATGCCAGCAGGACCTCCGACATCTTGCGCGCCAGGGTCTTCTCACGGGTGAGGAAGAACGTGCGCGCCACCTGCATGGTGATCGTGCTGGCGCCCTCCTTGCGCCCCTGCAGGTTCGCGATCGCGGCGCGCACCACGCCGGCGAAATCCACTCCCCCATGCTGGTAGAACCGGTCGTCCTCGGCCGCCAGGATCGCCGCTTTCATCACCTGCGGTACCTCGGCGATCTTCACCACCGCCCGCTTCTCCTCGCCGAACTCGCCGATCAGGTCGCCTTCGGCGCTATAGATCCGCAGCGGTATCTTGGGCTTGTAGTCGGTGAGGGCCTCGAGGCTGGGCAGGTTGGGCCACAGGAGCACCACGGTGAGCGCTCCCACGCCAGCGGCCACCAGGGCCAGGGAAACGGCGATCAGGGCCGGGTAAAACCACCAACGGGAGGTCATCGGGCGGGGGGCGCGGCAGCTCGGGCCTGTCAGGCCACCGGGAGGGCCGCGGGTTCAATTTACCGACCCCATTATAGTCGCCGCGGGTGGCCCTAAGGCCTTGCCACAAAATGCTTTACAGGCCTAGTACTTGTTGCTAGCATCTAAAGTAGATTCTCCGTTTGGGTGCTAACCTACCACTATGCTTAAAGAAAAATTAGCCGCCCAGTTCGATTTCCTGAAAGCAAAAGCGCCGCCCCTGGTGGGCTGCGACATCAGCTCGTCCTCGGTCAAGATGGTGGAGATCGCGGAGGCTGGCCGCAACGTGTACCGGGTGGAGCGGTACTCCATCGAGCCGCTTCCCAAGGACACCGTGGTCGACGGGAATATCGCGAACATCGAGGCCGCCGGGGAAGCGATCAAGCGCGCCCACAAGGCCCTCGGTTCGCGCATCCGCAACGTCGCGCTCGCCCTCCCGGCCGCGGCGGTGATCACCAAGAAGGTCATCCTGCCGGGCAACCAGCGCGAAGAGGACATGGAAGTCCAGGTGCAGGGCGAGGCCAACCAGTACATCCCGTTCTCCCTCGATGAGGTGAACCTGGACTTCCAGGTCCTCGGGCCGGCTCCGTCGGGCGAGGAAGAGGTCGAGGTGCTCATCGCGGCCTCGCGCAAGGAGAAGATCGAGGACCGCGTGGCCGCAGCCGAGGCCGCCGGCCTGAAGACGGTGGTGATGGACGTGGAATCCTACTGCGTCGCAGACCGCATTCGAGCTGATCTGCGGCGGCAGCTCGGGGATCTCCGAGAGCGAGGTCACCGTCATCGTCGACATCGGGGCCACGGTCACCCGGGTCACGGTGGTGCACAACGGGCAGACCGTCTACACGCGCGAGCAGCAAATCGGCGGCAACGCGCTCACGCAGGACATCGCGCGCCAGTTCGACATGCCTCCCGAGGAAGCCGAGGCGGCCAAGCGCGTCGGCAACCTGCCGGAGAACTTCGGGCCGGACGTGCTGCAGCCCTTCAACGAGAAGATCGTGCTGGAGATCCAGCGCGCGCTGCAGTTCTTCTTCACCTCGACGCAGTTCAACAAGGTCGACCACATCCTGCTCACGGGCGGCTGCGCGATGCTAGACGGCCTCGAGGAAATGGTCGCCCAGCGCACCCAGGTCCACACGGTGGTCGCCAATCCTTTCGCCAACATGGCGCTTTCCTCGAAGATCAAGCCGCGCCAGCTGACCATCGACGCTCCCTCGCTCATGGTGGCGTGCGGCCTGGCGATGCGGAGGTTCGACCCGTCATGATCCGCGTCAACCTACTTCCGCACCGCGAAGAGAAACGCAAGCGGCGCGAGCAGCAGTTCCTGGCGCTCGCCGGCTTCGCGGCGGTGATGGGCGCAGTCGTGGCCGGCGCCGTCTGGCTCTTCCTCGACGCGCAGGTGGCCCAGCAGAGGGCCAACGTCGCCTACATGAAAAGCGAGATCGACAAGCTCGACAAGCAGATCGAGGAGATCCGCAAGATCCGCGAGGAGACCGCCTCGCTGCTCGCCAAGAAGCGCGTGGTGGAGGGCCTGCAGGCCAACCGCTCGGAGCCGGTGCAGCTGCTCGACCAGCTCCTGCGCCAGCTTCCGGAGGGCGTGTACCTGAAATCCATCAAGCAGAGCGGCGCCGAAGGTGAACGTGGTCGGCTACGCGCAATCGAATGCGCGCGTCTCGACCCTGATGCGCAACCTCGGCGCCTCTCCGTACCTCGAGAACCCGGAGCTCATCGAGATCAAGGCGGTTCCCGCGCCCGGCAATCCCAGCACCCGGGTCAACGAATTCAGCATGAACATCTCGATCAAACGCGCCCAGTCCGATGATGTCTCGGGCAGGGGCGCGTCCACGACGGCGGCGAAGAAATGAACCTGCTCGAAGAACTGCGCGCGCTGGACCCGAAGCAGCCGGGCAACTGGCCCTGGCCCGTCAAGGCCGGCGCCTTCATCGTGATCTTCATCGTGATCCAGGTTGCAGCGTTCTTCCTGGTGTGGCAGTCGCAGACCGACGCCATCGAGAAGGGCCACCAGGACGTCGCCAAGCAGAAGGAGACGTTCCTCGAGAAGAAGCGCCTCGCGGTGAACCTCGAGGCGTACAAGCAGCAGCGCCAGGAGATCGAACAATCGTTCGGCGCGCTGCTCAAGCAGTTGCCCAACAAGAGCGAGATGGACGCCCTGCTCATCGACATCAACCAGGCCGGACTCGGGCGCGGACTCACGTTCGACCTGTTCAAGCCGGCGGCGAAGGAGAACTTCACCGAGTTCTACGCCGAGCTGCCGGTCAACATCAAGGTCACGGGCAACTACCACGACCTGGGCGCCTTCGCGAGCGACGTGGCGAAGATGCCCCGCATCGTGCTGCTAAGCGACCTGCAGATCGATCCGGTGGCCAAGGGCGGGGGCCTGCTGTCCATGGAAGCGGTGGCCAAGACCTACCGCTACCTCGATGAGGAAGAGGTCGCCAAGCAGCGCAAGGCGGCCAAGGGCGCCAAGAAGAAGCCGGGAGGCAAATGATGAAGCGTCTTCTCGTGCCCATCGCGCTGATCGTGCTGGGGGGGTGCAGTTCGGAGGGCGACGATTTGCGCCGGTTCGTGCGCGACTCCGAAAAGGGTCTTCCGCGCAAGATCGAGCCGCTTCCCGCGGTCAAGCCGTTCGAGCCGTTCACCTACGAAGGCTTCGACCTGCCCGACCCGTTCAAGCCGCGCAAGCTGAGCGCGCCCAAGGAAGGCGGCGGCGGCGGGCTGGCGCCCGACCTGAACCGCCGCAAGGAGCCGCTTGAGTCGTTCCCCCTGGAACAGCTGAAGATGGTGGGGACACTCTCGCAAGGCAAGGATACGTACGCCCTGGTTCGCGCCGACAAGACCCTCTACCGGGTCAAGAAGGGCAACTACATGGGCCAGAACTTCGGCTTGATCACGGACGTGACCGATAACGAGATCAAGCTCAAGGAAATCGTTCAAGACAGCGCCGGTGATTGGGCCGAGCGGCAAAGCGTTCTGCCGCTGCTGGAGGAAACCGGCAAAGGGGACAAAAAGTGACAACGACGTTCCGCATCCCATCACCCGGCAGGCTCGGGGCCGCGCTCGCCGCTTTCGTGCTCGCCCTCGGGGCGCCGCTCGCCTGGGCCGAAGGGGCCGCGAAGAACGCGGTCGAGTCCATCGACTTCTCCTCCGTCCAGGGCGGCAAGATCATCGTCAAGGTCGGCATGAAGGAGCCGCTGAAGGCGGTTCCCCAGGGCTTCGCGGTCACCAATCCGCCGCGCATCGCGATCGACCTGCCCGACACGGTCAACGGCCTGAACAAGAACCAAGTCGAGGCCGGGGAGGGCGACCTGCGCAGCATCTCCGTGGTGCAGACGGCCACCCGCACGCGCCTCGTCATGAACCTGGCGCGCAACCTCAACTACTCGCAGGCGATCGACGGCCAGCAGCTCATCATCACGATCGAGGCCGCGCAGGCGGGGACCTCCGGCGTGGCCGCGGCCACCTCGCCCTCCGGGGCGGCCACGGTGTTCGCCGAGGCGCCCGCCACGGTCGGCGTGCGCTACAACCTGCGCGACGTGGACTTCCGCCGCGGCAACGCGGGGGAAGGCCGCATCATGGTCGACCTGTCGTCGCCGAACATGGGCATTGACATCCGCCAGCAGGGCCACCAGATCCTGTGATCGACTTCATCAACACCAGCGTCCCGCGCAACCTCGTGCGCCGCCTCGACGTGGGCGATTTCGGCACGCCGGTGCGCTACGTCGACACGTTCGAGCAGGGCGGCAACACGCGCATGGTGATCGAGCCGCGCGGCATCTGGGAGTACTCGGCCTACCAGACCGACACCCAGTTCATCCTCGAGGTGAAGCCGGTCAAGGAAGACCCCAACCGCCTGGTGCAAAGCTCCACGCCGGGATACTCCGGCGAGAAGCTCTCGCTCAACTTCCAGAACGTGGAGGTGCGCGCGGTCCTCCAGGTCATCGCCGACTTCACCGGGCTCAACATCATCACCAGCGACACGGTCGGCGGCAACCTCACCCTGCGCCTGAAGGACGTGCCGTGGGACCAGGCGCTGGACATCATCCTGCAGGCCAAGGGCCTGTCGAAGCGCAAGAACGGCAACGTGGTGCTGATCGCGCCGACCGACGAGCTCGCGGCGAAGGAGAAGCTCGCGCTCGAGGCGCACGCGGCCGTCTCCGACCTGGAGCCGGTGCGCACCGAATCGTTTCGCGCTCTCCTACGCGAAGGCGGAAGACCTGGCAAAGCTGCTCTCCAACAAGGACCAGAAGATCCTGTCCAAGCGCGGTAGCGCGACGGTCGACGAGCGCACCAATACGCTCTTCGTCCAGGACACGAGCTCGCGCCTCGAAGAAGCGCGCAAGCTGATCCTGCAGCTCGACGTGCCGGTGCGCCAGGTCCTGATCGAGGCGCGCATCGTCGATCGCCGACGACACGTGGGGACGCCAGCTCGGCGCGCGCTTCGGCACGCAGTCGGCATTCAGCAGCAACAACTACAACTTCGGCGTGTCCGGCAGCCTGACCGACACGAACTCGCCCGCTCAGCAACAACCCGGTCTCGCGCGGCTCGGCGTCCCTCACCTATCCGGGCGGCGCCCCTTCCACCGCGGGGTTCTCGGGTGGCACCGACGCCGCGGGCACGATCCCAATCGGCGCCCAGCCCGAGCAGCTCAACGTGAACCTTCCGGTCGTGGGTGCGGCCGGATCCCTGGCCCTGTCGATCCTGAACCTGGGCAGCGGCAACCTGGTGAACGTGGAGCTCTCCGCCCTCGAGGCCGACAACCGCGGCAAGGTGGTTTCCAGCCCGCGCGTGATCACCGCCGACAAGAAGAAGGCGGTCATCTCGCAGGGCACGGAGATTCCCTACCATCACGGCCGCGGCGAGCGGCGCCACGACGGTGGCGTTCAAGCCCGCGGTGCTCGAGCTCTGCGGTCACGCCGCGCATCACGCCGGACGACAAGATCATCATGGACCTGGAGGTGAACAAGGACTCGGTGGGCCAGACTCAACGGCGTCCCGCCGATCGACACCAAGCAGGTCACCACCGCAGGTGCTGGTCGACAACGGCGACACGATCGTGCTGGGCGGCATCTTCGAGCAGGACGACGCGCACGACGAGTCACCAAGGTGCCGATCCTGGGCGACGTGCCGTTCTCGGCTACCTCTTCAAGAACACCCAGAAGCACGACAACAAGACCGAGCTGCTGATCTTCGTGACTCCCAAGATCGTGAAGGACACCCTGACGGTGCGCTGACGCGCGACCCTTCGACACCCCAGCCCCGGACGTCCGGGGCTTTTTTTTCGCTATCCTCGGCGATCTGGCACGGCGGCAACATATTTCTCGTGGGAATGATGGGAGCCGGCAAGACCACGCTCGGCAAGTCGCTCGCAGCGCACCGGGCTGCAGTTCGTCGACACCGACAAGGTGCTCGTCGAGCGCACGGGCGTGCCGGTCGCGACCATCTTCGAGATCGAGGGCGAGGCGGGTTCCGGCGCCGCGAGCCGGCCAGTCTGCGAGGTCGCGCGGCGACACGGATGCGTCATCGCCACGGGCGGCGGGGTGCGTGCTTTCCGAGGAGAAGCGAGCCTCATGCGCCGGGAGGCGCCGTGGTCTACCTGCGCGCCCGCCTCGAAAGCCTGTGGGACAGGACCCCGCCACGATTCGAGCCGCCCGCTGCTGCGCCACCGCGGACCCAAAGGCTAACGCTCGCGGCGCTCCTGCGAAAAGCGCGACCCCCTGTACCGCGCGGCGGCCCACATCATTGTGGACACCGGCGCCAGAGCTCGAGCATCGCTGGTCGCGCCCGCGTGCTGGCGGCCCTGCGCGACCGCATCGTGAAACCGCGGGGCCCGTGCCGTGCACGATGCGCCTCCGAGGTGGACCTCGGCGCGCGCAGCTACCCGATATTCATCGGCGCAGGCGCCTGCCTCGACCAGGCAGAGCTGTCGGGCCGCACGTGTCCGGCCGCACCGCGGCAATCGTCACCAACGAAACGGTGGCGCCGCTCTTGCAGCGCCCCTTCGCGCGACGCTCGAGCGCGCGGGCGTGGGCGTCACCTTGCGCATCGTGCTTCCCGATGGCGAACGCTACAAGACTGGGAACCCTCAACCGGATATACGACGCTGCTCCTCGGGCGCGGCGCCACCGCCGGACCGTGCTGATCGCGCTGGGCGGCGGTGTCGTCGGCGACCTCGCGGGTTTCGCCGCCGCGACCTACAAGCGCGGCATCGACCATCGTGCAGGTCCCGACCACGCTGCTGGCCCAGGTCGATTCCTCGGTCGGCGGCAAGACCGCGATCGACCGCCCGCTCGGCAAGAACATGATCGGCGCGTTCCACCAGCCGCGCGGTGGTGGTCGACCCGCCGGTGCTGGACGCGCCGCCGCGAGAATTCGCGCCGGGAATAGCGGAGGTGATCAAGACGGCCTGCATCCGCGACCTGCACTTCCTCGTCACTGGATCGAGGCCAACGCGGAGCTGTCTCGCGCGCGACGCCGGGGCGCTGGCGCACGCGGTTACGGCGCATCGTGCGAGATCAAGGCCGCCGATCGTGGCCCAGGACGAGCGCGAGACCGGGTCCGCGGGCGCTGCTCAATTTCGGCCACACCTTCGGCCACGCGATCGAGTCCGGCGACCGGCTACGGCGAGCTGCTGCACGGCGAAGCCGTGGCGGCGGGCATGGCGATGGCCGCCCGCCTCGGCGCAGCAGGGGCGCGTGGCGCCCGCCGACGCCGAGCGCCTGGTCGCGCTGTTCGAGCAGTTGGGCTGCCCGTGCGGCCTCCCCGCCATCGAGCTGCGCCTGTGGCTCGAGTACATGGGTCGCGACAAGAAGAACGAAGGCGGAAGCATCACGCTGCGTGCTGCTCGAGCGCCTCGGGCATGGTCCCGTGGTCGCCAAGGGCGCCTCGATGCCGCAGCTCGAGGCGTTCCTCGACTCAACTGCTCGACGGCTACCCGCCCGGCGCCGCGTTCTCGAGGCGCTTCAGGAAGACTTCCCCAGTTTCCGCACCGCCTGCTTGTCCCCGCCGAAGCCGTGCGGCCCCGATGCCGCTGCGATACGCCTGCATCGCCCCGCGCCGTCACCCGCATCGGCCAGCGCCTTGCCGAGCAGCTTCCACGCAGCCGATCACCCGGTCCTGCGCCACCGCGGCGCGCAAGTGCTCGACCGCGCGCGCGGCGTCGCCGGCCTTGCAGGTAATGCGTTCCGAGTCCGAAGCGCAGCAACGCGCTCCTTGCCCGATGCGAGCAGCGCCTCGAACCCCTGGGCGGGATCCATGTCCTTCACGGTATCATGCCCCGGTCCCGTGGTGCGACCGGCGCGCCGCGTATTTCCATCGGGGATACGTCCCGATGATGCGCATACATCACCATGGCAATGGCCGTCCTTCTGCGCGATGCTTGCCCCCGCCCGGCGTCCCAGGCCAAGGAACGCGAAGTCACGATCGGGCTGCAGGCGGCCGTCACCTCGATGGATCCGCCTGCCAACCTTCGCCCAACAACAGCCTGCTGGCGCACATCTTCGAGCCCCTCGTCGGCGCGACGCGAACCAGAAGCTCGTGCCGAGCTGGCCCACCGCCTCCTGGAAGGCGCTCGACGACCTCACCTGAAGTCAACTGCACGACCTCACATCTCGCCGACGGTTCGCCCTTCACCGCGGAAGACGTGGTTTTCCACGCTGCAGCGCGTGCCGAAGGAGCCCAACAGCCCCTCGTCATTCGCGACGTTCACCAAGCCGATCGTCGACGTGGATTACGTCGATCCGTACACGATCATCTTCAAGACCGCGACGCCGCACGTGCTGCCTGCCGGCAATTTCGTCGGTCTACGTCGTTTCTCGAAGCCTGCACGGCCAGGGCGCCACCACGGAGGACTACAACTCCGGCAAGGCGGCGATCGGCACCGGACCCTACAAGTTCGTCGAGTACATCCCGAACCAGCGCGTGGTCCTGGCCGCCAACTACGGATACTGGGGCGGCGAGACCCTGGGACAAGGTGACGTTCAAGATCCTCTCGAACCGGCCGCGCGCGTCGCCGCGCTGCTCTCCGGCGACGTGCAGATGATCGAGACCGTTCCGACCACGACATCGCCGGCTTTCCAAGGATCACCGGTTCGCGCTCGCCTCCAAGGTGTCCAACCGGGTGATCTTCGTGCACCTGAACCAGTCGACGGACAAATCGCCGCCGTT
>CAVWUN010000015.1:0-23278 GCA_963758215.1 uncultured beta proteobacterium | reverse complement strand
TGTGCATCCGCCAGCGCAAGCGGCGGTTGCCGTGCCGGTGATTGCTCCGGCTGGATCGCATCCCGACATGTCCAGAGCGTTGTCAGCCGCAAGCGCCGGTTGAATGCGATAGGTCAGCCGGTGATCCCAGCCGTCCGTCGCATCGGTCTCGGCCAATCCGAGCGCCAGCCACGGCACCACGCCATTTTGTTCGCTGGTGCACCCGGCCGCGGTACGGTTGGCCTCGGTTCCCGCGCCGGCGACCCCCGAAGCAAGCGTGCCGTCCGCCGGACACGGCAGCCGCTTCTGCTGCATCACGAACTGAACCAGCGCGGTATCGACCGTCGCCATGCGCGTGGTCGTGAGCGAGCGTTTCTGGGTGCCGATCACGGCGCGCGTGATGGCGGCGGCCATGCCGATCACCACCGCGAGGATGAACAGCACCACCACGATCTCGATGAGGGTGAATCCGCGCGGCGCGGACGATGGACGCGGGAACGAGGACGACGCAGTCATGGCCGGCGTAATGATACCGGCTGGAGCGCCCAGGCCACTGTGAATCAACGCACTTTGGCGCCTACTTTACGGCGACCAGCTCCACGTCGAAGACGAGCGTCGCATTGGGCGGAATCACTCCCCCTGCCCCGCGCGTTCCGTACGCCATCTCGGGCGGGATCACGAGCGTGCGCTTGCCGCCTACCTTCATGCCCGCCACGCCCTCATCCCAGCCGCGGATCACCTGCCCCGCGCCCAGCACGAACTCGAACGGCGAATGGCGATCGACGGAGCTGTCGAACTTGCGGCCGTGGCCGTCCGACTGGCCCGGATCGTGCAGCCATCCGGTGTAATGCACGACGACCGCGCCGGAGCGCGCTTCAGCGCCCGATCCCTCGACCACATCGACCTTCTTCAATTCGGCCATCGGCATCTCCGGAAACTGAATGGACAAGGATCCAGTATGCCAAACCTTCCGGGAGCGAGCGGATGTTACGATTAACACATCTTAATGAGGTGCCGGCACCCGATGACACTGCGGAACATCACGAATGCCCAGTTGGGCGCTCGCACGCTCGAGCTTGCGGCGCGGCTTCGCGCATTTCAGATGGGCGCCGACGAGTGCAGGAACGAGATGATCGACAAGACCTTGCCTGGCTGGTCCCGGGAAGAGCAGGGAAAGGCGTTTCGGCAGATGTCCAAGTCCCTCAGGCACCATCACGACGACACGCAAAGCGAATTCAAGGCGCAGTTCCTGGCCGAGGCGCTGGCGCTGCAAGAAGAGATCATGGGGAGGTTGGACATGAAGGTTCCCCCCGAGCACCCGCTGGCGCCCATTCGCTACGATGCGGCTGATTATCTCGAGGAGCTGGCCCGCAAGTTGCCGCCCTAGGCAGGCAGCGTGCGCAATCCCCTGGGATCTATGGGCCGGGAATGGAAACTGGCGGAGAGGGAGGGATTCGAACCCCCGGTACGGAAACCGTACAACAGATTTCGAGTCTGCCGCATTCGACCACTCTGCCACCTCTCCGGTGACGATCGAAAGAGGGCGATTTTAGCAGCTTTGCTAAGCTCTTTCGATTCACCCGGAGGCCCACATTATGCGAATCCCCGCCTGGACGCGCGAATCCGCTCCGCGCGACCCCGCCCTCATCGAGGCGATCCTCGCCCGGCGCGGCGGCCGCTTCCTCAACCTCGATCTCGCGCTGCTCTGGAGCGAGCCCCTCGCCCGCGGGTGGAACGCGCTGCTGGGCGCCGTGCGCCGCGAGTTCGCCTTTGCGCCCCGATTGCGCGAGATCGCGATCTGCACCGTCGCCCGCCTTACCTACGCCGACTACGAATTCAGCCACCACTGGCCCGAATACGTGAAGGCGGGCGGAGACGACGCGATGCGCTCGCGCCTGGAGGATCCTTTCCGCGCCTCCTCCGATCCCGTGTTCGACGCCGACGAGCGCCTCGTGATGCGCTACGCGATCGCGATGACCCGCGAGGTACGCGTGCCGCCGGCGCTCTACGCGCAAGTGAGAGGCCGCTTCTCCACCTCCGAGATCGTTGAGCTCACGGCGACCATCGCCACCTACAATCTGGTGGCGCGCGTACTCGTCGCCCTCGAAGTCGATCCCGAGCCCTGAGGCACGCTCCGGCGTAGAATCGCGCTCCTTTCCCGCGCCAGCCGCAATGAAATACGACGAACAATCGATCAAGGTGCTCAAGGGCCTGGAGCCGGTGCGTGCCGCGTCCGGGCATGTACACCCGCACCGACACCCCGCTGCACATCGTGCAGGAGGTGATCGACAACGCCGCCGACGAAGCGCTCGCCGGATTCGCGAAGCACATCGCGGTGACGATGCACGCCGACGGCTCCGTGAGCGTCGAGGACGACGGCCGCGGCATTCCCGGTCGGACCGCACCCGGTCGAGAAGGCGCCCACCGTCGAGGTGGTGTTCACGCGCCTGCACGCCGGCGGCAAGTTCGACAAGAAGGCGGGCGGCGCGTATGCGTTCTCCGGCGGATTGCACGGCGTGGGCGTGTCGGTCACCAACGCGCTTTCCAGGCGCCTCGAGGTGCGGGTGAAGCGCGACGGCGCGGCCTACGAGATGGCGTTCGCCGGCGGTGACGTTGCTTCGAAACTGCGCAAGACCGGCAAGGCGGCCGCGCGGGACACCGGCACCTGGGTGCGCGCCTGGCCCGACCCGAAGTATTTCGACAGCCCGAAGGTGCGGCGTGCGGACATGGAGACGCTCCTGCGCGCGAAGGCGGTGCTGCTCCCGGGGCTCACGGTCACGCTGGTCGACGAGGCGGCGAAGGACCAGCGCGAATGGCGCTATGAAGGCGGCTTGAACGCATACCTGCGCGAGCGCCTAGACGATGGCGGGGGCTACGTGAGCCAGGTCTTCGCCGGCGAGTCCTACTGCGGCGCCGACGACGCACAGTACGCGCAGGGTGAAGGCGCAGCGTGGGCGATCGCCTGGTCCGAGGCGGGCGGCGAAGGCGAATCCTTCGTGAACCTCATCCCGACGACGCTCGGCGGCACCCACGAGGCCGGGTTGCGCAACGCGGTGTACGAGTCGGTGAAGGAGTTCTGCGAGCACCACGAGCTGCTCGCGCGCGGAGTGAGCCTGCAGTCGGAGGATGCCTGGAAGCCGCTGCGCTACGTGCTCTCGGCGCGCCTCCTCGATCCACAGTTCCAGGGCCAGACCAAGGAGCGCCTGTCGTCGCGCGAGGCGCTGAAGCTCATCGCCTCGCGCGTGAAGGACCCGCTCGACGCGTGGCTCAACCAGAACGCGGAGGAAGGCAAGAAGATCGCGCAGCTCGCGATCAATGCCGCCGCCGCCCGCCAGAAGGCCGGCAAGATCGTCGAGAAGCGGCGCGGGAGCGGCGTGGCGGTGCTCCCCGGCAAGCTCACCGATTGCGAGAGCCAGGACATGACGAGGAACGAGGTGTTCCTGGTCGAGGGCGATTCCGCGGGCGGCTCGGCCAAGCAGGGGCGCGACCGCCAGTACCAGGCGATCCTGCCGCTCAAGGGCAAGGTGCTCAACACCTTCGAAGTGGACGCGAAGGAGCTCTACGCCAACACCGAGGTGCATGACATCGCGGTGGCGCTCGGCATCGATCCGCACGAGCCCTCCGCGCCCGATTCGGTGCTCGACGGGCTGCGCTACGGCAAGGTCATCATCATGGCCGACGCGGACGTGGACGGCGCGCACATCCAGACGCTCCTGCTCACGCTCTTCTACCGCCATTTTCCGAAGCTGATCGAGCGCGGGCATGTCTTCATCGCGCAGGCGCCCCTCTACAGCATCCGCATCGCGCCCCACGGCAAGGTGAAGGGCGAGAGGCGGCTCTACGCCCTGGACGAGCGCGAGCGCGACCAGATCCTCGGGAAGCTGCGCGACGAAGGCCTGCGCGACGCCTCGATCCACGTGGGGCGCTTCAAGGGCCTGGGCGAGATGAATCCCGACCAGTTGAAGGAAACCACGATGAACCCGGACACGCGCCGGCTGATCGAGATGCGCCTCGATCCCGCCGAGCACGCGGCCGCGCCCCCGGTGTTCAAGCTCCTCATGGGCAAGACGGAAGCGGCCGGCCGGCGCGCCTGGATGGAGCAGGAAGGCCACACGATCGAGGCCGACCTGTGAGCGCGGTGAAGGCGAGGCGCAGGAGCGCGCCCGGGGCTGCGGATCTCTCGGGCGACCTCTTCGCCCCACCGCCCGCCCCCCCGGGCACGCCGGGTGGAGAGGCGCCGCCACCCGCCCCCGAGGGGCCGTCGCTCTCCGAATTCGCCGCGCGCGCCTACCTCGCCTACGCGATGAGCGTGGTGAAAGGCCGCGCGCTGCCGAGCGTGGAGGACGGGCAGAAGCCGGTGCAGCGGCGCATCCTCTATACGATGCGCGAGATGGGCAACCGCGCGGACGCGCCGCACAAGAAGAGCGCGCGCGTCGTGGGCGACGTGATCGGCAAGTACCATCCCCATGGCGACGTCGCCGTGTACGAAGCCGCGGTGCGCATGGCGCAGGACTTCACCCTGCGCTATCCCCTCATCGACGGCCAGGGCAACTTCGGCTCGCGCGACGGCGACAGCCCCGCCGCGTACCGCTATACCGAGGTGCGCCTCACTTCCTTCGCCGAGCACGTGCTGCTCTCGGAGCTCGATCGCGGAACGGTCGACTTCATCGACAACTACAACGGCGAGTTCCAGGAGCCGAAGCTGCTGCCCGCACGCCTGCCGGTGATGCTGCTGAACGGCGCCTCGGGCATCGCAGTGGGAATGGCCACGGAGATTCCGCCGCATAACCTGAAGGAAGTCGCCGAGGCCTGCGCGCGAGTGCTCGAGGATGAATTGGACCCCGGCCTGCGCCGCGGCGAGCGTCGCCCCGGCGCAGGCCGCGACCCGATCTCTCTCATCAAGGGTCCCGACTTCCCCGGCGGAGGACAGATCATCTCGTCGCGCGAGGAGATCAAGCGCGCGTACGAGACCGGCCGCGGCAGCATTCGCGTGCGCGCGCGCTGGAACGTGGAAAAGCTCGCACGGGGCCAGTACCGGGTCGCAGTGACGCAGCTCCCGCCCAACACTTCGGCCGCACGCGTCCTCGCGGAGATCGACGAGCTCGTCAATCCCAAGGCGAAGGCCGGCAAGAAATCGCTCACGGCCGACCAGGCGAGCCTCAAGGCCGCCACGCTCGCGCTGCTGGAATCCCAGCGCGACGATTCCGACGGCGACCATCCGGTGCGCATCGTGCTCGACCCGCGCACGAGCAAGGTCGAGCCCGGCGAGCTGATGGCCTTCCTCCTCGCGCACACCTCGATGGAGGCGAACGTCGCGATGAACCTCGTCGCGATCGGCACCGACGGGCGCCCGCGCCAGATGGGGCTCGCGGAGGTGATCGCGCAGTGGGCGGGCTTCCGCCTCATGGTGCTGGAGCGGCGCCTGCGCCACCGCGCGGACGAGGTCGCGGACCGCATCCACATCCTCGACGGGCGGATGATCGCGTTCCTGAAGATCGAGCAGGTGATCAAGGTGATCCGCAACGCCGACGAGCCCAGGCCCGAGCTCATGAACAAGTTCGGCCTTTCGGAGCGCCAGGCCGAGGACATCCTCGAGATCCGCCTGCGCCAGCTCGCGCGCCTCGAAGGCATCCGCATCGAAAAGGAGCTCGCCGAGCTGCGCAAGGAGGCGGCGGCGCTGAAGAAGCTGCTGGCTTCCCGCGCCGAGCGGCGCAAGCTCGCGGCGAAGGAAGTGCGCGACGACGCCGCGGCCTTCGGAGACGCGCGCCGCACGGTGATCGAGGAAGCCGAGCGCATCACCGTCTCGATGGTGGAGACGATCACCGACGAGCCGGTGACGGTGATCGTTTCGCGCAACGGGTTCCTGCGCACGCGCTCGGGCCACGGCATCGACCAGGGAGCCCTCGGGTGGAAGGAAGGCGACGGGCCCCTCGCGATCCGGGAGACGCGCACCGTGCACCCGGTGGTGCTCTTCGGAGCCAACGGGCGCGTTTTCAACGTGCGCGCCGGCGATATCCCGGGCGGCAAGGGCGACGGCGTGCCCGCGAGCTCGCTCGCCGAGACACAGGGCAGCCCCATCGTCGGCATGCTCTCCGGGCCCGGCGAGGCCGCGGTGCTCATGGCCACGAGTGGCGGCAACGCGCTGCGCACGCGCATGGAGCATTTCGTCACGCGCCAGCGCGCCGGCAAGCAGTTCGTGTCGATGGACGAGGGCGAAGCCCTCCTCGCCCCCGCGGTCGTTCCTGCCGGTGCATCGGAAGTGGCGGCGCTGTCCCAGGAGGGGCGCCTGCTGGTCTTTGCGCTCGAGGAAGTGAAGGAGCTCGCCGCGGGCGGCAAGGGCGTGATGGCGATGCGCCTGCGCGCAGGCGAGCGCCTTCTCGCGCTCGCGGCCGTGGAGGGCGGCGTGAAAGTCGCGGTGGTGGGCCGCGGCGACAAGCGCTCGGTCGTCGCGGTGAGTGCCGCGGCCCTCGAGCACTACCGCGGGCCGCGCGCCCGCACCGGACGCGTCCTGCGGGGATCGTTCAAGCGCGTGGCAGGCCTCGAATAGCATCCGGGCGCGTCATTGCCGGGGGCGCGCCCACAGCACGGCAAGCACCAGCGACAGCACCGCACCGATGGCCACGGTGGCGCCTATCGCGTGCAGCACCGGGGTTGCGGACAGCGAGAGGCAGCCGAAGGTGATCACGGTGGAAGTGCTGCAAAGGGCGAGCGCGAGGCGCGTGCGCTCGCGCTCCGCTTCGTCCGCCGGGGGACGCTCGTAGAAGAGCGCGTAGTTGAGGCCGACGCCGAGCACCAGCAACAAGGCCACCAGGTGGAAGACGCCGATGCGCTGCCCCGCGGCAACCAGCAGCGCCACCGTGAGCAGCAATGCCGCGCCGGTGGGCGCGGAAACGCGCGCCGCGCGCCTGGGCGATCGCAGGCCGACCACGAGCAGCACGAAGATCAGGAGCGCGCCCAGCGAAGCCTGGCGAAGCGCTGCGCGGCGAAACCCGTCGAGCATTTCCTCCGAAACCCGTTTCAGGTCGACAAGCTGGGTCTTCGCGCCCGGAAGCGCGGCCGTTGCAGCGCGGACGCGGTCGATGTCGGTGACGCCGCCCAGCGAGGTAAGCACCAGCCACTGGCCGTCGAGCGGCACGACCTGCGCATCGAGCTTCGTGCCCAGGGGCGTGCCGGCATACGCCGAACGGGTGAGCAAGGGCGCATCGCGCGCCGCGACGGCCTCGCGCAGGAACGGCTCGAACGCGTCGGGCCGGAACGCGAGGCCTTTGAGGGCTTCCCGCAAGTTCGCCGCCAGCGTGGCCGCATCCGGCAAGGCGCGCAATCGCGCGGCCTGGGTCGCCGGCGATGGCAGGTAGCGCGCGGGAGAATCGAAGCTGCGAATCAGCCCCTCGGCCTGCCAGCGTTCAAGGGCCGGCAGCATCGCTTCGGCGGCCGCGAGCGCCGCGGCCTCGTTCGCGCCGCGGCTGGCGAGGAAGACGCTCACCTCCGGGGCATCCATCTCGCGGCGCAGCCTCGCATCCTGCGCGCGCATCGCGGCCGGCACCGGGCTGATACTGGCCAGGTCGCTCTCCCACCATCCCGGATGCGTCGCCACGAGCCCGGCGCCGGCGGCCGCAATGGCCACGAGCGAGGCGACGCGCGGCCACCGGGCGTTGGCCAGGGCCGCGCTCACCGGCACGCGAAGTCGCGGAAAGACGAGCACGCGTTCGCCCAGCAGCCACGGGATCAGGCGGTGCGATGCGAGGCCCGCGACCACCACGCCGACCATGGTGAGCACGCCCAGCTGCGCGAGCCCGGTGAAACTGGAAAGCGTCAGCGCCAGCGCGCTCGCGACCGTCGTCAGCACCGCCAGCAGGAGCGTGCGGCCGACACGGCGCGCGGCCCGGCGCGCAGTCTCGCCCGGCAATGTATTGAGCAGGACGTAGCTCGGATAATCGACGGACTCTCCCACCAGCGTCGCGGCGAAGCCGAGCGTGATCGCATGCACGGAGCCGAAGGCCGCCTGGACGACGAGTACCCCCGCCAGCAGGCCGAACGCGGTCGGCACGAGCACCAGCGCCACCGCGAGCGGCGATCGATAGACGAACACGAGCAGCACCACGATCGCAAGGGTGGATAGCGCGCCGAGGCGCTGGGCATCGGATCGGATCAGCCGGCGCGACTCCGCCGCAAACACGCCCGGACCCGAAAGCGTGGCCTGCACCTGCGGGGCCACTTCCGCGAGCACGGCGCGCACCCGGGCCATCGCCGCCGCCTGGCCTAGGCTATCGAATCCCGCCGCGCGCGTTTGCGCGATGAGGAAGGCGCGCGTGCCGTCGGCGCTGAACCACACGCCCTGGCGCCGCGCAGGCGCGGCCGGGGGCTGCAGCAGGCGCAGCGTCGCGAGGAACTCGCCCGTGGGGTCGCGCGGGAGGGTAGCGCGCACGAGCACGCCGGCAGGGGAGGCCATCCGGGCCAGGTCCTCCTCCAGTGCCGTGCGCAGGCCGCGCACCGAGAAGCGCTCCGGGGACATGGCGGGGCTCAGGTTGTAGCGATAGCGCATCAGGACCTCGCGCTGTGCCGCGAACTGGCCGATGGCGCCGTTGGCGGCGTAGTCGAATGCCGGATCGCGATCGAGCCGCGCGGCCAGCGCACGGCTCGCCCGCGCGAGCGTCTTCTCGTCGGCGCCGTGGAGCGCCACCAGCATGAGGCGCGCGACCAGCCCCTCGCGCAATTGGGTCACCAGCAACCGCTGCTCGGGCGTGGCCGATGGGGGCAGGAACGCGGAGAAATCGGCCTCGATGCGCACGGCGCGCCACGCGAGCGTGCCGAGCGCGGCCAGCAGCAGCAGCACCGCGAAATAGCGCGCGCCGGCTCGCTGGAGCGACATGCCTAGCCCACCGTCAGGACCGACCGATCGCCGCCGGCTTCGCGCACCTCGATGCTGCGCACGCGACCGCCGCTCCCGGAGACGACGATGCGCTCCACGTACCGGGCGATCTGCTCGTCGACGGGCGTCATCTCCAGGTTCCAGTCGCCCTCGGTGCCGTCGAGCGCAAGGCGATAGTACTCGCGCAGGAGCGCCGCGTTCCCCGAAAGCACGCCGCGCAGGCTCGCGGCGAAGGCCGCGAGCAGCGGCTCATCGGAAAGCGCCATGCGCTTTTGCGCGCCATTGCGCGTGAGCGTGATCTCCCCGCCCGCGATGCGCAGGCTCTCCTGCCGCGGCGCCTGCATGTGCTTCTCCACTACGTCGGGTCGGCGATAGATGAGCGTGCCGGAGCTCACCACCGGCTCGGAGAGCAGCGCCGAGAATTTCTTCTCGACGTACGGCACCTCGCCCGACGGGGACGCGGCGAGCAACTCCATCAGCCGCGCGAGATCGAATGCCGGCGCCGCCCGGGCCATTCCGGCAACGAGGACGAGGATCGCCAGGCCGGCTCGCCTCATCGCCTAGGCTGCCCAGAAATCGTAGAAGTTGAACCAGTTGAAGGGCGAGCGGCGTGCCTGGCGTTCGAGAATGGCCGCGTAGGCGGCGAGCTCGGGTGCGCGGAGTGTTTCGAACACGATCTCGTAGCACCGGCCGCCCTGGAACAGGCCGAATGCCGTCACGGCTGGTGCGCCGGTGATGCGCGCCAGGCGAAACGGGCTCAGCGAAAAGCGCGCGGGCGACCCGAGGAAGGCCACGTCCTGCGTGGCCTCCCCGCCATAGACGCGATCGGCGAGGATGCCCACCACTTCGCCGCGCTCGAGGCATTCCTTCACGCGCAGCATCGACTCGGGATGGCCGAGGGCGATCACGTTATAGGGCAGGCGATCGCCGGAGCCCGCCAGCAGCTCGCGCAGGTCGGTGCCGTCTTCGAGGTTCATCACCATGTTGACCACGAGCCGTCGCTCGACGCTGCCGACGACGCCCAGCATCTCGAAGCTGCCCAGGTGCGAACCCAGCAGCAGGCAACCGCGGCCCGCGGCGATCGCTTCCTCGAAAACGCTCGCGTTGGTCACTTCCACCGCGAGGTCGCGGTGCCGGCCGCGCAGGAGGAACACCCGGTCGAGCAACGTCGTGGCGAACACGAAAAGATGGCGGAACGTGTCCCGCCAGGTGGCCGGCCGGCCCAGGGCGCGCGTGAGGAATTCCCGCGACGACCTCCGGGCGCGTGGCGCCGTCGCGAGGAAGTACGCGCTGATCGGCACCAACAGCGCGCGGCACAGGGGTCTGCCGGCGTGCAGCGCGAGCCAGATGATGAGGCGCTTCATGCCTGGAGTGCCGCGCTCGCGGCGATGGCGCCAGGCGATGCTCATGGATGAGGCGCGCCCAGGAGAGTCCACTCGCCGCTCGCGATCACCCCGCCCTGCCCCTCGTTCTCGCCCGGGCACCGCACTTCGAACCGTGCCCGCCCTGCCTCCACGCGGGCCACGATGGCGAACGGCTCGCCCGGGCGCAAGGGACGGTGAAATCGCGCATGCACAAGCTCGCCGGGTACGCAGTCCCCGAAGCGCGCACGCAGGGCGTCGGCCACGCGAGCGAGCACCGTCACGCCCGGCACCAGCGGGTGGCCCGGAAAATGGCCCGGCAACGCGGGGTGGTCCGGGGGGATCGCCTGGGCGCCTTGCCACCGCGTGAACATTTCGTCGAGCGCCGCCCGGGGCAATTTTCCGGTGGCGTTGCGCGGCAGGCGATCCACGCGATGGATCGGACGCGGCAGGAAGGCCGGATCGATTCGCGCGCGCAGCGCTTCGAGGACCTGCACCGGTTCGAGCATATCGGAGACGAAGAACACGGCAAGGCGGGGCTCGCGCCCGGGCTGGGCCTCGCCGGAGCGCGCCTCCGGCGGAAGCGAAAAGACGCCGTCGGTGACGCCGGGAATGCCGGTGAGCGCGGCGTTGAGCGCGGCGAGCGATGCGCGCTTGCCGCCGACCTTCACCATGTCGCCTGAGCGCCCCAGCCAGCGGAAGCGCCCGTCCGCCTCGATCTCGAGGCAATCGCCGAGGACCACGGGCGGATCGATGTGCGGACCCTCGGCACGGACGCCTCGCGCCTCGCCTTCGCCCTGCGGCCGCAGCGCCACGCCCGGAAGCGGCGTCCACGCAATCTCCGATGCCGTGCGCCGAGTCGCGATCGCGCCGGTCTCCGTGGAACCGTAGACTTCGACCACCGGGACCCGCCACGCGGTCTCGCCCGCGCTCGCGAGCGCGGGCAGCAGGCTCATGGTGGATGCGACGACGCCTTGCAGGCCGGGCAGAACCGCGGCCGCCTGCAACGGCGCCCGCATGTGCAGGGGTGTCGTCATCCACCACGCGGGCCGGCCGCATTCGCGCAGCGCCTTCTCCAGGTCCGCGGCGAGCAGGGGTGTGTGCGCATGCACCGGAATGCCGGCACGCCATGGCAGCACCACGGTGCTCTCGAGGCCGAACATGTGCTGGGGCGGCACGCTCCCCACGATGGCCGCCGCGGGTCGCGCGTCCCAGCCCAGGGCCGCGGCAAGCAACGCAGCGCCGCGACAAAGCTGTCCCCAGGACTTGGCGTGCGCCGCGGGCTCTCCGGTGCTGCCCGAAGTGAAAAGAATCGCCGCGACGGCATCGGCCTCGACCTCGGGAATTTCGAACCGGCCCCGCGTCCGGTCCTCGAGGAATGGGGCGATCGCCAGGCAACGCTCGCCGGCGAGCGGCATCTCGCTCAGCAGGCAGGCTCCCGGGTAGCGACGCTGCACCGTCCTCCAGGCCTCCTGTCCGCGGGCCGGCGGCAGCAGCGAAACCCGGCCGCCCATGAGCGCCGCGGCGAATGCGAGGAGGAAGCCGTGCCGCGAATCGCACAGGTTGATGACGTGCCCGCCTTCGGGCAGCGCGGACGCCAATCGCGCGGCGGCCGCAAAGAACCGCCCTGCATCCACCGCTCCGCCGGGACCGAGCAGCACGGCTGCGTCGGCCGTGGAATGGCTCGCGATCGCCAGCCTGCTCACCGCGACTCGGCTTCCGGATGCAATCCCCGGCCGGAATCCAGCGCGATATCGCGGAACACGGCGATCACATTCGGAATCAGCACGGCGAGGGAGCCCCGCTCGCGATGCGGAAAGCGATGACGGCGGTACGTGAATTCCCCGAGGATGAGCGACGCGGGTACGAAGAAGCCCAGGCCCGAAATCCAGCGGGACCACGCTGCGACCGGAAGGAAGGTCGCGAGGGCGAAGGCGGTGACGAAGAGCGCCACGAAGCTTGCCGACCAGAGGCCCGTCAGGCGGCGCGTGTAGCGCGCGATGTCCGGAGTCACATCGGGATGCTCCTTGCGGGCGATGCGGCCGATGAGCGGCTCCGAGCCGGCGCGCAGCGTGCTGCCGAACAAGTACGCCATGAACGCGAAGCCGCAGAGCGGCGGGGCGAAGACCAGCAACGCAATGGCATCGGCGAAGCGCCAGGCCGCGGCCGCGAGCGCGACGCCGACGACGAGCCCCGCAAGCCGTCTTCCCGATGCCGCGACGATCGCTCCGGCAGCCAGGCCCAGTACCGCGAGCGCAGCCGGGCGCAGGCCGAGCGCGCAGGCGACAAGGTAGGCCACCGCGAGGCCCGGCCATAGCAGCCCGAAGACCGGGATGCGGATTGCGGGCATGCCCGGCGGCCCTAGCTCGCGCGGGACTGTTGGAGGTAGCCGGCGAGGCTGCGCAACGTGGCGAAGATCTTCTCGTTGTCCGGATCGTCCGAGCGCAGCTTCACCCCGTACCTCTGCTCGATTGCCATCGACAGCTCGAGCATGTCGAGGGAATCGAGGCCGAGCCCGGTGCCGAAGAGCGGCGCTTCGGGCGCGATGTCCCCCGGCTTGACGTCCTCGAGGTGAAGCGACTCGACGATCAGGCTCGCGAGCTCCGCTTCGCCCGCTTGCATGACGTGTCCGGGCGCACCCATCAGGGAATCCCTGCTCCATCCGCATGCATCGCACATTCTCCGTGAGGTCGATTGCGGGCATCCGCGATTGTCGCGAAATGGTCGCGCCATCGGATCGCGGCCACATCTGCCAGAAGGACTATTATAGGCCCCGCACTTCGAGCGCTTCTGTGCGGTAGAGTACCGACGGCGGCACGGCGCTTGGATTCCAATGGCGATCCGACCGCAGGCCGCGGCATTCGCCGCGCCATCGCGCCGGCTAGGACAGGATACCCCGATCCGATGGAGCCGCTTGCAGTCCATTCCTACACCATCACCAGCGCCGCCGGACTCGGCAGGGCGTGCACCGCGCGCTCCCTGCGCGAGGAGCGAAGCGGGCTCGCGCGCAACGACCTCGACTGGGCGCCGCTCGATTGCTGGATCGGACGGGTCGGCGCCGTGGAAACCGTGTCGCTGCCCGCCTCCCTCGACGCGTTCGAATGCCGCAACAACCGGCTCGCCCTCCTCGCGCTCGAGCAGGACGGCTTTCTCGACGCGGTTGCGTCCGCGCGCAAGCGCCACGGGGCGGCACGAATCGCGGTCTTCCTGGGCACGAGCACCTCGGGAATCCTCTCCACGGAGCTCGCTTACCAGGAGCGCGACCCGGTCACCGGCCGCCTGCCCGAGGCGTTTCGCTACGACACGGTCCACAACCTCGATGCGACCACGGAGTTCGTGCGCCACGTGCTGGGAACCACCGGGCCGGCAATGACCATCTCCACCGCCTGCTCGTCCAGCGCGAAGGTGTTCTGCCTTGCCGAGCGATTCCTCCGGCTGGGCCTGGCCGATGCGGCCGTGGTGGGCGGCGTGGACAGCCTTTGCCACACGACGCTTTACGGCTTCAGCAGCCTGCAGCTGGTCTCGGACGATATCTGCCGCCCCTTCGACGCCGCGCGCCACGGCCTGAGCATCGGGGAGGCCGCCGGATTCGCGCTGATCGAGCGCGGCGCCGGCGACTTGCAGCTCATGGGCTACGGCGAGACGAGCGATGCGCACCACATGTCCACGCCGCATCCGGACGGCGACGGCGCACGCCGCGCGATGCTCGAAGCGCTCGCGCGAGCCCGGCTTGCGGCGCGGGACATCGACTACGTCAATCTCCACGGCACGGCCACTGCCGCCAACGACCTCACCGAGGGCCGCGCCGTGCACGGAGTCTTCGGCGCGGACACGCCCTGCTCGTCGACCAAGGGCATAACCGGGCATGCGCTGGGCGCGGCGGGCATCACGGAAGCGGCCATTGCGCTGCTCAGTCTCGAGCAGCAATTCCTGCCCGGCAACACCAACACGATCTCGGTCGACCCCGAGACGCAATGCGCAATCGCGCTGCGCGGCATGGCGCGCAAGCTCGCCCGCGTCATGAGCAACAGCTTCGGCTTCGGCGGCAGCAATTGCGCCCTGGTGTTCGGGAAGGGCGCGTGATGCGCATCGCCATCGAATCGGTGGGCGTGCTGGCACCCGGCCTGCCCGACTGGGATGGCGCGTCGGCCGTGCTTGCCGGGCGCCTTCCGTTCGCCGCCGTTCCGCTCGCGCCCAGCGCGCCGCTCTGCCTGTCGTCGACCGAGCGGCGGCGCAGCTCGCCCACCGTGCGCCTCGCCATCGCCGCGGCCGAGCAGGCCTTGTCGCGCACCGCGATCACACCCCAGGACATGGCGATGGTGTTCTCGTCCTCGGAAGCCGCGGGCGCCATCACCCACCAGCTTTGCGAGGTGCTCGCGGGCAGCCGCGAAGTCTCGCCGACCCTGTTCCAGAATTCGGTGCACAACGCGCCCAGCGGGTACTACAGCATAGCGATGAGCGCGAAGCTGGGTGCTACCAGCGTGTGCCGCGGGCCCTGGAGCTTCGCCGCGGGGCTGCTGGCCGCCGCAGTGCAGGCTGTTGCCGACGAGGCGCCGGTTCTCTATGCCTGTTACGACAGCCCGCTGCCGGCGCCCCTGCGCAACGCGATGCCGATCGTCGAGGAGACCGTCATTGCGCTCGTGGTCGCACCCGAGCCCGGCCCGGCAACGCTCGCCTCGTGGGATCTCGCACTCGCACCGGCCGAAGGCGATGTCCCGTGGCCCGCTTGGATGCCCTGCGCCTGGCATGCCAACGCGTCCGCGCGAGGCTTCGAGGCACTCGCCACCTTGTGCGCAGGAGCCGGCGCCAGCGCGCTCCTGCCCTTTTCCCCGGAGCTCAATGTCCAGGTGAATCGGTGCTAGGCCGCGCCGACATTGCCGCGCGCATCCCCCATGCGGGTCGCATGTGCCTGCTCGACCGCGTGCTCGACTGGGACGCGGGACACATTCGCTGCGCAACCGGGGGCCACCGCGATGCGGACCACCCCCTGCGCGAGCGTGGCGGGCTGCCGGTATGGGCCGGAATCGAATATGCGGCACAAGCGGCCGCCGTCCACGGCGCACTGCTGGACGGAACGGCGCAGCCCCGCCTCGGCATGCTGGGCAAGGTGCGCAACGTGCGGCCGGGTTGCGAATGGCTGGACCACATCGCTTCCGAGTTGCTCTTCGAAGCCAGCCTGATGCATCGCGACCGCTCCGGCGGCATCTACGCCTTCGAAGCCCATGGCGACGGCAGGCGGCTGCTGCAGGGGCAGCTCACCATCGCGTTCAGCAGCGCCGCGCGATGAAGCGCGCCCTGGTGACCGGTGGCAGCGGCTCCATCGGCGGCGCGATCTGCCGTGCGCTCGCGGCGCAGGGCTACCACGTCGTCGTGCACGCGGGACGGCGCATGGCGGATGCCGCACGTCTCGCGGGCGCGTTGGCAGGCATCGGCGGGAGCGCCGAGGCAATCTCGTTCGACGTGACCGATCACGCCGCCACCGGCGCCGCGCTCGCCAGGATCCTCGCCATCGGCCCCATCCAGGCGCTCGTGCACAACGCCGGCATCCACGACGACGCGCTGCTCGCGGCGATGGACGAGGCGCGCTGGCGGCGCGTGATCGACGTGAGCCTGCGGGGCTTCTTCAACGTGACGCAACCGCTGCTGATGCCGATGATGAAAACGCGCTGGGGCCGCATCGTGAGCATCACCTCTCTCGCCGGCGTGATGGGCAACCGCGGCCAGGTGAATTACAGCGCGGCCAAGGCCGGCCTGCACGGCGCTACCAAGGCACTCGCGCTCGAAGTCGCCTCGCGGGGAATTACCGTCAATGCGGTCGCCCCGGGCGTAATCGCATCTCCCATGACCGAGAAGGCATTCCCGGCCGAACGCATCAAGCAGCTCGTTCCGATGGGCCGCGCCGGCCAGCCGGAAGAAGTCGCCGCACTGGTCGCGTTTCTCTGCTCGGAGGCCGCGGGCTACATCTCGGGACAGGTAATCGGCGTGAATGGCGGCATCTCGTGAGCCTCGCCCGCGTGACATCCCATGCCTAGGCTCGACATCCGCGCCACGGGGCCCGGCGAGCGACGCTGCGAGGTATTCGTGATCGGCTGCGGCCCGGCGGGCTCGACGATGGGCGCGCTCCTTTCCGGGCGCGGCCGCGACGTCGCCGTCGCCGACAAGGACCGCCATCCGCGCTTCCACATCGGCGAATCGCTCCTGCCGCTCAACATGCCGATCCTCGAGCGCCTCGGCGTCTGGGACGACCTGGTGAGGATCGGCATCCGCAAGGACGCCGCCGAGTTCGAGTCGCGCGCCGCGGGCAAGACCGTCGAGTTCCGGTTCGACAGCGCATTCGACAAGCGCTGGCCCCATGCCTTCCAGGTGCGGCGTTCCGAGTTCGACCACATGCTGCTCGCCAACTGCGCCGCCAAGGGCGCGCGCGTGTACGAAGGCGCGCGGGTGACCGCGGTGGACTTCGGCGACCTCGCGCGCGGCGTGGACACGGTGGTGCACCTGCAGCTCGAGGACGGCAGCCGGCAGGAATGGCGCACGCGCTTCGTCGTGGATGCCTCCGGGCGCGATACCTTTCTCGCCGATCGCTTGGCCATCAAGCGCAGGAACCGCGAGCATGCGAGCGCGGCGATCTTCGGCCACTTCCGCAACGCGCGCCGCAACCCGGGCCGCGCGGAAGGCAACATCACCATCGCCTGGTTCGAGCATGGCTGGTTCTGGTTCATCCCGCTGAAGGACGGCACGACCAGCGTGGGCGCCGTGTGCTGGCCGGCATACCTGAAGTCGCGCAAGACCGATCCCACCACGTTCCTCATGCAGACCATCGCGATGGCGCCCGAGATCGCGGATCGCCTGAAGGGCGCCGAGCTCACCGCCCCGGTGACGGCGACCGGGAACTACTCCTACGCGGCAACGCGCATGACCGGTCCCGGATTCCTCATGGTGGGGGATGCCTGGGCATTCATCGACCCGGTGTTCTCGAGCGGCGTCTACCTCGCCATGAACAGCGCCACGCTCGGGGCGGACGTGGTCGACGCGGTGCTCGCGGATCCCGCGCGGGCGCCGCAGCTCTACCGCCGGTTCGAACGCACGATCCGGCGCGGCGCGGGCACCTTTTCGTGGCTCATCTACCGCATGACCAACCCGGTGATCCGCAAGCTCTTCATGGCGCCGCGCAACTTCCTCGGCGTGCAGTCCGCCGTGGTCTCGCTGCTCGCCGGCGATGTCTTCCGCTCCGGACCCGTGCGCCCGCGCCTCCATCTTTTCCGCGCGATCTACTACGTGAACTTCATCGCCCAATGGCCCACGGCCTATCGCGCGTGGCGCAAGCGCCGGCAGGACATCCACGTGCGGGGCGAGGCCGCATGAAGCGATTTGCGCCGCTGCTCGTCGGTGTCGCGCTCGCCGCGCACGGCGACGAGCAGCCGCTCTGGGAGCTGGGCGTCGGGGCCGCCGCGATCTCCTTTCCGGATTACCGCGGCTCGAGCCGGCAACGCGACTACTTCCTCCCGGTGCCGGCATTCGCCTATCGCGGAGAATTGCTCCAGATCGATCGCGAGAAACTGCGTGGTCTGCTCTTCCGATCCGAGCGCGTCGAGCTGGATCTGTCGGCGAACGCCTCGGTGCCGGTGCGCAGCAGCGACAATCCGGTGCGCGAAGGAATGCCGAACCTGGATCCCACGATCGAGCTGGGACCCTCGCTCAATTTCCGCCTCGCGCATTCGCAGCGCCGAACGCTGCGCCTGCGCCTGCCCGTGCGCGCGCAGCTCGCCACCGATTTGCGCTCGGTCCACGACGCCGGCCTGGTCGCCAACCCCAACCTGAGCCTCGATGTGCGACTGGACCAGGGATGGCGCCTGGGCCTCGTCGCCGGCGCGCTGTTCGGCGACCGCCGGAACCACGGTTATTACTACAGCGTCGCGCCGGAATTCGCCCGCGCGGGTCGGCCTGCCTACGACGCGCCCGCAGGCTACTCCGGCGCGCAGCTGATCGTCGCGCTCTCGAAGCGCTTCGGTCCCTGGTTCCTGGGCGGATTCGTGAAGCAGGATTTCCTGGCTGGCGCGGCCTTCGTGGCGAGCCCGCTGGTGGAGCGGCGCAACAACGTCGCGGCGGGTATCGCTCTCACGTGGACATTCGCGCGATCCGAAAAGCGCGTGACGGTACGCGACTAGGCCAATGCGGGTTAACCTCGACACCATCGGAACACGCAACCGGGCCCGGACCTCCGTGCACGCGCCGGCCGACACCTTCGTCGTCATCCCCGCTTTCAACGAGGCGGCCACCATCCGCGACCTCGCGCGACGCGCCCTGGCAGCAGTGCCGCAGGTGATTGTCGTGGACGACGGCTCCACCGACGGCACGCGAGCCGCTCTTGCGCGCCTGCCGATCACCTTGCTTACCAACGAGCGCAACCTCGGCAAGGCGGCCAGCCTGTGGCGCGGCCTGGACCACGCGCTGGCGCAGGGCGCGGAGCGCATGGTGACCCTCGACGGGGACGGGCAGCACAATCCGGAGGACATCGGCCGCCTGCTCCAGGTAGCCGACCGCTTCCCACGAAGAATCGTCATCGGCGCGCGCCTGCACGACAAGCGCAATTTCCCGCCCGCCCGCTACTACGCCAACCAGTTCGCGCGCTTCTGGATTTCCTGGGCGGCGGGCGATCCCATCGCCGACACGCAATCGGGGTTTCGCGTCTACCCGGCCACGCTGCTGGAGCAGCTGCGGCACGAAGACGTCTCGTGGGGCCGCTTCGTCTTCGAAAGCGAGATCCTGATCGCCGCGGGTGCCCTCGGTATACGCAGCGTCGCCGTCCCCATCCCGAGCATCTACCCGATCGCCGCGCGCCGCAGCCACTTCCGCCCGGTCGTGGACATCGTGCGCATCGTGGCCATGGTCGCCGGGCGCCTCATTCGCCGCGGCATGTATCCCGCGGGACTGTGGCGCAGCCTAAACCTGCCGATGGCTGTCGAAGTCGTGCCGGATTCGGCGCTCGGCGCTGCCGTGGCCCAGGGCGAATCGCGCGGCCAGACGACCTAGATGCCCCGCTCGTACCAGCCGCGGCTGGCGTTCACCACCCGGACAACCAGCAGCATCACTGGCACCTCGATCAGCACGCCCACGACGGTCGCGAGCGCCGCGCCCGAATCGAAGCCGAAGAGGCTCACGGCCGCGGCCACCGCGAGCTCGAAGAAGTTGCTCGCCCCGATGAGCGCCGACGGACATGCGATCGCGTGCTGCTCGCCGAGCGCCCGGTTGAGCCCATAGGCCAGCGCCGAGTTGAAGAAGACCTGCACCAGGATGGGCACCGCGAGGAGCGCGATGACCAGCGGCTGGCGCAGGATCGCACCGCCCTGGAAGGCAAACAGCACCACGAGCGTGGCGAGCAGCGCGCCGGTCGACCACGGCCCGATGGCGGCCATCGCGGCATCGAACGCGGCGCGCCCCTTGGCAAGCAGCGCGTAGCGCAGCGCCTGCGCGATTCCCACCGGGATCACGATGTAGAGCACGACGGAGGCGAGCAGCGTGGCCCACGGCACATGGATGCTCGAGATGCCGAGCAGCAGGCCCACGATCGGCGCGAAGGCGAATACCATGATCGTGTCGTTGAGCGCGACCTGTGAGAGCGTGAACAGGGGGTCTCCGCCCGACAGGCGGCTCCATACGAAGACCATCGCGGTGCACGGCGCCGCGGCGAGCAGGATCAAGCCAGCGACATAACTGTCGATCTGGGCCGCGGGGAGCCACGGCGCGAAGAGCTGGCGGATGAAGAGCCACGCGAGAAACGCCATCGTGAACGGTTTCACGAGCCAGTTCACGAAGAGCGTCACGCCGATGCCGCGCGCGTGCTTGCGCACCTCGTGCAGCGCCCGAAGTCGACCTTCATCAGCATCGGGATGATCATCAGCCAGATCAGCACGCCGACCGGAAGGTTGACCTGCGCCACCTGCATGCGCCCGAGCGCCTGCGACACACCCGGAAAGCAGCTGCCCGACGACGATGCCGGCCACGATGCACAGGAAGACCCAGACGCGTGAGATAGCGCTCGAACACGCTCATCGGCGCGCCGGCTGGCCGCCGCACCGCGGCATCGCATTGCGCCGACATCCCGGCCCGCGCCCTACTTGCGGCCGAGCTCGTCGAGTTGCCGCTTGGCCGACATCCGGTCCAGCTTTTCGGGCGGCAGGCTCACGAGCAATTCGATACGGCGCCGAAGGGTGGTCGCTGCGTCCTTGAACGCGGCGCGCTTCTTCTCGTCCGAGCCCTCCACCGCGGCCGGATCGGGCACTCCCCAGTGGGCGGTGATCGGCTTGCCGGGCCATACCGGGCAGATTTCACCCGCCGCGTTGTCGCAGACCGTGAGGATGAAATCCATCTGCGCGGCGCCCGGCTGGGCGAATTCGCTCCAGTCCTTGCTGCGGAATCCGCGGATGGGCAGGCCGGCGTTCGCAAGGATGTCGAGCGCGTACGGGTTCACCTTGCCGGTCGGATGGCTGCCGGCGGAATAGCCATGGAAGCGGCCGTGCCCGAGATGGTTCAGCATCGCCTCGGCCATGATCGAGCGCGCGGAGTTCCCCGTGCACAGGAAGAGCACGTTGTATTCCGGGTGTGCCATGGCGGCCGGCTCCCTAGGAACAGCACGCCGCCTTGGGCTCGGCCGGCTGCGCCGGGGCGCAGCACCCTGCCGCCTCGGGCTGTCCTGCCGGCGCGCAGCAGGTAGACCCCGCCTCCTTCTCGTCCGCGCGGTAGTACGGCACGGTCCCGAGGCTGCGGAACGATTCCCACGGCACGCCTGCGGGATCCTTCACCCAGTACTTATCGGAGCGCGCATAGCAGCAGGCGACATCTTTCTCCTCGGTCACGCCGGCGTCGGCGGCCTGGAGGCGTGCGTGCAATTCCTGCAGCTCGGCGTCCTCGTCGACCTGGAAGCCGAGGTGGTTGATGCCCGCCGCACCGCCGCGCTGCGAGATGGCGAAGTTGACGCGCGGATCCTCGAGCATCCACTTGGCATAGTCGACCTTCACTACCGCCGGCTCGGCGCCGAACATCGTGGAATAAAAGCGGATGCCCTGCTTCAGGTCGGGCACTGCGACATGTACATGGAATCGCTTCATGGATCGCTCCTTGGGTTCAGGCCGTGGGTTTCGCGCACGCTTTCGGGCTCACGCAGGATTTCGGCCCGCGCACGGGCGCGCACTCGACGCCGTCGCGGGCACAGCAGTTCTGCGTGAGGTAGCCGAGCAACCGGTTCATCTGATCGTAGTTGGCCGAGTAGTAGACGAAGCGCCCCACCTGGCGGGACTGGATCAGCCCCGCGCGCGCCAGCTCCTTGAGGTGGAACGACAGCGTGGCCGGTGAAACGCGCAGGCCCGCCCCGATCTCACCCACCGCAAGCCCGGTCGGGCCGGCCTCGACCAGCAGGCGAAAGATGGCCAGGCGCGATGGCTGCGCGAGGGCGGCGAGGGACGCGATGACGCGGGCCGTCTGCATAATTCGATAATACTCGAATTATCGAACTACGCAACCCCTCGCGCCGTGCATGCGATAATTTCGCCCGCAGCGCCCCGGTAGCTCAGTGGATAGAGCAGCCCCCTCCTAAGGGGCAGGTCGCACGTTCGATTCGTGTTCGGGGCGCCATCTCGCGGCGAAGAATCGCGCTGTTTCCTCGATGAGGCGCTGCGGCTGGTCGCGCTGCGGCGAATGGCCCGCGCCCTGCATCTCGAGCAGCTGTGCCCCGGCGACGCGCCGCGCGATGGTGCGCACCTGCTCGAGCGTGCCGTACTCGTCGTCGACCCCCTGCACTGCGAGCACCGGGCAGGCGATCGCGTCCAGCTCGGCCTCGATGTTCCACGCGCGAAAACGCGGATCGAGCCAGATCCGCGTCCAGCTGTCGAACACCCAGTCGGGATCGGCGTGGTGGCGCCCGAGCTTCGCGCGCCAGTCGCTCGCGAAGAACGTCGCGCGGGCGCGCTCAACTCCCGCAACCGTCACGTCCTCGACGAAGAGATGCGGCGCCACGGCGACGACGCCCGCCACGCGCGCGGGGTGGCGAGCCGCGACGAGCAGCGCGATGGTGCCGCCGTCGCTGTGCCCGAAGAGCCACGGCGGGGTGGCTTCACTCCCGATTCCCACCGCCTCGAGCAGCGCAGGCAGCACCTCGTACGCCTGGCGGTGCAGGTAATCCACGTCGCGCCTGTCGCCCGGGGGCCGCGTCGAGGCGCCGTATCCCGGGCGCGAGTAGACGAGGCCGCGCGCGCCGCACGCGGCGCACAGCCGCGCTGGAAAATCGCGCCACATCGAGCGCGAGCCCAGGCCCTCGTGCAGGAACACCACGGTGGGCTGCGGCGCGGCGTCGTTGCCGACCCATTGGTATTCGATGTCCAGCGCCGCATCGCGCCAGCGAACTTCAGCGCGGCGGATCGGCGCGGTCAGATGCCGCTCAGTCGCAGGTGGACGGCGGCTGGCGGCGCAGCACGATCCGATCCTGCGCATTGACGCGCTCGACGAAGCGGATGTTCTGCTTCACCGCGTCCATGTAGAGGTTGCTGCCGCCGAAGTGCGACTTGGCGAACTGGTAGGCGCCGCCCAGGTCCACGTCGAGCCGATGGCTGGCGTTGCGGTAGAAGGTGGGCGTCTTGCGCAGCAGGTCCTCTCCCGACTCGAACACCACGACCTCGCCTGCCTCGGTGCGCTTGCGTGCGATACCGCCCGCCACGAACTCCGGGTACAGGCGATCGCGGCACTTCTCGAGGTAGCACCGGTCCGACATCTGGGCGATGATGTCCGCCGAGCCGAGCAGGCTGCCCAGCAGCTTGAACATCGGGTCGGACACGCGGATCGATGCGACCGGCCGCTCGTAGCCCGTGAAGTGCACGATCAGGCCCGCCACTTCCGCGTGCTCCGGCATGCCGATCGCCGGCAGGTATTCGCGCAGGAACCGCGCCCCGCGCGAGACATGGGTGGTGGTGTATTCGGCGCCCTCGCGATGCCGGGTGTCGTTCGACCGGCGGATGTAGCCCATGTCGTGGTAGAGGGCGCAGATCCCGCCGAGCTGGAAGAGCCGTTCGGGCATCGCCGC
>CAVWUN010000014.1:0-41655 GCA_963758215.1 uncultured beta proteobacterium | reverse complement strand
CGAATTCGCTCCAGTCCTTGCTGCGGAATCCGCGGATGGGCAGGCCGGCGTTCGCAAGGATGTCGAGCGCGTACGGGTTCACCTTGCCGGTCGGATGGCTGCCGGCGGAATAGCCATGGAAGCGGCCGTGCCCGAGGTGATTGAGCATCACCTCGGCCATGATGGAGCGCGCGGAGTTGCCCGTGCAAAGGAAGAGCGTGTTGTATATCGCGCGGTCCATGGCGCGCTATTGACAGCAAGCCGCGCGTGCGGGGGCTTCCTCGCTGGGCGTGCAACAGGCAGCCTTGGGCGTGGCCTCGGGGCTCGCCGTTGTAGAACGGGACCGTGCCGAGGTTGAGGAACGACTCCCACGGCACGCCCGCCGGATCGGTCACCCAATACTTGTCGGACTTCGCGTAGCAGCAGTGCGTGGCCTTTTCGGCAACAACCGTCGTGTCGGCCTTTTGCAAATTGGCGTGGATAGCTTCGAGCTCCGCGTCGTCTTCCGCCTGCACGCCAAGGTGATTCACACCCGGCGTTTGTCCACGGTCGGATATCGCGAAATTGATGCGCGGATCCTCGAGCATCCATTTGGCGTAGTCGGGCTTGACGACGGCGGGTGCGCGCCGAACATCGTCGAGTAGAAGCGATGCTTTGCTGGAGATCGGGTACGGCGACGTGCACGTGGAATCTCTCATGGTGGCTCCTTTGAGTGGGTTGGTGGTCGTGGGTTAGCTGCGCCGCGCGGTGGCGCGCTTGCCGGGGCTTGCACGCCGGAGCGTACCGGGTGCCGTCGCCGCGCAGCAGTTGTCGGGCGGTACAGCCGATGAGGCCATTCATCCGTTCGTAATTCGCCGAGTAGTAGATGTAGAGGTGCTGGTCCTGCTGCGGCGCCCGACGAGGTCGCGTGGGACAGCTCCTTCATGGTGGACGAAAGCGTCGCGGGCGAGACCTTGAGCGACGCGCCGATCTCGCCCACGGGAAAGGCCGCGGCTCCCGCCTCGACCAGCAGGGTGAGAGACCGCGGTAGCCGTGATTCCTGGGCCAGGGCTGCGAGGGACTTGATGATGGTGCCGGTATTCTCCATGATCGATAATACTCGAATTATTGAACTACGCAACCCCTCGCGCCGTGCATGCGATAATTTCGCCCGCAGCGCCCCGGTAGCTCAGTGGATAGAGCAGCCCCCTCCTAAGGGGCAGGTCGCACGTTCGATTCGTGTTCGGGGCGCCATCTCGCGGCGAAGAATCGCGCTGTTTCCTCGATGAGGCGCTGCGGCTGGTCGCGCTGCGGCGAATGGCCCGCGCCCTGCATCTCGAGCAGCTGTGCCCCGGCGACGCGCCGCGCGATGGTGCGCACCTGCTCGAGCGTGCCGTACTCGTCGTCGACCCCCTGCACTGCGAGTACCGGGCAGGCGATCGCGTCCAGCTCGGCCTCGATGTTCCACGCGCGAAAACGCGGATCGAGCCAGATCCGCGTCCAGCTGTCGAACACCCAGTCGGGATCGGCGTGGTGGCGCCCAAGCTTCGCGCGCCAGTCGCTCGCGAAGAACGTCGCGCGGGCGCGCTCAACTCCCGCAACCGTCACGTCCTCGACGAAGAGATGCGGCGCCACGGCGACGACGCCCGCCACGCGCGCGGGGTGGCGAGCCGCGACGAGCAGCGCGATGGTGCCGCCGTCGCTGTGCCCGAAGAGCCACGGCGGGGTGGCTTCACTCCCGATTCCCACCGCCTCGAGCAGCGCAGGCAGCACCTCGTACGCCTGGCGGTGCAGGTAATCCACGTCGCGCCTGTCGCCCGGGGGCCGCGTCGAGGCGCCGTATCCCGGGCGCGAGTAGACGAGGCCGCGCGCGCCGCACGCGGCGCACAGCCGCGCTGGAAAATCGCGCCACATCGAGCGCGAGCCCAGGCCCTCGTGCAGGAACACCATGGTGGGCTGCGGCGCGGCGTCGTTGCCGACCCATTGGTATTCGATGTCCAGCGCCGCATCGCGCCAGCGAACTTCAGCGCGGCGGATCGGCGCGGTCAGATGCCGCTCAGTCGCAGGTGGACGGCGGCTGGCGGCGCAGCACGATCCGATCCTGCGCATTGACGCGCTCGACGAAGCGGATGTTCTGCTTCACCGCGTCCATGTAGAGGTTGCTGCCGCCGAAGTGCGACTTGGCGAACTGGTAGGCGCCGCCCAGGTCCACGTCGAGCCGATGGCTGGCGTTGCGGTAGAAGGTGGGCGTCTTGCGCAGCAGGTCCTCTCCCGACTCGAACACCACGACCTCGCCTGCCTCGGTGCGCTTGCGTGCGATACCGCCCGCCACGAACTCCGGGTACAGGCGATCGCGGCACTTCTCGAGGTAGCACCGGTCCGACATCTGGGCGATGATGTCCGCCGAGCCGAGCAGGCTGCCCAGCAGCTTGAACATCGGGTCGGACACGCGGATCGATGCGACCGGCCGCTCGTAGCCCGTGAAGTGCACGATCAGGCCCGCCACTTCCGCGTGCTCCGGCATGCCGATCGCCGGCAGGTATTCGCGCAGGAACCGCGCCCCGCGCGAGACATGGGTGGTGGTGTATTCGGCGCCCTCGCGATGCCGGGTGTCGTTCGACCGGCGGATGTAGCCCATGTCGTGGTAGAGGGCGCAGATCCCGCCGAGCTGGAAGAGCCGTTCGGGCATCGCCGCACCGTCGCCGCGGGAACGCTCGTAGCCGTCGAGCAGGCGCGCCATGGCGAGCGTGACCTCGAGGACATGCTGCAGGTCGTGGTACTCGGTATCGCACTTGGTATAGCCTGGATACTCGCCCCGGTACAACCGCACGACATCGTCGAAGGCGCGATTCAGGACCGTGGGATGGGGGCGCGCGTAGAGCGAGCGGTAGAGCCTTTCGACCTCGAGTTTGACGCATACCGGGTCGGTCGTATTGATCCGGTTCGTCACGTCGAAGTCATTACGACGGAAGTTCATGCGCCTCCAGGCAACTGCTTGTTTTTGTTCGGACTTTAGTGACTTGCGGCCCGCCCCCCGAAGCGGTCATTTGACCGCAATCACGGGGCTGCCGCAAGCGGAATATTGCCCCGGGCGCGGACTAGCCAAAGGGGGTTCGCGGGAGTATGGTTTTCGGAAAACTTCGGGAGATTCAGCCGATGGCGACCATGACGATGGAAAATACCGAAGAAATCAAGCGGCGCATCAGCGAGCTCAACCTCGAGCACCGCGACCTGGACCGCGCCATCGAAGCCCTGGAGCAAAATCCCTTCCACGACGAACTGCAGCTCAAGCGCCTGAAGAAGCGCAAGCTCATGCTCAAGGACCAGATCTTCATGCTGCAGCGCCAGTTGGTCCCCGACATTCCCGCCTAGTCCCGCGCCCGCGCGCGGGGGCGTCCGTCAGCCGCGCTGGAACCTGTGGTAGAAGTCCAGCACCTTCGGAACGTAGTCGAGGGTCTCGCTGTATGGGGGAATGCGGCCGTAGCGGATCACCGCGTTCTCGCCAGCGTTGTATGCGGCGACGGCCAGCTCGCGGTCGCCCTTGAACATCACCAGCAGGTCGCGCAGGTATTTCACGCCCCCGTAGATGTTGTCGCGCGGATCCATGGAGTTGCGCACGCCATAGCGGCGCGCGGTATCCGGCATGAGCTGCATCAGCCCGCGCGCTCCGCTGCGCGACACGGCCTGCGGGTTGTAGCCCGATTCGGCGGTGATCACCGCGTGCACCAGCGCCGTCTCGACGCCGTAGGTCCGGGCGGCCGTCTCGATGATCGGCGCATAGCGCTGGATGTCGGCCTGGCTGGGCATGGTGGTGCGCGCCACGTTGCCCGAGCCCGACACCGGCCCGCCTTCCTTGCGCAGCAGACGATAACGCGGATCGAGCCCCTTGATATTGGTGAAGTGCACGACCCCGCGTTCGTCGCGGAACGAATAGATGTCGGCGAACGCCGGCCACGTCGTGGCGGCGAAGGCGAGCGTGGCGCATATCAGCGTGATCTTGCGTCGATCCATATCCGCAGCAGTTTCCCAGAACACCGGCAAGGGACTGCAGTGTAACCCATATAGTTCACGGCCACCAAATGACGGTTGAAACTGGATGATATTCAAATCAGCCACTTGCGAGGTTTTCCTCGAAACTACTACCAATCTGGAGGAGCCCCACTCGAACCCTCATCGCGCGGCACGCTTGTATTATGATGTCTTAATATCACGCGGACGAGGGCCGGCAATCTGCGCCATCCACTACCTCCCGAAGCTGCCGCCGGGGCTTCCGACGCACAGGATGGGGGGCTAGCCCGATGAAGATCCGGCGGGAAAGCAACGTGGCGCTCTACGTGCAGATCGCGGCCTCCCTCGCCCGCGACATCGCCGAGCGGCGCTACCAGCCGTTCGACCGCCTGCCCACCGAGCACGCCCTGATGGAGCGCTTCGGCGTCTCGCGCATCACCGTGCGCCAGGCGATCGCGCGCCTGATCTTCCAGGGGCTCGCGGTGGCCAAGCAGGGCAAGGGCACCTTCGTCGCCGGCCCGGTGGTGCAGCACGAGCTGGAGGAGCTCAAGGGCTTCTACGACACGCTGGTGGGCCAGGGGCACACGCCGCAGACCCGGCTGCTCGCGCTGGGCCCGCGCGAAGCGCCCTCCGACATCGAGCTCATGCTGGGAGTGAAGGGCAAGGCGGGCGCGCAGGCGATGTACCTCCAGCGCGGCTACTCGTTGCAGGGCCATCCCTTTGCTCTGGCGCGGGCGTGGCTCACGCCGGCGGCGTTGCGCATCTCCTGGGACGAAGCCGAGCGCCATCCGCTCTACGCGATCCTCAAGGACCTCCTCGGCCTCCGGGTGGCGCGTGCCGAGGTGGCGATCCTCGCGCGCGAGGCTGACGGCGAGGAAGCGGACCTGCTGGCACTCACCCCGGCGAGCCCGGTGCTGGTGATGGAGCGCGTGTCCTTCTCCGCCTCCGGCCAGGCGCTCGAGGTCTCGCGCTTCAGCATCCGCCCCGAGAACTATCGCTTCCGGCTGAGCGTGCAAGGCCCGCTCGCCATCACGCGCCAGATCGAGCAGGTCGCGGGAGCCCGCCCGCCCGAGGATGGTTCCCTCGATCGGGCACTCAAACCGTAGGAGGCCAAGCATGCAACTGACGACCGAAGAGCAGGCCATGTTGCGCGGCGATCAGGGCCCGGCCGCGCAGGGAGGCGCTCGAATACCTCGATCAAGGTCGGCGAATTCTGGGGCGCCAGGCGCCTGGTGCCGGTCAGCAACGTCCACATGATGGGCGACATCGAGGTGATGGGCGACGGCGGCCTCGAGTGGCTCGAGTGCACGCGCCGAGCAGCAGGCGCACTGCAGCGTGCCGGTCACCACCAACGCGCGCTGCATCGACTTCGCACTACGTCGAGCGGCTGCAGGCCAGGACGCGGGCGAGGCGCGCCAAGGAGAAGAAGCTCATCGGCCTGCTGCAGCGACATGAACGTGATGCACCACCGATACCTGCATCAACTACCAGACCGCTGTACCAGCCGCATCTGGGCGAGCACGTGGCCTGGGGCGACACCGGGACCGTGATCTACGCCAACTCGGTGTTCGGCGCGCGCACCAATTTCGAAAGCGGCCCCGCGGCGCTCGCCGCGGCGATCACGCGGCGCACGCCCGAGTACGGCTTCCACCTCGACGAGCACCGCCGGGGCACCTTCGTGGTCGAGCTCGAGGCCGAGCTGGACGACCTCGCCGACTGGGGCGCGCTCGGCAAGCTCGTCGGCGAAGCGCACCAGAACTACTTCGCAGGTGCCGGTGTTCACGGGCGTCAAGCGCAGTCCGCCGCTCCGACGAGCTGAAGCACCTCGGCGCGGCGCTCGCAAGCTACGGATCGATGGGCGATGTTCCACATGGTCGGCGTGACGCCGGAGGCGCCGAGCGTCGAGGCCGCGCTCGGCGGCAACGCGCCGCACAGCACGATGACCATCGGCAACGCGGACGACATCGAGGCGGTCTACGGCGGCTACGACCTGAGCGACGGGCGCTGCGACCTCGTCGTGTTCTCCGGGCCGCAGCTCTCGCTCTTCGAGATCAAGGACCTCGCGGAGCTGCTTCGACGGCCGCAAGGTGGCAGCAAGGCACGCAGGTGTTCCTCACCAGCAGCAACGGCGTGCTCTCGCGCGGCGCGCAAGCTCGGCTACCTGCAGCCGCTCGAGGCCGCCGGCGTGACGATCTCGAAGGCGTCTGCTTCTACATCCTGCAGAACCTCTCGCAGATGCGCCAGCGCAACGGCTGGACCAACATGATCTCCAACTCCGCCAAGATCGTGAACATCATCGGCGCGCACCGCTTCAACACGATCCTGCGCCGCACGCAGGACTGCGTGGACATCGCCGTCACCGGGAGACTTGCATGAGCGACGGTGCTGGCAGACGATCCGCGTCGGAGCGCGCGTTCGGCGAGGTGGTCGAGGGCGAAGCAGCTGGTGTCGCAGGAGGGCTTCAGCCCGCGCTACGACCTGGACCGCTGGACCGGCGTGATCACCAAGCCGGGCCACAACCTCGAGGGCACACCTGATCAAGGACAAGATCTGCTTCTTTCCCACCGCCAAGGGCGGCATCGCCGCGGGCTGGGCGTTCTACGACATCAAGTGCAAGGGGATCGCGCCCAGGGCCTTCGTGTTCGGGGTGACCAATCCGGTGATGGTGCAGGGCGCGATCTTCGCGAACCTGACCATCACCGAAGGCTGGTCGCGGCCGCCGGGCGAGGCGGTCAGGACCGGCGATTGGGTACGCGTGGATCCGAAGCGCCGCGTGATCGAGGTGTTGAGGCGCGCATGAAAGGCTGCGGTCAGTCCACCATCGGCAGGTCCAGGGCGTTGCGCCGCGCGCAGTCGATCGCCGCCTCGTAGCCCGCGTCCGCGTGGCGCATGACGCCCGTGCCCGGGTCGTTGCGCAGCACACGCTCGATCCGGCGCGCGGCCTCGGGCGTGCCGTCGCACACGATCACCACGCCCGCGTGCTGCGAAAAGCCCATGCCCACGCCGCCGCCGTGGTGGAACGAGACCCAGGTCGCGCCGCTCGCGGTGTTGAGCAACGCGTTGAGCAGCGGCCAGTCGGAGACCGCGTCGGAGCCGTCGCGCATCGCCTCGGTCTCGCGGTTCGGGCTCGCCACCGATCCGGAGTCGAGGTGGTCGCGGCCGATCACGATCGGCGCCTTGAGCTCGCCGCGCGCGACCATCTCGTTGAACGCGAGGCCTGCGCGCGCCCGGTCGCCCACGCCGAGCCAGCAGATGCGCGCCGGCAACCCCTGGAAAGCGATGCGGCTGCGCGCCATGTCGAGCCAGTTGTGCAGGTGCGCGTCATCGGGCACCAGCTCCTTCACCTTCGCGTCGGTGCGATAGATGTCCTCCGCGTCGCCGGAGAGCGCCACCCAGCGAAACGGCCCCTTGCCTTCGCAGAACAGCGGCCGGATGTAGGCGGGCACGAAGCCGGGGAAGTCGAACGCGTTCTCCACTCCCTCCTCCCGCGCCACCTGGCGGATGTTGTTGCCGTAGTCCACGACCGCGGCGCCGCGCCGCTGGAAATCGAGCATGGCACGCACCTGCACCGCCATGGACTTGCTCGCGGCGCGCACGACGCCCTGCGGGTCGGCGATGCGCCGCGCCTTCCACTCGTCAAGGCTCCAGCCGATGGGCAGGTAGCCGTTGAGCGGGTCGTGGGCCGAGGTCTGGTCGGTCGCCGCGTCGGGCAGCACGCCGCGCCTCACGAGCTCCGGGAAGATCTCGCCCGCGTTGCCGAGCAGGCCCACCGAGATCGCGCGCCGGCCCGCCTTCGCCGCCGCGATGAGGCGCAGCGCCTCGTCCAGCGATCCGGCCTTCTGATCGAGATAGCGCGTACGCACCCGCATGTCGATGCGCGACTCGTCGCACTCCACCGCGAGCATCGAGAACCCCGCCATCGTGGCCGCGAGCGGCTGCGCCCCGCCCATGCCGCCGAGCCCCGCGGTGAGGATCCAGCGCCCCTCGGGACGCCCGCCGAAATGCTGCTCCGCCATCGCGTAGAACGTCTCGTAGGTGCCCTGCACGATGCCCTGCGAGCCGATGTAGATCCACGAGCCCGCGGTCATCTGCCCGAACATCATGAGTCCCTTGCGATCGAGCTCGTGGAAATGCTCCCACGTGGCCCAGTGCGGCACGAGGTTCGAGTTGGCGATCAGCACGCGCGGGGCGTCTGGGTGCGTCTGGAAGACGCCGACCGGCTTGCCGGACTGCACGAGCAGCGTCTGGTCGGACTCGAGGCGCCTGAGCACCTCCAGGATGCGATCGAAGCATTCCCAGTTGCGCGCGGCGCGCCCGATGCCGCCGTACACGACGAGGTCCTGCGGATGCTCGGCCACTTCCGGATCCAGGTTGTTCTGGATCATCCGGTACGCAGCCTCCGTGAGCCAGCTCTTGCACGCGAGCTCGCTGCCGCGCGGAGCCCGCACGGTGCGGTCCGCATGGCGAGTCCATTCGAAGCGATCGTTCATGCCCGGCTCCTGTTCAAGTCCGCGCCCCGGGACATAGTACAGTCAAGCGCATGGACCTCGTGCTGTCGAACCTGCGCCTCGCCACCATGGACCCGTCGGTGGCCACGCCGTACGGCGAGCCCCGCGCCGACGCGATTGCGTTCGATCGGGGGCGCGTCGCCTGGATCGGACTCGCGCGCGACCTGCCGGAGGCCGCGGCAAGGGCGGCGCGCATCGACGCCAACGGCCGCTGGCTCACGCCCGCGCTCGTCGATTGCCACACCCACCTGGTCCATGCGGGCAATCGGGCGCGCGAATTCGAGCTGCGGCTGGCGGGAGCGAGCTACGAAGAGGTCTCCCGCGCCGGCGGCGGCATCCGCGCCACGGTCGACGCCACGCGCGCGGCCTCGGAAGACGAGCTGGTAGCCCAGGCGCTTCCACGCCTTGCCGCGCTGGCCGGCGAGGGTGCCGCCGTGGTGGAGGTGAAATCGGGCTACGGCCTCGACGTGGACAACGAGTTGAAGATGCTGCGCGCCGCACGCCGGCTGGGCGAGATGCTGCCGGTGACCGTGCGCACCACGCTCCTCGCCCTGCATGCGCTCCCCGGCGACTATGCCGGGCGATCCGATGCCTACGTCGATTACGTTTGCGCCGAGCTGATCCCCGCAGCTGCGCGCGCGGGGCTTGCCGACGCGGTCGACGCCTACTGCGAGGGCATCGCCTTCAGCGCGGCACAGGTCGAACGCGCGTTTCGCGTCGCGTGCGACCACGGCCTGCCGGTGAAGCTGCACGCCGACCAACTGTCGAACCAGGGTGGTGCTGCGCTCGCGGCCCGCTACGGGGCGCTCTCCGCCGATCACCTCGAATACGCCGACGAGCGCGGCGTCGAGGCGATGGCGCACACGGGCACCGTTGCGGTCCTGCTTCCGGGCGCCTTCCTGCACCTGAACGAGAAGCAGCTGCCGCCGGTCGGCCTGCTGCGGCGCAACCGCGTGCCGATCGCCGTCGCGACCGACAACAATCCCGGCACCTCCCCCTATGCGTCGCTCTTGCTGATGATGAACCTCGCGTGCGTGGCGTTTCGCCTCACGCCCGAGGAATCGCTCGCTGGCGCAACGCGCGAAGCGGCGCGCGCGCTGGGCATGGCCGGCACGCACGGCAGCCTCGCGGTGGGCAAATCGGCCGATGCAGTGCTCTGGGACGTTGGCCACCCGGCGGAGCTCGCGTCCAGCTTCGGCACCCATCGGCCCGCCGCCGTGTGGCGCGCGGGCGTGGCGCTGTCCTTGCCCGCGCGCACCAAGTGAGCACGGCGCTCCTCTCCCTCCCGCCCTACGAATTCCGCGAGGGCAGCGCGCCGGTGCTGGTGAGCATGCCGCATGTCGGCACCGAGCTTCCGGAATGCATGCGCGATCGCCTCAGCGCCGCCTGCGCGCCGCTCGGCGACACGGACCGGCACCTCGCGCGCCTCTACGACTTCGTCGCGGACCTCGGCGCCTCCACGCTCGCCGCGCGCTACACGCGCTTCGCCGTGGACCTCAACCGCGCGCCCGACGATGCGCCGCTTTACGCCACGCCGACCACGGGCCTGCATCCGGACATCCTTTTCGACGGCACACCGGCGTTCGTACCCGGGTGCGAATTGAGCCCTACCGAGCGGGCGGCGTTCCTCACGCAAATCTGGCACCCGTACCACGCACGCATCGCCGCGGAGCTCGAACGCATCGCCGGGCGGCACGGATACGCGATCCTGTTCGATGCGCACTCGATCGCGAGCGTGGTTCCGCGCCTGTTCGAGGGGACGCTGCCGGAATTCAACCTCGGGACGGCAGCCGGAGCGAGCGCCGATGCGCAGCTTACGCAGCGCCTCGCCATGGTGCTGCGCGACGCGCCGGGCCATGCGCTTGCCGTCAACGGACGCTTCAAGGGCGGTTACATCACGCGCCATTACGGCCGGCCCGGCGCCCACGTGCACGCCGTGCAGCTCGAGCTGGCGCAACGCACCTACATGAACGAGAAGGCGCCCTACGAATACCTTCCCGGCAAAGCCGGCCAGGTGCGCCCGGTGCTCAGGCGCTTCGTCGAGGCAATGCTCGCGTGGGGCGGCGAGCGCTACGCGGCGCCGCGCCCGTCCCGATGACTCAGGAGCAGTATTTCTTGATGTTGTCGCGAACCAGCGACTTGGCCGACTCGCGCTTCGCCTCGTCGATCGGAACCGCCTCGCCCTTGTCGCCCTTGGCGAGCACCGGCGCGTCGCTTTCCAGCACGCGCAACTGGCCCTGCTCGAATTCGCAGCGCGCAGCGCGCGCTTCCTTGTCCAGCGGCTTGCGCCCGGCGGCATCCTTCGGCGCCTGGGCTTCGTCCTTGGGCTTGTCGCCTGCAGGCGCCGCCGCGCCCTCGGATCCCGTCGAGGCGCCCATCTTCGTCGCCGCGACGCCCGGCGGCGGGATCTCCCCGTATTGCGTCTGCCCCTTCTCGTCGACCCACTTGTAGATCGCCGCGTTCGCGCACAGCGCGAAAAACGCCGCCGCCAATGCAATGGTTCTCATGAACACCTCCGAATCCCATGGTAGATCATCGACGCCACGCGGGCGAGCCCCGCCGGTTTGCCGCGCGCCCCACGCGATGCGCCTCGATCCGTATACTTCCGGCATCGGGCCCCACTTCCAGGAGCGATCGATGCATGCCAAGCTGAATTACGTGCTCGCCGCGTGCGCGCTGGCCGCCGCGACGCAGGCCGCCGCGCAGGTGACGTTCTATGAAGGCGAAGGATATCGCGGCCGCGCGTTCACCGCGTCCCGGGCCGTCCCCAACTTCGAGCGCGTGGGATTCAACGACCGCGCCTCCTCGGCGATCGTCGACCGTGGCCGGTGGGAAGTCTGCGACGACGCGGGCTTCCGCGGCCGCTGCGTGGTGCTGCGCCGCGGCAACTATCCGTCGCTCGGGGCGCTGGGAATGAACAACCGCATCTCCTCGGTGCGCCCGGTGAGCGAACACGGCGACTACCCGAACGCGGCCCCGCCGCCCGCTCCTGAGCCCGTCTACGAATATCGCCGCCGCCCGAACGAGAAGGTTTTCGAGGTGCCCGTGACCTCGGTGCATGCCGTGATGGGGCCGCCGGAGCGGCGCTGCTGGGTGGAACGCCAGCAGGTTGCGGAACCGAACGTGGGAGGAGCCATCGCCGGCGCGATCATCGGCGGCGTCCTGGGCCACCAGATCGGTGGGGGCAGTGGGCGCGATGCCGCCACTGCCGGCGGCGCGATCGCGGGTGCGGCGATCGGCGCCAACGCCGGCGGCGGACCCGGCTACAGCCAGGACGTGCGCCGCTGCCAGGCGGTGCCCGGCGGCAGGCCGGCGTACTGGGAGGTCACCTATCATTTCCGCGGCGTCGAGCACCGCGTGGAGATGAACTCGCCTCCGGGTCGCACGATCCTCGTCAACCACAACGGCGAGCCGCGCGAGTAGCGCGGATTCCTTTCCGCGCTACGCCGCGGCCAGCGCCGCGAGCGCCGCCGTTCCCCCGGCCAGCACGCGCACGCGCGCGAAGCCGGCCTTGATGAGCCGGTCGGCGAGCAGCGCCGCGCTCGCCTCGTTCGGGCAGGTGCAGAATGTGACGATCGTCCTTTCCCGTGCGTCTCCGGGCAGCGTAAGCAGCACGTCACCCTCCACCACGATCGAACGCGGCAGCCGGCGCGGATCTTCCGCGCGCGCGAGCTCCGAGCGGGCGTCCAGGACCAGCAGCTGCGGCTCGCTGCGCAGGAGCTCGAGCATTTCCTCCGGCGTGATGCGCGTCGTACGGTAGACCTTGCGCAGGCGCGCCCGGTGCAGCACCTTCCACCCGATGTAGAGCGCGAGCAAACCTCCGAGCACGGCGAGCGACCAGCCGCCGATGCTGCCCAGCGCCACGATCACGCCGTGGACCTCGCGGCTGAAGATCATCCCGGCTCCGATGTAAGCCCCGCACCAGATGAGCGCGCCGAGCGTATCGAAGACGAGGAAGCGCCGGTACGAAAGGCCCATTGCGGCGGCGGTCGGGATGGCCACCGCGGAGACGCCCGGCACGAACTTCTGGAACAGGAGCACCGCCGCTCCGTGACGTCCGATGAGATCGTCGGTCTTGCGCACGCACGTGTCCGGCGACAACGACAGCCGGCAGATCTGCGCGAGCAGGCCCCGGCCGAGGCGCCGGCCAACCTGGAACCACGTCACGTCCGCGGCCAGGCACGCGGCCATCGCTGCCAGCAGCACCTGCTCGGCGTGCATCTTGCCGGACGCCGCGAGCGCCCCGGCGGCGATGAGCACCGGCGGCGCCGGGACCGGCAATCCCGCGTGCTCCAGGACCACCGCCCCGAAGACCAGCGCGAGCCCCCACTGAACCAGCAAGTCCATCGGATCCATCACACCCTCCACGCCCGATTATCGCCGATCGCAGCCGTTTGCCATTCGATAAAGAAGTGCAATATTCTGGGCCAATCGATCGAATGGTTCGAACATGCCCGACACGCCGCGCATCACCCTCGAGCAATGGCGCGCCCTGCAGGCCGTGGTCGAGGCGGGCGGCTACGCGCAGGCCGCCGAATCGCTGCACAAGACGCAGTCCACCCTCACCTACGCGGTCCAGAAGATCGAGCGGCTGCTGGATCTGAAGGTCTTCGAGATCCGCGGGCGCAAGGCCGTGCTCACCGATGCGGGCCAGGTGCTCTACCGGCGTGCGCGTACCCTGCTCCAGGAGGCGGTGCTCCTGGAACGCGGAGCGGCCGCGATGGCCCAGGAATGGCAGCCGGAAATGCGCCTCGCGGTCGAGATCGTGTTCCCGACCTGGCTGCTGCTCGAATGCCTCGCCGAGTTCGCCGTGCAGCGGCCCGAGACGCGCATCGAACTTTATGAAACCGTTCTCTCCGGCACCGCGGAGATGCTGGCCGGCGGCCGCGTCGACCTGGCGATCGGCTCCGAGCAGGCGGGCGTAAGCGGAATACCGCTCATGGAAGTCGCCTTCGTCGCCGTCGCGCATCCGGGGCACCCGCTGCATAAGCTCGGCCGCACGCTCACCGCGCGCGACCTGCGTTCGCACCGGCGCATCTTCGTGCGCGATACCGCGGTGAACCGGGAGGCGGAAGTAAGCGGCGTGGAGTTGCGCTGGACGGTGAGCCACAAGGCCACGTCCATCCGCGCGGTCGCGATGGGCCTGGGCTACGCTTGGCTCCCGGAAGACACCATCCGCGCCGAGCTCGCCGCGGGCGAGCTGAAGGCGCTGCCCCTCGAGCACGGCGCGCGCGGCCGCGTCCAGCTCTTCCTCTCGCTCGCCGATCCGGAATTTCCCGGCCGCGACGCAGCGCGCCTGGCCGAGATCATCCGCGCCCGCGTGGCCGGCGCATGCCGCGCGGCGGGCAGCCACAAACCCGCGCAGCGCAAGCGCAAGTAGCGCGCCGCAAGGCGCGCCATCGCAGCACCGCGGATTGACAATCTGACCGAAGGTCAGTTACCTTTGCGGACGACTGACCCAAGGTCATTTTGAATGATGATCAAGCAGCGCGCGGTGGCGATCGAGGACAAGGAGGAGCGGCGCAACGCCATCCTCGACGCCGCCGAGGCCCTCTTCCTCGAGCAACCCGACCGCATGGCGAACGTGGCGGAGGTCGCCTGCGCGGCAGGCATCGCGAAGGGAACGGTCTATCTCTACTTCCCCAGCAAGGAAGAGATGCTGCTCGCGCTGCACGAGCGCCACGTGAGCGCATTCTTCGGCGCGCTCACGGCGCTGCTCGCCGAGCCCGGCCCGCTCGATTTCGACACGATCTTCGTGGTGACCCGCGACCACATCGTGCGCGGCGCCGGCTACCTGCCGCTCTCGAGCCATTGCTTCGGCCTGATGGAGCACGAGATCCCGCTCGAGCGCGCGCTCGAATTCAAGCTGCGGGTGGGCGAGATGCTCGCCACCGCGGGCGCGCGGCTCGAGCATCACTTTCCCGCATTGGCGCCCGGCGGCGGCGTCTCGCTGCTGCTCAGCAGCTACGGCCTGATGATCGGCATGTGGCAGCTGTTGAATCCGAACAAGCGCCTCGGCAAGGCGCTGGAACGGACGCCGCTGCGCGCATTTCGCGTCGACTACGAACGCGAGGCGCAGGCGGCCCTGCGCGCGCTGTGGGCCGGCACCCTCGCGAGCGGCGCCGCTGCACGAGCCCCGGAGAAGAAGCCCTCCGGGCGCCGCAAGCGGACCGCCGGCCGCGCCCGGAGCAAGCGATGAGCGCCCGCGTGCCGTGTCGGGATTTGCATGCCCCGATCGTCATGGTGGTGAACTTGCTGGCCGCAACGACGCTCGAAGCACGTTGAGGTCCCGATGGCTCCCTTGCTCGCCCGAATACGATTGGAATTTCAGCCAGGAACCCGACCCAGCATGGCGACCATCATGAGGACGATCGGCGCGAGCTTCGCCGCCTGCATCCTGTTGTCGGGCTGCGCGGCCGTCGGCCCCGACTTCCGGGAGCCGGCGCCTCCCGCCACCCAGCGCTACACGGATACCCCGCTCCCGGAGCAGACGGCTTCGGTGCCACGCCTGGCCGGCGGCACGGCGCAGCACTTCGTGCCTGGCGGCGATCTTCCCGCCCAGTGGTGGAGCCTGTACCGCTCGCCGGCGCTCGACCGGCTGATCCGCCAGGCGCTCGACGACAGCCCCACCCTCGCGGCCGCGCAGGCCACGCTGCGCCAGGCGCAGGAGAATCTCGCCGCGCAGCGCGGCTCGCTCACCCTGCCGGGCGTCGACCTCAACGTCGACGCGACGCGCGAAAGGCTCGGCCCGGCGACGGCCGGAGCGCTCGGCGCCGGCATCTACAACCTGTACAACGCCTCGGTGAACGTGTCCTACACGCTCGACCTGTTCGGCGGCAACCGGCGCGAGCTCGAGGGCCTGGAATCGGTGGTCGACTACCAGCGCTACCAGCTCGAGGCGGCGCGCCTGACCCTCACCTCCAACATCGTCACCACCGCGATCCGCGAGGCCTCGCTGCGCGCGCAGATGCAGGCGACGCAGGAGATCATCGCTGCGGAGCAGAAGCAGCTCGAGCTGGTGCGCCGCCAGTACGAACTGGGCGCCGTCGCGCGGCCCGCACTGCTCACGCTGAGCGCGCAGCTCGACGCAGACGCGCGCGACGCTTCCGCCGCTCGAACGCGATCTCGCGCAGACGCGCCACCAGCTCGCGGTATTGAGCGGGCAGCTGCCCAGCGACGCCGTGCTGCCCGAGTTCGAGCTCGACTCGCTGAAGCTGCCGCAGGAACTGCCGGTGAGCGTCCCCTCCCGCCTGGTCCGGCAGCGGCCGGACATCCGCGCCAGCGAAGCGCTGCTGCACGAGGCGAGCGCGCAGGTCGGCGTGGCCACCGCGGACCTGTATCCGCAGATCACGCTGTCGGGAAGCGTCGGCGCGCAGGCCGCGCAGGTGCACAAGCTCTTCGACGGGCCCGCGGTCTGGAGCCTGGCGGCCGGGCTCGCGCAGCCGATCTTCAACGGCGGCGCGCTCGAGGCCAAGCGCCGCGCCGCGATCGCCGGCCTACGAGCAGGCCCAGGCGCAGTACCGCCAGACGGTGCTGCTCGCCTTCCAGAACGTGGCCGACGCGCTGCGCGCGCTCGAATTCGACGCGAAGGCATTGGCCGCGCAGGCGGATGCGGAGGCCTCGGCGCGTGAATCGCTCGACCTCGCCGAGCGGCAATTCCAGCCTCGGCGGCGTGAGCGCGGTCGCACTGCTCGTCGCGCAGCGCAGTACCAGCAGGCGCGGCTCGCCCTCGCGGCGGCGCAGGCCACGCGCTACGCCGACACCGCCGCGCTGTTCCAGGCGCTGGGCGGCGGCTGGTGGAACGCGAGCAGCCGCCTCGCACGCGAGCACGCAGCCACGGCACCCGAAACCATGAAAAAGCGCATGACGAACGCATGCTCATCGCGGTGGGCGTGCTGCTGGGCGGGATCGTGGGCTTCAACGCCTTCAAGGGCTACATGATCAAGAAGTACATGGCCCCAGCGCCGATGCCGCCGGCCACGGTGAGCACGATCAAGGCCGACTTCGAGCAGTGGCAGCCGCAGCTCGAGCGCGGTCGGCACCCTGCGCGCCGTGCGCGGCGTCGACGTCACGACCGAGATCGCCGGCCTCGTGCGCAGCATCGAATTCAAGTCGGGCGAGGAGGTGAAGGCGGGCGAGCGTGCTGGTCCAGCTCAACGCCGACTCCGACATCGCGCAGCTGCACTCGCTGCGAGGCGGCCGCCGACCTGGCGGCGACCGTGCTCGAGCGCGACAAGGCGCAGCTCGACGGCGCAGGCGATCAGCACAGGCGCAGGTCGACGCGACGCGGCCGACCTGAAGAGCAAGCGGGCGCAGGTCGCGCAGCAGGCGGCGATCGTCGACAAGAAGACGCATCCGCGCGCCGTTCGCCGGCAAGCTCGGCATCACGCACCGTCAATCCGGGCCAGTACCTCAACCCGGGCGACAAGATCGTGACGCTGCAGACGCATCGATCCGATCTACGTCGACTTCTACCTGCCGCAGCAGCAGATGCGGCAGGTCTGCGATCGGCCAGGCGGTCAACGCTCGCGAGCGACGCCTATCGCGGGCATCAGCGTTCCCCGGCAAGATCACCGCGATCAACCCGAAGGTCGACACCGGCACGCGCAACGTCGCAGATCGAGGCGACGCTGCCGAACCCGAAGCGCCAGCTGCTGCCCGGCATGTTCGCCAACGGTCGAGGTCGACGTCGGCGACGAAGAAGCGCTACCTGACGCTGCCGCAGACGGCGATCACCTACAACCCGTACGGCGCGACCGTGTTCGTCGTGACGGCCGACGAGCCGAGGCGGCGAGCAAGGCACAGGACGCACAACGACGGCGCAAGCGCCTCGGGCGCGCAGCTCGTCGCGCAGCAGGTCTTCGTCACCACCGGCGACCGACGCGCGGCGACCAGGTCGCGATCCTCAAGGGCGTCGAGGAGGGCCAGCAGGTCGTCACCAGCGGCCAGGTCAAGCTGAAGAACGGCACGCCGCTCGTCGATCGACAACAGCGTGCAGCCGGCGAACAGCCCGAACCCGACGCCGCAGGAACAGTGAGGCGCGCGCCATGAACTTCACCGACATCTTCATCCGCGAGCCGGTGCTGGCGATCGTCGATCAGCCTGCTGATCCTCGTGCTGGGCGCTGCGCTCGCTGTTCAGCCTGCCGGTCAACCAGTACCCGAAGACCGCAGAACGCGGTCGTCACCGATCACGCACCGCCTACTACGGCGCCGACGCGCAGACCGTCGCCGGCTTCATCACGCAGCCGCTCGAAGGCGCGATCGCGCAGGCGCAGGGCATCGACTACCTGTCCTCGACCGAGCATCACCGGCGTCTCGACGATCACCGCGACGCTGCGCCTGAACTACGACGCCAACCGCGCGCTGACCGAGATCAACACGCAGGTCAACTCGGTGCAGCAACCAGCTGCCGCCGCAGGCGCAGCAGCCGGTGCTGACCGTGCAGATCGGGCCAGACCATCGACGCGATGTACATGGGCTTCTACAGCGACACGCTGCCGACCAACAACGTCACCGACTACCTGGTCGCGCGTGGTCAAGCCCAAGCTCGACTCGATCGAGGGCGTGCAGACCGCCGAGCTGCTCGGCGCGCGCCAGTTCGCGCTGCGCGCCTGGCTCGACCCGACAAGCTGGCGGCGCACGGCGTGACCGCGAGCGACGTGCTGCACGGCGCTGGCGCAGCAACAACTACCTGGCCGCGCTCGGCACGACCAAGGGCCAGATGGTCAGCGTCGACCTGACCGCCGGCACCGACCTGCACTCGGTCGACGAGTTCAAGCAGCTGGTCGATCAAGCAGAAGGACGGCGCGATCGTGCGCCTGGAGGACGTCGCCGACGGTCACGCTCGGCGCCGAGAACTACGACTTCAACGTCGCCTTCGGCGGCGCGCGCTCGGTGTTCATCGGCATCAAGGTGGCGCCCGAGGCCAACATCCTCGACGTGGCCAAGCGCGTGCGCGAGGCCTTCCCCGAGATCCAGGCGCAGCTGCCCACCGGCGTGACCGGCGAGATCGTCTACGACGCGCACCGAGTTCATCAACACCTCGATCAACGAGGTCGTGAAGACGCTGGTCGAGGCGCTGCTGATCGTCACGCGTCGTGATCTTCCTGTTCCTCGGCAGCTTGCGCGCGGTGATCGATTCCGCTGATCGCGATGCCGCTGTCGCTGATCGGCACGTTCTTCGTGATGCTGATGCTCGGCTACTCGATCAACCTGCTGACGCTGCTGGCGCTGGTGCTCGCGATCGGGCTGGTGGTCGACGACGCCATCATCGTGGTCGAGAACGTCGACCGGCACATGAAGGAGGAAGGCAAGTCGCCGCTGCGAGGCCGCGCTGATCGCGGCGCGCGAGCTCGGCGGCCCGATCATCGCGATGACGGTCGTGCTGATCGCGGTGTACGTGCCGATCGGCTTCCAGGGCGGCCTCACCGGCGCGCTGTTCACCGAGTTCGCCTTCACGCTGGCCGGCGCGGTGACGGTCTCGGGCATCGTCGCGCTGACGCTGTCGCCGATGATGTGCTCGCGCTTCTTCCGCGCCGAGCAGGAGAGCGGCCGCTTCGTCCAGCTTCATCGACCGCACAGTTCGAGCGCGTGCACGCACGGCTACCAGCGCGCTGCTGCACAGCCTGCTCGACACCTGGCCGGTGCTGGTCGTGATGGGCGTGCTGCTGTTCGGCGGCGCTCGTGCTACCTGTTCATGACGTCGAAGTCCGAGCTGGCGCCCGAGGAGGACCAGGGCGTCGTGCTGCTCGCAGGTCATCGGCCCGCCGAATGCGACGTCGCAGCAGATGCAGACCTACGCGCAGCAGATGTTCGACATCGCGCAAGACGCTGCCCGAGTACGACCAGATGTTCCAGATCACCGGCGTGCCGACCGTCAACCGGGCATCGGCGGCGTGCTGTTCAAGCCCTGGGACGAGCGCACGCGCAGCGCGCACGAGCTGCAGCAGGACCTGCAGGCAGAAGTGGAACAGCGATCGCCGGCGCGCCGCGTCGCCGCGTTCCAGTTCCCGCCGCTGCCGGGCTCGCGCGGGCCTGCCGGTGCAGTTCGTCATCACGACCACCGAGCCGTTCGAGAACCTGAACGAGGTCGCGCAGGCGGTGCTCGCACAAGGCGCAGGCCAGCGGCAAGTTCTACTTCGTCGACGTCGACCTGAAGATCGACAAGCCGCAGGCCACCGTGGTGGTCGATCGCGACAAGATCGCCGCGCTCGGCCTGACGCAGCAGGACGTCGGCGCCGCGCTCGGCGCGGCGCTCGGCGGCGGCTACGTCAACTACTTCTCGATCGCCGGGCGCTCGTACAAGGTGATTCCGCAGGTGCTGCAGGTCGACCGCCTGAATCCCGTCGCAGGTGCTCGACTACTACATCCGCACGCCGGACGGCGCGCTGATCCCGGCGTCGCACGGTGGCGCAGCATCAAGTACGAGCGTCGTGCCGCGAGTCGATCAACCGCTTCCAGCAGCTCAACTCGGCGACGATCTCGGGCGTCGACGCGGCATGTCGCAGGGCGAAGCGCTGCAGTTCCTGCGCGACGCGCTGCACGAGGTCGCGCCGAGCGGCTACACGTCGACTACTCGGGCCAGTCGCGCCAGTTCGTGCAGGAGTCGGGCGGCTTCGTCGTGACGCTGCTGCTTCGCGATCATCATCGTGTTCCTGGCGCTGGCGGCGCAGTTCGAGAGCTTCCGCGATCCGATCGTGATCCTGGTGTCGGTGCCGCATGGCGCTGTTCGGCGCGCTGATCTTCATCATCCTCGGGCTTCGCGACGCTCAACATCTACACCCAGGTGGGCCTGGTGACGCTGATGGGGCTGATCAGCAAGCACGGCATCCTGATCGTGCAGTTCGCCAACGAGCTGCAGCGCGCGGGCAAGACCAAGCGCGAGGCGATCGAGGAGGCCGCCGGCGTCCGCCTGCGCCCGATCCTGATGACGACCGCGGCGATGGTGCTCGGCGTCGTGCCGCTGGTGATCGCCTCCGGCGCCGGCGCGGCGGGCCGCCATGCGATGGGCCTGGTGATCTTCACCGGCCTGTCGATCGGCACGCTGTTCACGCTGTTCGTGGTGCCGGCGATGTACATGCTGCTCGGCGCCGACCACCACGCGCAGCGCGCGGCCTCGGGAGAGCTCGCTGCGGTGGAAGGCTAGGAGAGATCCCCGATCCAGCGGGCCAGGCGGTCGAGCAATTCAGCCATCACTTCGGGGTCCTTGCGCCCCGAGCGCGCGGGAACGTGGAACGAATGGTCGGCGTCGGCGAAGCGCTCGAGCGTGGCGCGCTCGCCGAGGCGCGCGACGAGCGGCTCGAGCAGCGCGAGGTCGGCGAGCGCATCGCGGGTGCCCTGCAGGAAGAGCATCGGGATCTGCACGTCGAAGAGATGCCGCCCACGCTCGTCGGAGGGCTTGCCCGCCGGGTGCAGCGGGAATCCGAGGAACACGAGGCCGCGCACCCCGGCGAGCGGCGCGGCGGCCTGCGCCTGCGAGCTCATGCGCCCGCCGAACGACTTGCCGCCCGCAAGGAGCGCGATGCCCGGCATCCGGCGGGCGGCTTCAGCCACGGCTTCGCGCACCGCGGCCTGCGCCACCTTCGGCGGGTCGGGCCGCTTCGTTCCCTGCTCCATGTAGGGAAACTGGAAGCGCAGCGTGGCGATGGCGCGTTCGGCGAGGCCCGCGGCCACGCCGGCCATGAAGGGATGCGTCATGCCCGCGCCCGCGCCGTGGGCGAGCACGTAGCAGGCGCGCGCCTCGCGCGGGGCGAGCAGCAGCGCGGAGACCCTGCGCTCGCCATCGACGGCCAGCTCGAGCGCCTGCGGCCGGGCTTGCGTCATGGGCGCGCGAATTCCATCAGCGACCGGGCATAGGCGGGCGCGGTCGGCTCGTGCATGAAATACACGAAGGTCTCGCGCCAGCCCGTCGCGCCGAGCCGCTCGGCCCACGCGCGCAGCTCGCTTTCCGAATAGCTCTCGAGGCGCAGGCGGATGTAGCCCCAGGGCGCGGTTTCCACGAGCGGCGGCGGCGCGTTGTCCTCGCGCTCCGACAGGCAAAGCGACGCGCCCGCATCTTTGAGCGCCTGGTAGACGTCGTCGTCGAACCAGCTCTCGTTGCGGAACTCGAACGCGGCGTTGTGCCCCGCGGGCAGCAGCGCCAGGAATTCGGCCAGGCGCGGCAGGTCCTTCTTCAGGAACGGCGGGAGCTGGAAGAGCACCGGGCCCAGCTTGGGACCGAGCGCGGCGAGATTCCCATACAGGTACCTGACCGAATCCGCGGACGTATCCGCCTTGAGGCGCGACATGTGGGTGATGCGCCGCGACGCCTTGATCGCGAAGCGGAAGCGCTCCGGCGTGCCCTTCGCCCATTCCTCCAGCACCGGCACCTTCGGCATGCGGTAGAACGTGTTGTTGATCTCGACCGTGGGCAGGCGCTCGGCGTAGTACGCGAGCATCTCCTCGGGCCGGATCTTCTCCGGGTAGAAGCTGCCCTTCCACTCCTTGAAGGAATAGCCGCTGGCCCCGGCGAGCAGGCGCGCGGCCTGGCCGTGTGCCGCGCCCGCTTTGCTCCTAGAATTCGGCATGGCGAAAGAGCTCCTCCGCGAATATTCGGCCAAGCGCACCTTCACGGCCACGCCCGAGCCCGCCCCGGCGCCGGCCGCCGCGCGCGCCGGGCCCCTGCTCTTCGTGGTCCAGCAGCATTCGGCGCGGCGCCTGCACTACGACTTCCGGCTCGAATGCGATGGCGTCCTCAAGTCGTGGGCGGTTCCCAGGGGACCGTCGCTCGATCCTAGCGAAAAGCGCCTGGCCGTGCAGACGGAAGACCATCCCTACGACTATGCATCGTTCGAGGGCGTGATCCCGCCCGGGCAATACGGCGCGGGCGAGGTCATCGTGTGGGATTGCGGCGTCTACTCGCCCGACGAGAAGGCGACCTCCTTCCACGATCGGGACGCGGCCGAACGCGAGGTCCGCGACGGGCTCGCGAACGGGCAAGCTCGGCTTCGAGCTGCGCGGCGAGAAGCTCAAGGGCTCCTTCGCCCTGGTGCGCACGAAGGAAGCCAAGCAGTGGCTGCTCATCAAGCACAAGGACCGCTTCGTGACCACCGACGACATCACCGCGCGCGATCGTTCGGTACTTTCCGGCGTGCGGGTCGCGGACCTGAAGGTCGTCCCCGCCCATCGCATCGCCGCCGCGCGGCTCGTGCCCGCCGGGGCGGTGCGTGCGATGCCCGCGAAGCTCGCCCCGATGCTCGCGGAGAGCGCGCCGGCCGCGTTCAAGCGCGAAGGCTGGATGTGGGAGCCCAAGCTCGACGGCTATCGCGTGCTCGCCTTCATCGGAGCCGACGGGGTGAAGCTGCGTTCGCGCGGCGGCCTGGACGTTTCCGCCGACTATCCTGCGCTCGCCACCGAGCTGCGCAAGCAGGCGGTGGACGGCATGATCCTCGACGGCGAGATCGTCGCCTTCGATGCGTCCGGCAAGCCCTCGTTCGCGGCGATGCAGGAGCGCAGTCCGGTAGTGGCCTACTTCGCCTTCGACCTGCTGTTCTTCGCCGGCGTGGACCTGCGCGCGATGCCGTACAGCGACCGCCGCCGCTACCTCGCGCAATGCCTCATGCCGTCGCCGCTCGTACAGCTCGTGCATGCCTTCGACGACGGCGCCGAGCTGCACGCCGCCGCGATCAAGACCGGGTTCGAGGGCGTGGTCGGCAAGCGCCTGGACAGCCGCTACGAGGCGGGCAAGCGCTCGTCGGCGTGGCTCAAGGTGAAGCCCGTGCGCAGCGCCGACTTCGTGATCGGCGGCTATACGCGCGGCAAGGGCGCGCGCGCCAAGCTGGGCGCGCTGCTCGTCGGCTACCGGGACAAGGGCAAGCTGCGCTACGCCTCGCATGTGGGATCCGGCTTCGACGAGCGCATGCTCGCGCAATTGCAGGAGCGCCTTGCGAAGCTGGCGACGACGAAGCGGCCCTTCGCCGAGGAGCCGCCGCTCAACGCGCCGACCACGTGGGTCGAGCCGAAGCTGGTCGCCGAGGTGAGCTTCCAGGACTGGACGCCCGACGGGGCGCTGCGAGCTCCCGTGTTCGTGCGGCTGCGCGAGGACCTGGATGCGAAGAACGTGCGAAGGGTGCAGGCGCCCTCCCCTCCGGCCCCGGTGCGGTCCTCGCCCCTCGACGACATCGTGAGCCAGCTCGACCAGAAGAAGAGCGCCTTCACGCTCGAGGCGGGATCGCACCGCATCAAGCTCACGCACCTCGATCGCGTGTACTGGCCCGCCGATTCCGCGCTGCAGCAGCCGGCGCTCACCAAGCGCGACCTGCTGCGCTACTTCGCGCAGGTCTCGCCATACATGCTGCCGCACCTCGCCGACCGCCCGCTTACCATGATCCGCATGCCCGAAGGCATCGGCGGCGAGCGCTTCTTCCAGAAGCACTGGACGCAGGAGCGCCCGGACTTCGTCGAGAGCCTCACGGTGTTCTCCGGGCACAAGGACGAGCAGCACGAGTACCTCCTGTGCAACAACCTGCCCACGCTGCTCTGGCTCGCGCAGGTGGGCTCGCTCGAGCTGCACGTCTGGCACTCGCGCGCGCGCCTCGGCAAGGACGCGGCCACGCGCAGCACCGACTTCGCCAGTTCGCTCGAGTCGCTCGAGGGCTCGATCCTCAACTACCCGGACTACGTGCTCTTCGACCTCGATCCCTACATCTATTCGGGCAAGGAAGCGAAGGGCGCGGAGCCGGAGCTCAACACCGTCGCCTTCGAGAAGTGCAGGGAAGTCGCGTTCTGGCTGCGCGAGCTGCTCGCGAGCATGTCGCTGGAGGCGATCGTGAAGACCTCCGGGAAGACCGGGCTGCATGTCTTCGTCCCGATCAGGCGCGCGCTCGACTTCGACGCCGCGCGCCACGTCTCGGAGCTGGTCGGGCGCCACCTCATGCGCCTGCACCCGAAGGACATCACGCTCGAGTGGAGCATCCCGAAGCGCACCGGCAAGATCTTCATGGACTACAACATGAACGTGCGCGGCAAGACGCTCAACGTCGCCTACTCGCCGCGCGGCCAGCCGGGCGCGCCGGTCTCGATGCCGCTCACCTGGGACGAGCTTGCCAGCGCCCATCCGCTCGACTTTCGCATCACCAACGCGCTCCGGCGGCTGGCCGAGACGGGTGATCGCTGGGCCGACGCGCTCAAGCGCAAGCAAAGCCTCGAGAAGGTCCTCAAGTCGACTGCGAAGTGACGCCGCCAACCCCTTGTTTTTGCACAATTACGCAAGCCGTAGTAATCTTGCCGGTCCCACCCTCTCTGCGGGGGCAGCAATGGCGGCACGATCGATCGCGAGTCTCACCGTTTCCTTCGGGCTGGTTTCCATCCCGGTGAAGCTGTACTCGGCCACCGAGGCGAGCAAGGCCATCTCGTTCAACCTGCTGCACAAGGGCTGCGGCTCGCGCCTCAAGCAACAGTACCTGTGCGTGAAGGACGAGGTGCCGGTCCCGCGCGAGGAGATGGTCAAGGGCTACGAGTTCGCCAAGGACCAGTACGTGCTCTTCACGCCCGAGGAGCTGAAGGCGCTCGAGGAGACCGGCACGCACATGGCCGAGATCACCGAGTTCGTGCCGATCGACTCGATCGACCCGGTGTATTTCGACAAGGCCTATTACCTCGCACCCGACAAGGGCGGTGCGAAGCCGTACGCGTTGCTCGCGGCGGCGCTGCGCGAATCGCATCGCTGCGCGCTCGGGCGCTGGGCTGCGCGCGGCAAGCAATACATCGTGATGATCCGCCCGGTGGAAGACGGGCTCGTGATGCAGCAGCTCCTCTACGCGAACGAGGTGCGCTCGATCAAGGACCTCGAGATCCCCAGGACCGAGGTGAAGCAGGCGGAGCTCAAGCTCGCCGAACAGCTGATCGAGGCGCAGTCCTCCGACAAATTCGATCCGACCGCGTACAAGGACGAGGTCGCGGCGCGCATCGAAGCGGCGATCCAGAAGAAGGTCGAGGGCCAGGAGATCACGATGACCGAGGCGCCGGAGGGCGGCGCGCAGGTGATCGACCTCATGGAGGCGCTGCGCGCGAGCCTCGAGAAGAAGGGGCCGAAGGCCGCCCCGGCCGCGCAGCCGCAGGCCGAGACGCGCAAGCCGCCCAAGCGGGCACCGGCCGCCGAGCCCGCGGCACGCAAGGGCTCCAAGGCCCGCGGCTAGCTCGCGAAGCCGTGAGGTGATGCACGCCTACGGCATCAAGGACGTCGAGAAGCTCCTGCACCTGCCGCGCGCGACCATCCGCGCGCTGGTGGACGCGGGATTCGTCCAGCCAGCGCGCGGCGCCCGCAACGCCTGGCGCTTCTCGTTCCAGGACCTGATCGTGCTGCGCGCGGCGCAATCGCTCGTGGCTGCGCAAGTTCCCCACCGCCGCATCACGCGCTCGATCCGCGAGCTCCGGCGCCACTTGCCCGAATCGATGCCGCTCTCGGGCCTGAGCCTCGCCGCGGTCGGCGACCAGGTCGTGATCCGCGAAGGGGCGAGCCGCTGGCAGGCCGATTCGGGGCAATACCTGCTCGCCTTCGAGGGCGATCCCGCCAACGGCTCGCTCAGCGTGATCGAGCGCGCGCCGGCGCCGGGCATGCCGGCCACGCACGACTGGTACCAGCGCGCGGTAGCGCTCGAGCGCGACGATCGCGAAGCTGCGCTGGACGCCTACGCACGCGCGCTCGTCGCCGACCCGTCGCGCATCGACGCCCACATCAACCGGGGCCGCCTGCTGCACGAGATGGGGCGCCTCGCCGCGGCCGAGCGCGCCTACCGCGCCGCGCTCGAAAGCTGCGGCGCCGACGCGGTGCTCCACTACAACCTCGCCGTGCTGCTCGAAGACCGGCACCGGGACGCGGATGCATGCGCCGCGTACGAGGCGGCACTGCGCATCGATCCGGATCTCGCCGACGGGCACTACAACCTCGCGCTGCTCTACCGCAAGCTCGGGCAACCGCGGCAGGCGCTGCGGCATATGTCGCAGTACCGCCGGCTCACCGCGCGCAAGGTCTAAGCGCACCGCGCGCCGAACTAGATGGGGGAAGACGGGTCACACGCATCATGCGACGCGGCAAGCAATTTCTGGTTGGCACCCTGTTCGCGCTTTCCTTGTCCGGCTGCGCCACGACGTGGGTGAAGCCCGGCGCCGGACAACAGGACTTCAGCGTGGACAACGCCGCGTGCGACCGGAAGTCCCATGAGCAGGCACCCCCCGCCATCTCGCAGGCCCCTTACATCACCGGATCCCTGCCCTACCATGTTGTTTGCGGCGGACAGCCGGGGGAGCCTGCACACTGCGAGCCGGTTCCGCTGACCTATCTACCGCCGGGCTCGATGCCCCCGGACCACAACGCAGGCAAGCGGGAGCGCATCTACGAGCAGTGCATGGTCGACCGCGGCTGGTCGAAGCAGCGCGGGTAGCCTCCGGCCCACGCCGGCGAATCGGGAGGTCTATACTCGCGCCACCCCAGCCCGGGGAGCCTAGGAGGCGGCCATGTTCATCGCGCAGCTCTGGATTCCGATCCTCGCATCCGCAGTGCTGGTCTTCATCGCTAGCAGCATCATCCACATGGCGATCAAGTGGCACCAGGCCGACTACCACGGCTTCGCCAACGAGGAGGCCGTGCGCAGCGCCATCCGTGCGGGCAATGCCGCGCCGGGCCAGTACGTCGTGCCCTATTGCAGGGAAATGAAGGACATGGCCGCGCCCGAGATGCAGGCGAAATTCCGCGAGGGGCCGAATGCGTTCGTCGCGATCCGGCCTGCAGGGCCGCCGAGCATGGGCCGGCCGCTTGGGCTGTGGTTCGTCTACCTCGTCGCCGTCGGCGTGCTCGCCGCGTACATCGCGTCGAAAACGCTTCCCGCTACCGCCACGTTCTGGCAGGTGTGCCGCGTCGCGAGCGTGCTGCCGTTCATGGCGTACTGCGGCGGCAGCGTGCAGTTGGCCATCTGGATGGGCAAGCCGTGGCCCAGCGTCGCGCGCGACCTCCTGGACGGACTCATCTACGGCGCGATCACCGGATTGACCTTCGCCTGGCTCTGGCGATAGACCGTTCGCGCGTGCCCCGATCACGCTTTGGCCCTCGCTCGCGGCGACTGCCGACCGACTCTACCTGCCGTAGGTCGCGGTGAAGGTTGCCTTGCCCAGTACGGCAGGACCCACGCCCGCTCGTCCCAGCACGAAGCCGTAAAGTCCGGCGGTACCCGTCTTGGGTACGCCACCCGCCACTTCCAGCTGCGGCACCGAAAGTGCATACAGCGTAAAGATGTAATGATGCGGCGGATCTCCCGCCGGCGGACAGGGGCCGCCATAGTTGCCGTTGCCCCCGGTGGTGCCGGTGTCGAGGAAATCGGTGTTACCGCCGAAAGCGCCGGCCGGTAGCGTGGCTGCGTTGTTGCCGGCCCCTTGGGCGAGCCCGGTAACCCCCGCGGGGATGTCGTACACCGCCCAGTGCCAGAATCCACTGCCCGAAGGCGCGTCCGGATCGTAGACCTGGAGCGCGAACGACACGGTGCCGGCCGGCGGGTTGCTCCACTGAAGCTGGGGCGAGATGTTTTGGCCCGCGCAGCCGAATCCATTGAGTATGAATTTCGTGGAAAAGGAGCCGCTGGCGAGGTCCGGGCTCGACAGCGTGAAAACCGGCGTCTGGGCATCGCTCGAGCTGCAGCTGCCGAGCGACATCGCGGAAACGGCAAGCGCCGCCGACAAAGCGAGCATGTCGTATTTGCATTTCATGGTTGGCTCCTCCCTGTGGCAATCGGAATTCGGGTACGTTGCGAAACCGGCCGACCTGACGAGGCCAGGCAAGCGTACCACTTTCCATTTTTTGGACGGCGCCTACCTGTGGTTCAAGGCGGCTTGAATCTCCGCGAAGCCGTGCGCCACCTCTCCGGTCTGCAGCGCCTGCCCGATTTGGCGCGCGATCTGCGACGTCGAGAAGATGCCCCGGATCATCGGGTGGCCCGCGAGGTCATGGTCGACCGCCAAGGCATGCTGCCTTCGGGAGTGCGCGAGGGTGGAGATGATGTGTCCCACGCGCGCCGAGCGCACGTCCGCGTACGCAAGCACCTCGAGGCGCTCGTGCGGCGTCATGATGTCGGCCACCGTGATTTCACCGCGCGTCCCGCCGAATTCGCGCAGATGCAGCAGGGGCTTCTCTCCCAGCAAATCGGTGGCGGTGATCAGCCCCTCGACCTCGTTGTCGACATTCACGACGAGCAGGAGGCGGACGTTCCGGCGGACCATCAGCCGCATCGCGTGCTCGATGGAGGCCTGCGCATCGATCGTGATGGCGGTCACGACCTTCAGGTCCGTCATCACTGCCGTCGCCGGATCGTCGAGTCCCACCGACGCGGTCTCGACGCTGGGCTGGAAGAATGTCGCGTGCCGGGGCAGCGGCCGGACGGTGAGTGCGGGGTACGCCTGCATTGGAGACTCCTCGGATGCGGCTTGTTGTCGCGAGGATGTTGCAACGGTCCAAGGACGGGCGCCACTTCAATCAACTTATCCGCGCATAGCGTATGCTTTTCCCCGCCCGCCCTCAGCGATGCAGTACGCCCGCACCAAGACAGCCGAAGCGACAATCGCCGTGTCCCATCCTCCCGGCGCGCCCCCGAGCGCACCCGCGCCCGAACTGTCCGTCGGTCCCGTGCTCGCCCTCACGACGGCGACGCAATCGTTCTCCACGCTCGGGATCCTCGCGCTCGCGGCCGTCGCGCCCGCCGCGGCAAAAGGCCTCGGCGTCAGTCCTGCGCTGATCGGCTACCAGGTCGGCATCGTCTTCTTCGGCGCGATGCTGTCGGCCTCGGCGGCCGGCGGCATCGTGATGCGCTACGGGGCGGTGCGTTCGAGCCAGCTCTCGCTCTGGCTGATCGCCGTGGGCTGCGCGATTTCGGCGACCGGTACGATCCACGCCCTCGTTCCGGGCGCGATCGCGATGGGCCTGGGATACGGAATTCCCAATCCCGCCGCCTCCCAGCTGCTCGCGCGGATTCCCTCGAAGCGGGGCGTGAACCTGCTCTACTCGATCAAGCAGACGGGCGTGCCCATCGGCGGCGTGCTCTCCGGCATGCTCGCGCCGCCGCTCGCGGTTGCGTTCGGCTGGCAGTTCGCGCTCGCGTCGTGCGCGCTGCTCCTCGCCGTGCTCGGCACCGGGATCGGCGTCGTGCGAAAGGATTGGGATACCGATCGCCAGCCGGATGCTGCCGTGCTCTCCTCAGCGCTGCACAGCGCCGCGCTGGTGTGGCGGCACGAGCCGCTGCGCTGGGTCGCCTTCACCTCGTTCCTCTACTCCGGCGTGCAGCTCTCGCTTACGGGCTTCCTCGCTACCTATCTGGTGGGAGACATCCGGCTGAGCCTGGTGCTCGCCGGCACGGTGCTCTCGATCACGCACGCGAGCGGCGCGGTCGGCCGCCTCGTGTGGGGCGCGCTTGCGGACCGGCTGCGCTCCGGCGGCCTCGCGCTGATCTTCAACGGGCTGCTCGGTATGGCCGGTGCCCTGCTCACCGCCTCGATGACGCCGCAATGGCCGATCGCCGCGGTGATCGCGACCTGCGCCGCGTTCGGGTTCTGCGCGGTGGGATGGAACGGCGTCTACATGGCGCTCATCTCGCGCCTGAGCCCGCCCGGAAGCGTGAGCTTCGCCACGGGAGGAAGCCTCGTGTGGACCTACGCGGGCGTGATCCTGATCCCGCCCGGGTTCGCGGCGCTGCACGGACGGCTGCAGCTGAGCTACGGCACGGGCTTCGCGCTGCTCTCCATCGTCACGCTGCTGGGCGTAGGCTGCGTGGTGCTCGCGCGGCGCGCGGCGGCCCGCACTCAACGGAGCCCGTGAGGCTCGCCAAGGGAGGCCGGATGGGTACGCGCAATGTCGCAACCCTGCTTGTCTGCGCCGGGTTTCTCGCGGGCATCGCCCTCGACAGGTTGTGGCTCGCGGCGCAGCTGCCGGCATTCTCGAATGCCATCCTCGTGCGGCCGGGCATCAGGATGTTGGGCGAGCAGGTACTGGACGGTTTCACGTTCGGGGTGCTCACGCCGCTGCTGGTCGCGCTGCTGGTGCTCGCGCTGGCGCTCTTCCCCTGGTCGCATACCGCGTATCCCGTCGCGCGCAAGGAGCAGCTCCGGCTGATCGCGCGCATCTGCGGCCTGATCCTGCTCATGCCGCTGTGGATCCTGTCGGCCGGATTGGTCTACCGGCTCTTCAGGCCGTACCTGCCGGCGTCCCTGTCGACCGCGCTCGAGTCGTTCGGGCTTCAGCCGACTATCTACTACTGGGTGCCCGACGGCGCGCATCAGCTGCTCGGGCCCATCGAGGGAAGCCTCGCGTGTTTCGGGGGCCTTGCGGTGGGCTTGCTGCTGGTGTTCTACAAGCTCCCGCGCTGAATCGTCGCTTGGCCGCACTGGGGGTCCTTGACAGGGCGCTACGTGCGCTATCGCACAGACAGGCTGGCCGGACCGGATAGCATTTGCATTCAAGCGAATCCCCGGTCGCGCCGACGAGTCTCCGGGCTGATGCAAGCATGGCGGGCCGTCATCGACGGTACATCGGAATGGGCTATACCCTCTCTGGGCGCGTAGAAACCGAGCGCGGGCTATTCACGGCAGTTGTGGTTGCTGTTCCGCGGGAACGGGGGGCCCTCGCGGTAATTCGCATGCACGACTGCGACTCGCAGGACGGCGCGGCCTCAGTGCTGGACGCGTTGTCGCAAGCACTCGTGTTGGAACTCCTGGCCCGTGGCGATGTTGTGCTCGCCGCTTAGGGCGCAGTAGGCGCAGCGTCGTCGCCGGGCGGGCGCCTCGCCACAGAGCGAAAATGCACCGGGTCCCTTAGATTCTGCAGTTCCCGGTAATAGTAGAGCGGCGTAGGCCGCTTCCCCTTGAACCTCAACCGTCTCAGGAATTCGATTTCCTCCTGAGTCACATTCCCACTGAGTGAGGCATCCTTGAGGAAGCCGGTGAACCCCGGCTCGACCCCGGAAGACTCGACGGGTTCCGTTTCAACGAACTCGAATCGCCTCGATTGCCCCGGGGCCAATCTTCCGTTGAGCACGATCTGCATGCCGAAGTCCGATAGGTCGATATCCCACGAGTCGATCAGCGGATCCAGGAAGGAGACGCAGTTCTCCAGAGACACGTGGAAGACGTCCGTGTCGAGAAACTCGAGGATCATGACCCGCGTCTGCTTGTAGCTTCGTCCGCTGAGTCGAGCCACCGAGTGGAGCCACTCTTCGCCTTTCAATTCCTCCAGGGCGACTCGCTTGATCACGTCGAGAAGCTTTTGCGTTACGAGGCGCTCGAGCTCGCCGAAGGGCTGCATCTCGAAGATCGCTCGAACCTGTTGCCGCTTTCCTGGCGCGCACTTGCGAAGCACCAATTTCCGGACCTCCTGAAGCAAGGGTGCCGGCGGATCCTCGAAATTCCTCTTCAACGCTTCCCTGCGCTGGAGCTCGGCCAGCTTCGCGAGCTTGCCGCTCGACAGCTTGAGAAACCTGCCCATCTTTTCGTAGATGTCCGTCCTCTCGGGTGCGGGCGGCAATTTCTTCCGATTCAGGAGCTGGGAAACGTAGGACTCCGTCACTTCGGCGGCAGCCGCCAGATCCTTCTGTCCGACCCCCAATGCCTGAAGCCGCTCCTTGATAACCAGGCAAACATCCACTTGCCACCCCCTCAAGTAACTGATATTGGTTAAGATTAAATAATATGCCTTGACAGGTCAAGTTAATCTGCCTACCGTGGATGAGCGACCGAGGAGCAAGTCAGACCATCTTAACTAATATCGGTTATCTGGAATCGCGCGCCTGGCCGTGAAGTCCCTTAGGAGAACCATAATGTATGCACGCAGAGTCTCCCTGAATCTGAAACCCAATACCCAAGCCGAATTCACGCGACAGTTCGAGAATGAAGTCATTCCGATGCTCAGGAAGCAGAAGGGCTTCCAGGACGAAATCACGTTCGTCATTCCGTCCGGAAAGGAAGCGTTCGGAATCAGCTTGTGGGACAACAAGGACAACGCGGATGCCTACAACCGCGGAGCGTACCTGGAAGTGACGAAGCTTCTGTCGAAGTTCGTCGATGGGACACCCCAGGTGCAAACCTATGAGGTTGCCAACTCCACTTATCACAAGATCGGCGCCGCGGTAGTGGCGTAGAGCAGGCGGCTCATTTCGTTGGCTAGCCTGGTGCTAGCCTGCCTCGAAGTGCAAAGGGCTTACATCTCTGTAAGCCCTTTTGCTTGCCTGGCGGCGCTCTCCAAATCGCACATTCGCGCCGGGGATTCAGCGCATGTGCGGCAGCAGACAGACGATGCCCCCGTCGGTACGTATCCTGCGCTGATCTCATCTGGAGGTTGGCCATGAAATGGGCAGGTATGTATCTTGTTGGCTTTACTTTCCTGGTTGGTGGCATTCTGGCCGCGCTGTGGAAATTGGGGCTCCTGGCCAGCATCGGCACAGCGTGGACCTTGATCGGGATTGTGATCCTGATGGGCTTTGGAATAATGATTTCGGTCTCCAATAGCGGCAAGAAAGAGAACATCGAAATCGATCCGAAGTGAGCGGTCTCGAGGCTTGGCCGAACGTCGCCTAAGAGACGCCCACTCGATTCGGGCGCAGGCTGAGCGGTGTACAATTTCCCTCGCCATTTCCGCGTTCCGCTGCGTCCCGCGGAATCCTGGCGATGAATTGCGCCGGCCACGAAGGCTCGAGGAGATCGAACCATGCTCACACGCCGTTCCCGCCATGGCATCACCGCGCTCGCCCTCCTGGGCGCCCTCGCATCCACGCTGTCGCTGTCCGCCCGCGCCGACGACACTGTGAACTACGGTGTCCAGCCGGACACGGATCCGGCCTTCATCGCGAAGGCGCTCGGCTATTTCGAGCCGATCGAGAAGAAGCACCACGTCAAGATCGTCTTCAGGCAGTTCGCGTATGGCGCCCCCGAGAACCAGGCGATGGGTGCGGGAGCGTTGCAGATCGCCTCCGCCGGAATGGGACCGGCGGCGATTGCCGCGGCGCGCCTTCCCGCGACGCTCGTGGCGATCAACATCCTGGAGCAGACGGCGATCCTGGTACCGACGGATTCCCCGCTCAAGACGCCCTGCGACCTGAAGGGCAAGACCGTCGCCTTCCCGGGCATCGGCTCGCAGCAGTATCCGTTGCTGCTCAAGGCGCTGGACAAGTGCGGGCTCCATGAGAGCGACGTGAAGCTCTTCAAGTCCACCGGGCCCGACATCCCGGTCCTCGTCGAGCAGAAGTCGGTCGACGCGGGGATCACCTGGGATCCCTCCATCTCCGTCGGCCTCGCCTCGGGCAAGGTGAGGATCCTCGCGAAGGCGGAGCAGATCCTGCCGATCATGAACGGCCACTACATCGGCAACGGCGTGTACGTCCACAACGACTTCCTGAAGGCGCACCCCGATATCACGCAGGAGCTCGTCACGGCGAACGTCAAGGCGATCAACTACATCCTCTGCCACCCCGCAGAGTCGGCCAAGCTCTGGAGCGAGCAGATCGGTATCCCCGAGAAGGTGATCTCGCTGTCGCTGGAAAAGGGCGTCTCGGTCTACAGCCTGGACGTCATCCCGACGCAGGGGACCATTGACGCCTACACGAAGTTCCTGCAGGCCGCGACCATCCTCAAGCCTGAGGATTCGCCGAAGATCGATCCGTCCTTCGCGACCAAGGCGCTCGCGGAGGTGAAGCGAGGCCACACCTGCGGGGGCGCATAGGGGAGTGAGGCACGCAGCGCGCGGCGCCGGGGGAGCCCGGCGCGCACTCCCGTTCCTCTTCGCGGCCGTCTCGATCGTCGTCGCCTGGCAGCTCGTCGTATGGCTCACGAAGCCGGAGCCGTCCATCCTTCCGCCGCCCGGCGCCGTCGTGGCGAGCTTCGGCCACCTGATCGCGAATGGCGAACTTCCGCGGGATACCGCGATCAGCCTCGCGCGCGTCTTCTCCGCCTGGCTGCTTTCGGCGGCCATCGCCGTGCCCCTTGGCCTGCTCATGGGAAGCTCGCGCGCCCTGGAGCGGATCGTCAATCCCTTCGTCGAGCTGCTGCGGCCCATCTCGCCGCTCGCCTGGATCCCAATGGCAATCCTCTGGTTCGGCATCGGCGAGGCTGGCAAGATCTTTGTCGTGCTGATCGGCTCGTTCTTTCCCATCCTCCTCAACACGATCGCGGGGGTGAAGGGCGTGGATCCGGTGCTGCTGCACGCGGGGGAAGTGTTCGGCTGCGATACGCGTCTCTCCCTCTTCCGGCGCGTCGTGGTGCCCGCCTCGATGCCCTCCGTCATCGTCGGGCTGCGCGTCGCCTTCGGCACCGGCTGGGCAGCCATCATCGCGGCCGAGCTCGTCGCCGCGCAAAGCGGCCTGGGGTTCCTCATCGCCAACGGCATGGACGTGCTGCGCGCCGACAAGGTCCTGGTCGGGATGATCGCGATCGGCGTGCTGGGGTTCCTCTTCGATACGTTCTTTCGCTACCTCCAGGGCCGCTTCGGCTACGCGAGCTGATGCAGCCGGCGCCCGATACCGGCAAGCCGTTGCGCATCGCCCGGCTCACGAAGACCTACGAGAGCCGCTCCGGAGGCACGCTCGCCGCCCTGGGACCCGTTTCCATCGACGTCGAGGCCGGCGAGTTCGTGGTGATCGTGGGCCCGAGCGGCTGCGGGAAGACCACGCTGCTCCACCTGCTCGCGGGATTCCTCGCGCCAAGCGAGGGAACGATCCTCGTGGGCGGCGAGCCCGTTTCCAGCCCCAGCATCGACCGCGCCGTCGTGTTCCAGAGCTATGCGCTCTTCCCGTGGCTCTCGGTAATCGAGAACGTGGAATTCGGGCTCATTCGGAAGAAGCTCACGCGCGAGCGGCGGCGCGAGATTGCCGAATTCCACCTGCGCCTTGTCGGACTGCAGGACTTCGCGAACAAGCACATCGACGAGCTGTCCGGCGGCATGAAGCAGCGCGTGGCCATCGCGCGCGCGTTCGCGGTGGAACCGTCGATCCTGCTGATGGACGAGCCGTTCGGAGCGCTCGATGCCCTCACGCGGCGCCTCCTGCAACGCGAGCTGCTGCACATCTGGCAGGAGCAGCGCCGCACCGTCGTGTTCATCACGCATTCGGTGACCGAGGCCCTCTTCCTCGCCGACCGGATCCTCCTGATGTCGTGCCGCCCCGGGCAGATCAAGGGCGAGTGGCGCGTGACCGAACCGCGGCCGCGCGACGCGACCTCAAGCACCTCGGTGGCGCTCGAGCGCGAGATCTACACCTTGCTCGACGAGGAGCTCGCGAAGACGTTCGGGCAGGAGGGGCTCAGGGCTACTTGAAGTCAGGACAAGCCGCCTGCGTCATGGGGACGCGATGTGCGTCAACGTGCGGTCGGCCGGCGCACGGCCAGCATCGTGCAGTCGTCCGCCAGCAGCCGCGATCCGCAGTGGCCTACGATCTTCTCGTAAAGGGAATCCAGCAGCGCTGGAAGCGGGCTCGTCATGCCCGGGCGCAGCATTTCGAGACAACGCCGCTCGGAAAACTGGACGCCTGCCCGGTCTTCCGCCTCCGTCACGCCGTCCGTATAGCAGAGGAGCATTTCACCGGGCCCGAGGATGCGCTCCATGCTCGAGTACCGCCGGCCGCTCGCCGCGCCGACCAATGCCCCTTTCGGCAAAGGCAGCATCGCAGCGCCCGCCCGGTTGCAGACCATCGGCACGCAATGTCCTCCGTTCGAATAGACGAGCCGGCCGCTCTGCACGTCGAGAAAGCCGCAGAACAGGGTCACGAAAAGGTTCGCGTCATTTCCGATGCACAGGCGATCGTTGAGCGTTTCGAGAATTTTCTCGGGCCGCATCGTGTCCATGGCCAGCATCCGCAGCAACCCGATCACCCGGACCATGAAGAGGGCCGCAGCAATGCCATGGCCCGAAACGTCGCCGATACAAATGAAAAGCGTGCGGCTGTCGACGAAGAATGCGTCGAACAGGTCGCCTCCCACCTTGGAAGCCGGCTCCATGAAACCGCACGCTTCGATGTCGGAACGCCCGGGAAACAGCGGTCGCTGCAAGGGCAGCATGCTTGCCTGCAGCTGGCGGGCGACGTCAAGCTCCTTCCTGAGATGCTGGAGCTCCAGCCGCTCGCGCTGCGCTGTGAGTGCCTTCTCGTTTGAACGGCGCATGCGCTCGCTCAAGGTGCGCATGAGATTCTGGCCCACGCCACGCATCAGCATCAGGCGATTCCAGAACGTGTCGCGATCGAGCTTGAGGACGCGAACATCGGAAACCGCGAGCACCAGCGCCGTGATGGGCTTGCCATCGATGGCCGAGAGCTCGCCGATGCATTCGCCCGCAGCTATCTCGATGGAGGTCTCCGGGCTCGGATCATCGCCCATCTGAACGATCAGCTTGCCGGAGAGGAGAATGAAAACGTCCCGGTTGGCCTCGCCTCGGCGCAGAAGCGGCGTGCCGGCGGGCAGCTCGAGCACCTCCGAAGCCCCAAGCGCTTCGTCGATCTCGCGCGGGTCGGCGTCCCGGAACAGCGCGATCCATTGAATTGCGGCTTCACGCCGCTCCCTGCGGCGCCTTTCCTTCGCAGGCGGACCGCTTGCCTTCCTTCGATCGGGTCCACGCCGGAAATGCATCGTGGCGAGCTGCCTCATTGCAGGCTCCAGCGCGCACCGAAAGTCAGATGGTTGTGCCCATGCTCCTTGCGGTAATCGAGCCAGTCCGAGCAGCGGCGGATCATCACCAGGCCGAGCCCGCCCAGCGACGCTTCTTCGAGCGATTTCGGCAATGCCCTGGCCGGTACGGAAAGCGGATCGAATGCTACGCCGGCATCCGATACGGTCACGCCGGCCTTGCCGCAACCGTCATCGACGCTGATTTCGAGCATCAGCTTGACCGGCGCCGAAAGAGCAGTCGCGCCACCGTGGACGATCACGTTCGCGAGAACTTCATTCAGGCAAAGGACGAGACGCTCTACGAGCTCCCCGGGTACCTCATGCTGTCGGCATGCAGCATAGAGCCAGTCCGAGGCGCGCCGCACCTCGTCGCCGTTTGCGCTGATCGTGAGCTCGTCAAACCGTGACGACACGGATGGTACGCACGGGTAGTGGATCAGGCTAGGACAGCCTTTTCGGCGTCGGCGAGGTTGCCGAAAACCGGTATCAATTCGTCGACGCCGGTTGCCTCGAGGCTCATCATGACCGTCGAGGCCTTGTTCGCCACGAGCGCCATCTTGCCGCCGCGCTTCTGGACTTCCTTGGCACTGGAGATGAGCGCGCGGATCCCGATCGAGGCGAGAAATCTGAGATGAGACAGGTCGACGACCACCGCCTTTTTCGGTGCCGCGGTCAGTTGCATCAGTTGCGAGGCGACCGAATCGGTACCCGGCATGTCGAGACGGCCGGAAATCGCGATTCGGCGCAAGTCCGATGCAACATCCTCATAGCTGATGGACATGAGTTCTCCTTGCTCGAACGGGACACCGTGACGGAACCGGCTGCCCAGCTTACAGCTTCACGGCTCGACGGGGAAATGGGCGCGCGTCCAGGGGGACTTGGGAACATGAGGCGTAGGTTTCGACACCGGAGTATCCTCCACCGGCGGCTGCGCTGATCCTGTGCCCAAGAATCAATCAACCGAGGGGAGAAGTCCTATGAAAACACTTTTGTCGATTGCGAGTGCGGTCTGCGTTCTCAACTTGGCAAGCGTCCCGGTTCATGCGAAGAGTCCCTGCGATATTCACCGCCTCGGATACACAAAGGCGCAATGCGACGAATGCTCGAACATGACTTGGAGCGTTTCCCGGGTATTTCCGGCCGGTGTTTGCGTTTCCACCGCCGCGCCTCCACCCGTCACGATCGGCGGCCGCGCCGGGACATCCACACCGCCTGGCGGGATGCCACCGAGCGCCCCTTCCTGCACACTCACAAACTGGGGTGGAGCTACGCTTGCGCTCAAAGCGGCGAATTTCAGCGGAACGGGAGCTCCGATCAAGGTGTGCACGAAGGGCTATGACCTGGCGAAGTCGCAATTGAGATGCTCGACTGGGATCCCCGTGAGGGCATTCAACTATCCAAACACGAACGTGAGTTGCAACAAGACCACCGCGGTTGGAGGGAACCCCCAGGTCACGATCGACGGGAGACCTTGTTGTAACAACTGAATGACTGCATCACGGTGGAGGCCAAGATCAAAGCCGATGGCTTGCGCACTCTTTATCCTTCCCTCGGAGCGTCAGCGAGGCAGACTATCATGGCCGGCGCGGCCGAAATGACGAAAGCCCGCGCGCCGCGGGCTTTCGTCGTGTTGGCGTCCCCACGGGGATTCGAACCCCGGTTATCGCCGTGAAAGAGTCATATCCGTTAACTTTCACGCATGGCCCTAAACATAGATTAAGCCTTTGAATCTCCTATAGCGCTGTTGCTATCTTTGTGCGTCCGATGTCCTAAGCTGTGTCTCAGGAAGAATTGTGAGATACGGCTGGATCCGGAGGGTGAAACGATATAGGCGCAGGCCGAGTGCGGGATGCGAACCTCACCAGGTCGGCGCGACTGAGTGCCAAACGCGGGAAGCGGCTCATTCGTCGCCTCAATCGGGGCATCGCCCTCATGTACCGCCGCACGAAGGAAAGCGGCGGGACGTGGAGCGCAAAGGTCAACAATCGGCGAAGGGCGCTCACTTGCCCGCCTTGCGCGATGCTGACGACCACCAGGATGCCAATGGCGTCGATGTGCTGGACCTCGATCAAGCCCAGGCCAAGGCCATCGAGAGCGCGGAAGCCTGGGAAGAAGTCGGCCGGGCTCACCGGGGATGAACACCGTAGGCAGAGGCGGCGGAACGCTATCTCGAATGGTTCCGAGTGCATCGCAAGGGCGTAAAGAAGAAACCGAGAGCGCATACCGGACGCACGTCAAGCCAGCCCTCGGCGACGTGAAGCTGGCCGACCTGAGCGCCAAGACGATCAAGAGAAACGTGGCTTGAAGGGCTGGCCACCGCCCCCGCTCGCGTCCGCACCAGCAAACTGGCCCAAGCGGCCGAAGTTCAAGGCGGCGCCGAAGAATGCCGACCAAAAACGCGCCCGCAAAGCGACGGCGAATCGCATCCTCACCATCCTCAAGGCCATTCTCCAACAAGGCATTCGAGGACAAGGCGGTGGCCGATAACCTCCGAGTGGCGTCGAGTGAAGCCCTTCAAGAAAGTAGACGAGGCCCGCATCCGCTTCCTCGATGATGGCGAGGCGATTCGGCTGCTCAACGCCTGCACCCGGACCTTCGGAGGCTCGCGCGCGGGGCCCTGCTAACAGGCGCCCGCTTCGGCGAGCTGGTGCGGATGCAAGTCCATCACGTAGACCTGAAGGCCGGGCGCATCTACATCGCCGAATCGAAATCCGGGAAACCTAGGCACGTTCCCCTGAACCCCGAGGGCGCCGCCCTATTCCGCGAGCTGGCGACGGGCGAAACTGGCGACGAGCTGATATTTACCCGCAAGGATGGCTCGCCGTGGGGGAAGAATCACCACGTTCGCGGCCATCGTGGCTGCTTGCGAGGCCGCAAAGATCAAGCCCCCTATTGCCCTTCCATGAATTGCGCCATACCTACGCATCGCACCTTGCCCAGGCGGGTGTCGATCTGCTTTTTTCGCCATTTCAAAACTGTTAGGCCACGCAGACACGCGCGTTACCATCCGAAGCATTATGCGCACTTGGCCGATAAGACACTTGCGGCAGCCGTCATGAAACTGCCGAGTTTTGGATTCTCAGGCAAGACCAAACTTACGGAAACGAAGAAACCGCAGGCCGCATGAACACTGGCTACGATTCACCGTGGTCGCTTCGACCGTCGGAACGTTCGCAACATAGCTAACCGAATCGCCTTTCCCAGAAGCGGACATGATGCCCACTCTCGCATTCGTCATGAGTACCCCCATACTGGGGGTCTTTGACCCGCATCATTCACGTTTCCTTCTGGAGACGGCTACATTGACCTTAATTGCTGCTGTGCGAGTGGACGGTGTCGCATTCTTGGTCGGAGATTTTCTAATCACCGACAATGCACGGCGTCCGCACAGCCGTATTTGGACTAGCACGAAATATCCCGCATTACGCCAGAAGGCAAAAAGCAACGAATAAGGTCATTTATCAAGAAGGCGAATTTGATCAACGACCGGTTCGCCGTTGCTTTCGCTGGTTTTGAGCAAGCCGGCCGGCACTTGATGCGAAGTTTGCACCGTCAGTTTTCTTCGGAGCACCGAACCTCAATTCACTGAGTGCGGCACTTGCCCGGATCCGGGGCCATTCCGCGAGCATAGCGTGCTAGTTGGATGGACGTGTGGAGCCCGCCCAGTCTCGTTCCGTTGGCATGGGAGAAATCCGGCTACATTCGAAGTCCATCAGGACTATTTTGATGGCTCCGGAGCACCGGCACTTCCGGGAGCAAATACTTGATCAAGGAGTGGGGCAACCAAGACCTCATGACCGTAGCAGTCTTGAGCACGCAATCTTGAAAGTTGTTACCAAAGTTGGTCGGCTATTCGCTGAGGAAATAATTACAGGTAACAATCTTGAACATGCATACGGGTTTGGGCTGGAGGAGCTCGTACTGGGATGGGCGCTACTGGCGATGGATCCCACCCCTTACGTTCTTCTTCTGCAATATGTTCTACCGGCACCGTCATAGTGGCGGTGTCTTTAACCGTCGGCCCGCTGGCCACCATGGAAATGTTGTCCCCCGGCACATCGCTAAAAATTAGGTTGATTGATGCGGCCGGATAAATTATTTTGGCCAAATGTCCGCCCTTAACCGCGCTAATATGCTTGCGCACCGTGTTAAGTTCAGAAATCGACGCGCCTTTAACGGTTAAAGCCGCGATAATCCCGACCTCGGTTTCGCATTCCATGTCGTGCGGCTGGCAAAGCAAAGCGCTGCCTCCGCCCGAGACCACGCAAATTACCAAATCTTCCTCGCTGCAAACCTCCAGCATGGCCATTAACTCTTTAGTAGCTTCGATATTTATTTTTGTGGGCAGCGGATGCGTGCCGACTTTGCAGACAATATTGCCCAAGCTCCCCTCTTTTAAATCCAGCACAAACCCGCAGGCAATTTTATCTTTTAAAATGCTTTGGATGGCAGCCACAGCCTCCAAAGCCGCCTTGCCAAAACCCACGCAGACAATCCGTTTAAATTTGCCGATGTTAAATTCCCGG
>CAVWUN010000013.1:0-18504 GCA_963758215.1 uncultured beta proteobacterium | reverse complement strand
ACAGGCTGGCGCCGGCAAGCGGAGTCGCGGGCGAGGCGGGCTCGGCGGTCTTCAGCGTGCGCAGGCGCCGCGGCCGAACCAGTCGAGCGCGAGGGGCTGGAACGGCACCAGCAGGCTGCGCGTGCGCGACCGCGGCCGGCGCGCGCCCTTGGCGACGAGCCCCAGGCGCCCGTGCTTTTCCGTCCAGGCCTGCACGATCAGGCTCGTCTCGAGGTACGGGTAGCTGTGCAGGACGTAGCCCTTGTCCATGGCGTCTTCAGGTAGCCGAGCAGCCGCAGCGCCGCCTCGTCGTCGGCCCAGCCGCTCTTCACGCGCACCCGCGTCTCGAGGAAGACCTTGGCTCCGAACAGCTGCTCCAGCTCGTGGCGCGCCTCGGTGCCGATGCGCTTCAACGTGGCGCCCCTCTCGCCGATGACCATCGCCTTGTGCGCGTCGCGCTCGACGACGATGGTCGCGGCGATGCGCCGCAGCCTTCCCTCCGTCTCGAACTTGTCGATGTCAACCGCGATCGAGTACGGCAGCTCGTCGCCGGTCAGGCGGAACAGCTTCTCGCGCACGATCTCGGCGGCGAGGAAGCGCTCGCTCCGGTCGGTGATCTCCTCGGGCCCGTAGACGCGCGGCGCCTCGGGCGGCAGCTTGCGCACCTCGCCCGGCAGCGCGCCAGCTGCGTGCCCTTGGAGCGCTCACCGGCACGAGGGCGGCGAAGTCGCGGCGGCGGTTGGTGTCACGCGAGCGTGGCGGCGACCTCGCGCCGGTCGCGCACCTTGTCGAGCTTGTTGGCGCCAGGATCACCGGCGCCCCCGGCGGCAGGAGCGCCAGCACGGATCGTCGCGCGCATCCAGCCGCGGCCTCGATCACCAGCACCACCACGTCGACTTCGCCGGCCACCTGGCTCACCGTGCGGTTCATGCGTGCGGTTGAGCGGTTCGCGTGCTGGGTCTGGAATCCCGGGGTGTCGACGAAGATCACCTGCGAGCGCTCGTCGGTGCGGATGCCGAGCAGGCGGTGGCGCGTGGTCTGCGGCTTGCGCGAGGTGATCGTGACATGCGCGCCGACCAGGTGGTTGAGCAGCGTCGACTTGCCGACGTTCGGGCGCCCGACGATGGCGACCGTTCCCGTGCGATACGGCGCCGCGCTCATGGCTTGCGGCGGCGCTGCGCCCCTTCGAGCTGCGCGAGCACGCCCTGGGCCGCGGCCTGCTCGGCGACCCGGCGGCTGGCGCCCTGGCCGCTCGCGACGAGCCCCAGGTCGTCGACGCGGCATTCCACGGTGAACGTCTGTTCATGCGCCTCGCCCGCGGTCTTCATGACCGCATAGCGCGGCAGCGCGAGCCGGCGCCCCTGCAGGTGCTCCTGCAGCTCGGTCTTGGGATCCTTGTCGACAGGGCTGCCTTCTGCGCGCTCGAGGCGCTCCGCGAGCAGTCCCTGCACCACGTTGCGCGCCGCCTCGAATCCCGCGTCGAGGAAGATCGCCCCGAGCAGCGCTTCCAGCGCGTCGGCGAGGATCGAGGGGCGGCGGAAGCCGCCGCTCTTGAGCTCGCCCTCCCCCAGGCGCAGGCGCTCGCCAAGCTCCAGGTCATGCGCGAGCTTCGACAGGGACGCCTGGTTCACCAGCGCCGCGCGCAGCCGCGACAGGTCGCCTTCGGGAAGCCGGGGAAAGCGCTCGTAGAGCAGCGTCGCCACCGTGCAGTTGAGCAGGCTGTCGCCGAGGAATTCGAGGCGCTCGTTGTGCAGCGCGCCGAAGCTGCGGTGGGTGAGCGCCTGGCGCGCGAGCTCCGGGGAAGCGAATCGGTGGCCGAGCCGGCGTTCGAGCGTTTCGAGGCCTTCGGGGGGCTCGGCGCCGTGCCCCGCCTTGCGGGTCACTTGGCCGTGGTCGCCGTGAAATCGATGCACGCGCTCACGTTGGCCACGAGCGGGACCTTCACCGACCAGTTCGCCGTGACTACGGCCTCGCCGCCTTCCTTGGTGATGTCCAGGTCTTCGCTGCGCACGCTCTTCACGTCCTCGATCGCGTTGCGCAGGTCGTACGCGCGCCGGATGTCGTGCACCGTGCCGCGCGTCTCGCCCGCGTTCTCCATGGTCGCGAAGATCTTCTTCACGCCCCAGTACTCCAGGTACGCGGGCAACAGCTTGGCGGCCATGATACCGAGGAACCCCAGCACGACCAGGGTGATGATCAGGCCCATCAACGAGACTCCGCGCTGCTTGTGCATGACACCTCCCATCGCCGGCTACTCGATCTTGCTGCCGATGCGCTTCAAGTCGCCGAAGTTCATCCAGACCAGGAACGCCGTCCCGTGATGTTCTCGTCCGGGACGAAGCCCCAGTAGCGAGTGTCGCTGCTCTGGTCGCGGTTGTCGCCCATCATGAAGTAGTCGCCCGCGGGAACCTTGCAGATGACGCCCTCGTCACTGTAGTCGCAATTGTCGCGATGGGGGAATTGGCGGACCTGCGCGAGGTCCACCGGCGGCTGCGCCGGCACGATCATCAGCTCATGGTCGTGCGTGCCCAGCTTCTCGAGGAACGTGGGCAGGCGCAGGTAGTTCAGCTCCGCGTCGGTGAAGAAACCGTCGCTCTGCCACGGCACCTCCGCGCCGTTGATGGTGAGGCGCTTGTTGCGGTACACCACCTTGTCGCCGGGCAGGCCGACCACGCGCTTGATGTAGTCGATGCTCGGGTCGACCGGATAGCGGAACACCATCACGTCGCCGCGATGCGGGGCCGACGTCGATGATCTTCTTGTTGATCACCGGCAGGCGGATGCCGTAGTTGAACTTGTTGACCAGGATCAGGTCGCCCACCAGCAGGGTCGGCTTCATCGAGCCCGACGGGATCTTGAACGGCTCGAACAGGAAGGAGCGGAGGAAGAACACGACCACGATCACCGGGAAGAGCGCGCGCGCCAGTCCACCAGCACCGGCTCGGCCGCGTCGGCCGCGCGGCGCTTGCGCGCCCATTTCGCATCCCACGCCAGATGAGCCCGGTGATCACCGCGGCGAGCAGCAGCACGGCGGCGAAGTCGGTGAACTTGAGCATCATCCCCAGCGCCGCGATGAACAGCACCGGCCACGCGACCTCCAGGAGGCCCTTGCGGGTGTCGGATTCCGGGGTCCCGCCCCGCGACGCGACGAAGTCCCATCCGATCACCGCAGCGCTCGCCGCCGCGGCCACCATCGCGATCATTGCCAGTCGAGCCCGCCTTGCTGCATCTCACTCCTCCTTGCGCTACTTGCTCTCAACTTGCAGGATGGCGAGGAAGGCCTCCTGCGGCACCTCGACGGAGCCGATCTGCTTCATGCGCTTCTTGCCGGCCTTCTGCTTCTCGAGCAGCTTCTTCTTGCGCGTGATGTCGCCGCCGTAGCACTTGGCGAGCACGTTCTTGCGCAGCGCCTTGATTTTCTCGCGCGCGATGATGTTGGCGCCGATCGCGGCCTGCATCGCGACGTCGAACATCTGGCGCGAGATGAGCTCGCGCATCTTGGCGGCCACGCCGCGCCCGCGGTACTGGCTCTGGCGCGGTGGACGATGATCGACAGCGCGTCGACCTTCTCGCCGTTGAGCAGGATGTCGACCTTGACGACGTCGGCCGGCGCGGTACTCCTTGAACTCGTAGTCCATCGAGGCGTAGCCGCGCGAGACGCTCTTCAGCTTGTCGAAGAAGTCGAGCACGATCTCGGCCAGCGGCATCTCGTAGGTGAGCATCACCTGGCGGCCGTGGTAGGCCATGTTCATCTGCACGCCGCGCTTCTGGTTGGCCAGCGTCATCACCGGGCCGACGTACTCCTGCGGCATGTAGAGGTGGCGCGTGACGATCGGCTCGCGGATCTCCGCGATGCGGCCGAGGTCGGGCATCTTCGACGGGTTCTCGATCTCGATCACCTCGCCGTCGTCGGGTCGCGACCTGGTAGACCACCGTGGGCGCGGTCGTGATCAGGTCCTGGTCGAACTCGCGCTCGAGGCGCTCCTGCACGATCTCCATGTGCAGCAGGCCCAGGAAGCCGCAGCGAAAGCCGAAGCCGAGCGCCTGGCTCACCTCGGGCTCGTAGCGCAGCGATCGAGTCGTTGAGCTTGAGCTTCTCGAGCGCGTCGCGCAGCGGTCGTACTCGCTCGCCTCGGTCGGGTACAGGCCGGCGAACACCTGCGGCTGGATTTCCTTGAAGCCGGGCAGCGCCTCGCGCGGCCGGATTGTTCGGCAGCTTCTTCTCAGCGTGACGTGTCGCCGACCTTGGCGGCCTGCAGCTCCTTGATGCCGGCGATGACGAAGCCCACCTCGCCGGCCGACAGGCTGCTCGCGCGGCACCGATTTCGGCGTGAAGACGCCGAGCTGCTCGGCCGGTGGACGGCGTCGCTGGCCATCAGCCGGATCCGCTCGCTCGTGCGCGAGCACGCCGTCGACCACGCGCACCAGCATCACGACGCCGACGTAGTTGTCGAACCAGGAGTCGATGATCATCGCCGCAGCGGCGCCTCCGGATCGCCCCGGGCGGCGGCATGCGCGCGATCACCGCCTCGAGGATCTCGTCGATGCCCTCGCCGGTCTTGGCGCTGCAGGGAATCGGCGTCGTCGGCGTCGATGCCGATCACGTCCTCGATCTCCTGGTCGCGCGCTCGGGGTCGCGCTGCGGCAGGTCCATCTTGTTGAGCACCGGGACGACCTCGACGCCGAGCTCGAGCGCGGTGTAGCAGTTGGCCACCGTCTGCGCCTCGACGCCCTGGCTGCGTCGACCACCAGCAGCGCGCCCTCGCAGGCCGAGAGCGAGCGGCTCGACTTCGTACGAGAAGTCGACGTGGCCCGGGGTGTCGATCAGGTTCAGGTTGTACGTCGCGCCCGTCGCGCGCGCTGTACTTGCAGCGCGGCGGTCTGCGCCTTGATGGTGATGCCGCGCTCGCGCTCGATGTCCATCGAATCGAGCACCTGCGCCTCCATCTCGCGCGTCTGCAGGCCGCCGCAGCGCTGGATCAGACGGTCGGCGAGCGTCGACTTGCCGTGGTCGATGTGGGCGATGATCGAGAAGTTGCGGATGTGGTCCATTCAAATCAAAAGGCCACCGCAGGGTGGCCCTTGACCGCGTGCTGCCATGCGCCGTTGAGCGGCAGCTTGCTGTCCGCTCCAACGGCCGCCTCGATGGATTTTATTGCGGTGCAATATTCTACTTCATCCGCGCGAGCCGCGCATCCACCGCCTCGACGTCGAGGTAGTAGTGGCAGATCTCGCGCTCGCCGTCGAGCAGCACCGGCACCTTGTCGCCCCAGCGCTCCTCCAGGCGCGGATCGCGGTCCACGTCGACCACCTCGATCTCGAAGGAATAGCGGCCCTGGAACTGCCTGAGTGCCGCGATCAGCTCCTCGCAAAGGTGGCAATGGTCGCGCGCGAGGACGGTGAGCGTCGGGATCACTCGTCGGGCCGAATGATCGCGTAGCGCGTGCCGTTCTCGTCGCGCACCAGCAGCGCCACGGGCTTCTTCTGGTCGAGCTTCGCGACCGCGTCGTTGAACGCCTTGACGCTCGCCACGTCGGTGTTGTTCACGCGCAGGATCACGTCGCCGGGCTGGATGCGCGCGGCTTCCGCCGCGCCGGTCACCGCTTCCACCGCCACGCCGCCCTGGAGCTTGAGCATGCGCTTCTGCTCCGCCGGGATGTCGGAGACCGCGAGGCCGAGCTTGCCCGGCTTGACCTCCTGCTTGCCGCCCTTGGCCGAGGCGACGATGGACGTGTCGTCGTCCTTGAACTCGCCCACGACGACCGGGAGATCGCGCGCCTTGCCCGAACGCCAGACGGTGAGGCTCAGGCGCGTGCCGGGCTTCACCCCGCGGATGGTGCGCGAGAGGTCCGCCGAGCCCTCGACCGGGTGCCCGTCGATCTTGAGGATCACGTCGCCCGCCTCGATGCCGGCCTTGGCCGCCGGCGAGCCGTCCTCGACGGCGCCCACCGCGGCGCCCTGCGCCTTGGGCAGGCCCAGGCTGTCGGCAAGATCGCGCGTCACGGCGGCGATGGTGACGCCGATGCGCCCGCGCGTCACGTGTCCGGTCTTGATGATCTGCTCGGCCACGTTGTACGCATAGTCGATCGGGATGGCGAACGAGATGCCGGCGAAGCTGCCGGTGCGCGAGAAGATCTGCGAATTGATGCCGACCACCTCGCCGCGCATGTTGAGCAGCGGCCCGCCGGAGTTGCCCGGGTTCACCGCGACGTCGGTCTGGATGAACGGCACCGCGTCCATGTTCGGGTCGCCCGAGAGGTTGTCGCGGCTCTTCGCGCTCACGATGCCCGCCGTCACGGTGTTGGCGAAGCCGTAGGGCGAGCCGATCGCGATCACCCATTCGCCCACGCGCAGCTTGCCGCTGTCGCCGATCTTCATCGTCGGCAGGTTGGTCGCGTCCACCTTGATCACCGCGACGTCGCTGCGCATGTCGACGCCGATCACCTTCGCCTTGAACTCGCGCTTGTCGGTGAGGCGCACGGTGATCTCGGCGGCGTTCTCGACCACGTGGGCGTTGGTGACGATGTAGCCGTCGGGCGAGACGATGAAGCCCGAGCCCAGGCCGAACGGGCGCAGCGGCCCCTTCGGGGTCTCGCCCTTCGGGGCGCTCGGCTCGGGGCGCTGCTCCGGCGGCATGAAGCGCTTGAAGAACTCGTAGAACGGATCGTCTTCCGACAGGCCGGGAATGCCCTGGTGCAGCTGCTGGCGGGTCTGGGTGTTGATGTTGACCACGCCGGGACCGTACTTGTCCACCAGGTCGGCGAAGTCGGGCAGCACCTGCGCCGAAGTGCCGGCCACGGCGGGGGCGGATTTCGGGCCGGCCACGGGGTGCTGCGCGTACGCCGTCGCGGCGGCGGCTAGGAGTGCGCTGAGGAGGTAGGCCTGGAGTCGGTTCATGGGTTCTGATCCTGTTGTTCGGGGATAGGCGGCCGCGGCGACCGATCCTCCCTCAGATGGGGAAAGCCGCGAAAGATTTCCAGTGCAGGGTAGCGAATTTTCAGGGTCGGTGCGCGACGCTGCGCCCGACCTGCTCCGCCGCGGCAAGCGGCACCTCGCCGAGCACGGTGACCACCTGGCGGCCCATCGGCCGCACGAAGAAGGTCGTGGTGCCGTCCTCGCTCGAGGCCTCCGCGGTGCGCTCGGGGCTGCCGTTGGGCTCGACGAATACCGACATGCTCGCAGCCCCGTCGCTGTAGATCAGCTGCGAGACGGGCTGCGGGCGGCCCGGGAGCGTGCGGTGCAATTCGATGATCTCGCGGAATCCGGGCGGCAGGCTCCCCACGGTCCAGCCGGTGTCGACCGCCTTGGCCTCCTCGCGCGGCTGCGCGTCGGTGATCCATTTCTTGATGCGCGCCTCGAAGATCGACTTCACGTCGGAGAGCACGACCCGCGGCCCCATCTTGAGGTCGGTGAAAGTGTATTGCTCGAGGACGTGGCCCTGCGCGTCCACGGTCTTGGCGCGCAGCACCAGCCCCGTGCCGACCTCCGAGCACAGGCGCTGCGGGAAGCGCAGGGCGTCGTGGGGATCCAGCCGGATCCAGCGGCACAGGTAGCCCAGCACGCGCTCCGAGTGGCCGAGCTTCACGTCGTAGCTTTCCTTGATGGCGTCGGGCGCGCCCTGCAGCAGCGAGGGAAAGAAGCGCGCGTTGACGCGCCGGTCGAGCCGCACCGTCTTCGCGTCGGGAAAATAGCAGAACATCTCGTCGTTGCGCCGCACGATCTCGTAGGGCGGCCCGTCGAGCGCCTCCATGCGCTCGTGCTCCTCCCCGCCGACGTTCACGTGCGTGATGCGCACGGTCGACATGCGTTCGCCGTTGCTGTGCACGAACGTCCCCGCGTAGGAGTTGGAGCGCGCGGCATCGATGGAGCGCTGCAGCCACGCGAGCGCGTCCGGCGGCGCAGCGGCCGGCTGCGGGGCGGCCTGGGTGGCCGCTTGGGCGCTGCACGCGAAGCCGAGCGCGAGGGCGGGCAGCCAGCGGCGCCCGCCCCGCGGCAATCCCCTCATCGAGCGGCGGCCGTGGTGCGATTGGCCACCGGACGATAGAGGCCCGGGAACGGCATCTGGCGGTGGGCGACCAGGTAGTCCTCGACGTCGAGGGCCGGAACCACCGGCGCGGTGACGGCGACCGGCCGCACCGCGGCGGCCTCCACCGGCGGCTGCACCGCGTTGGCGGCAACCGCGGGCGCGGGGAGCGCTGCCGGATCGGACCTGGCCACCAACAGGTCGCCGCCCTGCGAGCCGATCCACCCGACCACGCCTACCGTGGCCACCGAGGCCGCCGCGGCCATGGCCACGCGTGCCACCCGGGTCTGCAGCGGGGTCCGGGGAGCCAGCACCGTGGGCTGCGCCTTCAACGTATCCTCGAACGCCCGCGCCGGCAGCGCCAGGCTGCGCGGAGCCTGCCCGCGCATGGCGTCACCGATGGCGTGATAGAGGCCCCACGTGCGCTTGTACTCCTCGCTCGCGCAACACGCGCGAATGGCCCGCTCGGCCTCGGCGCCTTCGAGCTCGCCATCCATCAGCGAGGAAATGTTCTGGGTCATGTCGTGCTCCTGTTCATCGGGCCCGTCTTCGAGTTCGCGGTCCCTCTCGGTATCGAATATAGGGCTGCCGCCCCGGTATCTCGTTGTTACCAGCGTTGGTCCTTGCTCGTCCCGAGCTGGGGGCGCAGCCTCTCGGCTATGGCCTCCCGCGCCCGGAATATACGCGACCGCACAGTGCCGATCGGGCAATTCATGATCTGCGCGATCTCCTCATACGACAATCCGTCCAGCTCGCGCAACGTGATGGCGGTGCGCAGCTCCTCGGGCAGGGCCGCGATCGCATCGTTCACCGTCTGCGCGATCTGCTTGCTCGCGAGCTCGCTCTCCGGCGTGTTGATGTCGCGCAGGCCCGCGGCGTCCTCGAATCCCTCGGCCTCCTCGCTGTCGAACTCGGTCGAGGTCGGCGCGCGCCGGCCGAGCGCGATCAGGTAGTTCTTCGCCGTGTTGATGCCGATGCGGTAGAGCCAGGTGTAGAAGGCGCTGTCGCCGCGGAAATTGGGCAGCGCGCGGTACGCCTTGATGAAGGCCTCCTGCGCCACGTCCTCGATCTCCGCCGGATCGCGAATCACTCGCGATAGCAGCCGCTCGAGCTTGCGCTGGTACTTGATCACCAGCAGCTCGAAGGCCTGCTTGTCCCCGCGCTGCGCGCGCTCGACCAGCTGCTGGTCGACTTCCCTGTCGCTCATGCGGCCTTGTATGGATGTTCTTGCCGGAGACGGAGCACCGCCCGTGAGGCCGCGCTGCGGATGCGGTGCCACGAAGGGCTTGTTGACCTCCTGGGGTATTATAAAGCTCAAATCTTTCATTCCTTTGGCGTGCGTCTCCGAAACGTCAGCTTAGTGACAGGAGCGCCGCCAAAGAGTTCCTGCCCCGGGGCGGATTCCGGCCCGCGCCGTGGCGGCCCCAGGACCATGCCATCCTCCCTGCCCGCGTGAAGAGCTACGACGTCCTGGTGATCGGCAGCGGCCTCGCGGGCATGTCCGCGGCATTGCGGCTCGCCGAGCGCCAGCAGGTGGCCCTGATCACCAAGGACGAGCTGCTGGGCGGGGCGTCGAGCTGGGCCCAGGGGGGCATTGCCGCGGTGCTCGACGGGTCCGACTCCATCGAGGACCACATCCGCGACACCGAGGTGGCGGGCGCCGGCCTTTGCCACGAGGACGCGGTGCGCTTCGTGGTCGAGCGCGGCCGCCGGGCGGTCGAATGGCTCGTCGAGCAGGGGGTCCCCTTCACGCGCGACGACGCCAACCAGGAGGAGCTGCACCTCACGCGCGAGGGCGGCCACAGCCACCGGCGCATCGTGCATGCCGCGGACGCCACCGGCAGCGCGGTGCAGAAGACGCTCGTCGGGCAGGTGAAGAGCCACCCCAACATCGAGGTCCTCGAGTGGCACATCGCGATCGACCTTATCACATCGCGCAAGCTGGGCGACGCACGCGGCGCCAACCGGGCGCTCGGCGCCTACGTGCTCGACGTCCGCGCAGGGCACGTGAGGACGATCGCGGCGCGCTCGACCATCCTCGCCACCGGCGGCGCGGGCAAGGTGTACCTGTACACCACCAACCCGGACATCGCCACCGGCGACGGGATCGCCATGGGCTGGCGCGCCGGGGCGAGCGTCGCCAACATGGAATTCATCCAGTTCCATCCCGACCTGCCTGTACCACCCGCACGCCAAGTCGTTCCTGATCTCCGAGGCCGTGCGCGGCGAGGGCGGCATCCTGCGCCTTCCGGACGGCACGCGCTTCATGCCGCAGCACGACGCGCGCGGCGAGCTCGCCCCGCGCGACATCGTGGCGCGCGCGATCGACTTCGAGATCAAGAAGCACGGCATCGACTGCGTCTACCTGGACATCACCCACATGGGCGCGGCGTTCATCGAGGAGCACTTCCCCACGATCCACGCGCGCTGCCTGGAGTTCGGCATCGACATCGACGCGCGAGCCGATCCCGGTGGTGCCCGGCCGCGCACTACACCTGCGGCGGCCTGCGTCACCGACCTGCACGGACGCACCGACCTGCCGAGCCTGTACGCGCGTCGGCGAGATCGCCTGCACGGGCCTGCACGGCGCCAATCGCCTCGCTCAGCAACTCGCTGCTCGAATGCCTGGTCGTTCGGCCGCACCGGCGGCGACGCGACATCCTCGCCGACGGCCCGCGCCCGGCGTGCCGGCGCTGCCCGAATGGGACGAGAGCCGCGTCACCGACGCCGACGAGGAAGTGGTGATCGCGCACAACTGGGACGAGCTGCGCCGCTCATGTGGAACTACGTGGGCATCGTGCGCACCACCAAGCGCCTGGAGCGCGCCCTGCACCGCATCGAGCTGCTGCAGGCGGAGATCGACGAGTACTACGCGCAACTTCCGCGTGTCACGCGCGACCTGCTCGAGCTGCGCAACCTGGTCGCTCACGCGCCGAGCTGATCGTGCGCTCGGCGCTGACCGCCACGGAAAGCCGCGGCCTGCACTTCAGCCGCGACTATCCCGGCCTGCTGCCGGAGGCGCGCGACACGGTTCTCGTGCCCGAGCCGGCGGCGGGCGCGCAAGCCAGGCCGGCGGTCGCCCGGGCATAGACATGGACGCCGTGCCCGTTCTCACTCCCGAGGGCCTGCGCGCGGTCGAGGCGCGGGCGGCCACCGCCGGCACGCTCCTCATGCCGCGCGCGGGGCGCGCGACCGCGGAGGTGGCGCGCGGCCTCGCCGCCGACACCGGCGCACCGATCCTGGTGGTCGCCGGGCCGGGCAACAACGGCGGCGATGCCTGGGTCGCGGCCGCGCTCCTGCGCCAATCGTTCCACCGCGTGATCGTGCTCGATGTGGCGGGCAGCGTTCCGAAGGCCGCCGAAGCGCAGGCGGCGAAGGCCGCATTCGCCGCGCAGGGCGGCACGATCGAGCGCCGCTGGCCGGCGGGCGATGCGCCGGCACTCGTGGTCGACGGGCTGCTCGGCCTGGGTCTCGCGCGCGCGGTCGAAGGGGAGATGCGCGCGTTGATCGAGCGCATCAACGCGAGCGGCGCACCGGTGCTCGCAATCGACGTGCCGAGCGGCCTGGACAGCCGCACGGGATGCGTGCGCGGCGCCGCCGTGCGCGCGACGCTCACCCTCACCTTCATCGCCCACAAGGTGGGCCTGCACACGGCGGACGGACTCGACTACTGCGGGCAGGTGGTGTGCGACGACCTGGGCGTGGGCGAGGACGCCGCGGCCGAAGCGCACGGCACGCTTCTCACCGCGCAGGCGGTGGCGCGGTGGCTCGCCCCGCGCCGGCGCAATTCCCACAAGGGCGACTTCGGCACGCTGGCGGTGATCGGCGGGCATCGCGGGATGGTGGGTGCGGCGCTGCTCGCGGCGCGTGCCGGGCTGCACGCGGGCGCCGGCAAGGTCTACGTGGGGCTGCTCGGGCCCGACGCGCCGACGGCGGACCCGCTGCAACCGGAGCTCATGCTGCGCTCCGTCGACGACGCCATGGCGGGCGACGTCATCGTGGCAGGCCCCGGCGCCGGACGCTCGCCTTCGGCCACCTCGGTATCCATGTTCGAGCGCACGGTGCTGCCGGCGCTGGTGGCGCTCGCCAAGCCGCTGGTGCTCGACGCCGATGCGCTGAACGCCATCGCGTACCACGACACCCTCGCGCGCGAGGTCGCCGGGCGCACGCGCGCCGCGACGCTGCTCACGCCGCATCCTGCGGAAGCCGGGCGCTTGCTGGGATTGTCCACCGCCGAGGTCCAGGCCGACCGGCTGGCTGCCGCGCTCGCGCTGGCCAAGCGCTTCCATGCGCACGTGGTCCTCAAGGGCGCGGGGAGCATCTGTGCGTCCCCCGATGGGCAATGGGCGATCAATGCGACCGGCAATCCGGGCCTGGCGAGCGGGGGCACCGGCGACGTGCTCGCGGGCATCGTGGGCGCGCTGCTGTGCCAGGGGCTGGATGCACCGCGTGCGCTGCGCTATGGCGTATGCGTGCACGGCGCGGCCGCGGACGCGTGCGTGGAGCGCGGCCTGGGTCCCGTGGGGCTCACCGCTTCCGAGGTCGCGCTCGAGGCGCGCAACCTCATCAACGCGTGGACCGCGCACGGTGCGTAACGCCGCCGCCGCCCGACCGCGCACCAGGGAGTCGCGATGGCCTGGCCGTCATTCCTAGCGATAGGAATCGGCGCCGCCCTCGGGGCCTGGAGCCGCTGGGGCCTCGGCCTGCTGCTCAATCCGGTCTTCCCGACGGTGCCGCTCGGCACGCTCGCGGCCAACCTCCTGGGCGGCTTCCTGATGGGCGTGACGATGTCGCTCGTCGCGCACTACGAGGCGATGGCTCCCGAGGTGCGCCTGCTCCTCACCACCGGGTTCCTGGGTGGGCTCACTACGTTCTCGACCTTTTCCGCCGAGGCCACGACGCTGTTCACGCGCGGACAGCTCGGCTGGACCGCGGCGATGGTGATCCTGCACGTCATCGGCTCGATCGCGATGACCCTGCTCGGGATCTTCCTCATGCACCTGCTGCTCGGAGGAAAATCGTGATGAAGGGCGCCTACCTTCGCTTCTACACGCACGAGAACCGCAAGGTCCACGGCGTGCTCTTCTACGAGTGGCTGCTCGAGCAGGCCAACAAGCTCGGCGTTCACGGCGGCACTGCGTTCAAGGCCATGGCGGGCTTCGGCCGTCACGGCGTGCTGCACGAGGCCAAGTTCTTCGAACTGGCCGGAGACCTCACGGTCGAAGTCGAGTTCATGGTGACCGACGACGAGGCCGGCAAGCTCCTCGAGATGGTGCGCGCGACCAAGCTGCGGGTGTTCTACGCCCGCGTGCCTGCGGAGTTCGGGATCATCGAAGGCGAGGGCTGACGCCTGCGCCACGCGTGCGCGGCTCGGCTCGGGCCCGCGCGATCAGCCCCGAAGCGTAGCCGCCAGCCGGCGCGGCTCGAGCAGCAGGTCGAGGGCATCGCGGATGCCACGGGCGACGGCGTCGGCGGCCGCCACGGTGTCCGGACTGGCTCCTTCCGATTGGATGACGGCGATCCCGAGCGCGCAGGCCTCCATCATCATCCGATCGTTGCGTCCGTTGCCGATGCAAGCCACGCTCGCGGCTCCCAGCTCGCGCACGTAAGCGAGCTTCGCCTGCGCCTGCCCCGTCGCCTCGAGGATCGCGAGCCGGCAGGTCAGGCCCTGCAGCGACGCGCGTGCCGAGCCGAAGGTGTCCCCGGTCACCACGTGAATGCGCAGCACCCCGGCCAGCCGCTCCAGGCGCTCGGGCACGCCCTCGAGCAGCGTTCCGTCCTCGGCAAGCGTGCCGTTGTAGTCGAGCACCAGGTGCTCGAGGCGCAGCGCCGCGAAATCGGGGATCTCGATCGTCAGCATCGCGTCACACCGTCAGCCCTTCAAGCCAGCCCCACGATGAAGGCGAGCACCAATGCCAGCAACACATAGGCGGCGTACGCGTTGATGCGCCCGTGGTGCATCGCGGCGAGCGCCCGGGCCAATGCGAGCGCGCCCCTGCGCACCGGCTGGAGCACCATTCGGTCGACCACGTACACCCGTTCCCGGTCGCGGCGGATCGCCATGCGGAAATGCTCGGCCACCGTCTCGCGTGTGTCCTCGACAGTGGTCGGCCGGAACACCGCATCGAAGATCACCCGCACCGGGTTGGAAAACCCCGTCGCCGTGTACGTCATCTCCGGCAGGAGCCGGCGCACGCCGCCCGCCCAGCGCTCGCGCCGGGTCACGCCGCGCCCGTGCGTGAGCCACAGCCGCACCAGCACGTAAGTGGCCAGCAGCAGCGCGGCCAGCACCAGCAGCATGTACGAAGTGGACATCGCGAAGACCACCGGGTTATCCGGGCCCCCGCGATGCATCACCACCAGGCCGCGCCCGGGCAGCACGTCCTGCCCCACCTGCGCGCCCAGGTCGTGGAACTCCGCGACGAACGCCGGCGGCAGCCTCGCATGCGCCGGCGCCGTAGCGAAAAACGCCGGCACCAGCGCATCGGCGCCGCTCGCCCCCGCAAGCCGCATCGTCGCCGGATCGAGCGCGGAGATCACGTAGGTCGGCAGCACACCGAACGCCAGGCACAGCACGGCCAGGATCGCCATCGGCGCGAGCGTCCCGGGCGGCGCTTCCTCGACAACCCGATCCTCGTCGAGCCGGCGCATGCCGAGAAACGTCATCGCGAACACCTTCACGAAACAGGTCACCGCGAGCGCCGCCGTGAGCGCGAGTCCCGCCCCGCACAGCACGAAGACGATCTTCGTGCCGGTCGAACACAGCTCCGCGGCGCGCAGCAGCGCCTGCAGCGTGAGCCACTCGCTTACGAAGCCGTTGAACGGCGGCAGCGCCGCGATCGAGAGCGTCCCGGCGAGGAATGCGATGGCCGTGCGCGGCATCCATTTGATCAGGCCTCCGAGCCGGTCCATGTCGCGCGTGCCGGCGCCGCGCTCCACCGCGCCTACGCCCATGAAGAGCAAGGACTTGTACATCGAATGGTTGGCGAGGTGGTAGAGCGCCGCGACGAAGGCGATCGCAGCCAGCGCCGGCTGCGCCGCGGCGACGAAGACCATGCCCGCCCCGATGCCCGCCACCGCGATACCCACGTTCTCGATCGAGCTGTGCGCGAGCATCGCCTTCAGATCGTTGTCCGTCGTCGCGTACAGAATGCCGATCAGGGCGGAGGCGGTCCCGAGCGACAACGCGACGAGGCCCGCCCCCGCCTGCGTAGGGGGCATGAGGTCCGCGTTGAGCCGCAGGATGCCGTACAGGCCGAGGTTGAGCGTGGCTCCCGCCAGCACCGGAGCGAACGCGCGCGGCGCGGCCGCGTACGCCGCGGGAAGCCACGAGTTCATCGGCACCAGGCCGGCCTTCACGCCGAATCCAAACAGGCCGAGCAGGAACACCGCCCAGCGAATGTCCGGCGGCAGCGCCTGGGCGGCCACGCGCAGCGCGGCGAAGTCGAGCGAGCCCGCGTGGCTCGCGAGCAGCCCGAAGGCGAGCGCTGCGGCGAGCATGCCGGCTTCGCCCATCGCCAGCAGCAGGTAGCCCGCTTCCGCCCGTCCGTCGCCGGCGCGCCCGCCCGCAACGAGCAGGTAACTGAGGATCGACATCGCTTCCCACGCGAGCAGGAAGAGCAGCGCGTCGCCCGCGACGAGCACGAGCACGATCGCCGCGTGGAGCGCGAGCAGCGTCACCGTGAACGCCCGCTCGCGGCCCTGCAGCGCACCGGATCTCAGCTCGCTCGCGCAATAAAGCGAGGCCGGAAGCACGACGAGGCCGGTCACGGCGAGGAACACGGCCGAGACCGCGTCCACGCTCATGCTCAGCATCGTGACCCCAGGCAACGTCCAGAGCGGCAGGACGAATGTGCCGTCCCCGGCCAGCACGCGGGCGCCGGCGGACACCAGCGCCAGCGCCGACAGGCCCCCGAGCCATGCGACTACGCCCGCCTGGCGTCGCGCGGGCAGCGCCATCGCAAGCAACACTGCCGCAGCGCATGCCGCGAAGAACGCGATCACGAGGCCCTGCGCGCTCATCGGCGCCCCACCGCGAGCAGCAGGCCGTGCAGGATCGCGAGCGGCGGCGCGGGATTGCCCGGAACCTGCACGTCCACCGGCAGCACGTCCGCAACGCTTCCGGCACACGCGAAGCTTCCCGCAAACGCTCCGCCGGACAGCGCGCACGCGCCGACCGCGACCACCCGCTTCGGCGTCGGCATGGCTTCGTGGATCTTGTACAGCGCATCGCGCATGTGATCGGTCACGGTTCCCACCACCAGCAGCACGTCGGCGTGGCGCGGCGTGGGCGTGATGAAGAAGCCCAGCCGATGCATGTTGTAGTACGGGTTGTTGAGCTGCTTCACCTCGTTCAGGCACGCCCCGCAATCGCCGGCGTCCACGACCAGGATGTGGATCGAGCGGCTGAAGGGCCGCCCCAGCCTCGCCGCCGCAGTCGACCCCGCGGGCGCGGGCCGCGCCCACTCGTACGTCGGCTCCCAGCCCAGCGGGTGCGCCACGCCGCGGACGCAGCGATAGCAGTGGATGCAACGCGTATCGTCCACGGATATGCGTCCATCGGCGGCCGCGAGCGCACCCGTCGGACAACGCGCCGCGATCTGCGCGGCGTGCTCGCCGTGCTCGCCACCGGCGGGCAGCCCCGGCGTCACGCCGGCGTGCGCTCCTCGCCGTGTGGGTACGCGGTGGTCCTGATCCCGGTGCGCAGACCCGTGACGACCCATTGGCTCATCGCATGCTCCCACCCGCCGCGCGCGCGCTCACCGGTCGTTCTCCGCGACGGAAAGGTCGAACGTGGCGAGAATGATGGGGAAATCCTGGAACGCGAACTTCTCGGCCGCGAGGTGGAAGCCATGCCAGTTCACGAACGACGGCGTGACGATGTGGTAGCGCGCGATGCGCCCGCCCTCGTCCAGCCTCAGCCAGTGGAAGGTCCCGCCCCGCGGCGCCTCGACCCACCCCAGCGCGGCACCCGCGCACGTCGCCACGGGTGCGAGGACCGCCCCATCCTGCAGCGCCGCTGCGGCCTGCTCCATGATGCGCACCGACTGGCGTGCCTCGAAGAACAGCACCCGCAGCCGTGCATAGCCGTCGCCCTCCGCTTCGCGCGCGACGTCGAACTCGTACGACTCGTAGCCCGAGTACGGCTGCGTGCGGCGCAGGTCGCGCGCGAGCCCCGAGGCCCGCGCCACGGGACCGAGCAGGCTGTAGCTGCGCGCGATCTGCGGCCGGATCGCCCCGACCTCCTCGATCCGGTCGAGGAAGCTGCTGGATACGCCCAGCCGGCCCTCCAGCTCGTCCATGCGCGCCTGGATGCGCCTGGACTCGTCGAGCGATTCCAGGCACGCCCCGGTCGCCAGGTCGCGCAGCAGCCCGCCCGGGGCGAGCAGCCCGAAATGGTAGCGATGGCCAGTGAGCTTTCCCGATACGCGCAGCAGCTCTTCCTCGAGCATTCCCGCCTGGCTGTTGGCGACCGCGAGCGCGGTGGACTCGCAGATCTCCTGGATCGCGCCCGCGTGGTGGCGCAGGCGCTCGAGCTCCGCGAGGAATACACGCAGGGTGAGCGCGCGCGCGGGAACCTGCACGCCGCCGATCGCTTCCGCGGCACGGCAGAAGGCGAGCCCGTGCGCGAAGGCGGTCGTCGCTGCGAAACGCTCCGCGATCGGCAGCGCCGCGTCCGCCGTCCTGCCCTCGGCGAGCTTCTCGACCGCGCGCCACTTGTAGAACAGGCGCGTCGACGAGCGGATCACGTCCTCGCCGACGGTCTCGAGGAGGAAGTGCACCGACTCCGTGACGCCGGAGAACTTGGGCCCGATCGGCATCACGAACGCTCCCGGCTCGTGCACGATGCGCCGCGGGCGCCAGTCCTGGACGGGCCGGCGATGGCGCATCGCGGCCTGCGCGTCGAAGGCGCGGCGCATCGGCTGCACATCCTCCTGCCAGACGTCGTCGTGCATCACGAAGTCCCCGAGGCGCGGGTGACCGGCGAATTTCAGCCCGTACATGTCCTCGGCCTCGCGCTCGTCCCAGTCGGCCGCCGGCACGCCCGCCGCGGCGATGCTCGGAAAGACACGCTCGTCGAGCGGCGCGGACGTGAGCACGTGCAGCCAGCCCGCTTCGCGCTCGCCATGGAACACGTAGCGCAGCCGCCAGTCGGCCGTACCCTCCTCCGCGACCAGCCCCGCGAACGCGAAATCCCATTCCCGGAAGACGTGCCGGCAGAGCTCGGCCAGCACCGCGCGCTCGCAAGTCACCTCGTTGATGCGCGCCGCCGCGTCGAAGCGGCAGCGCGCCGTTCCCGGCCAGAGGGCCTCGATGCGTTCCCTGATCCCGGCGCAGTTCATGCGTGGCTCATCTCGACAGCGTCGCCGCGGCGGCGGCGAGCAGCTCGTGCAGCGGGCGCGGCACATAGACGCCAAGCACCAGCACCGGAAGTGCGGCGAGGATGAGCGCGAGCCGGCAGCTGAACGGCAATGGCGGCGCGGGCGCTTCGCCCTGCGGCG
>CAVWUN010000012.1:0-97784 GCA_963758215.1 uncultured beta proteobacterium | reverse complement strand
ACATCCCCACATTTGCTGCTGATCGGGACGTCGGCGAAGCTGGGATAGCCCCCGAACAGCTCGTCGCCGGCCAATCCTGAGAGCGCCACCTTCGTTCCCGTTCGGGCCGTGATCTTGCTAACGAGATAGGTGTTGACGCCGTCGATGCTGGGCTGGTCCATCTGCCCCAGGATGTTCGGCAGGTCGCGTTCGAACTCCGCGCGATCCACCCACTCGTTCGACTGCCGCAATCCGAACGACGCCGCGATCTCGGAGGCAGGGACCGTTTCGTCCAACTCCGTTCCACGATACTCCGCAAACCCAAGGGTATGGGCGTCGAGGGTCTCGGCGGAGACACGACTCGCAAGTCCGGCAATACATGCCGAATCGATCCCCGCGGAGAGGAACACGCCGACCGGGACATCAGAGACGAGGTGATAGTGCACCGAGGTGCGCATCGCTTCCGAAATCGCGGACAACCGATCTCCGGCATCGAGCTTGTCGACGGCGGAAGCCTGGGCGAATTCCTGCCCGATGTCGAAGTGCTTCTCGACTCTCACCGAACCGCCCGCCTCCAGGCTCAGGGAGTGCCCGGCGGGCAGGCACCGGATCGACTTGTACAGCGAATAGGGCTCGGGGACGAAGCCGAACAAGAAGAAGCCGACGTGGCCGGCCGGATCGCTTTCCGTCGAGACCGCTCCCGATTTGCGCAGCGCCTGGACCTGCGAGGCGAAGCGGAACGCCTTGCCGTCATCGGCGTAATACAACGGCTTGATGCCGAACGGATCCCGCGTGGCGAAGAGACGGTGCCGCCGCGCGTCCCACAGCGCGAACGCGTACATGCCGCGCAGCCGCGAGACCATCGCGTCGCCGTATCGCGCATAAAGATGAAGCAGCACCTCGGTATCGCTCGCCGAACGGAAGCGACACCCCTCCGCCTGCAGCTGCTTGCGAAGCTCGGCGTAGTTGTAGATCTCTCCGTTGAAGATGATGACCAGGCTGCCGTCATCGCTGGCCATCGGCTGGCTGCCCGCGTCAGACAAGTCGATGATGGAAAGCCGGCGGTGCGCGAGTCCCGTGCGCCTGTCCTCGGAGATCCAGAGACCCTCACCATCGGGACCGCGAAGCGCCATCGAATCCCGGATACGGAGCAGTTCGTCGCCGGATACCGCAGGTGCCTCCGTTCGATAGGAAAAGATCCCCGCAATGCCACACACGTCTGGGTCGTCCGGATTCGCGCGTTTTCGGTGGCCAATCTACTCTGAGCAAGGGGGGATTCGGCACCAAGGAGGCGGAATGCGACCGAGCGTGCAAAGCTGACTTTTCCGTTGCGCCATGCCTATACTCTCCCCACGCGTCCGACCCGTAGGGAGCAATGGCCGTAGAAGCCGCACGAACCGCGATACTGCTTGCCTCCGCCTTGGCCATTTCCGCCATGGCGGTACTGATCTTCTCCCGGCTTGCACCATCTTTGGGCCTCGTCGACGAGCCGGGCGGCCGCAAGGATCACTCCCGCGTAGTCCCGCTGGTCGGTGGAATCTCCATCTTCGTCGCCCTGCTCGGCTCCGCATACATCGCCGGGATCGCCTCGAGTGCCGCATATTTCCTGGCCTCTCTCGCCCTCGTGCTCGCGGTGGGGGTCTGGGACGACCTGCACGAGATCTCCCCGCGCATCAAGTTCGCGGTGCAGATCGCCGCCTCGCTCATAATGATCTACGGCGCCGGCGTCGAGCTGCGCTCCGTCGGCGACCTGCTCGGGTGGCGGCCCATCGGCCTGTCGATCCTCACCCTGCCCCTGACCGTGTTCGCGGTCGTGGGCGTCGTCAACTCGGTGAACATGGTGGACGGCATGGACGGCCTCGCCGGATCGATCGCGTTCGTGGCGTTCGCCTGGTACGCGGCCGTCGCGGTCGGCTCGGGCCTGGAAGTGCAGTTCGACCTGGCCCTCATCTTCTGCGGCGCGATCGCGGGCTTCCTCCTCTTCAACCTGCGCTTCCCCTGGCAGCCGCGCGCGAAGGTCTTCCTGGGCGACGCCGGCAGCCTCATGATCGGCTTCGCGCTCGGCTGGTTCGCGATCGACCTCACCCAGGGCCCAGGGCGATCCTTCACGCCGATCGCCGCCCTCTGGGTCCTCCTGCTGCCGCTCGCCGATTGCGTCTCGCTCATGGCCCGCAGGATTCGCGCACGCAAGAGCCCCTTCGTGGCGGACAGTCACCATCTGCACCACTACCTCCTCGCGCGCGGCTTCACCTACCAGCAGACGGTGGGGCTCATGGTGGGTGCATCGTTCCTCTTCGGCGCGGTGGGCTACTTCGCCTGGCGCTTCGAGGTGCCGGAGCCCTTCCTCTTCTGGCCATTCTTCTTCGGCTATTTCGCATACCACCGTTGGATCCAGCGCGCATGGCGCAAGCTGGAATCGGCCGCACCCACCGCAACGCTCGCCGGCAAGGAAGAGCCCGCGATCCCGATTGCATGATGTCGTCGCGGTCCCTGCTCTTCGTCTGCACGGCCAACATCTGCCGCTCGCCCATGGCCGAGGGCGTGTTCTCCAGGCTCGCCGCATCGCAAGGCAAGCCCGTTGCCTTCGAAGTGGCCTCGGCCGGCACCCACGACTATCACGCGGGCAAGCCCGCCTTCCCCACCGCCGTGGAGCTCGCCAAGCTGCGCGGCATCGACCTTTCGCAGCACGTTGCGCGGCGCATCAAGCCGGGGGATTTCGACCACTACGACATGATCCTCGCAATGGACAAGTCGAATATCGCCGCCCTGCGCGCCATCGCGCCCACCCGCTGCAAGCAGAAGATCGAGCTGCTGCTCGAGTACGGCGACGAGTTCCACGGCGAGGAGGTGCCGGACCCGTACGGCGGCGAGGTCGAGGACTTCGAGCACGCGCTGGACATGATCGAGGACGGGTGCCGGGGGCTGGTCAAGCTGCTCGTCCGCCAGGCCGGATTACGGCTGTAACCCAAACCTTACGGCTGTAACCGGCCGGGCCACCCTCTCGCGCGAGGAACGTTTTAGCCTACCTCCATAGAGTCGCGGCGAGCTGTTCGCGAGCGACCGAGGAGGCGCACATGGAATCGAATCCCGGCCCCGCGGGAGCGCTCTGGCTCGCCCCGCTCGCAGTCTCCTTCCTCGTCGCCGCGGCCGGCACGCTGCTGCTTTCGTACGCTTCCGGCCCGCCGCGCGACAACGGCAACGGCGGCCAGAACGGCGAGCCGCAGGTGCAGCTCCCGGCGCTCATGGGCGGGTTCGCGATCTACCTCGCGCTCGTCGCGGCGGCCTGGAACATGGGCGTGCTCGAGAACGCGCGCTACCTGCTGCTGCTGATGTGCCTCATGTTCGGCCTCGGGGTGTGGAGCACGTTCGTGCACACGCGCGAGGGCGTGGACATCACGGTGCAGGTGATCATCGCCGCGCTCCTGGTGCGCATGGCGGGGGTGGAGTTCCGCAGCGCCGGCGATCTGTTCGGCGTGGGCCCGCTCGGCTTCGGCATCCTGTCGCTGCCGGTCACGGTGGCGGCGATGGTCGCGCTCTCGTGGGCGATCAACATGATGGATGACCTCGAGGGATTCCGCGCCGCCTTCGCGTTCACGGCGCTCGCGTGGTTCACGCTGGCCGCGGTGGGCTCCGGGCTGGGGCCGCAATCGAGCATGTCGCTCCTGCTGCAGGGCGCGCTGGGCGGCTACCTGCTCTGCAGCGCGCTCACCCGCAGCCGCACGCGCGAGGGCGTGTTCCTCGGCAGCGGCGGCGGGCTCATGATCGGCTTCGCGCTGGGCTGGCTCTCGATCGACCTCACGCAGGGCCCGGGGCGCACCTTCCCGCCGGTGGCGGTGCTCTTCGTGGTGCTGCTGCCGCTCGCCGACGCGCTCTCGGTGGTCTTGCGCCAGTTCGAGCGCAAGCAGAACCCGTTCGTGCGCATCGATCGCCACATCCACCATTACCTCTTCGCGCGCGGCTTCACGCAGGCGCAGACGCTGGTGATCCTGGTGGGCGTCTCGGCGCTGCTGGGAGGCGTGGGCTACCTGGGATGGCGGCTGCACGTGCCGGAATACGCGATGTTCTGGCTCGCGTGCTTCGGCTTCCTCGCCTACCACTCGTGGATCCGCAACGCGTGGCGCAGGCTGGACGGGATCTACTTCGTGCTGTAGGGGACCGCTGAAGGGCCATAACGCCGCGCGTCATGGCCTGACCCGCCAGTTGTCGGTACCGCCGTCGGCGGCGCAGCGGCTCATGCGTTGGACTACTCGTGAGTCCAACCATATTTCGCGAGAGAGGATTACGGTTCTTCTTTTTGAGCCCACAATTGCGCTGGCGCACAATTACCACCTAACTCCTCCGCAATTACGCATCATCGAAGCACTGATTCGCGACCATGAAAGACAAATCCGAGCTGCCTGGCTCGAATACTTTGCCAGCTGAGGTGACCAACGTCTCCCGTCACGGGTTCTGGCTCGCCCTGGAAGGGGAGGAGCTGTTCCTGTCCTTTGCGGACTTCCCCTGGTTCAAGGAAGCGACGATCGAGAAGCTCACCCATGTCGAGCGGCCGCACCCGAAGCACCTCTACTGGCCCGACCTCGACATAGATCTTTCCGTCGATTCGATTCGCAATCCCGCCGGATTCCCGCTCGTCTCGAAGCTGCGCTGAGCGGCGCTCACGGGGCATGACGCCGCGCGTATGGCCGTTTTGCCCGCGGCGCGTTATAGGTCTCGGCGGCTTTCCCTCACGAAAAACGCTATTGAATAACGCGGGTCGTCATACCCGCATTTGAGGTACCGACACACGATTCCGAGGTCGTGGCCTAACCCGGGACAAGGATTCCCCAGCTCAGCGCCGGTCGAGGCGTAGGAAGCCCATTCAGCCCGCGCGCGGGCCGGCGTCGCGAAAATAGGCGATGGTGTTGCGCAGGCCCGCCTCGAGCGCGGTCGCGGGCTCCCACTTGAGCGTCGATTTCGCGAGCGTGATGTCGGGCTGGCGCTGCTTGGGGTCGTCGCTCGGCAGCGGCTTCCGCACGATCTTCGACTTCGACTCGGTGAGCTCGATCACCAGCTCGGCCAGCTCGAGGATCGTGAACTCGCCCGGGTTGCCGAGGTTGATCGGGCCGGTCACCGTCGTCGCCGGTGGCCATCAGGCGCATCAGCGCGTCGACCAGGTCGTCCACGTAGCAGAACGAGCGCGTCTGGCTGCCGTCGCCGTAGATGGTGATCGGCTCGCCGCGGAGCGCCTGCACGATGAAGTTGGAGACCACGCGGCCGTCGTTCGGGTGCATGCGCGGGCCGTAGGTGTTGAAGATGCGCGCGACCTTGATGCGCAGGCCGTGCTGGCGGTGGTAGTCGAAGAACAGCGTCTCGGCGCAGCGCTTGCCCTCGTCGTAGCAGGAGCGCGGGCCGATCGGATTGACGTGGCCCCAGTAGCTCTCGGGCTGCGGATGCACCTCGGGGTCGCCGTACACCTCGCTGGTCGAGGCCTGCAGGATCTTGCGCCTTCACGCCGCTTGGCCAGGCCCAGCATGTTGATCGCGCCGTGCACGCTGGTCTTGGTCGTCTGCACCGGGTCGTGCTGGTAGTGGATCGGCGAGGCGGGGCAGGCGAGGTTGTAGATCTCGTCGACCTCGACGTAGAGCGGGAAGGTCACGTCGTGGCGCATCAGCTCGAAGCGCGGGTTGGCCGAGCAGGTGCGCGATGTTGTCGCTTGGTGCCGGTGAAGAAGTTGTCGACGCACAGCACGTCGTTGCCGTGCGCGAGCAGGCGGTCGCACAGGTGCGAGCCGAGGAAGCCGGCGCCGCCGGTCACGAGGACGCGGCGGCGCGTGGAGTAGTTGCGGTTGCTCATGGCTCCGCGATTCTACCGAATCGCGGGCCGCGCGCCCTATTTGAAGTCGCCCGCCTTCACGATGCTCAGCTTCGCCGGGTCGATGTACTTGCGCAGCGCCGCGCTCACTTCCGCGGCGGTGAGCGCCGCCACCTGGTCCTCGAAGCGCTTGCTGAAGGCGAAGGTGCGCCCGAGGTAGAGGTTCGAGGTCCACGCGCCGGCGAGCGCCCCGTCCTGGGCGCGGGTCTGGGCGCGCTGCTGCAGGATGCCGGACTTGGCGGCGGCGAGCTCGGCGTCGGTGAAGCCGTCCTTCAGCGCGCGCGCAAGCTCGTCGCGGAACGAGGCCTCCACCTTCGCGACGTTCTGGGGCGCGGCGATCGCGAAGGCCTCCCAGGTCCCGTCGCGGTCGAGCGAGCCCACGCCCAGGTACGATCCCACCTCGTACGACAGGCCCTCCTTCACGCGGATGCGCTTGGTGAGGCGCGAGTCGAACCCGGCGCCGCCGCCCAGCAGGTAATTGGCCGCGTAGAGCGCGGGATAGTCGGGATCGTCGTCGCGCAGGTTCACGTTCTCGCGCGCGAGGAAGACCGCGTTCTCCTTGTCCGGCGTGCGGATCGACTTCTCCACCGGCGCCACGTCGTGGTAGTCGCTCACCACGCGCGCGTACGCGATCTTCGGCTTCCAGCCGGCGAAGAGCGTCTTCAGCTGCGCTTCGACCGCGGGCTCGTCGAAGTCGCCCACGATCGCGATGTCCGCCGGGTCCGCCCCGTAGAAGTCGTCGTGGAAGCGCTTCGCGTCCTCGAGCCTGGCCGCCTTCACGTCGGCGAGCGTCTCCTCGAGCGAGGGCGAGTACCTCCAGTCGCCCTTCGGATAGACGTTGAAGATCTTCGCCAGCGCTTCGCCCGCGACGGCCTCGGGCTGCGAGAGCTGCGACTGGATGCCGGTCACGGACTGGGTGCGCAGCTGCTCGAATTCCTTCGGGTCGAAGCGCGGGTGCTCGAGCACGTCGGCCACGAGCTTCAATGCGCCCTCGAGGTTGGGTCCCGTGGTCTGGAAGCCGTCCTGCGGCCCGGAGATGCGCCCGGAGACCTTGAGCCGCTCGAACGCATCGGAGAGCTCATCGCGCGTGAGGGTCGTCGTGCCGCGCGCGAGCATGCTCGCCGCCATCGAGGCGTTGGTCTGCTGGCCGAAGAGCGCCTGCTCGTTGCCGATGTGCAGCGCGATCGAGACGTTCACGGTCTGGCCGCGGTTCTTCTTGGCGAGGAGCGCCACCTTCACCGGACCGAACGTGAGGATCTTCGTGCGCGCGTCGATGTTCGCCTGCGACGGATCGAAGGCCTCGGCGTGGCTGGTTTCCTCCCTGGGCTTGAAGCCGGCCATCAGCTGCTCGACCGTCGGCGCGGCGGGGATCTCGGCGCGCTGCGGATGGTCGTCGGGGACGAAGAAGCCCACGGTGCGGTTGTCGCGGCGGAAATAGGCCTTCGAGACGCGCGCCACGTCCCCGGGCTTCACCTGGTCGATGCGGTCGCGCGACAGGAAGAAGAGCCGCCAGTCGCCCAGCGCGATGTACTCCGAGAGCTCGACGCCCACCGCCTCGTGGTTGGCGAGGGTCTTGTCGAAATCGTTGGCGAAGGTGAGGCGCGCGCGGTCCATCTCCTCCTTCGTGGGCGGCGTGTCGCCGAAGCTCTCGACCACGCGCGATGAGGGCCTCGCGGACCGGCTCGACCGGCTCGCCCTGCTTCACCACCGCGCCGAACATCAGCAGCCCCGGGTCGTGGCCCATGAGCGGATAGGAGAACACCTGCGCGGCGAGGCCCTTGTCGACCAGCGCCTTGTGCAGGCGGCCGGTGGGAACGTTGCCGAGGATGAAGCTCGCGAAGCCGAGCGGGTCGGAATCGTCGTGCAGGTCCGAGGGCACGTGATAGGCGGCGATCACGATCTGGATGTCGCCCTTGCGGCGCACCGTGGAACTCGCGCTGGCCGTCCTGCGTGGGCTCGACGGTCCAGAACACCGGGCGCGCGACGCGTGGGCTTCGGGATCGGCGCCGAAATCCTTGCGCGATCAGCGCGAGCGCCTGCTGCGGGTCGAACTTGCCGGCGATGAGCAGCACCGCGTTGTCGGGCTGGTAGTACAGGTGATAGAAGGCCTGCAGGTTCTCGATCGTCACGTTCTCGATGTCGCTGCGGTTGCCGATGGTGGCGCGGCCGTATGCGTGCCAGTCGTAGGCGACCGCTTGCATGCGCTTGAGCAGCACGCTGAAGGGCGAGTTCTCGCCCTCCTCGAACTCGTTGCGCACCACGGTCATCTCGGTGTCGAGGTCGCTCTTGCGCGATGTACGAATTCACCATGCGGTCGGCCTCGAGGCTCGATCGCCCACGCGAGGTTGTCGTCCGTCGGCCTGCGAACGTCTCGTAGTAGTTGGTGCGGTCGAGCGAGGTGCTGCCGTTGAAGCGCACGCCGCGCGCGTTGAACTCCTGGCCCGAGTGCGGGTGCTTCGGCGTGCCCTTGAACATCATGTGCTCGAGCAGGTGCGCCATGCCGGTCTCGCCGTAGTTCTCGAAGCGGCTGCCGACCAGGTAGGTGATGTTGACCGTGACGGTGGGCTTCGAGGCGTCCGGGAAGAGCAGCACCTGCAGGCCGTTGGGCAGGTGGTATTCGGTGATGCCCTCGACGGTCGTCACCTTGCGGATGGCCGCGACCGGGATCGGCGGGCCCAGCCTGGTGACGAACGGGACGTGGCGCGTTTCCTTGCCCGGGGTGCCGGAGGGAATGGTTCCCACGTTGTCGGCGCTGGCGGGGCCCGGGACGAACGCGATGGCGAGCGCGGCGGCGGCAAGTGCGGCGGGGATCGCGGCGCGGATCGCGGCGGGGATCGCGGCGAGCAACTTTGCCTTCAGGCGGTGGACGGTGTGCATGGCGTGGGGGATGAGAGTTGTTGGCGGCGAGTCCCGGTGCGGCGAGTCCCGGTGCGACATCCTATAGGAGCCCGGAAACGGCGCATGGTGCCCAGCGTGCGATGCCCGAGGCGATCCTGTAGGCACACCTCTAAACGCCGTATGACGCCCCGCGCCATGGCACAGACAGCTTTCCCTCGAAGAAATTCACTCGCCATGACGCGGAACAGCCAAAATCCCATGACGCGGCAGGTCATATAAGAGAACTGAAGAGGACCTCGCTGCGTACATCAGTCGGCCGCGGCTCGGGCTCCGGGCCCCGTCGCATAACGTCATATGGCCAACGAGGCCACCGCGCCGCGTAACGTCATACGGCCAACGAGGCCACCGCGCCGCGTAACGTCATACGGCCGTAGGACCGGCGCATAACGTCATGCGACCAAGGGCGCGCCGCGTGACGTCATGCGACCGACGGCTCGCCGTGTAACGTCATGCGGCGGAGGGGCGCCGCGTAGGGCTCGCCGTGTAACGTTATGCGGCCGGATCACGCTTGGACGCGATGCGGGCGGGCCGTGCGCATGGCGCAGGGCGTCATGGGTTTTGTGGCGGAGCGCGTCATGGGCGGGAGAAATCTTCCTCGAAGACTCGGCGGTGCAATGCCGAGGCGCGTCATAGGGCGAATCGAGGGCCCACCACAGGATATTCCAGAAGATTCGCCGAGCAGGTCTCATCGCCGGCCCCGCTACTCCGCCGATCATCGCCGGCGCCGCTACTCCTCGATCAGCTCGCGCGGAGTCTGCGGCCGCCACCAGGCCAGGTCGCGCCGCTCGCGGCGGGCGCGCGCGATCTCCAGCTCGTAATCGGACTGCAGCGCCATCCAGTAGTGCTCCGTGGTGCCGAGCGCCGCGGCCAGCCCGATGGCGGTGTCCGCGGTGATCGAGCGCTTGCCGAGCACGATCTCGTTGATGCGCCGCGGTGGTACTCCCATGCGGCGCGCGAGGCTGTTCTGGCTCAAGCCGCAGGGCAGGATCCACTCCTCGAGCAGGATCTCCCCGGGGTGCACCAGGCGCGTTCCTCGGCGGCACTGCACGATGCGCGGGTGGAAGCCCATTGGGGGACAACGCCGCGCCAGCGCCCCGCGATGACGCCCCGGCTACAGGCGGACGGCGACGGGCTACAATGCGCCCAACAACGACACGGGAAGGCGCACATGGACCGAATCCCCAGGCCACAGGCGTGGGCCGCGGCGCTGCTGGTGACGCTCGCCGCCGCCGTCCAGGCGCTTGCGCAGCCCTACGCGTACGTGTCGCAGCCCGGCGGCACGGTGCAGGTCGTCGACACGGCCACCCACCTGCTGCTGTCCGGCATCAACGTGGGCGGCACGCCGACGGGCATCGCGATCGCGCCGCTCAGCCCGCGCGCCTACGTCGCCAACGACGCCGGCTACGTTTCCGTGATCGACACCAACGCGCGCGGCGAGATCGCGCGCATCGCCGTCCCGATGCACGCCTCGGCCATCGCGCTGAGCCCCGACGGCACGCGCGCCTACGTGGTGTCCCAGCCCGGCGCCGGATCGGTGGTGAGCGTCATCGCGACCTACACCAACTCCGTGATCGACTCGGTCAGCATCGCCCAGACCCTCGGGCAGGTCGCGGTCGACACCGTCGCGCCGCGCGCCTATTTCTCCGACCCGGTCGCCAACGTGGTGCGCGTGCTCAACATCCAGAACGACGCCGATACCTTCCTCGCCGCCATCCCGGTCGGGACGCAGCCCGCGGGCCTCGTGGTGGACCCGGCCGGGCGGCGCCTGTACGTCGCCGACCAGGGCAGCAACAACCTCACCGTGATCGACATCGCCACGAGCGCCGTGCTCTCCACGCCCGGCGCCGGCTCGCAGCCGGTCTCGGTCGCCATCAATCCCGGATCCACGCGCCTGTTCGTGGCGAACCGCGGATCCAACAACGTCACGGTGTTCAACCTCACCACGAGCGCGGTCAGCACCGTTGCGGTCGGAGCGACGCCCTCGGGTGTAGCCGTCACGCCGGACGGGGCGAGCTTCGTCGTCGTAAGCACGGGCTCGGCGACCGTCTCGATCTTCTCGATCGACACGCTGTCGCCGCTGGTGAATGTCCCCGTGGGCGGCACTCCGGTGGCGACCGGGATGTTCGTGGGCGGCGCGCCGGCCGTGGCGCCGGCGAGCGCCGGCATCCTCACCGGCCTGTGGTGGAACCCGGACGAATCCGGCTGGGGCGTGCACCTCACCCAGCGCCGCAACATCCTGTTCGCCGTCTGGTTCACCTACGATGCGGCGGGCGCCCCCAAGTGGTACTTCGCATCGAGCTGCGCGATGTCGCGCCCGCTTCCCTGCCCGACGTGCGTGGCCAACGCGATCTGCAACGGCAAGCTCTACGAGACGCTCGGTCCACGCTTCTTCCTCGGGCCGTTCAATCCCGGCGCGGTGCAGACCACCGAGGCGGGTCTCCTCGAAATCCTCTTCCAGGACCAGGACAACGCGGCGATGACCTACGTGATCGGCCATAACGGGCGCACGGTGCCGATCCGCCGCATGGCCTTCCGCGCGCCCACGTCGCTGGCGATCGACTACACCGACCTCTGGTGGAATCCCGCCGAATCGGGCTGGGGCCTGGGCATCACCCAGCAGGCCGACACGATGTTCCTCACGTGGTTCGTGTACGACGACTTCGGCGCGCCCACGTGGCTCGTCGCCTCGGACTGCGCGGTGTCTGCGAGCGGCAACGGCTGCAGCGGGACGCTCTACCGCACCGCGGGCCCGCCCGGACCGATCGCTTCGCTCACCTTCGACCCGGCGCGGGTCAGCCTGGGCGCGGTGGGCCACATCGACGTGGTGTTCACCGACGGCAACAACGGAATGATCACCTACACCGTGGACGGGCGCACCGGCACCAAGGCGATCACGCGCGAGCTGTTCTGAGCCGGCGCTACTTCAGGCGCCGCCGGCGCGCCTCGTACAGGCAGATGCCGCTCGCCACCGAGACGTTGAGGCTCGCCACCGCGCCCAGCATCGGGATCGACACGAGCAGGTCGCAGCTGTCCTTCGTGAGGCGGCGCAGGCCCTCGCCCTCGGCGCCCAGCACCAGGCCCAGCGCCCCTTCGAGCTGCGCGTCGTAGAGCGATTGCGCGGCGGAGTCGTCGGCGCCGGTGAGCCAGATGCCGCGATCCTTCAGGTCGCGCATCGTGCGCGCGAGGTTCGTCACCACGATGTACGGCACCGATTCGGCCGCGCCGGAAGCGACCTTGATCGCGGCGGCGGTGAGGCCGACGCTGCGGTCCTTCGGCGCGATCACCGCGTGCGCCCCGGCGCCGTCGGCCACGCGCAGGCAGGCGCCGAGGTTGTGCGGATCCTGCACGCCGTCGAGCAGCAGCAGCAGCGGCGGCTCCTCGAGGCCCTCGAGCACGTCCTCGATGAAGCGCGGCATGTCGAGCGGCTCGGCCTGCGCGACCACGCCCTGGTGGCGCACGCCGCCCGCCATGCCGTCCAGGCGCTTCATGTCCACCGTGATCACGCGCACGTTGAGCCGCTTGGCGAGCTCGCGCAGGTCCTTCACGCGCGCGTCCTTGCGCTCGGCATCGATGTAGATCTCGTGCACCGTCTGCGGACGCTGGCGCAGGCGGCTCGTCACCGCGTGGAATCCCGTGAGGTTCTTCACTTGCCGCCTTTCTTCTTCTGCGGGCGCACCCCGGTGACCGGCGCCTCGTCCTGCTCCTCGACGAGCGTGAAGTCGATCTTCGCCTGCTCGAGGTTCACGCGCACCACCTTCACCTTCACGCGCCCGGCGAGCTGGTAGCGCACGCCGCTCCTCTCGCCGCGCAGCATGTGCTTGGCCGCGTCGAACTGGAAGTAGTCCTGGCCCAGGTCGGAGATGTGCACCAGGCCGTCCACGTAGAGCTCGTCCAGCGTCACGAACAGGCCGAAGCTGGTGACGCCGCTGATGGTGCCCGTCGAACTCCTCGCCCACGTGGTCCTGCATGTAGTAGCACTTGAGCCACGCCTCGACGTCGCGCGTGGCGTCGTCGGCGCGCCGCTCGGTCTCGGAGCAGTGCTGCCCGAGCGCGGCGAGGTCGCCCGCCTCGTAGCGCACGCCCTTCAGCGCCGCCTTGATCGCGCGGTGCACGAGCAGGTCGGGGTAGCGGCGGATCGGCGAGGTGAAGTGCGCGTACGCGTCGTACGCGAGCCCGAAGTGGCCCACGTTCTCCGGGCTGTACACCGCCTGCGAGAGCGAGCGCAGCATCACCGTCTGCAGCATGTCGGCGTAGGGCTTGTCCTTGATGCGCGCAAGCAGCTGCGCGTAGTCCTTGGCGTGGGGCTTGACGCCGCCCGCGAGCGTGAGCCCGAAGTCCTTGAGCATCGAGCGCAGCGCCTCGAGCTTCTCGGGCGTGGGCCCCTCGTGGACGCGGTAGAGCGCGGGCTGCTCCTTCTGCTCGAGGAAGTGCGAGGCGCTCACGTTGGCCGCGAGCATGCACTCCTCGATCAGGCGGTGCGCGTCGTTCCTCTGCACGCGCACGATCCTGCTCGATCTTGCCGTGCGCGTCGAAGATCATCTGCGTCTCGACGGTCTCGAAGTCGATGGCGCCGCGCTTCTGGCGGGCGCCCAGCAGCGCCCTGAACACCGCGTAGAGCGTCTCCAGCTGCGGCACGAGCGCATCGGCCACCGGCGGCTCGGCCTCGCGCCCCTCGATCACCGCCGCCACGCGCGTGTAGGTGAGCCGCGCCTGCGAGTGGATCACGCCCTGGTGGAACTGGTAGTGGCGCACCGCCCCGCCCGCGCTCACCTCCATCTCGCACACCATCACCAGGCGGTCCACGTCGGGCTTGAGCGAGCACAGCTCGTTGGAGAGCTCCTCGGGAAGCATCGGGATCACGCGGCGCGGGAAGTACACCGAGTTGCCGCGCTCGAGCGCCTCGCGGTCGAGCGCATCGCCCGGCTTCACGTAGTGGCTCACGTCGGCGATCGCCACCCACAGCCGGAAGTCGCGCCCGGTGCGCTCGCAGTACACGGCATCGTCGAAGTCGCGCGCGGTCTCGCCGTCGATGGTGACGAACGGGAGCTTGCGCAGGTCCTTGCGGGCCTTCAGGTCCTTCGCCTCGGCCGCCTTCGGCAGCCGCGCCGCGGCGGCGAGCGCGTCGCGCGGCCATTCGTGCGGCAGGTCGTGCTTGCGCAGCGCGATCTCGATCTCCATGCCCGGATCGGCGTAGTTGCCAAGGATCTCCACCACGCGCCCGATCGGCTCCGCGTTCTTGGTGGGCTGCTCGATGATCTCGGCCACCACCACCTGGCCTTCCTTCGCGCCCTTGAGGCTGTCCGGCGTGATGAGGATGTCCTGGTTGATGCGCTTGTTCTCGGCGATGAGGAATGCCACGCCGTGCTCGATGAAGATCCGGCCGACCACCTTGCGGTTGGCGCGCTCGAGCACCTCGACGATGGAGCCCTCCTCGCGCCCGCGCCGGTCGACGCCGGTCACGCGTGCGAGCACGACGTCGCCGTGCAGCGCCTTGTGCATCTGCTTCGGGCCGAGGAAGAGATCCGGGCGGCCGTCGTCGGGCTTGAGGAAGCCGAAGCCGTCGGGGTGCCCGATGACCTTGCCCTTCACGAGCCCGGCCTTGTCGGGGATGAGCAGCGCCCCGCGGCGGTTGCGCATCACCTCGCCTTCGCGCTCCATCGCGGCCACGCGCCGCGCGAGGCCTTCGCGCTCGGCTTCGCCCGCGACGCGCAGGCGCTCGCAGAGCTGCGCTTCGGTGACCGGGACGCCTTCTTCAGCGAGCACCGCGAGGATGTCCTCGCGGCTCGGAATCTCGGTGGGATAGGCTTTCAGGCCTTTGGTTTTGATGGACAATATCGGGTGCTCCGGGTAAAATTTCGCGTTTTCCGCGCCCAGATGGCGGAATTGGTAGACGCACCAGTTTCAGGTACTGGCGGGTAACACCGTGGAGGTTCGAGTCCTCTTCTGGGCACCAGTTGCGTTGGCATCGTTGTTCTGGCTTCGAACTTCGGTTTCGCCGTATTCTAGGCCGTGAGCAAGCTCTACGATCAACTCAAGAAAGCCGCGCGCGCGCGCTCCGAGGCCGCGCCGAAGGCGGCTCCGCAGGGAACGATCCTCACCGAGGCCCTGCGCCGCGCCGAAGCCGAGCGCGACAAGGCGCGGCAGATCCCCGAGTCCTCGTCGCCCGAATCCACGCAGCAGCTCGCCGCGGCCGAGCAGGCGATCGCGGAGGCCGAAGCGCTGGCCGCGGCCCACGCCGAGGCCGAGGCGCGCGCGCAAGCCACGGCGCAGGCCGAAGCGCTCGCCGCGCGCGCCGCCGTCGAGCGCGAGCTCGCCGAGCGCCGGGCGGAATCGGCCGCGGTCGCGCGGCGCATCGCCGAGCAGCTCGCCTCCGACGAAGCGGCCAAGCGCATCGAAAGCGAGCGGCGCGTCACGCAGGCCGCGCAGGCGCGTGCCGCCGCCGAGGAACAGGCGGCCGAGGAAGCCGCGCGCCGTGCCGACAACGAGCGCCGCGCCGCGCAAGCCGCGCAGGCGCGTGCCGCGGCCGAAGCATCCGCCGCCGCCGCCGCGCGCAAGCGCGCCCAGGCCGAGGATGCCGCGACCGCCGCCGCGCGCGACAAGGCGCAAGCCGAGCAGGCCGCCATCGCCAGCGCACGCGAGAAGGCGCAGGCCGAGGAAGCCATGATCGCCGCCATGCGCGAGAAGGCCGAAGCCGAACGCGCCGCGCTCGAATTCGCGCGGCAGCGCGAGCAGGCCGAGGCGTCGGCCGCCGCGAAGGCGAAGGCGGTCGCGGAAGAGGCGTCCGCCGCCCGCCTCGCCGCCGCCGAGCGCGAGGGCGCGGAGAAGCAGGCCGAGGCGGCCGCGGTCGCGAAGCATGCCGCCGAGCAGCGCGCCGCCGAGGAATCCGCGCGGCGCACGGAAGGCGAGCGCCGCGCGACGCAGGCCGCGCAGGCACGCAGCGCTGCCGAGCAGGCCGCGAGCGCCGCGGCGCGCGAGAAGGCGCAGGCCGAGGAAGCCGCGCTCGCCGCGGCACGCGACAAGGCGCAGGCCGAGGAGGACGCGATCGCCGCCGCGCAGGAAAAGGCGCGCGCCGAGGCGAAGGCGACGGCGCTCGCCAGCCAGCGCGCGCAGGCCGAACGCGAAGCGGTGCTGCGCACGCAGCGCAAGGCGCAGGCCGATCGCAGCGCCGCGGAGGCCGCGGGCGCACGGCGCGCGGCCGAGCAGGCCGTCACCGCCGCGCAGGGCGAACGCGCCCGCGCCGGGGAGCTCGCGGCGGCGGCGCGCGAAGCGCGCAGGCTGGCCACGCGCGATGCGCACGGGCCCCGCCACCCGGTAGCGCGCGGCCTGGCGATATTCTTCGCCGGCGCCGTCGCGGTGGCGCTCGCGTGGCAGTACTTCAACCGGCCCGCGCCGCATGCGCCCGTCCCCGCCGCATCCGTGGTGGCGCCGGGGCTCAAGCTCGACTACCAGCTCGACCTCACTCGAAAGGGTGGCGCAGCACGATCGTGTGGTCGCGATCGGCGCCCGTCGAGACCATGTCGACCGGCGCGCCGATCAGCGCTTCGACGCGCTCGAGGTAGCGCGCGCGCGTTGACCGGCAGCTCCTCGCAGGCGCTTCACGCCGAAGGTGCTTTCCGTCCAGCCCGGGAGCTCCTCGTAGATCGGCACGCAGATCGCGAGCGCCTCGGCGCCCACCGGCAGGATGTCGCGCGTCTCGCCGGCCAGCTTGTAGCCGACGCCGACCCTGATCTCGTCCAGGCCGTCGAGCACGTCGAGCTTGGTGATGCACAGGCCCGAGACGCCGTTGATGATGCATCGAGCGCTTGAGCGCCGCCGCGTCGAACCAGCCGCAGCGGCGCGGCCGTCCGGTCACCGTGCCGTACTCCTTGCCCCGCACGCCGCAGGTGCTGGCCGATCGTCCGTCTCGTCGAGCTCGGTCGGGAACGGTCCGCGCGCCGACGCGCGTGGTGTAGGCCTTGGTGATGCCGAGCACGTAGTGCAGCTGGTCGGGCCCGACGCCGGCGCCGGCCGCCGCGTTGCCGGCGACGCAGTTGCGCGAGGTGACGAACGGATAGGTGCCGTGGTCGACGTCGAGCAGCGTGCCCTGCGCGCCCTCGAACAGGATCGGCTTGCCGTCGGAGATGAGCGCGTTGTAGCTCGCGCGCAGACGTCGCCGATCATCGGCTGCAGCGCTCGGCGAGCGCGCATCGTCTCGTCGAGGATCTGCTCGAAGTCGACCGTGTCGGTCTTGAAGTAGTTGCGCAGCACGAAGTTGTGGAGTCGAGCACCTCGCGCAGCTTGGCCGCGAAGCGCTCGGGCGCTTCAGAGATCCTGCACGCGGATCGCGCGCCGGCGCCACCTTGTCCTCGTAGGCCGGGCCGATGCCGCGGCCGGTGGTGCCGATCTTGCCGTCGCCCTCTCGCGCGCCTCGCGCGCCTTGTCGACCGCGACGTGGAACGGCAGGATCAGCGGGCAGGCCTCGCGGATGCGCAGCCGCGGCGCGACCTCGACGCCCAGCTTGCTCGAGCTCGTCGATCTCGTCGACCAGCGTGCGCGGCGACACCACGACGCCGTTGCCGATGAAGCACTTCACCGTCTTGCGCATGATGCCCGAGGGAATGAGCCTGCAGGATCGTCTTGACGCCCGTCGATGACCAGCGTGTGGCCGGCGTTGTGGCCGCCCTGGAAGCGCACCACGGCCTGCGGCGTGGTCGGTGAGCCAGTCGACGATCTTGCCCTTGCCCTCGTCGCCCCACTGCGTGCCGACGACGACGACGTTACGCGCCATTTGCCATCCTTCTTCTCGAGCGTGCGGTCGCACCGCCAGCTCGCCGCGCGCGGCAGCGTCGCCCCGGCAGATCCACGACGACGATCTCGCCGTCGGCGCGCAGGGCGTCGATCGCCACCTGCAGCGCCGCATCGTCGGCGCACGGGGCGAGGATCGCCCGCCGGCGCCCGGACGGCGCGGCCAGCCTCGCGAGCTGCCTCAGGTCCAGGCTGAATCCGATGGCCGGACGGGTGCGGCCGAAGCTCGCGCCGACCTCGTCGTAGCGCCCGCCGCGCGCGATCGCGTCCGGGCTGCCCGGGGCGAACGCGGCGAACGTGAGCCCGCTGTCGTAGTTGTAGCCGCCCAGCTCGGCCAGGTCGAACCGAGACCTCCACGCCGGGCGCGGCGCTGCGCGACAGCGAGCCGGTCGAGCTCGTCGAGCGCGCGCGTTATCGCGGCCACGCGCGGCAGCTCGCGGCGCGCGCGCGTCGAGCACGTCGACGCCGCCGTTCAGGGTCGTGAGCACGGCCGATCTCGCCGGCCGCCGAGGCGTCCTTGCGCTGCACCGCGTGGAAGAGCGTCCTCGATGCGCTCGGCGTCCGCGGCGCGCACCATCGCGCGGAAGATCGCCGGCGTGGCCCAGGTCGATGTGCACCGGCGCCGATGCCCGCGGCGCCGAGCGCGTCGATCATCAGGCGCACGATCTCCTCGTCCGCCTCGATGCCCGGCGTGGCCGTAGATCTCGGCCCCGAACTGCAGCGGCTCGCGCGTCTTGGTCATGCCCGCGGGGACGCGTGTGCAGCACGCGGCCGCAGTAGCACAGCCGCGCGACGCCCTGGCGGTTGAGCAGGTGCGCGTCGATGCGCGCCACCTGCGGCGTGTTGTCGGCGCGCACGCCCATCATGCGGCCGCGACAGCTGGTCGACGAGCTTGAAGGTGCTGCAGGTCGAGGTCGTGCCCGGTGCCCGACAGCAGCGACTCGAGGTGCTCGAGCAGCGGCGGGATGACGAGCTCGTAGCCGTGCGCCGCGAAGAGATCGAGGATCGCGCGGCGCAGCGCTCCATGGCGCGCGCCTCGGCGGGGAGCACGTCGGCGATGTGCTCCGGAAGGAGCCAGCGGCGCACGGGGCTAGTAGGCGAGGAAGAGGATGAGCGAGCCCCACCATCATCGAGGTGAGGCCCGAGAACCGGATCTGGCCGTCGCTCATCTGCGGTGAGCTTGCGGAACACGTCGCGCCACACGCGCGGGAAGCCGAACGGCAGCAGGCCTTCGATCACGAGCATGAGCGCGATGGCCGGTAGGAGGATCTGCGCTCATTTCGCCGGGGACTTGCCGCGGCCCGGGCTCTTCAGGTACTTGAAGAAGTCGGACGACGGATCGAGCACCATCACGTCGCTCTTGTTGCGCAGGCTCTGGCGGTAGGCCTCGAGGCTGCGGTAGAAGCTGTACGAACTCGCGGGTCGCGCGCCGAAGGCCTCGGCGTAGATGCGGCGCCGCCTGCGCGTCGCCCTCGCCCTTGACCTTCTGCGCGTCGCGATAGGCATCGGCGACGATCACCTCGCGCTGGCGGTCGGCGTCGGCGCGGATCTTCTCGCCCTCGGCCGCGCCGGTGGCGCGCAGCTCGTTGGCCACGCGCTTGCGCTCCGGACTCCATGCGGCGGTAGATCGACTCGGTGATCTCGGCGACGAAGTCGACGCGCTTGATGCGCACGTCGACGATCTCGACGCCGAACGGCGTAGCGTCCTCGGTCGACGCGCTTGCTCACCTCCGCCATGATCTTGTCGCGCTCGCCCGAGAGCACGTCGTGCACCGTGTGCGCTTGCGCGAACTCGGCGTCGCAGCGCGTCGTGCACGATCGGCGCGATGCGCGACTCGGCCAGGTTACGGATGTCGCCGTCACCGAGTTGCGGATGTACTGGCGCACGTCGGTGACGCGCCACTTGACGAACCAGTCGATCACCACGCTCTGCTTCTCGGCGGTGAGGATGCGGCTCGCGTCTCGCGCGGCTGTCCAGCGTCTGGATGCGCGTGTCGAGAAGGCGCACGTTCTGGAACGGAGGCGGCAGCTATGAAGTTCAGGCCCGGGTGCGTCTCGGCCTGATCACTTCCTTGATCTGCCGAACTTGATCGCGGCCTGGCGCTGGTCGACCACGTACAGCTCGATGGAAGAAGAGCAGCGCGCCCACGACCGCGACGATCAGCAGCGCGACGGGCAGGCGCTTCATCGTCCGGCGTCCCGGTCGCGCGAGCGCAGCGCGTCGCGCCGGCTCAGCTCGTCCGAGGCGGAAGAGGTGATCGCGTCCGGCGCGGGCGGCGGCGGCGCGGCGCGGTTGATCGAGTCCGCCGACAGCACGCCCTGGGTCTGCGTCGAGAGCTGCATCAGCTTGTCGAGCGGCAGGTAGAGCAGGCTCTGGCCGCCCTTCTGGTCGACGATCACCTTGCTGGTGTTGGCGAAGACCTGCTGGCATCGTGTCGAGGTACATGCGCTCGCGCGTGACGCTGGGCGCCTTCTCGTACTCGGCGAGGATCTGGCGGAAGCGCGCGGCGTCGCCCTGGGCGGTGGCGATCACGCTCTGGCGATAGCCGCTCGCCTCCTCCGTGAGGCGCGCGGCCACCCCGCGCGCCTTCGGCACCACGTCGTTGGCGTAGGCCTGGCCCTCGTTCTTGAAGCGCTCGCGGTCCTGGCCCGCGCGCACCACGTCCTCGAAGGCCGCCTGCACCTGCTCGGGCGGCTGCACGCCGAGCAGGTTCACGGTGGTGACGCTGATGCCGGTCTTGTAGCGGTCGAGGATCTCCTGCATCAGCGTCTTCACGCGCGCGGCGACCTCGCTGCGGCCCTGGTTCAGCACGAAGTCCATCTTGCTCTTGCCGACCACCTCGCGGATCGAGCTCTCAGCGGCCTGGCGCACGTTGTCGTCGGGGTCCCTGTTGTTGAAGAGATAGTCCTCCGGGCTCTTCAGCGTGTACTGCACGGCGAACTGCACGTCGACGATGTTCTCGTCGTCGGTGAGCATCAGCGCTTCCTGCGGCTGCTTGTTCTTCGGATTGCCCCGGTAGCCCACCTCGACCGTGCGCACGCGCGCCACGTCGACCACCACCACGCTCTCGAACGGATACGGCAGGTGCCAGCGCGGTCCCGGCATCGTGGTCTCGAGGTACTTGCCCAGGCGCAGCACGACGCCGCGCCGGCCCTCGTCGACGATGTAGAAGCCGCTGCCCAGCCAGATGGCCACCAGCAGGAAGAGCACCAGCGCCGCGCCGCCGCCCATCGCCGCCCCGTAGTGGCCGCCGGCGCCCCCGCCGCCGCCGGGCGGTGGCGTGGATTCAGGGCGCGGACGCAGGCCGAGCAGGCCCGCGATCTTCTGCCGCAGCTTGCGCAGGATCTCGTCGAGGTCGGGCGGACCCTCGTTGTTCTTCCTTCCCCACTGGGGATCGTTCGGAGGCATCGGAATGCGGTCGGGAGGCCTGCTCAGGCAGCGGTTGCAAGGGAGCCGCGATGCGCCTCGCGAGCGGCTTCGGCCAGTGCTTCGCGCAGCGCCTCGACGCCGGCGCCGGTGAACGCGCTCACCTTGATATTCAAGATTTTACCATAGGCGTCGCGCACGACTTCGGGCGCCAGGCCGGGAACGCGGTCGATCTGGTTGTACACCAGCAGCTGGGGCACCTCGGCCGCGCCGATCTCGGCGAGCACCGTATTTACCGCCTCGATCTGCTCGTCGCATCGCGGGCTGGCGCGGTCCACCACGTGCAGCAGCAGGTCGGCCTGCGCCGTCTCCTGCAGGGTGGCCTTGAACGACGTCGACCAGCGTGTGGGGCAGGTCGCGGATGAAGCCCACGGTGTCGGAGAGCGCGATCGAGGCGCCCTCGCCCAGGTAGACGCGCCGCGTGGTGGTATCGAGGGTCGCGAAGAGCTGGTCGGCGACGTAGGCATCGGAGCGCGACAAGCGCGTTGAAGAGCGTGGACTTGCCCGCGTTGGTGTAGCCCACCAGCGACACGCGCAGGATCCCGGAGCGCGCGCGCCCCGCCGCTGGGTCGCGCGCACCTTGCCTACCTTGCGCAGGCGCTCCTTCAGCTTCTTGACCTGCTCGCCGATCATGCGCCGGTCGAGCTCGATCTGCTTTTCGCCCGGGCCGCCGCGTCTTGCCGAGGGACCGCCCGCTGGCGCTCGAGGTGGGTCCAGCCGCGCACGAGGCGCGTGGCACAGGTACTGCGAGGCGCGCGAGCTCCACCTGCAGCTTGCCTTCGTGCTCGTGCGCGCGCGCTGCGCGAAGATGTCGAGGATCAGCGTCGGTGCGGTCGAAGACGCGGATGCCGGGGACCTTGTCGATCAGCGCACGCTCGAGGTTGCGCTGCTGGGCGGCGGTGAGCGGCGGTCGAACACCACGATGTCGGAATGCGTTCAGGACCAGCGCGTCGCGGATCTCCTCGGCCTTGCCCGAGCCGACGAAGGGCGCCGCGTCGGGGCGGTCGCGGCGCCCGCGGATGGTCTGCACCACCTCGGCGCCCGCGCTGCCCACCAGGCGCGCGGCCTCCTCGGCCCGCTCCTCGGCGTGGGAGGAGCGACCGATGTCGAGGCTTACGAGGACCGCGCGCGAGCGCTCAGGATTCCTGCGGATGCTCAAGCGGGACCGTCACCGGGCGTGCCGGGACGACCGTGGAGATGGCGTGCTTGTAGACCATCTGGGTCACGGTGTTCTTGAGGAGCACCACGTACTGGTCGAAGGATTCGATCTGGCCCTGCAGCTTGATGCCGTTCACCAGGTAGATCGAGACCGGGACGTGCTCCTTGCGCAAGATGTTGAGGAAGGGATCCTGCAGCAGTTGGCCCTTGTTGCTCATTTGTTGTGCCCCTTTTCGAGACCACGGGTTTCCCGGTCTACGCCGGGCCGTTGATGCATATGGACTTTACCACGGACACCCCGGGGCGCCCCTAGTTCAACCGGCCGCAGCGCCCGGCGATCAGCCGTAGCGCCGCTTGGACACGATCTTGCGCCGGCGGCGCTGCGCATCCTGCTTTTCCGTCAAGGGCTTATGCCGTCCCTCGTAGGGGTTGGCGGAGGAGCGCAGCTCGATGCGCAGGGGCGTGCCCTTGAGCTTGAAGGCCTTCTGGAAGGTGTGCTCGAGGTAGCGCTTGTAGGGGTCCGTGACCCCGTCCAGGCGGGAACCGTGGATCACGATGATCGGGGGATTGGATGCCGCCCTGGTGCGCGTAGCGCATCTTGGGGCGGAAGCGCCCCGCCATGGGCGGCTGCTGCTGCTCCACGGCCGCCTGCAGGGCCGCGTGAGCTTCGGCGTCGGCATCTTGCGCCATGGCCGCGGCGAAGGCGGTGTCCACCGCCTTGAGCAGCGCCTTGATCCCGGTGCCCATGCGCGCCGAGATCGGGACGAACTCCGCGAAGTTCAGGAACTGGAGCTTGCGCTCGAGGTCCGTCTTCACCTCCTTGCGCTTTTCCGCATCGATCGCATCCCACTTGTTCACCGCGACCACGAGCGCGCGGCCCGCCTCGAGGATGTAGCCGCCGATGTGCGCGTCCTGGTCGGTGACGTCCTGGACTCCGCGTCGAGCAGCAGGACCACCACGTTCGCGCGCTCGATCGCCTGCAGCGTCTTCACCACCGAGAACTTCTCGACCGCCTCGAACACCTTGCCCTTGCGCCGGATGCCCGCGGTGTCGATCGAGCGTGTAGCGCCGCCCGTCGCGCTCGAGCTCGACCTCGATCGCGTCGCGCGTGGTGCCCGGCTGGTCGAAGGCGACCACGCGCTCCTCGCCCAGCAGCCGGTTGATGAGCGTGGACTTGCCGACGTTGGGCCGGCCCACGATCGCCACCCGGGGATGGTCGGGGACCTCCTCGTCCTCCTCCCCGGCCGGAAAGCCGGCGAGCGCCTCTTCCACCAGCGCGTGCACGCCCTCGCCGTGCGCGGCGGAGATCGCGTGGGGGACGCCCAGCGCGAGCTCGTGGAATTCCGCGGTCACGACCTCCTCGCGCATGCCCTCGGTCTTGTTCACCGCGAGGATCACCGGCGCGCTCGCGCGGCGCAGCTGCTGCGCGATGCGCTTGTCCTGGGGTGCCAGACCCGCGCGCGCGTCGATGACGAAGACGATCACGTCCGCCTCGGCGATCGCCTCGCGCGCCTGGCGCGCCATCTCCGAGAGGATGCCCTCCTTCGCCACCGGCTCGAACCCGCCGGTGTCGACCACGATGAAGGGCTTCTCGCCGATGCGCCCCTGGCCGTAGTGGCGATCGCGGGTGAGGCCCGGCAGGTCGGCCACGATCGCGTCGCGCGAGCGCGTGAGGCGATTGAAGAGCGTCGACTTGCCGACGTTGGGACGGCCGACCAGGACGAGGGTCGGCTTCAATTACGGGAAGCGCACCGAGATGAGCGAGCCTCCGGCCGTCTGCGCGATGAAGCCCGTCGTCGCCGGCACCAGCGACAGGACCGCGGTGCCGTCGGTGGGCAGCCGCCCGATGAGCGCGCCGTCGTCGGCGGAGAGCACGTGCAGGTAACCGAAGCCGTCGCCCACCACGATGTTGCCGTTCACCACCAGCGGCGAGGTGAGCCGGCGATAGAGCAGCTTGTCGTTCTTCCACACGCTCGACCCGGTCTTCTTGTCGAGCGCCTGCACGGCGCCGGTGCCGTCCACGAGGTAGAGGTTCTTCGCGTCGGTCACGAGGTTGTGCGCGGTCGACAGCTCGCGCGACCAGATCATGTTGCGGGTCTGGATCTCGAAGCAGGCGACCTTGCCCTGGAAGGCGGCCGCGCACACGTCGGCGCCGTCGATCGCGGGCAGCCCCGCCACGTCGGCGATGCGCTCGAGCTCGGTGGCCCCGGTCGGCAGCGACACCGTGACTTCCCAGGTGAGCTTGCCGTCGTCGATGTCGAGGGCGAGCAGCTTGCCGTTGGAGTATCCCGCGACCACGTCCCCGTCGACGGTGATCACGCCCGCGGGACTGCGCAGCAGCAGCGACGGCGAGGGCCGCTGGAACACCCACTTGCGCTTGCCGTCGGCGGTGGCGAGGCCGAGCAGGCGTCCGTCGGTGGTGCGCACCACGGCCACGCCGCGCGACACCGACGCGGGCGCAATCACCTCGCCCAGCACGGGCGTGGCCCAGTCGAGCTTGCCCGAAGGCTCGAGCGCGATCACTTCGCCGTCGACGGTGCCGGCGAATATCTTGCCGTCGCCCGCCGCGAGGCCGCCGGAGAGGTGCTTCTTGGTCTCGATGCGCGATGCGACGCGCCCGTTGGCCGCGTCCACCACGGTCACGGTGCCGTCGGCCGCCGCCGCGTAGACGTGCCCCGCGTCCTCGGCCGGCTGGAACATGAATCCCGCCGCCTTGCCCACGCTCGCGGTCCACACCGCGACCGGGTTGGCCGTGGCCTTGATCGCCGCCAGCGGCGTGGGTGGATTCGGCGGCGCGTCGATGATGCCGACCCACCTGAGCGGGTTGTAGGTCGAGCACGCCGCGGCGAGCGCGAGCGGCGCCAGCAGCATCGGGCGTAGGGCCTTCATTGCGCGCCTCCCAGGGCGTTGAGCTTCGTCTCCGCGATGTTGCGCACCGGGTTGGTCGGCGCGGCCTTCTCGATGGCGAGCTTGTAGGCCGCGCGCGCCTCGTCCATGCGGCCCTGGGCGAGCATGATGTCGCCGCGTTCGTCGGCGACCAGCGCCGCGTACGCCTCGTCCTGGTTGGCGTCGAGCGTGCGCAGCGCGTCGTCGTACTTCTTCTGCTCGAGCAGCACCGCCGCCAGCCGCAGGCGCGCGACGCCGCGGTGCGATGCCGCGCCGTGCTGCATCACCCACTCCAGGCGCTTGCGTGCCTCGTCCAGCCGGCCCGCGTCGAACTCGGCCCTGGCGAGCATGAGGTTCGCCTCCGAGGCGAAATACGACCCCGGGTGCTTGTCGAGCAGCGGCTGCGCCGCGGCGGCGAGCTTGGCCGCATCGGGCTTGGCCGCATCCGCCTTGGCGGCCTCGGCGACCGGCTTGAACAGCCGCGCCGCGTCCTCGGCCTCGCGCGCGCTCCACCAACGCCAGCCCTGGAAGCCGCCGAAAGCGACCACCGCGGCGGCGATCGCGCCCAGCACGTACCAGCGGTTGTCCTCCCACCACGCCTTGAGCTCGGCGATGCGTTCCTGTTCCTCGAAATCGTACGGTCCCGCCATGGTTCTCTCTTGCTCTCTTATCTGATCTGCTCGATCGCTTCGTTGAGGGCCAGCGTGCGCTGCTCTCCGGCGCCGCGCAGGGGTTTCAGGGTAACGCGATCCGAGGCGACCTCCTCCTCGCCCAGGATCACGGCGTAGCGCGCCCCGCTCGCGTCCGCCTTCTTCATCTGCGACTTGAAGCTGCCGCCCGGGCCCAGCACGGTCGCAAGCCCCGCGTCGCGCAGCTGCTCGCTCACCTTCCACGCCGCGAGCTCGGCCGCCTCGCCGGCGTGCACCACGAACGCGTCGGGCGCGTGCGCCGCGGTGACGCCCGATGCCGCGAGCGCGAGCAGCGCGCGCTCGATGCCCATGCCGAAGCCGCACGCCGGCGTGGGCTTGCCGCCCAGCTGCTCGAACAGGCCGTCGTAGCGCCCGCCGCCCGCGATGGTGGACTGCGCCCCGATGCCGTGCGCGACGAACTCGAAGACCGTGCGATTGTAATAGTCGAGGCCGCGCACCAGGCGGGGATTCACCCGGTAGGCGAGCCCGGCGCGCTCGAGCAGCACCCGGAGCGCGGCGAAATGCTCGGCGGCCGCCTCGCCCAGGTGGTCGGTGAGCCGCGGCGCGCCCTCGATCATCTCCTGCAGCGCCGGGTTCTTCGAGTCCAGGATGCGCAGCGGATTGGTCTGCAGGCGCCGGCGTGAATCCTCGTCGAGCTCGCCCGCATGGCGCCCGAAGTAGGCCACCAGCATCGCGCGGTGCGCCGCGCGGTCGGCGGCGTCCCCGATCGAATTGACGTGCAGCTCGACCTCGCGCACGCCGAGCGACTTCCACAGCCGGTCGAGCATCACGATCTGCTCGGCGTCGACGTCGGGGCCCGCGAAGCCCAGCGCCTCCACGTCGAACTGGTGGAACTGGCGCGAGCGGCCCTTCTGCGGGCGCTCGTAGCGGAACATCGGCCCCGCGGTCCACACGCGCAGCGGGCCGTTGTAGAGGAAGTTGTGCTCGATCGCGGCGCGCACGATCCCCGCGGTCGCCTCGGGGCGCAGCGCGAGGCTCTCGCCGTTGCGGTCGGCGAAGACGTACATCTCCTTCTCCACGATGTCGGTGACCTCGCCCAGCCCGCGCACGTAGAGCGCCGTGGGCTCGACCACGGGGGTGCGCATGTTGCGGTAGCCATAGCGGCGGAAGACAGCGCGGCACGCGTCCTCGAACCTTTCCCAAAGCGGGGCGGCATCCGGGAGCACGTCTTCCATGCCGCGGATGGCCTGCAGCTTCGCGCTCATGAATCGGTCGCCCGGATGGGGATGGTCTTGGCGCGGGCGCCATCCGGCCGGCCCGGCTGCGCGCCCGGCGCGTAGCGGCGGTGCACGTATTCCTCGACCAGGGCCTGGAATTCCTCGGCGATGCGCGCGCCCTTGAGCGTCACGGTCTTCGCGCCGTCCACGTACACCGGCGCCACCGGCTTTTCCCCGGAGCCCGGCAGCGAGATGCCGATGTTGGCGAGCTTCGATTCGCCCGGCCCGTTCACCACGCAGCCCATCACCGCCACGTGCATGTCCTCCACGCCGGGGTATTGCGCGCGCCACACCGGCATCTGCGCGCGCAGGTAGCCCTGGATCTTGTCGGCCAGCTCCTGGAAGAACGTGCTCGTGGTGCGTCCGCAGCCCGGGCAGGCCGACACCATCGGCGTGAACGAGCGCAGGCCCATCGTCTGCAGTATCTCCTGCGCGACGATCACCTCGCGCGTGCGGTCCCCGCCGGGCTCGGGCGTGAGCGAGACGCGGATCGTGTCGCCGATGCCCTCCTGCAGCAGCACGCCCATGGCCGCGGTCGAGGCGACGATGCCCTTGGACCCCATGCCCGCCTCGGTGAGCCCCAGGTGCAGCGCGTAGTCGCAGCGCGCGGCGAGGTCGCGGTAGACCCGGATCAGGTCCTGCACCGACGAGACCTTGCACGAGAGCACGATGCGCTCGGCGGGCAGCCCGATGCGGCGCGCGAAGGCGGCGCTTTCCAGCGCAGAGGCGATGAGCGCCTCGCGCATCACCGCGTCGGCCTCGAGCGGATGCGCGAGGCGCGCGTTGTCGTCCATCATGCGCGCCAGCAGCTCGGGGTCGAGCGAGCCCCAGTTCACGCCGATGCGCACCGGCTTCGCATGCTCGATCGCCTTCTCGATCATGGTCGAGAACTGGTCGTCGCGCCGCGTGCCGTGGCCCACGTTGCCCGGGTTGATGCGGTACTTGTCGAGCACGATCGCGCACTCGGGCACCTGGGCGAGGAGCTTGTGGCCGTTGAAGTGGAAGTCGCCCACCAGCGGTACGTTCACGCCCATGGCGTCCAGCCGCACGCGTATCCCGGGCACCTGCCGCGCCGCCTCGAGCGTGTTCACCGTGATGCGCACGATCTCGGATCCGGCGCGCGCGAGCGCCGCCACCTGCCGCGCGGTGGCTGCCGCGTCCTCGGTGTCGGTGTTGGTCATCGACTGCACGAGGATCGGCGCGGTGCCGCCGATGGTCTGGTCGGCGACGCGCACCGGGCGCGAGGGGCGGCGGGGGGACATGGGCGGGCGTTACTCGAGGGTGAAGCGCGCGACGGCGACGCTGGTGTGGGGCTCGAGGTCGAACTCGCTGTCGTCGTAGAACAGCTGGACCTCGGGGGCGTTGCCGACGATCACCGAGAACGGCGGGCGCCCGGAAACCTGCGCGTCGCTGCCCGCGGCATTCAGGCGCTGCATGATGATCTTGCCGCGCGCGTCGCGGATCTCGACCCAGGAATCCCCCTTGAAGTGCATGCGGATCGTCTTGCCGCCCGCCACGGCCACGACCTTGGCCGCCTCGGGGGCGGGCGCCTGCGCCACGGGTACGGTCGCGGGCGCGGCCCTCTCGCGTGGCGCGGGTGCGGGCTTCCCGGCGGCCGCGAGCTCCTTCGCCGGCGCCTTCGGCGGCGCGGCCGCGGCCGGCGCTTCGGCCCTGGGCGGCTCGGGCTTCGCGCTTGCCTCGGGCACCGGCGCGGCCGGCATCGGCGCGCTCGCGCCGGGCGCCGCATGCGCCGCCTGCTGCGCCAGCCGGCGCGCGATCGCCGCCGGGGCCGCCGGACGGATGTACATCCACCAGTACATCGCCGCGAAGGCGAGCGCGATCACCACCGCGGCGAGCATGCCCGCCTTGGCGTACGGGCTCGACAGGCGCTCGCCCAGCGGGTCGAAGCGGATGTTCTGCGTGGGCACCACGATGCCCGGCGCGGCATCGCGCGGCAGGTCGCCGGCGAGCAGTGCCAGCACCGGCTCCGGCGCGAGCGCGAGGACCTTCGCGTAGTTGCGCACGAATCCGCGCAGGAACGTGCCCTTCGGCAGGCGGGAGTAATCGCCGACCTCGAGCGCCTCGATCTGCCACGCGCTCATGTGCAGGCGCTGGGCCACGTCCGCGCGCGACAGGTTCTGCCGCTCGCGCTCGGCGGCGAGCGCGCGCCCGAGCGAGGCGATGCCCGCGCGATCGGCGTTGTCGGCGACGGCATCCACGATCGTCTAGTGCTGGCCGACGAGCTCGCGGGTCTGCGGCGCATCCGGGAAGCGCCGCTGCAGCTGCATCAGGTAGCTCTGCATGCCCGGGTCGTCGTGGTTGGCGCGCGTGATCTTCACGCCCAGCACCAGCCCGTCGAGTCCGGGCGTGGACAGGCGCATGTAGCGGTTGAGGTAGTTCTCCGCCTCCTTGACGTCGCCGCGCTCGTAGGTGAGGACCGCAAGGTTGTAGAGCGCGCCGATCAGCTCCGGGCGGATCAGCACCGCGCGGCGCAGGTAGCGCTCGGCCTCGTCGTTGCGGTTGGCGCGCCGCATGCACAGGCCCATCGACATGTACGCCTTCTCCGGCGTGGGATAGAGCGGGTCGGCCGCGGCGCGCTGCAGCATGTCCATGGCGCGCTGCGTCTCGCCGCGCGTGCACAGGAACCAGCCGAAATTGTTGAGCACCTCGGAATTATTCGGCGCGAGGGACAGGGCCTGGTCGAAGGCCGTGCGCGCGGAGGCGTCCTCGCGCAGTTCCATGTAGACCAGCCCCCGCACGTTGTACGCGGGCGCGTAGCCCGGGTCGTCCTTGATGGCGAGCCCGGACTCGGAAAGGGCGACGCTGAAGTTGCCGCGCGAGAAGTATTCGCCCGCGAGCGCGGTGTGCACCTCGGCGCGGTGGTGGGCGTTGGCCACCTCGTTGTCGGTGACCTCGTGGACCTGCGTGGCGCTTTGCGAGACGCAGCCGGCGAGCGCGATGGCGATGAGAGCGGGAGCGAGAGCGGTGCGCATCATATCCTCGGCGAAGGCGGGTGGACACGGACGGCCCTGGGCTTCATGCGATTGACGACCTGGCCCGCGAGCTGGCCGCACGCCGCGTCGATGTCCTCGCCGCGCGTCTTGCGGATCGTGGCCACGTAGCCCTCGTCCATGAGCACCTTCTGGAAGCGCCTGACGCGTTCCATCGGAGTGCCCTCGAAGCCAGAGTCGGGAAACGGGTTGAACGGAATGAGGTTCACCTTCGACGGCACGCACCTGAGCAGCGCCGCGAGCTCGCGCGCATGCTCGGGCGCGTCGTTCACGCCCTTGAGCATCACGTACTCGAAGGTGATGAAATCGCGCGGGGCCGCCTCGAGGTAATCGAGGCACGCCTCGAGCAGGAGCGCGATCGGGTAGGCGTCGGTTCACCGGCATGATGCGGCTGCGGATCGCGTCGTTGGGCGCATGCAGGATCACGGCGAGCGCCACCGGCAGCGCTTCGCGTCAGCTTGCGGATCATCGGCACCACGCCCGAGGTCGAGACCGTCACGCGCCGGCGCGACAGGCCGTAGGCGTGATCGTCGAGCATCACCGACATCGCGTCGACGACCGGGCCGAAATTGTTGCAGCGGCTCGCCCATGCCCATCATCACGACGTTGGTGACGGCGCGCGGCGCCCCGAGCACGCGGCTCGCGGCCCAGAGCTGGGCGACGATCTCGGCAGGCGCGCAGGTTGCGGTTGAAGCCCTGCTGCCCGGTCGAGCAGAACCTGCAGTCGAGCGCGCAGCCCGACCTGCGAGGACACGCAGAGCGTGCCGCGGCCCTGCCTCGGGGATGAATACCGTCTCGACCGCGTCGCCCACGCCGACGTCGAAGAGCCACTTGATCGTCCCGTCGGCGGAGCGCTGCTCCGCTGGCGATCGGCGGCGCGCGCACTTCGGCCAGCCCGGCGAGCTTGTCGCGCAGCGACTTCGCGAGGTCGGTCATGGCCTCGAAATCGGCCACGCCGCGCTGGTGGATCCAGCGAAACAGCTGGCGCGCGCGAAACGGCTTCTCGCCGTGCGCGGCGAGCCACCCGGTGAGCCCCGCGAGCGTCGAAGTCGAGCAGGTTCGTGCGTTGCGTCATCGTGTCGCCCCGGGCCGCGCCTAGCGGCTGTACACCGGCTTTGCGCGAAGAAATAAGCGATCTCGACCGCCGCGGTGTCCGCCGCGTCCGAGCCATGCACCGCGTTGGCGTCGATCGATTGCGCGAAATCGGCGCGGATGGTGCCCTTGGCGGCCTGCTTCGGGTCGGTCGCGCCCATCAGCTCGCGGTTCTTCTGCGATCGCGCCTTCGCCCTCGAGCACCTGGATCATCACCGGCCCCGAGATCATGAATTCCACCAGGTCCCTGAAGAAAGGCCGGCCCCGGTGCACGGCGTAGAAGCCCTCCGCGTCGCCGCGCGAGAGGCGGACCATCTTCGCCGCGACGACCTTGAGGCCGGCTTGTTCGAATCGGGAGTAAATCTCGCCGATCACGTTCTTGGCCACCGCATCGGGTTTGATGATCGAGAGGGTGCGCTCCACCGCCATGAAAATCTCCGCTAACTGGATGAAAAATTTAGCTTTTCATTCTAGCACAGCGGAGCCTTTCCGGCTACCGTCCAGCACGGTTGCAGGCCGCGCGCGCCCGGCGGACAGGCATAGTCTGCCGCGATGCCCACGCCCGGCACCCAGACCAGCCGCGCACCGTCGAAGAGCAACGGCAGCCGTTCCCTCTCCCACGCGGGCAGCGCCGCTTCCTGGAGCAGGTTCTTCAGCGTGCGCGTGGGACGGCGGGCGTCGAGGCGAATGCGCTCGCCTCCCGCGCGCGGCGCGAAATGCCATGCCGCGCCGCCGGCCACGGCGGCCGCCAGACCCGCGCCGGTCGCCTCCTCGAAGACCACGTTGCCACGCCCGGCGCCGAGCTCGAGCGCGCGCTCGCCGTGCCACGGGACGCGCCAGGCGCCCTGCGCATCGAGGCCGCGCTCGATGCGCACCAGGCCGCGATGGCGCACCAGCGAGATGCCGTCGTGGTCGATGCGCACGCGCGCATCGGCGCGCGCCCCGAAGAGCTGGCGCGCCATCTCCGCGAGCCGCGCCTCGCCCGGCATCGCAACGCCGTTGGCCGCGAGGAAGGCGCGCAGCGCGTTGGCGCGGCGCGCAGCGCCCGCGGCGCGGTCGATGGGCATGCCCGCCCCCGCCCGTGCGGGCACGCCGTCGGCACGCGCCAGCTCGTCGAGCAGCTGGTCGGCCTGCGCCGCGTGGCGCGCGAAGCGCGCGAGCGCCTCCCGCCATCCCGCGAAACGCGCGTCGATGCGCGCGGCAACCTCGTGGCGCAGGTAGTTGCGGTCGTGGGCGAGCGAGGTGTTGGACTCGTCGTCGATCCAGCGCAGGCCCGCGCGCTGCGCGTGCTCCCGCAGCGCATCGCGCGGGACGTCGAGCAGCGGACGGAAGAGGCGCACGCGCCCGCCGGGCAGCGCACGCACCTCCGGCATCGCCGCCGCGCCCTTGAGCCCGGTGCCGCGCAGCAGCTGCAGCAGCGTGGTCTCGGCCTGGTCGTCGAGGTGGTGGGCGAGCGCGACATAGGGCTCGGCGCGAGCGCCGTACACCGCGTAGCGTGCGCTGCGCGCCGCCGCCTCGAGCCCGTGGGGCGAATCGCGGTCCACGCGCACCCGCTGCACCTCGAGCGGCACGCCCAGCGCGCCGCAGGACTGCGCGCACGCGCGCGCCCATGCGTCGGCGTTGGGGCTCAGGCCGTGGTGGACGTGCACCGCGGCAAGCGCGTGCTCGCCGCGATGGCGCGCAAGCAGCTCGAGCAGCACCGTCGAATCGAGCCCGCCGGAGAATCCGACGCACACGGGCGCACCCGGCGGCAGCGCCGCCGCGACGCGGGCGGCGATGTGGTCCCTAAGGTTCAGCGACTTCCTTGAACTTGCCGTAGTTGACCCAGCGCTCCTGGCGGCGCTCGAGGAGCTGCTCGGCCGAGAGGTCGGTGAGCGTGCGCAGGCTTTCGTGAATCGCCTTCTTCAGGTTCTTGGCGGCCTCGGCGTGGTCGCGGTGCGCCCCGCCCAGCGGCTCCGGCACCACCTTGTCGATCACCCCGAAGGTCTTGAGGCGCGGGGCGGTGATGGCGAGGCTCTCGGCGGCCTCGCCCGCGTTCTCCGCGCTCTTCCACAGGATCGCCGCGCAGCCCTCGGGCGAGATCACCGAATAGGTCGCGTATTGCAGCATCAGGGTCGTGTCGCCCACGGCGATGGCGAGCGCGCCGCCCGAGCCGCCCTCCCCGATCACCGCGACCACCACCGGCACGCGCAGGCCGGCCATCACGTAGAGATTGTGCCCGATGGCCTCCGATTGGCCGCGCTCCTCCGCGCCGATGCCCGGATAGGCGCCGGGGGTGTCGATGAAGGTGAGCAGCGGGATGCCGAACTTCTCGGCGAGCAGCATGAGCCGCAGCGCCTTGCGATAGCCCTCGGGGCGCGGCATGCCGAAATTGCGGAAGATCTTGTCGTTGGTGTCGCGCCCCTTCTGGTGGCCGATCACCATGACGCTCTGGCCGTTGAAGCGCGCGGGCCCGCCGACGATCGCCGGGTCGTCGGCGAACGCCCGGTCGCCGTGCATCTCCTCGAAGTCGGTGCATACCGCCGCCACGTAGTCGAGCGTGTACGGGCGCTGCGGATGGCGCGCGACCTTCGAGATCTGCCACGCGTTCAGCTTGGCGTAGATGTCCTTGGTGAGCTCGCGGCTCTTCTTCGACAGCCGATCGATCTCCTGCGAGATGTCCACGGCGCTGTCGTCCTGCACGAAGCGCAGCTCCTCGATCTTCTGCTCGAGCTCCGCGATGGGCTGTTCGAAATCCAGGAAGCTGGTCTTCAACGCGATGGCCGTGTAGGGGGAACGCGAAATGATAGCAGCGGCGTCGCGCCCGAGGGAGGCCCGGCGCGCGTGCACGGCGCCATTCGCTACAATGCGCTCATGTCCCAACGCCTCACGAAGATCGTCACGCGCACCGGCGACGACGGCACGACCGGCCTTGGCGACGGCGCCCGGGTGGGCAAGGACGCGCTGCGCGTGGCGGTGATGGGCGAGATCGACGAGCTCAACTGCGCGATCGGATGCGTGCTCGCCGAGCCGCTGCCCGCCGGCGTGCACGACGCGCTCGGCACGGTGCAGAACGACCTCTTCGACCTGGGCGGCGAAGTGTGCATCCCCGGGCGCTCGGCGCTGAGGGACGCCCACGTCGAGCAGCTCGACCGGCGCATCGAGGCGCTGCGCGAGCCCCTGCCGCCGCTGCGCGAGTTCGTGCTGCCGGGCGGCACGCGCGCGGCGGCCGCCTGCCACCTGGCGCGCGCGGTGTGCCGGCGCGCGGAGCGCGCGCTGGTGGCCCTGCACCGCAGCGAAGGCGTCTCCGCGCTGAGCGTGAAGTACCTCAATCGCCTTTCGGACCTGCTCTTCCTGGCCGCGCGCGCCATCAACTTCGCCGCGCGCCAGGCCGAACCCATGTGGCGCCCCGGCGGTGAGGCCGGGGACGCGTGAGCGAGGATCGCGGCGAAGCGCGGCTCGCCGAGCTGCTCGCGCGCACCGCGCTGGGCGACCGCGCCGCCTTCGCCGAGCTCTACCGCGCGACGCGCTCGCAACTGTTCGGGGTCTCGCTGCGTATAGTCCGGGAGAGGCCGCTCGCGGAGGAAGTCTTGCAGGACAGTTTCGTCAACATCTGGAACCATGCGTCGGATTACGCGCGCGCGAAGAGCGCCCCGGCCACGTGGATGACCGCCATCGTGCGCAACCGCTCCCTGGACGTGGTGCGCCGCACGCGCGAAGAGCCGGACGTCGACGACGCGCTCGCCGCGCGCCTGGTCGACGAGTCGGCCTCGCCGGCGCGCGAAGTGCAGGCGCGCGCCGACGCGCACGCCCTGCGCGATTGCCTCGCGGAGCTCGACGCCGAGCAGCGCCAGTCGATCGCGCTCGCCTTCTTCCACGGGCTCAGCCATGCCGAGCTCGCCGCCCACCTGCGCCGGCCGCTGGGCACGGTGAAGACCCACATCCGCCGCGGGCTGCTCAAGCTGCGCGATTGCCTGTCGCGCGGCGGCTCGCTGGAGGCCTGACGGTGCGCCGCCTCGGCCCGCAGCTCGCCAGCGCCCTCGCCGCCGAATACGTGGTGGGCACGCTGCGCGGGCGGGCGCGCCGGCGCTTCGAGGCGATCGCGCGTGCCGACCCCGCGGTCGCCGCCGCGGTGCGGCGCTGGGAGGACGGGCTCACCCCGCTCGCGGCGGGCCTGCCCGGCATCGAGCCGCCCGAACGCACCTGGACTGCGATCGAGGAACGCATCGCCCCGCCCGCCGCGCGCGGCTCCTTCTGGTCGAGCCTTGCCTTCTGGCGCGCCTTCGGGCTCGTGGCCGGCGGCCTTGCCTCGGTGCTCTTCGCCGCGTTCCTGTGGCTCGCGCCCGCGCCGGGCAGCGCACCCATGTTCCTCGCGGTGCTCACCTCCGCGGACTCGGCGCCGCGCATCATGGTGACCATGGAATCGCGCGGGATGCTGCGCGTGCACACGATGAAGCCCTGGCCGCGTGCCGAGGGCAAGAGCCTCGAGCTCTGGGCGATGCCGGAGAACGGACCGCCGCGCTCCCTCGGCCTGGTGCCCAATGCGGACCGGGAGATGACGATGCCCCTTGCCCCCGACGATCCGCGCCTGCGCGGCGCACGCATGCTCGTGGTGAGCATGGAACCCGCGGGCGGCTCTCCCATGCCGCATCCCACCGGTCCCGTGCTGTGCTCGGGGCCCGTGGTAAACCTCGCCTAGGGCCGCGCGCGGTCGAGCGCCGCGCAAAGCTGCGCGATGCCCGCGGGGGTGCGGGCGGTCGTGCGCTGGAGCCGGTCGGGATCGACGTACACGAGGCGCCCCGCCTTCACCGCCGAGAGCGTCGGGTGGCGCTTCCAGCGCGCCGCGAAATCGCGCGCGTCGCGGGCCGATCCCACGCCCACGATCACCTGCGGGTCGCGCGCATAGAGCTCCTCCCAGGACACGAGCGGCGCCACGCCCGGCAGGTCGGCGAAGATGTTGTCGGCGCCGCAGATCGCCAGCGCCTCGTTCATGAAGTGCCGGCCGGACACCGTGGTGAGCGGATCGCTCCAGATCTCGAGGAAGGCGCTCAGGCGCGGCTTGCCCGCGTTGGCGCGGCGCAATGTGGCGAGCTCGCCCTGGTACGCGCTCGCCGCCGCGGCCGCGTCGTGGCCCGTGAGCAGGCCGATCGCGCGCAGCACGCGCGGCACGTCTTCGAGCGTGCGCCCTTTGGCCAGGTATACCGCCGCGCCGAAGCCCTCGAGGCGCTCGACGTCCTCGGGACGCACGCCGTCCATCCACGCGAGGATCAGGTCGGGGTGCAGCGCGGCGATGCGCTCGAGCCCCAGCCCGGCCGCCGTGGCCACTTGCGGAAGGCGCCTGGCCTGCGGCGGGAAGTCGCTGTACGCGCTCACGCCCACCACGTTGGCGCCGGCGCCGGCGGAAAACGCGAGCTCGGTGAGGAAGGGTGCGAGCGTTACGACGCGACGCGCGGGCGACTCCAGGCGCACCACGCGCCCCGCGTCGTCGGTGACCGCGACCGCGGCGAGGGCCTGGGGAAGCGCGAGCACGGCGGCGAGGCCCGCGAGCAGCGCCCGGGCGCGAACGGCCAGGGCGCTCACGCGCGCGACGGCTCCCGGCCCGCGGCCAGCGCCCGGCGCTTCTCGTAGGCTTCGCGGGCGATCGCGCAGTCCTCGAGAAAGCCGGGCAGCTCCTCGAGCGTGAGCGCCTGCGGCCCGTCGACCAGCGCCTTGCGCGGCTTGGGATGGACGTCCACGAGCACCATGTTGGCGCCGGCGATGATGCCCTGCGCGGTGACGTGGAAGATGTCGAGCAGCCCGTCGGGCGCGACCGACGCGCGTGCCCACCGAGTGCGACGGATCGATGCACACCGGCATGCGCGTCAGGCGCTTGACCACCGGCACGTGCGCGAAGTCGACGAAGTTGCGGTGCGGGTCGCCGAAGTTGGTCTTCATGCCGCGCAGGCAGAAGACGATCTTGCGGTTGCCGTCCGAGGCGCGATGTACTCGCCGGCGTTGAGCGACTCGTCGAGCGTGATGCCGATGCCGCGCTTGAACAGCACCGGGAACTCCTGCTGCGCTGCCGACGGCCTTGAGCAGCTCGAAGTTCTGCGTGTTGCGCGTGCCGATCTGCAGCATCACGCCGGTCGGCGTTGCCGGTCTGCGCGCAGCGCGGCGCGGATCTCGTCGATGTGCGACTCGTGCGTGATCTCCATGGCGATCACGCGGATGCCGTACTTGCCGGCGAGCTCGAAGACGTAGGGCAGGCACGCTGCGCCGTAGCCCTGGAAGTCGTACGGGCTGGTGCGCGGCTTGTACGCGCCCATGCGCGCGCACGTCTGGCCCGCGGCCTGCAGCGCGCGAAAGGTGCGCTCGACGTACTCGCGCGTGTCGACCGCGCACAGGCCGGCCAACACGTGGAAGGTGTCCTGGTCGAACGTGACGCCGCGATAGGTGAAGCGGATCGACTCGGCGTTGCCTTCGCGCCGGCCGAGGATGCGGAAGTCGCTCTTGGACATGGATGCGGCGCGCGCCGGTGCTATTCGGGCTGGGACAGGCGCCGGGCCCGCACCGCCTGCGCGAGGACCTCGAGCAGCGGCGCCGTGTCGTCCCAGCCCAGGCACGGATCGGTGATCGATATCCCGTGCGCGAGCGGCTTGCCCGCCACGAGGTCCTGGCGCCCGGGATGCAGGTGGCTTTCCACCATCACCCCGACGATGCGCTCGTCGCCGTGCGCGATCTGCGCGGCCACGTCGGCGCCCACCTCGAGCTGCTTGCGATACTGCTTGGACGCGTTGGCGTGGGAAAAATCGATCATCAGGTGCGGCGCGAGCCCCGCCGCGGCGAGCTCGCGCGCGGCCGCCTCGACGCTCTGCGCGCCGTAGTTGGGCGCCTTTCCCCCGCGCAGTATCACGTGGCAGTCCTCGTTGCCGACGGTCTCGAAGATCGCCGCCTGGCCGGTCTTGGTCATGCCCATGAAGGCATGCGGCGCGGCGGCCGCGCGCAGCGCATCCACCGCCACCTTGATCGAGCCGTCGGTGCCGTTCTTGAACCCGACCGGGCACGACAGGCCCGAGGCGAGCTGGCGGTGCGTCTGGGACTCCGTGGTACGCGCGCCGATCGCCCCCCAGGCGATGAGATCGGAGATGTACTGCGGCGAGAGCAGGTCGAGGAACTCGGTCCCGCACGGCAGCCCCAGGCGATTGATCTCGAGCAGCAGCTTCCTCGCCAGGCGCAGCCCCTCGTTGATCGCGAAGCTGCCGTCGAGGTGCGGATCGTTGATGTAGCCCTTCCAGCCGACGGTCGTGCGCGGCTTCTCGAAGTACACCCGCATCACGATCAGCAGGTCGGCGGCGTGGCGCCCGGCCGCCTCGCGCAGGTTCACCGCGTACTCGAGCGCGGCGCCCGAATCGTGGATCGAGCACGGGCCCACGACCGCGAGCAGGCGATCGTCGGCGCCGTGCAGCACCCGGTGCACGGCCTGGCGCGCGCTGGTCACGGTGGCGAGCGAGGCCGCGTCCACGGGCAATTCCTCGAGCAGCAGCTCGGGCGCGATCAGGGCGCGCACGCCCGCGATGCGCAGGTCGTCGGTGCGCCCGACCACGCTCACCGGCCCGGGCCGCGCGCCGGTCCCGTTCCTCGCCTCGTGTCCCATGGCCTTCCCGTTCTCCTTGCCCATCTCACTCCTCGACGGCCACGCGGCGCCGGCGCACACCCTCGGCGAGCGTTTCGAGCAGCGCGACGGTATCGTCCCACCCCAGGCACGCGTCGGTGATCGACACGCCGTAGGCGAGCGGCCTGCCCGGCAGCAGGTCCTGGCGGCCGGGGTTGATGTGGCTTTCGACCATCGCGCCGACGATGCGCCGCTCGCCGCCCGCGAGCTGGCGCGCCACTTCCGCGCCCACCTCGATCTGCCTGCGGTACTGCTTGCCCGAGTTGGCGTGCGACAGGTCCACCATCAGGTGCTGCGCGAGCCCCGCGGCGGCGAGCTCGCGGCACGCGGCGTCCACGCTCGCGGCGTCGTAGTTGGGCGCCGTCCCGCCGCGCAGGATCACGTGGCAGTCCTCGTTGCCGGCGGTCTTGAAGACCGCGACGTGGCCGGATTTCGTGACCGAGATGAAATGGTGGCGCGCGTTGGCGGCCTTGATCGCGTCCACCGCGATGCGGACGTTGCCGTCGGTGCCGTTCTTGAATCCCACCGGGCACGACAGGCCCGAGGCGAGCTGGCGGTGGGTCTGCGACTCCGTGGTGCGCGCACCGATCGCGCCCCACGCGATGAGGTCGGCCAGGTACTGCGGCGAGATGAGGTCGAGGAACTCCGTGCCGCACGGCACGCCCAGCCCGTTCACCTCGAGCAGGAGCTTGCGCGCGAGGCGGATGCCCTCGTTCATGTCGAAGGACTCGTCCAGGCGCGGATCGTTGATGAATCCCTTCCAGCCGACGGTGGTGCGCGGCTTCTCGAAGTACACCCGCATCACGATCGCGAGCTCGCCACGCAGGCGCGCGACCTCGGGAGCGAGCCGGCGCGCGTAATCCACGGCGGCCGCGTAGTCGTGGATCGAGCACGGCCCGACCACGGCCAGCAGGCGGTCATCGGCGCCGCGCAGGATGTCGTGCACCGCCCTGCGCGCCTCGAATGTGGTGCGCTCGCTGCGCTCGTCGGCGGCCAGCTCGCGCATCACCTGCATCGGGGCGAGGAGCTCGTCGCCTTGCTCGATGCGGACATCGTCTGTGCGGTAGTGGGTCATGGGCATTAAAAAACCGCCAGTGTGCGGCTGGCGGTTTTTTCGGATTCGCTGGGCTCGGGCTCGCGTCAAATCCTCTCAACCGCCGGCGGGCAGGAGACGGAAGTACCAATCAAAGCACGCGATCGGCTTGCGCATGAGCGCGATCCTAGCACACCCGACCCCGCGTCGCCTCACGCGGGGATGAACTTGAGCGCGACGCCGTTGTTGCAGTAGCGCTTGCCGGTGGGCTTGGGACCGTCGTTGAACACGTGCCCCTGGTGGCCGCCGCAGCGCGCGCAGTGGTACTCGGTGCGCGGATAGATCAGCCGGAAGTCGGTCTTCATCTCCAGGTGGCCGGCGATGTAGTCGTAGAAGCTCGGCCAACCGGTGCCGCTGTCGTACTTGGCCTGCGAAAGGAAGAGCGGCAGCGCGCATCCGGCGCAGACGAACTGGCCGGGGCGCTTCTCATGGTTGAGCGGGCTCGAGCCGGGGCTCTCGGTGGCTTCCTGGCGCAGGACCGCGAACTGCTCCGGCGTGAGGCGCTTGCGCCACTCGTCTTCCGAAAGCGCCAGCTTCTCGACCTTGCCGGGGTTCTCGCCGCCGGCGGCGGATGCGACGCTGCGTTGCATGGCGATGAGGCCGCCCAGGGCGGCGATGAAGTTTCTGCGGGTCATGGTGTCTTGCTCGATGTACGGGGAATGCAGGAGATACGCGCTGCGGCGCCGATCGGATGCGCGCAGCGCGCCCTACGCGGTACCGCCCACGGTGAGTCCCTCGATGCGGATCGTGGGCAGCCCCACGCCCACCGGCACGCTCTGCCCGTCCTTGCCGCACATGCCGATGCCCGGATCGAGGCTCAGGTCGTTGCCGATCATGGTTACGCGGGTGAGCGCCTCGGGGCCGTTGCCAATCAGGGTGGCGCCGCGCACCGGATAGAGGATCTTGCCGCCCTCGATCCAGTAGGCCTCGGAGGCGGAGAACACGAACCTGCCGCTGGTGATGTCGACCTCGCCGCCGCCGAAGTTCACCGCGTAGAGGCCGCGCTCGACCGAGGCCACGATCTCGGCGCTGTCGCGCTCGCCGCCCAGCATGAACGTATTGGTCATGCGCGGCATCGGGATGCTCGCGTAGGACTCGCGGCGGCCGTTGCCGGTGGGCGCCACACCCATGAGCCTGGCATTCAGGCGGTCCTGCAGGTAGCCGCGCAGGATCCCGTCCTCGATCAGCACGCTGCGCGTGGTGGGATTTCCCTCGTCGTCGACCGACAGCGACCCGCGGCGATCGGGAATGGTGCCGTCATCGACCACCGTGACCCCCGGGGCGGCCACCCGCTCGCCCACCCTTCCGCTGAAGGCCGAGGTGCCCTTGCGGTTGAAGTCGCCCTCCAGGCCGTGCCCGATTGCCTCGTGCAGCAGGATCCCCGGCCAGCCCGGGCCAAGCACCACGCTCATCACCCCGGCCGGGGCGGGACGCGCCTCCAGGTTCACCAGCGCCTGGCGCACGGCGTCGCGGGCGAGCTTCTCGAGGATCTGGTCGGTGAAGAAGGCGTAGCCGAAGCGCCCGCCGGCGCCCTGGTGCCCCTGCTCGCGCCGGCCGTCCTGCTCGACGATCACCGTGATGGACAGGTGCACCAGCGGACGCACGTCGGCGGCAAGCCCGCCGTCGGCGCGTGCCACCAGCACCACGTCGTACTCGCCCGACAGGCGCCCGATCACCTGCTTTACCCGCGGATCGGCGGCGCGGGCGTGGCGTTCGAGCGTCTCGAGGATGCGCACCTTGGCGCCGTCGTCGAACTGGGCCACCGGATCGATCGGCGCGTACAGGTCGTTGCCGGTGCGCAGCGCGAGCGCGCCCGCCGTGCGGCTGCCGCCGTCGGAAGCGATCGCCCGGGTCACCTTAGCGGCCGCCTCCAGCGCTTCGGCATTGATGTCGTCGGCGTAGGCAAAGGCGGTCTTCTCCCCCGCCACCACGCGCACGCCCACCCCCTGGTCGATCGAGTAGCTGCCCGACTTGACCTCGCCTTCTTCCAGCGTCCACCCCTCGGAGCGGTTGTACTGGAAGAAAAGGTCTGCATCATCAGCACGATGCGCCAGGATAGTGCCGAAAATGCGCTGCGTCGCGAGCTCATCCAGGCCGAATGGGGTGAGCAGGGCAGCGCTGGCTATCTCGAGGCTAGTGGGGCCTGGCTTTGTCATGAATATCGCTTAATTTCCGCCATCGTCGCCTAACTACCACTGACGGACAATCTTGTGGCTGAGCGCCGGAAGGCTGCGCCGGATCTTGGCTTGATAGGTGGGGTTCACCCCCGCGACTACAACCCCGGAGCCCCTGGGAAGCCGGTCGAGGACCACTCCCCACGGATCCACGATCATCGTATGGCCGTGCGTCTCGCGGCCGTTCACGTGGTAGCCGCCCTGCGCGGGGGCCACCACGTAGGCCAGGTTCTCGATCGCCCGCGCGCGTATCAGCGTATCCCAATGGGCCTTGCCCGTGGTCTCGGTGAAGGCCGATGGAACGAAGATCAGGTCGACCTCGCCCATGGCCCGGTAAAGCTCGGGAAAGCGCAGGTCGTAGCACACCGAGATCCCCAGCTTCCCGTAGGGCGAATCCACCGCGCACACCCGCTCGCCCGGCTCGATGGTGCGCACCTCGCTGTAGCGCTCGTTGCCCAGCTCGAAGCCGAACAGGTGGATCTTGTCGTAGCGGGCGACGCGCTCGCCCTCCTGGTTGTAGACCAGGCAGGCGTTGCGCACCTTGTCGGGCACGCTCGCCTCGAGCGGCACCGAGCCGCCGACGATCCATATGCGGTGGCGGCGCGCCTGCTCGGCGAGGAACGACTGGATCGGGCCCGACCCGTCCTTCTCCCGGGCGGCGACCTTGTCGGTGTCCTTCATGCCCATGATGGCGAAGTACTCGGGCAGGGCGACGATGCGCGCGCCGGTGGCCGCGGCGAGCTCGATCAGGCGCTGGGCCTCCTGCAGGTTGGCGCCCACATGGGGGCCCGAGGCCATCTGCACGGCGGCCACGCGGAACATCGACTGCGTGGCGCTCATCGTCTCGCGCAGCGCTTCGGGCGTCGTCGAGTTGCGGGTGATGATCATGGCGAGGCCGCGGCGGCGGCTTTCGGCGGGGGGCCGGAGAGGCGCGTGACCTGCGGATTATCCCATGAACCCGTCACCTGGTACTCGTAGGCCACGGCCTTGCCGAGGGGGTTGCTCAGCAGCTTGGACACGACCAGCGTCGACAGGCCCAGCACCGGCGTGCCGAGCAGGGTGGCGGCGAGGGCCAAGCCCTCGGTCACCTCGGGCACGACGCGCATCGTGAGGTCCTGCGTCTCCTCGGGCAGCGAGATCTGGCCGCTCAGGCTCACGAATGCCGCCGGGCCGCTGATCTCGAAGCTGTCGGCTACCAGCACGCCCTGGGCCACCTTCACGTCGCCCTGGATGCGATCGAAGGCGAAGCCCTCGCTGAAGACGTCGCGGAAGTCGAGCGTGGCGCGCCGCGGGAGCGACTGCAGCGACAGCAGCCCGAGCAGCTTGCCGGCGCCCGCCTCGATCTTGGCGAACTGGCCGCGGCGCGCGTCGACCTTGAGCGTTCCCGCGAGGGCCGCGAGCGCGAAGTCGTAGGGATATCCCGGCCACACGAGGTCGGCCGCCAGGCTGCCGCTGCCGCGCTTGAGGTACTCACCGTAGCCGAACTGGCCGAGCAGCGCGTTCAGGTTGCCGGTCTCGAGCTTGAGGGTGAGCGTGCTGATCGAGCCCGTGCCGGTGCGGCGCCATCCGCCCGTCGAATGCAGCTGCGCGTGGCCGTTGGTGATGTCGAGCCGGTCGATGATCCACCGGTCCTCGCTCTGCACGGCCTTGAGCGCGAGGCGTCCGAGCCAGTGGCCGTGGAACTCGAAGCGATCGGCGGTCACGTCGATCGCCGGGAGGTCGCCTCCGGCCGACTGGGCAGCGTTCGCCTCGCCCGGTTCCGAGGCCGTGATCGACAGGCGATCGAGTGTCGCCTCCAGGTGCCCGCGCCCCGCGGGATCCCAGCGCACCTTCCCGGCGATATTCGGGCTCTCGAGCTGGCCCGTCCAGCGCCCGCCGGAGCGTTCGAGCTGCGCGTGCATCTCCCGGAAATCGCGCCCGAAGTAGTGCAACTTCCCGAGCGTGAGGTCGACCCCACGCAGCTCGAGCGCTGCGGGTACGGCGGCCTGCGCGCCCTGCGCCGCGGAGGCTTCGGCCTGCGGGATGGTGCCGGTGGCGGGCGCCGCCGCGGGCGAGGAAGCCTGCGTGGCGGGCGGAGAAGCCTGCGTGGCGGGCGGAGAAGCTTGCGTGGCGGACGGGGAGGCCTGCGCGCCCTCTGCGACCGGCGTGGCAGTCCCGGCGCTCGGCGCCGCCGGCGTCTTCGGGAGCGCGAACAGGTTCTGCCAGGCGTCGGCGTCGAGCGAAGCGAGCGCGCCGTAGAGCCAGAGGCCTTCGCGCTGAGGCGCGTCGCCCACGGGGGCGCCGAAGCGCAACGCCGCGTGCCAGCGCCGCGCCTCGGGCGGACCCATGGTGCCGAAGCGCCCGTAGATGCCGCCTTCGAGGTCTGCGCTGGTGAGCGCGTCGGCGGCGCCGAGGTGCTCGATCCGGACCTTGAGCGTGCGCGCCTCGCCGGCCGCCTTCGCCAGCGGCTCGGGCAGCGTCGCCGCGAGCCCCTTCAGGTCCGAGGTAATGGACAGGTCCGTCCCCTGGGAACCGGTGACGATGCGCGCCTGCCACTCGGCGTCGCCCGAGAGGCGGCGCGCGATCGCCTCGGGCATGAACTGCGCCATGGCCGCCGCGTCGATGCTGCCGTCGATGGTGGTGAGCACGCGGCCGTCGGGCTCCGTGGACATCGCCAGGCGCGCCGGCTTGCCGAAGAGGCTCCCGGTGATGTCGCTCGCCCGCACGCCGCGCTCGGTGAACGCGAGCCGCCCGCGCACCCCGCGCATGGTGAGCTCGTGCCCCGCGCTCACCGTCGCGTCCGCGAACTGGTATTCGCCGGCCACATGCCCCGGCTCCGCGCCGTAGAGCGGGAAATCCAGGTGCAGCTTCAGGCGCGCCGGTCCCTCGACCGCGACGGCGCGCGTGAACGCGCCCGGACCGTTCACCAGCGGGGATTCGCGCAGGAAGCGCACGCTGTCCGTGCCGGACGTATCGACGCTGCCGTCGATCGTGAGGCGGGGCGGCCTCGCGCCCAGGTCGTCGATCACCGCCGTCACCGCGCTCGCACGGCTGGCGAATATGGACGCGGTGTCGGCGTCGATCTCCATGCGCCGGTTCTCGAACCGGAAGTTGCCCTCGATGGCATCGACCGAGGGCCAGTCGGGAAGGTACTTGAGGCGCCCGCCATGGAGGTCGCCCTGCACGAGGAAATGCCCGTCGCTGCCCGGGCCGAACGGGAATTGCCACAGGTCTCCCTTGATCTCGAAGCCCACGTGCGCGCTGGTCCCGGCGAGCACGGCACGATCGAGCCAGGCGCGCGTGCCGCTCAGGTGGTTGGGCAGATAGTCGCCGATGCGGCTCGCCAGGACCTGGGTGAGCTTGCCCTTGATGTCGGCGTACCCCGGCGACTTCTCCTTCGACGCAGGCAGCGAGCGCCAGGTGCCCGCCAATTGCCCCTGCCCATCCGCGTTGGCGAAGCGAGCCTCCTCGATATCCACCTGCAACGCGGGGCCGGCACGCTTCCAGCGCGCGCGCCCCTCGAGCGTGTCGAAGGCGAGCGGCGCGCGGAACATGCCGTCCAACTGCAGCGAGGCGCTGCGCGAATCGAGCTCGAGCGTGCCCCCGTCCTGCGAGCCCTCGATGCGCCCGGAAATTCCCGCCACGCCGGGCCAGGGAGCGACTTCGTTGACCGCGAGCTCCGTGAAGCGGCCCTTGAGCGAGTAGGTCCGGGCATGGGAGGCATCCGCGCCGGTCCAGGTGAGCGTCGCCTCGCTCAGGCGCCCGCGCGGGGCGAAGCGCTGCGCCTGCGCCTTGATGTCGTGCGGCACCGGGAAATAGTCGATCAGCGTAGCCGCGATCTTGAGGTCGATGCCGTCGGCGCGCACCACCACGCGCGGCAGGTGGTCCGCCGTGGCAGTGCGCGCGATGGAGAAGTTGCCGGGCTGCGCCTCCTCGCCCCCGCGCAGGCGGAAGCGCAGGTCGCGGGTGGCGAAAGTGAAGCCGCCGGGCTGCGCGTCATAGATCGCGCGCCCGGAGAGCGTGGCCAGCTCGAGCGGCAATGCGTCCGCGGTGAGCTGCGCCTTCGCATCACGCATGTTGATGTCCGCGACGACTTCGCGCACCGCGTCGCCGGAGAATGACGCCCATACGCGCACGCTGCCGACGCCGCTGCGCAGCGTCTCGGGGAGCGGGAGGTGGGCGCGCAGGCGCGCGAGGTCCGTGCCCAGCGCCTCGCCGAAGACCTCGCCCGCGGCATGCCAGCCGCCGCCGGCGTGGCGCACCACCACGTCGGCGTGCAGCTCGATGCGCCCGGCGAGCTCCGGCGGCGGGCGCGCAGTGAGCGCCGCCAGGTGGCGGCCATGCCGCTTGCGCAGCTCGATCTGCACGTCGGTGAGGCGCACCTCGGGGGCGCCCGCCTTGTCATCGCGCCACACCAGCGTCGCGTCGTGGACGCCCAGGCTCGGCTGGGCCAGGAGCCACGCGGTGAACGCGCTTTGCTGGTCCGGCCCGGGTGGATTGAGCGGCTTGTCGGCGAGGTAGATCAACCCGTCGGCGCCGCGCCGCAGGACCAGGTTCGGGCTGTAGAAATCGACGTCGTAGAAGCGCAGGTGCCCGGCAAGGAGCGTCCACCACGAAAGCTTCACCTCGGCGCGCTCGAAACCGAGGACGGCCTTGCCGCGCGCGTCGTCGAGCTCCATGCCGACCATCGACAGGCTCGGGCGCAGGCCCTCCCAGCCGCCATAGATCGCGCGCACCCGCACACCCATGCCCGAGACGCGCTCGATCGAGGAGACGATCTCCGCGCGGTAACGGTCCACGTTGGGAAGCGCCGCGTATCGCAGCCATAGCACCAGCACGGCGAAGGCCACGAGGACAAAGGCCGCTGCGCCCGCTGCGAGGCGGAAAAGGATACGCGGTATGGCCTTGATTCGGTCCTCGGGGGAAGCGGTTCTTGTGCGCTATTGTAGCGTCAATGATGCAGGCGCCCGACCCGCCCTTCCGACCGGCGTTCGACCGCACCCTGCGCCTGTCCCGCTATGTCGCGCGCGCCGCCGCAGCGCATCCCGCGCTCGTGGACGAGCTCGAGCAAGACGCGGCGCGGCCCTTCGCGCGCGCGCAGATGCGCTCCGCCCTGGCGGGCGAAGGCGCCGGCCTCGCGGCGCGGCTGCGGCACGTGCGCGAGCGCGTCATGGTGCGCCTCGCCCACCGCGACCTGAACGGCATGGCAAGCCTCGACGAGGTGTTCGCCACCATGGGCGCGCTCGCGGAAGAATGCATCGCCGCCGCCGCAGCGCGCGCCCGCGAGGTCACGGCCGCGCAGTTCGGGGAGCCTTCGGACGACGCGCAGCTGCTGGTCGTCGCGCTCGGCAAGCTGGGCGGGGGCGAGCTCAACGTCTCGTCGGACGTGGACCTCGTGTTCCTGTACGGCACCGAGGGCGCCACGCGCGGCACGCCGCCCAGCACCCATGCGGAATTCTTCGCCGCGGCGGGGCGGGCGATCATCGCGCTGCTCGGCGAGCACACGGACGACGGGCAGGCGCTGCGCGTGGACATGCGCCTGCGCCCGTTCGGCGACAGCGGGCCGCTCGCGACCTCGCTCCCCGCGCTCGAGGACTACTTCATCGCCCACGGCCGCCCGTGGGAACGCTACGCATGGCTCAAGGCGCGCGCGATCGCCGGTCCGGAGGCGGGATTGCGCGAGCGCGTCGAGCCCTTCGTGTACCGGCGCTACCTCGACTACGGCATGCTCGAGCAGCTGCGCGAGCTGCATGCGCGCATCTTCGAGGCGGCCATCCGGCGGCGCAAGGCCGAGGACATCAAGGTGGGCGTGGGCGGCATCCGCGAGATCGAATTCTCGGTGCAGCTCATCCAGATGGTGCGCGGGGGACGCGACGCGGCGCTGCGCACCCCGTCCACGCGCGCGGCGCTGCGCGCGCTCGCCGAGCGCGGCCTGATCGAGCCCGGGCGCGCCGCGGCGCTCGGGCGGGCCTACGAGTTCCTGCGCCGGCTCGAGCACCGGCTGCAGTACTACGACGACCAGCAGACCCAGTCGCTGCCGCGCGAGCCGGAACGGCGCGCGCTTCTCGCCGAGGCGATGGACTGCGCCGACTGGGACGCGCTGGCGCGCTCCCTCGACGGCCACCGCGCCACGGTGCAGGAAGCTTTCAACGCGCTATTCGACGCGCCGCCCGCCCACCGGCGCTCGGCGAGCCTCGCCGCGTGGCTCCACGATCCGCAGGCTGCGCCGGATCCCGCGGGCCTCGCGGAGGACCTGGCCGAGGCCGGCATCGCCGAGGCGCAAGCCGTGGCCCGGCGCCTGGTGGAGTTCACGCGCGCGCGCCGCTACCGCGCGCTCTCCGCGTCGATTCGCGCGCGCATCGAGCGGCTGATGCCCGAGCTGGTGGCCGCGGTGGCGCGCGAGGGCAACGGCGAGGCCACGGCCGCCCGCCTGCTCGAGCTGCTCGAGGCGATCGGCGCGCGCGAGTCCTATTACTCCCTGCTGGTCGAATATCCGCAGGTCCTGCAGCGCGCCGCGCACCTGGTGGCCGGGAGCGCGTGGGCGGCGCGCCTGCTCGCGCGCCACCCGATCCTGCTCGACGAGCTCACGCACGGGGCGGCGAGCTTCGCGGCCACCGACTGGGCCGCGGAGCGCGCGGGCCTCGCCGCCGAGTGCGCGGCGCTCGCCGGCGACGTGGAGCGCCTCCTCGACCACCTGCGCCATTTCAAGCAGCGCCACATGCTGCGCCTCACGATCGCCGACCTCGAGGGCGAGCTGCCGGTCATGGCGCTCTCGGACGAGCTCACGGCGCTGGCCGACGCGATCCTCGACGTGACGCTGTCGGAAGCCGCCGCGAGCCTCGGCCTGCCGCGCGCGGGCGTGCCGGGCTTCTGCGTGGTGGGCTACGGCAAGCTGGGCGCCAAGGAGCTGGGCTACGGGTCCGACCTGGACGTGATCTTCCTGTACGACGCAGCGGTGGCGCCGCCGGCCGAGCGCCTCGCGCGCGTGGCCCAGCGCGTCAACACCTGGATGACGAGCCACACCGGGGCGGGCGTGCTCTACGAGACCGACCTGCGCCTGCGCCCGGACGGCGCCGCGGGATTGCTGGTGAGCTCGCTCGCGGCCTACCGCGACTACCAGCTGCGGCGCGCGTGGACCTGGGAGCACCAGGCGCTCACCCGGGCGCGCGCCTGCGCCGGCGAGCGCGCCACGGGCGAGCGCTTCGAGCAGGTGCGCGACGAGATCCTCGCGCAGCCCAGGGACCGCGCGCGCGTGCTCGCGGACGTCGCCGCGATGCGGGCCAGGATGCGCGCCGAGCACAAGGCAGAGGCCCAGGACATCAAGTACGTGGAAGGCGGCGTGATCGATCTCGAGTTCTGCGTGCAGGCCCTGGTGCTCGCCGAAGGGCCCGCGCACCCCGCGCTGCGCGAGAACAAGGGCAATCACGCGCTGCTCCTGCGCGCGGCCGGGCTCGCGCTCATCGACGCGCAGACGGCCGGCGGCGCCGCCGACGCCTACCTCGCGATGCGCCAGCGCACCCACGCTGCAACGCTCAACGACGAGGACCAGGTGCGCCTCGCGCCCGAAGAGCTGGCGGCGGAACGCGCGGCCGTGCGCCGGCTGTGGAAGGCGGTGTTCGGGAGCTAGGCCGAGGCCTGGGCAACCGTCTCGAGCGGGCCCATGAGCTGGAAGACCTGCATGCGCCCCTTGCCCTTGATCTCCACCTCGTGCACCTCGTCGAAGCGGAAGCGGTGCTGCAGGCGCCGGTAGGTCATGAGGTCGACCTGGATCGCGCCCGAGTAGGCGTCGGCGGCCATGCGGAAGGCGACGTTCACCGTGTCGCCCCACATGTCGTAGATGAACTTCTTCTTGCCGATGACGCCCGCCACCACCGGGCCCGTGCCGATGCCGATGCGGATCTCGATGCGCTCGCCGGTGCGCTTGCGGTACTCCTCGATCTTGGCCTGCATGTCGAGCGCCATGTGCGCCACCGCGTCCGCGTAATGGATCTGCGCACCGGTCTCCAGGCCGGCGGCGGCCATGTAGGCGTCGCCGATGGTCTTGATCTTCTCGACGTGGTAGTGGTCGGCGACGTCGTCGAAGATCGAGAAGACGTCGTTCAGGATCTTCACCGTCTCGACCGGCGAGAGCTCCTCGGTCATGCGCGTGAAGCCCACGATGTCGGCGAACATCACGGTCACGTCGGCGTGGCCCTGCGCGATGTTCACCTCGTTCCGCTTCAGGCGCTCGGCGATCGCGGGCGGCAGGATGTTGAGCAGCAGGCGCTCGCTGCGGTCGCGCTCGAGGCGGATCTCCTCGTGGGAAGCGTCGACCTGCAGGCGCAGCTTCTGCTTCTCGCTCGCGAAGTACCAGAGCAGCGAATAGATCATCACCGAGATCGCGGCGAAGTTGAGCACGAAGAACACGGCGACCGTCTGCAGGTCGAAGCTTGCTCACGGTGCCCGAGAGCATGTAGTCGAAGACGCCGGCCATCACGGTCATGAAGAGCCAGGCGAAGAACCACGGCACCGACTGGCGCGTGCCCAGCACCGTGACCGCGCCCACCGGCGCCATGAGCCCCCAGAGGCTCACGCCCGAGGCGTTCACGAAGTTGCCGATGGACCACTGCATCGCGAAGGGCGTGAACAGGATCAGCGCCAGCTGCACCACCGCGAAGGCGTACACGCGGCGGAACTTCCAGCACAGGCGTGATGGTGATGACCGACAGGCCCTGGAAGACGAGCGGGATCGCGGTCGAGTACTGGTACCCCATGCTCCAGTACACGGCGAGCCAGAGCGCGGCCGCGCACATCATGAAGCCGGTGGTGAGCATCAGCATGTCGCCGGAGAGCTTTTCCTCCGGGCTGACTTGCGGCATGTGTCCGCCGCCGTGGGCGGGGCTGTGGCGGCTGCGGACGGCCCGCTGGAAGTATCCTGCATGCCATGCGGTGCAGCGCTCCCTCTTCGTCCTGCGCAACAATGGGGCGATTATGGCACAGATCGCCCCGGCCCCCCGCGGATTGGGCTAAAATTGCCGCTCGACTCGCCCAGCTCCCCCGGAGCGCCGATCCATGTCGATGGCAGACCGCGACGGCTTCATCTGGTACGACGGCAAGCTCGTGCCCTGGCGCGAGGCCACCACCCACGTCCTCACCCATTCGCTGCACTACGGCCTGGCGGTGTTCGAGGGCGTGCGCGCCTACAAGACGGAGATCGGCACCGCGATCTTCCGCCTGAAGGAGCACACCGACCGGCTGTTCAACTCGGCGAAGATCTACATGATGGAGATCCCGTACACGCGCGAGCAGCTGATGGAGGCGCAGCGCGAGGTCGTGCGCGCCAACAAGCTGGAGAGCTGCTACCTGCGCCCGCTCGCCTTCTACGGCTCCGAGAAGATGGGCGTCTCGCCCGGTGGGCGCGAAGGTGCACGTGTCGATCGCCGCGTGGCCGTGGGGCGCCTACCTCGGCGAGGAAGGCCTGAAGAAGGGCATCCGCGTGAAGACCTCGTCCTTCGCGCGCCATCACGTGAACGTCACGATGGCGCGCGCCAAGGTCGCCACCACGTACGCCAACTCGATCCTCGCCAACCTCGAGGCCACGGAGGACGGCTACGACGAGGCGCTGCTCCTCGACACCGACGGCTTCGTGGCCGAAGGCGCCGGCGAGAACATCTTCATCGTCAAGGACGGGCGCGTGTACACGCCGCAGCTCACCACGGCGCTGAACGGCATCACCTGGCGCAGCGTGCAGTCGATCTGCACGGACCTGGGCATCGCCGTGGAGAAGACGCGCATCACGCGCGACGACATCTACATCGCCGACGAGGCGTTCTTCACCGGCACCGCCGCCGAAGTCACGCCGATCCGCGAGCTCGACCGCCGCGTGATCGGCAGCGGCGCGCGCGGCCCGATCACCGAGAAGATCCAGACGGCGTTCTTCGACATCGTCAACGGGCCGCAACCGCAAGTACCACCACTGGCTGGCGCCGGTGCGAGACCGCAAAATGTCGCTGCCGTCCGAGCTTGACCAGAAGCTGCGTGGAGGTCACCGCGCAGGACCTGCCCGCTGCACTGTCCGCTGCCCTCGCAGAAGCTGTGGAACACGCACCCGCGCGTGTACCTGCCGATCGAGGAGACGCGGCGAGGCGCGCTGCCCGTACTGCGGCACGCTGTACAAGTTCACCGGCGGCGCCGGGCCATTAGGCCACCCGCGGCCGTGACGCTTCCTCCCGGCGCGCCGGGGACCCGCCCGTGAGGACGCTCGTCGTTGCGCCTTCGTGGATCGGTGACGCAGTCCTGTCGCAGCCGCTGATCGTGCGGCTGAAGGAAGCGCGACCCGGCGGATCCGATCGACGTGCTGGCGCCCCCCTGGGCGTTGCCGGTGTACCGGCGCATGCCGCAGGTCGCGGCGCCACGATCGCGCTGCCGTTCGGCCACGGCGAGCTCGCCCTGGGCGGGCGGCGCCGCTTCGCGAAGACGCTCCCGCGCTACGACCGCGCGGTGGTGCTGCCCAACAGCTGAAGTCGGCGCTCATGCCGTGGCACGCGGGCATCCCGCGTGCGCACCGGCTATCGCGGCGAGATGCGCTGCGGGCTGCTCAACGACTGCGCGGCGCCTCGACGACGCAGGCGCTGCCGCTGCATCGCCGAGCGCTACGCGGCGCTCGCGCAGCCCGCGGGCGAGGCGCTGCGCGGCCGCTGCCCGCGCCGCGGCTGGCGGTCGGACGCGGCGCAGCGCGCCGCGACGCTCGCCGCATTCGGGCTGGCGCTCGACCAGCCGGTCGCGGTATTCGCGCCGGGTGCCGAATACGGTCCCGCCAAGCGCTGGCCGGCGGAGCACTTCGCGACGCTTGCGCGCGACGCTGGCCGAGCGCGGCGATTCCAGGTATGGCTCCTCGGCTCCGCGAAAGACGCGGCCATCACCGCGCAGATCCGGCAATCGGGCGGTGGGGCCTGCGTGGACCTCGCGGGCCGCACCTCGCTCGACGAGGCGATCGACCTCATGTCGCTCGCCGCGCGCGTCGTCACCAACGACTCGGGACTCATGCACATCGCCGCCGCGCTCGACCGCCCGACCGCCGCGATCTTCGGCTCGTCGAGCCCGCGCCTTCACGCCGCCGCTCTCGCCGCACGCACGCGTCGTCACGCTCAAGCTCGAGTGCAGCCCGTGCTTCCGCGCGTCTGTCCCGCTCGGCCACACCAACTGCCTCGTGACGCTCGCGCCCGAGCGCGTGCTCGCGGCGCTGGACTGAATCCGATCTAGAATCGACGCTTCGCACCACCGAAACGCGCCCGCCATGAGGAACGTCCTTGCCTGCATCTGCATCGCGCTCGCCGCGCCCGCCGCCGCGGCGAGCGACCCCGGCTACGTGAAGTCGGTCGAGGACTGGCGTGCCCGCGCCGAGGCAGAGCCTGCGCAGGGACAACGGCTGGCTCACGCTCGCCGGCCGCTACGTGATGAAGCCCGGCGTGAACACCTTCGGCACGGGCGCGGACAACGACATCGTGTTCCCGAAGGGCCTCGGTCCCGAGCGCATGGGCACCATCGCCGTGGCGCCGGGGCGCGTATTCGTGCAGCTCGCCCCCGGCCTCACGATGGCGAAGGACGGCATCCCGATGAGCGACAAGGTGATGGATACCGGCGATGGCGCCGACGACTGGGTGTCGATGGGGCGCGCCGCCTTCCACGTGATCGAGCACAACGGCCGCTACGTGCTGCGCCTCGCGGACAACGAAAGCGCCCTGCGGCGCGACTTCGGCGGACGCGTGTGGTACCCCGTGGACCCGAAGTACCGTGTCGCGGCGAAATTCGTCCCGTACGATCCGCCGCGCAAGATCGCCATCGTGAACCGGATCGACGAGGTGTCCGCACGAGACCGCGCCCGGCTACGTCGAGTTCAAGCTGCGCGGCCGGACCTATCGCCTCGACGCGGTGGGCGAGGACGACGGATTGTTCATCGTCTTCCGCGACGACACGGCCGGCAAGACGACCTACGGCCGGGCCGATTCCTCTACGTCGACCGACGCCCCGCGCCGGGAACCACCTTCACGCTCGACCTGAATCGCGCCTACAACCCGCCGTGCGCCTTCAGCGATTTCACCACCTGCCCGCTGCCGCCCAAGCAGAACATCCTCGCCACGACGATCGAAGCGGGCGAGAAGTATCCCCCGCACCGGCGCGGGCTAGCGGCCGCGGGCTAGAAAACGACCACCTGGCGGATCGCCTTGCCCTCGCGCAGGCGCTCGAAACCCGCGTTGATGTCCTCCAGCTTCATGCGGTGGGTGAGCAGCCGGTCCACCGGAAGCCGTCCCTGGCGGTAGAGCGCCACGTAGCGCGGCAGGTCGCGCGACGGCACGCAGGTCCCGATGTAGCTGCCCTTCACCGTGCGCTCCTCCGCCACGAGGTGGGTCTGCGGCAGGGCAAAGGTCGCGCTCGGATGGGGAAGCCCCGCGGTGACGGTCGTGCCGCCGCGACGCGTGATGCGGTAGGCCAGGTCCATCGCCTTCACCGAGCCGGCGAACTCGAGCGCGAACTCCACGCCGCCGCCGGTGGCCGCGCGGATCGCCTCGACCGCGTCGGAAGCGGCGGCATCGAAGACATCGGTCGCGCCGAGCGCGCGGGCGAATTCGCGCTTGTCGGCCGCCAGGTCCACGGCCACCACGCGGCTCGCCCCCGAGGCGACCGCGCCCAGCACGGCGCGCGAGGCCCACGCCGCCAAGGCCCACCACGGCCGCGGTGGCGCCTGCGGGCACCTTGGCGGTGTTCACCACCGCGCCCACGCCCGTGAGCACGGCGCATCCGAAGAGCGCCGCCTCGTCGAGCGGAATTTCCGGATCGACCTTCACCAGGGAGTTGCGCGACACCACCGCGTATTCCGCGAATGCGGAACAGCCCATGTGGTGGTTTACCGGCGTCGGGCCGCGGAACAGCCGCCGTGCACCCCCGATGAGCGTTCCCGCCCCGTTGGAAGCCGCACCCGGCACGCACAGCGCCGGGCGGCCCTCCGCGCACGACGGGCAATGTCCGCAGCTCGGCACGAAGACCAGCACCACGTGGTCGCCGCGGCGCAGGTCGTCCACTCCGCCGCCGGTTTCCTCGACGATGCCGGCGGCCTCGTGGCCCAGCAGCATCGGCGTGGGCCGCGGCCGGTCGCCGTTGATGACCGAGAGGTCCGAGTGGCACAGGCCCGCAGCGGCGATCTTCACCAGCACCTCGCCCGCCCCCGGCGCCTCGAGCTCGAGCTCGGCGATGGTGAGCGGCCTGCTCTGCGTGTACGGGGGTTGCGCGCCCATCGCATCGAGCACGGCACCGCGGATGCGCATCGAGTTCGCCATCTGGCTTGCTCCCTATTTCGATAATGCCGCGAGCTGGGCAGGCGTGTCGAGGTCGAGCAGGATGCCCGGGTCGTCGGAGCGCAAGGCGCGCAGCGCCGATCGATGCCGCGCGATCAGCTCGCGCGCGCCGGCATCGCCGTCGAGCGCGACGAGCCCGGGCCGCAGGGATGCCAGGAATCCCACCGGATGGCCGCGCACTCCGTCCGCGGAGACCGGGGCCGCGATCTGCGCGCCCGCCTCCAGCGCGAGGCGCACCGCGGCAATGGTCCGCGGCGCGATGAGCGGCATGTCGCCCAGGGCCACGATCCATCCGTCGGCGCGGTCGCTGGCCGCCACGGCGGCGGCGAGGCTCGCCCCCATGCCGCGCGCGGTGCGATCCGATTCGACCACCTCGCAGCCGAGCGCCTCGAGCGCCGCGCGCAATGCGCGATCGCCGGGCGGGACCACCGCGAGCGCATTGCCCGCGCCGTCGATGAGATTGCGCGCCGCGCGCGCCGCGACGCAGCCTGCGCCGTCCGGCATCGGCGCGAGCAGCTTGTTGGCGCCGAAGCGCGTCGACGCCCCGCCGCACAGGAGCAAGCCACGCAGGTCCGGCGGCACGCGGGCGCCCGTGCGTTTCAGCCGCGCGCGCCGGGCGCGCTTGCGCCCGGCATCACGGCCCTGTCGAGCACGATCCCGTTGCGCGTCGCGATCAGGTCGGCAAGGATCGCCACGGCGATTTCCGGCGGGGTGCGCGAGCCGATCGAGATGCCTGCCGGTCCGTGCAGGCGCGCGATCTGCCGCGCCGTGAGGTCGAACTGGGCGAGCCGGCGGCGGCGCTCGGCGCTGGTGCGCGCCGAGCCCACGGCACCCACGTAATGAGCGTCGCTCCTGAGCGCCTCGAGCAGCGCCATGTCGTCGAGCTTCGGGTCGTGCGACACCGTGACGACCACGCTGTGGCCGTCGGGGCGGAAGGCGAGGACCGCGTCGTCGGGCATGCCATCGATCCAGCGCGCACCCTGCGCCCGCCAGGCGGCGCGATACTCCGCGCGCGGATCGCAGACGAACACCTGGTAGTCGACCGTCGCGGCTACCTCCGCCAGGTAGTGCGCGATCTCCGAGCCTCCGATGACGAGCATGCGCCAGCGCGGGCCGTGCACGCTGGTGAAGCGCGACGCGGTGCGCTCGCACGGGTGCGCGGGTGCGGCCTCGGAGTAGCTCCAATCACCCGTGGCGAGGTCCACGTGGCGCGCCACGATGCGTCCCGCACCGATATGCGCGAGCAGCGCCTCGAATTGCGCCGCCTGGACTTCGGGCTCGACGATCACCTCGAGCTGGCCGCCGCAGGGCAGCCCGAAGCGCCGCGCCTCCTCGGCGCTCACTCCGTAGGCGGAGAACTGCGGCTTGCGTCCGGCGTACTCGTCGCGGCGCGCGACGAGGTCGTCCTCGATGCAGCCGCCGGACACCGAGCCCACCAGGATGGCGTCGTCACGGATCGCCGCAAGCGACCCGGGCGGGCGCGGACTCGCGCCGAAAGTCTGCGCGACGGTGAGCAGCCACACCCGCCGGCCTGCGCGGCGCCACTCCAAGGCTCGCTCGAGCACATCCAAGTCGAGGCTTTGCATGCGCAAGATGTTACACCCCGGCCCACCGGGGCAAACCCCGTGCGCGGAGCTACTTGTGCCCGAAGAGCACCGGGAATAGGGTGCTGCGCGCGTCGGTTTCGGTTTCGATCACGATCCAGGCCGACAGCAGCACGACGACGATCGCGGCGATCACCTCGACCGCCGGATTGCTGACCACCCTGCGAAACGCCTTCTGCCAGGCGGTCGCAACGGATCTCGATCCCATGGCTCTCTCCCCTCGAACCTAGCGTAGGACTGCCCTTGCACCGGCCGGTTCCCGCCGCGGCGCGGGACACCGCGCGTCGTGCGCTCCCTTGGTCCGGAAAATCCACATGCAAGATCAGTGCCGTCGCCCGCGACTGCTTCCGCGGCGCGTCACGTCCATTTCATCGTGGACAGCGGAAGCACCCGGGCGCGCTTGCCGGTCAGCGCGAACAGCGCGTTGGCCACCGCCGGCGCGATGGGTGGCACTCCCGGTTCGCCCACGCCCGTGGGCCGCTCGCCGCCCCGCACCAGGTGCACTTCGACCTGCGGCATTTCCTCCAGGCGCAGCACCGGTAGTCGTGGAAGTTCGATTGCTGCACGCGACCGTCCTTGAGGGTGATCGCGCTGTGCAGCGCCGCCCCGAGCCCGAACGCGATCGCGCCCTGCAGCTGGGCTTCGACGGTGAGCGGGTTCACCACCAGGCCGCAATCGAAGGCGGCGGTGACCTTGTGCACGCGGACCTCGTCGCCGTTCAGCGACACCTCGGCCACCTGCGCGCAGACGCTGCCGAACGACTGGTGCACCGCGATGCCGCGCGCGCGCCCCGGCGCCGCCGGCGCACCCCAGCCCGACTTGTCGACCGCGAGGTCGAGCACGCGCAGCACCCGGGGCTGCTTGGCGAGCAGCGCACGGCGCAGCTGCACCGAATCCCTGCCGGCGGCGGCAGCGACCTCGTCGATCATCGTCTCCATCACGAACGCGGTATGCGAATTGCCGACCGAGCGCCACCACAGCACGGGCACGCCGATGTCCATCGTATGCAGCGTCACCTGCAGGTTGGGGATCGCGTACGGGCGTGTCGGCGACGCCCTCGGTCGAGGTGGAATCGACGCCGTCCTTCACCATCATCGCCTCGAATGCGCGTGCCGGCGAGGATCGAGGGACCGACGATGGCGTGGTTCCACGCCACGATGCCGCCTTCCCCGTCGAGGCCCACCTCGACACGGTGCACGTACATCGGACGGTAGATAGCCGCCCCGGATGTCGTCCTCGCGCGTCCAGACCACCTTCACCGGCACCTTCACCTTGCGCGCCACCTCGCACGCCTCGACCACGTAGTCCGACACCGGATTCGCGCGCCGGCCGAATCCGCCGCCGGCGAGCATCGTGTTGAGCCGCACCTGGGACGGCGCAAGGCCCAGCACTTTGGCCGCCGCCGCCTGGTCCACGGTCTGGAACTGCGAGCCGACCCAGAGCTCCGCGCCGTCATCGCGCACTTCGACGGTGCAGTTGAGGGGCTCCATCGGTGCATGGGCGAGGAACGGCACTTCGTATTCGACGACCAGCTTCTTCGCGGCCCCCAGGATCGCATCGGGCTGCTCCGCCTTCCTCGCCACCTTGCCCGTGCCTTGCGCCGCCAGGCGCAGACGCCTGCCAAGCGCTTCGGTCGACAGCGTTGCGTTGGGGCCCAGGTCCCACTCGATCGCGAGGGCATCGCGGCCCTGCTTGGCCGCCCAGAAATGCTGGGCGACCACCGCCACCCCGTGCTTGAGCTCCACCACGTGCGTGACGCCCGGTACCGCTTTCACGCGTTCCGCGTCGAAGGACTTCACGCGCGCGCCGAACACGGGCGGATGCGCCACCAGCGCCGTGTGCAGGTTTTCGCGCTGCACGTCGAGGCCGAACGTCGCCTTGCCGCTCACCTTCGCCGCCGAGTCGAGACGCCGCGTGGGCTTCCCGATGAGGGTGAATTGCGACGCTTCCTTGAGCCGCAGCTGGTCTGGCTCCGGCACCGGCAGGCGCGACGCGGCCTCCGCGAGGTGCCCATAGGAAAGTTTGCTTGCCCGCCGGGACCCAGGACATAGCCCTTCGCACCCGGCAATGCTCGGGCTTCGCCTTCCACTGCTGGGCGGCCGCCTGCACGAGCATCGTGCGCGCCTGGGCACCGACCACGCGCAGCTGGTCCCAGGAATTCCAGACGCTCGAGGACCCGCCGGTCATCTGGATGCCGAACGCGGTGTGCACGTACTCCGGGCCCGCGGGCGCCAGCTCCGGGTGGACCTTGCCCCAGTCGCACTCGAGCTCCTCGGCGAGGATCATCGGCAGCGACGTGGTGACGCCCTGCCCGAACTCGAGGTGCTTCACGAGCACGGTGACCGAGCCGTCCTTGCCGATGCGCACGAACGCGTTGGGCGCCACGGGAGCGCGCTTCGCGCCCTGGGCGAAGGCCATGCGGCCGCGGCCGACGGGCAGCCAGAAGCCGATCACCAGAGCCCCCGCGAGCCCGGCGGACGAGCGCAGGAAACGCCGGCGTGAAATCCTGGAGGAAGCGTTCATCGCGGCCCCCTTCACGCTTTGCGCAGCGCAGCGGCCGCGGCGTGGATCGCCTCGCGCACGCGCTGGTAGGTGCCGCAACGGCAGAGGTTGCCGTTCATCGCGGCGTCGATGTCCGCGTCGGTGGGCGCGCGGTTCTTGGTGAGCAGCGCCACGGCCGACATCACCTGCCCCGACTGGCAATAGCCGCATTGCACCACGTCCTGCTCGATCCACGCCGATTGCACCGCGTGCGCCACCCGGGCGCGGGAAGTCGCGCCGATGCCCTCGATGGTGACCACGCGCCGGCCCTCGATCGCGGAGACCGGCGTCACGCACGCGCGGATCGCCTCCCCGTCGAGGTGCACCGTGCAGGCGCCGCACAGCGCCATGCCGCAACCGAACTTCGTGCCGGTAAGTCCAAGATTGTCGCGCAGCGCCCACAACAGCGGGGTATCGGGCGACGCGCGGAAATCGACCTGCTCTCCATTCACGAAGAATTTGGCCATGTCGGGCAACCTTGCGGGGACGCGGGGGAAGCAGGGACTATAAATCAAAATTCCGGTAAGCTCTCGCGCCGATGAAACCCGTGCGACCGCGCGCCCGCGCCAAGCTCTTCCCGACGCCCGACGACGCCGAGAACGCCTTCTACGACGCTTTCGAGCGCGGCGACCTCGCGGCGATGATGGCGGTATGGGCGGAAAGCGATGACGTGGTCTGCGTGCATCCCCAGGGTCCGCGCCTGGTGGGACTGGACGCCGTGCGCGAGAGCTGGGCGCAGATCTTCACGGGAGCATCCCAGGTGCGCGTGCGCACGACCGAGCCGCACCGCTTCGACGGCCAGAGCGTCGCGGTGCATTCCGTGATCGAGATGCTGGGTCCCCCGGGCGAGGCGAGCCCGACGGGCTCGGTATACGCTACCAACGTCTACGTGCTCACCGAGGGCGGATGGCGCATGGCCGTGCATCACGCCAACGCCTCGCCGAAGCGCCGAGATCCCCGCGCCGCGACGAACCCGCCGCGCCCGCCCACACGCTGCACTAGCGTGGCGCCGGCGCAACCCCGCATTGCCTGCGAGCTGGCGCGCATCGCCGCCGCGCTCGTCGCGGCGCTGGCCCTCGCATCCCAGGCGGCCGACCTGGACAAGGTGGTGCGTATGGCCTACCCGAGCGCGGAAAGCAAGCTCGATCCGCAGTCCGAGCGCGACGAGGCCTCGGAGCGGCATCGATCACCAACGATCTTCGACGCCGCTGCTCGAGTACGACTACCTGGCGCGCCCCGCGAAGCTCAGGCCGCGGGCGGCGGCCGCGATGCCCGAGTGAGCGCCGACGGCCGCGTCTACGTCCTGCACGTGAAGCCCGGCATCTACTTCACGCCCGACCCGGCCTTCCACGGCCACGACGCGCGAACTCGTGGCGCAGGACTACGTGTACTCGATCGAGCGCCTCTTCGACCCGAGCTGCACAGCCAGTGGCTCTTCCTGGTCGAGGGCAAGATCAAGGGCGCCGATGCGCTGCGGGCGCAGGCCAGCCAGACCGACCGCGTCGACTACGACCGGCCGATCGAGGGGCTGCGTGCGCTCGACCGCTACACGCTGCGCATCGAGCTCGAGAACACCGACTTCGGATTTCCCGTACGTGCTCGCCATGCCGGCCACCGCCGCGGTCGCGCGCGAGGTGCGCCGAACTACTACGGCGACGATTTCGCATCCCATCCCGTGGGCACCGGGCCGTTCCGCCTCGCGCAATGGGTGCGCGGCTCGCGCATCGTGCTCGAGGCCAATCCGGGCTATCGCGAGGAGTACTTCGAGTGCGTGGGCGCACGACGATCCGCTCTCGACGCGAGATCCTCGCGCGCCTCGACGGGCAAGCGCATGCCGATCGTGGGGCGCGTCGAGATCTACATCATCGACGAGGCGCAGCCGCGCTGGCTCGCGTTCCTGAACGGCGAGCACGACTACATCCGCCCGCTGCCCGAGGAGTTCGCCCGGACTCGCGATGCCGGGCGGCGAGCTCGCGCCCAACCTCGCGCAAGCGCGGCATCACGAGCGACGCCCGACGAGATCGCGTACATCACGTACACGACGTTCAACATGGCGCCCACCATCGACGGCAAGCCCAACGACGTGGGCGGCTACACGCCCGGAGCGCATCGCGCTGCGCCGCGCGATCTGCATGGCCTACCGGATCGACGAGCAGATCGCGATCCTCGACAAGCACCAGTCGACGCGCGCGCGTCGCGCTCTTTCCGCCCGTCGGTCGTCCGGCTACGACCCGTCGTTCGTGAGCCCCACGCTCGAGTACAACCCCGCCAAGGCCAAGGCGCTGCTCGACATGTACGGCTACGTCGATCGCGACGGCGACGGCTACCGCGAGAATCCCGACGGCTCGCCGCTCGTCCTTCGACCACGCCTCGATACCCACGCAGCGCGAGCGGCAGAGAAACGAGCTGTGGAAGAAGTCCATGGACGACATCGGCATCCGCGTCACCTTCGACAAGGTGGAGAAGCTGCCCGAGCTTCGCAAGCAGGCGCGCGTGGGCAAGGTGCAATCCTTCAGCTACGGATGGATCGCCGACTATCCCGACGGCGAGAACTTCCTCCAGCTCTTCTGGAAGGGTTCGCTCGAGCAGGCGAACTACTCGATGTTCGACCTGCCCGAGTACAACGCGCTCTACGAGCGCGCGAAGCGCTTGCCCGACGGTCCCGAGCGCGCCGCGCTCTACGAACGCATGATGAAGATCGTGCTGGTGTACGTCCCGTGGATGGTGGAGACCTTCAAGGCGCAGAACATCGTGATCCAGCCGTGGCTGCTCAACTACAAGAAGCATCCCGTTCGCGCGCGAGCCGTGGCGCTACCTCGACATCGACCTCGCGCGCGCGCCGCGCCGCTAGCGCGCTAACATCTCGGCATGGCCACCGCACCCGCCCCCTCGCCGCGCGCACGGACCGCCTTCGGCACGATCGCGATCGTGGCGCTCGTGCTCGTGCTCGCGTACCAGCTCGCCCACTGGACCTGGGTGTTCGTCGCGCCGCCCGCCGCGCCGTCGCCGCGCGCGTCGGCGATGCCACGGTGGACCTCGCGCGCCATCGCGAGGCTCTTCGGTGCCTCCGCCCCCGACGGCCCCGCCGCCTCGTCCGGGGGCCTGCGCCTGAAGGGAGTGATCGCGCCCGACGCCCGGGACCCATGGCCTCGGCGATCTTCTCGACCGGCGCCGGCAAGGACATCACCGTGCTTCGTCGACCGAGAGGTGCAGCAGGGCGTGAAGCTCGCCGAGGTGAAGCCCGAGTACGTGCGTGGTCTCGCGAGCGGGCGTGCGCGAGCGCATCGACCTCGAGACGCCGCAGAGCGGTGGCGGCAAGGCGGCGGCGCGCTGCACGCGCAGCGTGGGCTTCAGGCTCAACGGTGGCGAAGTCGGGCGACAACAACTACAGCATCTCGCGCAAGGAGCTCGACGAAGCGCTGCGCGATCCGAACCAGCTCTCCTACCTCGGCGCGATCGGCATGCCGCCCGGCGGCGGCGTGCGCATGGACGCCGCTCCCAACGGCAGCCTCGCGCAGAAGCTCGGACTGCAGGCGGGCGACGTCATCAAGAGGGTGAACGGCCAGCCGGTCGCGGTCGACCGGCGACCTCGCGCGCCTCTACCAGCAGTTCGCCACGATCTCGCTGATCCAGGCCGAAGTCCAGCGCGGAGCCGCCACGGTCCAGCTGTCCTACGCAATCCAGCCTGAAGCTGGGGACAGACCCCTGACCGCGCTGTCACGGGATTTGGCGCGGCGAAAGGCGCGCTCCGCGGTCTGGCCTCCTAGGTGTACACTGCGGTGCGCTGACAACGCCTGACAAATCAAGGGCAAAGCCCCGATTTCGTCTTACAATGCCCGCTAAATCAATGCAGAAGCCCGACACGTGACAATGTTTCGAAGTGTCCGGCGCGCCCTCGCACCCGCCGCTATAGTCGCTCGGCGCCCTGGCCGCTGCCGGCCGCGCTCGCCCGCCGCTCCCGCCGCTTCCGCCGGAGCCGGACAAGGTCACCGTCAACTTCGTGAACGCCGATATCCAGTCGGTGATCAAGACGGTGGGCCAGCACACCGGGAAGAATTTCATCCTCGATCCGCGCGTGACCGGCACGTGAACATCGTCTCCGACAAGCCGGTATCGAAGGACCTGCTCTACCAGATCTTCCTCGCGGCGCTGCGCGTGCAGGGCTACGCGGCCGTCGAGGAAGGCAGCTTCGTGAAGATCGTGCCCGAAGCCGAGGCCAAGACGAGCGCGGGACCCGTGGGCGAGCAGGCGGCGCACATCCGGGCGATCGCATCGTCACCCAGGTCTTCATGCTGCAGAACGAATCGGCGGTGCAGCTCGTGCCCGTGCTGCGGCCGCTCGTCACCGCCAACAACTTCATCGCCGCCTATCCCAACAACAACGCGATCATCATCACCGACTACGCGGAGAACGTGCGGCGCATCGAGCGCATCATCCGCTCGATCGACCTGCCGACCGCGGGCGACGTGCAGGTCATGCGCTGTAGAACGCCTCGGCGATCGACATCGCGCAGATCCTGCAGCGCGTGGTCCCCGAGACGAGCGCCGTCGCCCACGGCGCCCGGGTCAGCCCCCCAAGGCGGCCATCGCCGTGGACCCGCGCACCAACAGCCTCATCCTGCGCGGCGACAACCCGGCCCTCATGACGCGCATCAAGGCGCTCGCCGCGAGCCTCGATACCCCCGGCGCCGGCGCGGGCAACATCTTCGTCGGTGCCGCTGCGCAACGCCGAGGCCACGCAAGATCGCCGAGACGCTGCGCGCGCTGCTCGCCGGGCGGCGAATGGCAGCACGCGCTCGCCGCCGATCTCCACTCGGCGTCCACGCCGCCGGCATGGCCGCGGCGCAGTCCCGACTGCCTCGGCCGCCCCGCCGGCACGCGAGCGCGCCCGTACGCCTCGACGATCCAGCCGTACCAGCCGACCAACTCGCTCATCATCATCGCGCCCGAGCCGGTGTACCGCAACCTGCGCGCCGTGATCGACACGCCTCGACGAGCGCCGCGCCGCAGGTCTATGTCGAAGCGCTCATCGTCGAGATCTCGCTGGGGCGCGCCGCCGAGTTCGGCGTGCAGTGGCAAGGCCTGTCGAACCTCGAACGCAACGGCCGGACGCCGTCGGCGGCACGAACTTCTCGACCAGCCACGCAACAGGCTCCAACATCCTGGGCGCCACCGGCGTCCTGGGAAGCCTCGCGAACCTCACGCAGTTCGGCCCGGGCCTGAACCTGGGCCTCGTGAACGGAACCATCACGGTGCCGCAGGCCGACCGAACGTCTCAGCGTCGCGAACCTCTCGGTGCTCGCCCGCGCGTTCGAGGGCGACGAACATGGCCAACGTGCTGTCGACGCCCAACATCCTCACGCTCGACAACGAGGAGGCCAAGATCGTCGTGGGCCAGAACGTGCCCTTCATCACCGGCAGCTACACCCCGACGGCCGGCAGCGCGACCACGCCGTTCCAGACGATCGAGCGCAAGGACGTGGGCCTCACGCTGCGCGTCCGCCCCAGATCTCGGAGGCGGGCACGGTGAAGCTCACGATCTTCGAGGAAGTCTCGAGCGTCACCAGGACAAGACGCTCGTGCAGTCGGCCGACATCATCACCAACAAGCGCTCGCTCGAGTCGACGGTGCTGGTCGACGACGGCCAGATCGTGGTGCTGGGCGGCCTGATCCAGGACGACAAGGAAACCAACATCGACAAGGTGCCCGTTGCTGGGCAACCTTCCCCTGCATCGGATCGCTCTTCAAGTACGAGTCGCGCAGCCACAAGCGCACCAACCTCATGATCTTCCTGCGCCCGGTGGTGCTCAAGAACGCCGACGCTGCCGCGACGGCCTCACCCGCGGACCGCTACGACTACATCCGCGACGTGCAGGACGAGCTCACCACGCCCGGCGACCTGCTGCTGCCCGACGAAGCCGCCGATGAAGCTTGCCGCCGCTCGACGAGGCCAACAAGCAACCCCTGGACAAGATAGCCGCATCCGCCAACCATGACCGCTCCCCTCGAACGCACCGTGAATCCCCAGGACCTCGACCTGCAGACGGTCGAGGCTGCTGCCCTATCCGTTCGCGAAGTCGAAGGGCGTGCTCGCCGCGCGCGTCGTCGGCGGGCGCGCTCGAGGTGTGGATCCGTCCCTATCCCCAGGCGGCTCGACGCTCGCCGAAGTGCGGCGCATGGCGGGCAAGCCGCTCAAGCGAAGTGCTGCTCACGCCCGAGGAGTTCGAGCATTGCCTGGCGCTCGCCTACACGCGCGAGCCCTCCGCGGCGGAGACGATCGTCGACGACATGGGCGAATCCGTCGACCTCGCCAAGCTCACCGAGCAGCTGCCCGAAGTCGCCGACCTGCTCGAGGCCGAGAACGACGCGCCGATCATCCGCCTCATCAACGCGCTGCTCACGCAGGCGGTTCGCGAAGGCGCCTCCGACGTGCACCTCGAGATCTTCGAGTCGCGCGCGCTCGTGCGCTTCCGCGTCGACGGCGCGCTTCGCGACGTGGTCGAGCCGCGCCGCGGCCTGCACCCGGCGATGGTGTCGCGCATCAAGGTGATGGCCTCGCTCGACATCGCGGAAAAGCGCCTGCCGCAGGACGGCCGCATCGCGCTGCGCATCGCGGGCCGCGCCGATCGACGTGCGCGTGTCCACCATTCCCACGGGCAGCGGCGAGCGCGTCGTGCTGCGCCTGCTCGACAAGCAGGCCGAGCCGCCTCACGCTCGACGCGCTCGGCATGGCGCGGCGCGACGCGCGACCAGATCGACCAGCTGATCCACGAGCCCCACGGCATCTTCCTCGTGACCGGGCCCACGGGCTCGGGCAAGACGACGACGCTCTACTCCGGCGCTCTCGCGGCTCGACCGCAAGACGCGCAACATCCTCACCGTCGAGGATCCGATCGAGTACGAGCTCGACGGAGTCGGGCAGACGCAGGTGAATCCGCGCATCGAGATGACCTTCGCCCGGGCGCTGCGCGCGATCCTGCGCCAGGATCCCGGACGTCGTGATGATCGGCGAGATCCGCGACCTGGAGACGGCGCAGATCGCGGTGCAGGCCTCGCTCACGGGCCACCTCGTGCTCGCGACGCTGCATACGAACGACGCGCCCGGCGCGGTCACGCGCCTGATCGACATGGGCATCGAGCCCTACCTGCTCGCCTCGACGCTGAACGGCGTGCTCGCGCAGCGCCTCGTGCGCAAGCTCTGCCCCGAGTGCAAGGCGCCCTACGAGCCGGACGCCGTCGGAGCGCGGCGTCTTCGGCAAGAGCGCCGCCCGACCGCCTCTACAAGGCCGTGGGCTGCGGCGCATGCAACTTCTCCGGCTACCGCGGCCGCACCGGCATCCACGAGCTGCTCGTGGCCGACGACGAGCTGCGCCACCGCATCCACGACAGCGCCGGCGGAGAGCGAGCTGCGCGAGTACGCGGTGCGCCACGGCATGACGCGCCTGCGCGACGACGGCCTGCGCTGGGTGCGCGAAGGCGCGACGTCGCTCGATGAGGTGCTGCGCGTCACCGACTTAGGCGGAACCAGATGGACACAGATGAACCGGAGACTCGACCGAAGTGCCCGGACGCTTCAGCATACCAGGCTACAGCGTCGAGGGCAAGCTCCACAAGGGCGTGCTGGAGGCCGACAGCGCGCGCCAGGCGCGCGCGCACGCTGCGCGACCAGGGGCTCACGCCCTATCGCGTCGAGGTCATCGCGGCCAACGACGCCTCGGCCGGATCGCGCGCTTCGCCCCGTCTCGCTTTCCTCCGCGCAGCTGACCCAGCTCACGCGCGGCCTCGCCTCGCTCCTCGAGGCCGGGCTCACGATCGAGCAGGCTTTCAACGCGCTGATCGAGCAGGCCGAGAAGGAACGATGCGCCAGATCCTCGCGGCGCTGCGCGGCGAGGTGCTCGCCGGCAACACCGTCGCCAAGGCGCTCGCGTCGTTCCCCAACGTCTTCTCGGAGCTCTATCGCACGCTGGTGGCCGCGGGCGAAGTCGTCGGGCCAGCTGCCGCGCGTGCTCTCGCGCCTGTCGGACTACCTCGAAGAGCGCCAGCAGCTGCGCGGCCAAGCTCTCGCTCGCCCTCATCTATCCCGGCCATCGTGATCGTGCGTCGCCCTCGTCGTCGTGGGCGCGCTGCTCGTGTACGTGCTGCCGCAGGTGATCGGCGTCTTCGCCCACGCGCACCAGCAGCTGCCGATCCTCACGCGCATGCTGATCGCGCTTCTCGGGATTCCTGCAGGCGACGTGGGGCCTGTGGCTGGCGCTCGCCGATCGCCGCGGCGGTCGCGCCCTGCGCGTCGCGCTGAAGCGGCCGGCATCGCGCGCGGCGCTCCACAACCTCGCGTGGCGCACGCCGCTCGTCGGGCGCATCCTGCAGCACCTGGACGCGGCGCGCCTCGCCGCGACGCTTTCCATCCTCGTCGGCAGCCGCGTGCCGATCCTCCAGGCGCTCGAGGCGGGCACGGGCGTGATGACGCTCATCCCGATGCGCGAGGCGCTCGCCACCGCGGCGCGCGGCGTGCGCGAAGGCATGCCGCTTTCGCGCGCGCTCGCCGCCACGCAATCGTTCCCGCCGGTGATGGTGCACCTCATCGCGAGCGGCGAGGCGAGCGGCCGCCTCGACGAAGCGCTCGAGCGCGCCGCGCGCCAGCAGCAGAACGACATCGCGACGACGGCTCGCGGCCTTCACCGCGATCTTCGAGCCGGCGATGATCCTCGTCATGGGCGGCGTGGTCCTGGTGATCGTGCTCTCGATCCTGCTGCCCATCTTCCAACTCAATTCGCTGGTGGCCCGATGAGACAGAGACGGCTTCACGCTGATCGAGGTGCTGGTCGTCGTCGCGATCCTCGGCATCCTCGCGGCGATCGTCGTGCCGCGCATCATGGACCGGCCCGACGAGGCGCAAGCGCGTCGCGGCCAAGGCCGACGTCGCGCGCAATCGTGCAGTCGCTCAAGCTCTATCGCCTCGACAACGGCAACTACCCGACCACCGACCAGGGGCTCGGCGCGCTGGTGCAGAAGCCCACCACGCAACCCAGTCCCCGGCAACTGGAAGCCGTTACCTCGAGCACCTGCCCAAGGACCCGTGGGGCAGCGACTACCAGTACCTCTCGCCGGGCGTGAAGGGCGAGATCGACGTGTTCAGCCTCGGGGCCGACCACGCGCGCGGCGGCGAGGGCAATGCGGCGGACATCGGCAACTGGGACTAGCGGACGTTTCACCCTCGTCGAGATCCTCGTGGTCGTCGCGATCACGGGCATCATCCTCGTCGTCGCGGCGGTGAACCTCTTTCCCGACGAGCGCCAGGTCGCGCGGCGCGAATCGGGCACGCTCGCGCTGTCGATCGAGCGCTCGCGCGACGCGGCGTGGTTCGGCGGCCGGCCCATGGCGCTTGCCTTCGGCGACGGCGACCTCTACGCGTGGCAGCTGCGCGGACGACGAATGGCAGCGCGACGCCGCGCACGAGCAACGCCTCGACGCGACCTGCAGCGTGACGGCGCTCTACGTGGACGGCCAACCGCTCAAGGCCGAGCTGAGCGCCTGGTCTTCCTGCCCGACGGACTGGGCGTGCCGTTCCGCATCGCGCTCGAGGTGCGCGGCTATCCGTGGGCCATCGAAGGCGACGCCGCGGGCGCCGTCACTGCTGACCGAGGATGAAGCGCGCTCCGTGCGCGCCGCGCGGATTCACGCTGGTCGAGATCCTCGTCGCGGTGGCGATCCTCGCGATCGCGCTCGCCGCCACCACGCGCGCGGCGAGCGTCGCGACCGACGGCTCGTTCGAGACGCGCGCGCGGCTGCTCGCCACCTGGGCCGCGGAAAACCGCGTGGCCGAGCTCCGCGCGCGCGCATGATCTTTCCCGACACCGGACACCTCGACGCCTCGACGCCGACGAAGGCAACGCCTCCTTCATGATCGAGCAGACGGTGAGCGATACCGCCAATCCCGCGATCCGCAAGGTCGAACTCGCGGTCTCCGATTCGCGCGATCCGCACGCGTGCTCACGCGCCTCGTCGGCCTATGTCTCGCCGTAGCGGATTCACGCTCGTCGAGCTGCTGGTCGCGCTCGCGATCTTCGCCATCATCGCGGGCTTCGCCTATCGCAGCCTCGACGCGATGCTGCAGACGCGCGTCGCGCTCGAGCACGAATCGCGCAAGTGGCGCGACATCGCGCTCTTCGTCGGCCCGCCTCGAGCGCGACCTCGCCGCCGTGCTGCCGCGCGCACCGCGCTCGGCCACCCGAAGGCACGATCCTCATGCCCGTCTCCTCGCTCGTGCAATCGACCGCCTCGGACACCGGCCTTTCGTTGAGCCGCTCGGGAAGCCCGCTGCAGGAGAACGCGCTCGCCGCGCCGCAGCGCGTCGCCTATCGCCTGCGCGACAGCGCCGTCGAGCGCCTCTCGCTGGAGCGGCATCGACGCGGCGCCGCGCGACGAGCCCGTCGCGACGCCGGTCCTGAAGAACGTGAACGTCGCTCACGTTCCGCTTCCTCGATCCGCCCACGGCGAGTGGAGCACGGCGTGGGGCATGCCCGGCAACGGCCAGGCGCTGTGCCGGCTGCCGTCGAAGTAACCGTCGAGCTCGCCAGCGGGGAGAAGATCGTGCGGCTCATCGACCTGCCGAGGCCGCAATGATGCGGCACGCGCCGCGCCGCGCCCGCCGAAGCGGGAGTCGCGGCGATCACCGCGGTGCTCATCGTGGCCGTGGCCGCATCGGCCGCCGCATCTCATGCTCGCGCAGCAATCGGCCATGCTCGACCAGACGATGCTCGTCGCCTCGCGCGCGCAGGCCGACCTCTACGCGCGCGCCGGCATCGACTGGGCGCGCGGCGTCCTGCGCCAGGACATGGCGACGGGCAGCCGTACGACGGCCTCGACGAGGGCTGGGCGCAGCCGCTGGCCGGCATGCCGGTGGAGCGCGCGCTGGTCTCGGGCGCCATCATCGACGAGCAGGGCAAGTTCAACCTGAACAACCTGGTGCAGACGCATCCCTGCATCGCAGCGCGCCGACGTGAAGCTCTTCCAGCGCCTGCTCGCCTCGCTCGATCTCTCCCCGGACCTCGCCGACGCGGTCGTCGACTGGATCGATCGCCGACAACACGTCCCGGCAACGGCGGCGCGGAAGATGCGTACTACCTTTCGCTGCCGAATCCCTATCGCGCCGCCAACGCCCCGATGGTGCAGGTCGAGGAGCTCTATCGCATGCGCGGGTTCGACGCCGCCACCGTGGCGAAGCTGCGCCCGTACGTGACCGCGCTTCCCGGGCGCACCGCGATCAACGTCAACACCGCGACCGACGTCGTGCTGATGGCGGTCATGCCCGGCATGTCCCGAAGAGAAGATCGCCGAGCAGGTGATCGCGATGCGCCGACCAAGCCCTTCGCGAGCGACGCGGCGATCGCCGACTGGGCGAACGCGCTCGACCCGACCGCGGGCCCACGGGCCTCGACGTCAAGTCGAGCCTACTTCGACGTGCGCGTGGGCGTGGCCCAGGACGACGTCCAGCTCGCCACCGACGCGCTCGTGCAGCGCGCGACGGGACCGGGAGCGGCCGCGCCCACCGTCATGATCTGGCGCCGCACCCTCTACTGATGCATCGCCCGGGCACGCCATGAAGCTTCGCATCTTCCTGCCCGCGGACGAGCGCGCCGATGCCGCCGTCGCGATGCCCTGGATGCTCTTCGATGAGCGCCGGCAGCTGGTGAGCGAAGGCGCGGGACCGCTCCACGACATGCCCCGCGCCGAGGAGGTCGAGCTCGTCCTTCCCGCCGCACGCGTGCTCTTCGCGCGCCTGCGGCTCCCGCGGTGGGCGCCGCCACGATCCGCGAACTGCTGCCCTACGCGGTCGAGGACCGGCTGCTGGCCGATCCCTCCCACATCCACGCCGTCGCGGGTCCCACCGGGGCGCACGGCGAGACCGTGGTCGCGGTGATCGATCGCCAGTGGCTGCGCGGCATGCTCGACGCGCTCGCGCGCGCCGGCCTGCGCCCGGTGCGCGCGTGGTCCGAGAGCGCGCTCCTGGCGCGGGGACAGGGCGACTGGAACCTGGTCCTCGGGCAGGCGCGCGGCATGCTCGTGGACGACGAAGGCGTCTCGGTGACCTTCGACCGCGAGCACGACGCCGGCTTTCCGCTCGCGCTTCGCATCGCCCTCGACGAGGCCTCCGCGCGCGGGGCGCGGCCGGGAAACATCCGCGTGCATACCGAAGGCGCCGCGCCGCGGCCGGACCTCGCGCGCTGGAGCGCCGAGGCGGGAGTGGCGTTGCACCCGGGGACGCGCTGGGAAGAGCTCGCGCGCAACGAGCCCCCCGGCGGCGCGATCAACCTGCTCAGCCACGATTTCGCGCTGCGCGGCGGGCGCTTCGCGGCGCTGCGCGTGCCGCGCGCCGCGCTCGTCCTCGCGGCGGCGATCGCGCTGCTGCAGCTGGCATTCGCCGGCGCGCAGACCTGGCGCCTCGCGCACGAGCGCGCGCAGATCGAGGCGCGCCGCGATGCGATCTTCCGCGCCGCCTTCCCGCAAGCCAGGGTCGTCGTGGATCCGGACCTGCAGATGGCGCGCAATCTCGCCGACCTGCGCCGTTCGCGCGGCCTCGCGGTCGGCGACGATTTCCTCGTGCGCGCTCACGCAAGCCGCGCACGCATCGCAAGCGCCGGTGCGTTCCATCGCATACGACCGCGGCCGCCTCGACGTGCGGCGCGCTTCTCCCGTGGCGGGCAGCGGCGACGAACGCGTCGCGCGCAAGGACGCTCGATGAAGGCGTGGGGCGAGCGCGGCGAGCGCGAGCGCACCATCCTCGCCGCGGGCGCCGGCGTGCTCGGCGCGCTGCTCCTCGTGGCGCTGGTGTGGCTGCCGCTGGAGCGTGCGCGTGCGCGCCTGGAGCACGAGCTTCCCGAGTTGCGCGCCTCGGTCGCGGCGCTGCAAAGCCAGGCCGAGGAGGTGCGCCGGTTGCGTGCGATGCCGGCGGTTGGGAATGACGCCCCCGCGCCGCTGGCCGCACTCGGGGCAAGTGCAGCGACGGGCCTGCCCGGCACCCGCCTCGTGGTGCTGGACGACCGGCACGTGCGCGTCTCGGGAAGCGACGTGGGCTTTGGCCCGCTCCTCGAGTGGCTCGCGGGTGCCCAGGCCACGCACGGCCTGCATGTGGAAACGGCACGCATCGACGCCCTGCCGGCCACCGGGCGCGTGCGCGTCGAGCTCACCCTCGCGAGGCCGTGAGCGATGCGCGCGCCGGCGATCGTCGCGCTCGGAGTCGCAGCCTATGCGGCATTCCTGGCGGCCACCATCCCGGCAAGCGTGCTCGTGCAGCGGCTGCGCCAGCCCGGCGTGGTCGATTTCGCGGGCGAGCGCGGGACGCTCTGGCAGGGAAGCGCGCAGGCCATCGTAGGCGCGCCGGGGTCGGTCGTGGAGCTGCGCTCGCTGCGCTGGCGCTGGCTGCCCGCGCAGCTCGCCGCAGGGCGGCTCGCTTTCGAAGTCGAGGCCGTGGCGCCCGGTTTCGAAGGCCACCTCGAGCTGGCGCGCGGCCTGGGCGGCATCCGGGCGCGCGACGTGCACGCCCAGGCGCAAGCCGCCACGCTCGCGCAGGTCGCGCCGATCCTCGGCGCATGGCGCCCCGAGGGCACGCTCACGCTTTCCGCGCCGTCGATCGACTGGGACGGGCGTGGGGCGCGCGGCGACGCGCGCGTCGAATGGCACGACGCCGCGCTCGCGCTCTCGGCGGTGCGGCCGCTGGGCTCGTATCGCATCGACGCGCACGGCGCGGGCGGCCCGGCGCAGCTCGCCGTGTCGACGCTCGACGGGCCGCTGCGCATCGAAGGTCGCGCGAGCTTCGCCGCCTCGGGTGCATGGTCGTTCACGGGCGCGGCGCGCGGCACCGGGCCGCAGGCCGCGACGCTCGCGCCGTTGCTCGACCGCCTGGGCCCGCTGCGGCCCGACGGCGCGCACGCGATCGACTGGCACGGCCCCTGATGCCCGAGCCGTTTGTCGCTCCGCGCTGGCTTGGCAACGCGCACCTGCAGACGGTCTACGGCGCGCTGCTCGCGCGCGCGCCCCGCGTCGCCTGGCGCCGCGAGCGCTGGGAGACGCCCGATGGCGATTTCGTCGACCTGGATCTCGTCGACGGCCCCGAAGACGCGCCGTGGGTGCAGCTCTTCCACGGCCTGGAGGGCTCGTCCGCGTCGCCCTATGCGCGCATGCTGATGGCGCTCGTGCGACGAGCGCGGCTGGCGCGGGGCGTGATGCACTTTCGCGGCTGCAGCGGCGAGCCCAACCGGCTGCCGCGCGCCTATCACTCCGGGCGATCAGCGCGGAGATCGACTGGGTGCTGCCGCGCTGCGTGCGCGCACGGACGGCGCGCCGCTCTTCGCCGCCGGCGTGTCGCTGGGCGGCAATGCGCTCGCGAAGTGGCTGGGCGAGCGCGGCGAGGCGGCGACGCGAGGTCGTCGACCGCGCCGCCGCCGTGTCCGCGCCGCTGGACCTCATGGCCGCGGGCGAGGCGCTGGGCAGGGGCTTTCCGGCTCGCTTACGCGACGCATTTCCTCGCGCACCCTGAAGCCGACCGCGCTGGCGAAGCTCGAGCGCTTTCCCGGGGCTCTACGACGCGGCAAGCAGTGCGCCGCGCGCGCACCTGCGCGAGTTCGACAACGTCGTCACCGCGCCGCTGCACGGCTTCCGCGATACCGACGACTACTGGACGCGCGCGAGCGCCAAGCCGTGGCTGTCGCCATCGCCGTGCCCACGCTGGTGATCAACGCGCGCGACGATCCGTTCCTTCCGGAAGCGGCGCTGCCGGCGGCACGCGAGGTGTCGCCCGCGGTCACGCTGGAATTCCCGCGCCCGCGGCGGCCACGTGGGCTTCGTGTGCGGAACGCTTTCCCGGCCACATCGACTGGCTTCCGCGCCGCCTCCTGCATTTCTTCGAGCATCGCGAATGACCGCCATCGCCCCCGAGATCTTCAAGGCCTACGACATCCGCGGCATCGTCGACCGCACGCTCACCGAAGGCGCGCGCCGAGGCGATCGGCCGCGGGCTCGGCACGCTGGCGCGGCGCAAGGCGGTCGCGAAGCTTCATCGTCGGGCGCGACGGGCGCCTGTCGGGGCCGCGGCTGGCGGGCGCCGCTCGCGCGCGGCCTCAACGCCGCGGGCATCGACGTGATCGACATCGGCGTGGTCGCCACGCCCATGGTCTATTTCGCCACGCACCACTTCGCCACCGGCAGCGGCGTCATGGTCACCGGCAGCCACAACCCGCCCGAGTACAACGGCCTGAAGATGATGGTCGGCCGGCGAAACGCTCGCCGCCGAAGCGATCCAGGACCTGCGCGCGCTGGTGGAGAGCCGGCGCGTTCGCGCTGCGGGCCGCCGGCCGCGCGAAGTCCGCCGACGTGACATCGCGAAGCCGTACCTGCAGCGCATCGTCTCCGACGTGAAGCTCGCGCGTCCGCATGACGATCGTCGTCGACTGCGGCAACGGCTCGCCGGGCGCCGTCGCGCCGGAGCTCTTCCGCGCGCCTGGGCTGCAAGGTGCATCGAGCTCTATCTGCGACGTGGACGGCAATTTCCCCAACCACCATCCGGATCCCTCGAAGCCCGAGAACCTCGCGGACCTCATCGCGAAGCTTGCGCACGAGCGACGCCGAGCTCGGGCCTCGCCTTCGACGGCGACGGCGACCGGCTGGGCGTGGTCACCAACTCCGGCCAGATCATCTATCCCGACCGCCAGCTCATGCTCTTCGCCGCCGACGTGCTCGGCGCGCAATCCCGGCGCCGAGGTCATCTTCGACGTGAAGTGCACGCGCAACCTGTTTCCGTGGATCCGCGCGCACGGCGGCAAGCCCGCTGATGTGGAAGACGGGCCACTCGCTCATCAAGTCGAAGCTGAGGGAAACCGGCGCGCCGCTCGCCGGCGAGATGAGCGGCCACATCTTCTTCAAGGATCGCTGGTACGGCTTCGACGACGGCATGTACGCCGGCGCGCGGCTGCTCGAGATCGTCATCGCGCGCGGACGACGCCTCGCGCCGTGCTCGAGGCGCTGCCCGACTCGATCTCGCACGCCGGAGCTCAACGTCGAGCTCGGGCGCGAGGGCGAGAACCACCGCGCTGGTCGCCGAGCTGCAGAAGAGCGCGACGCTTCACGGGCGCCTCGAGCGTGAACACGATCGACGGCCTGCGCGTCGAGTATCCCGACGGCTTCGGGCTGGTGCGCGCCTCGAACACGACGCCCGTGCTGGTGCTGCGCTTCGAGGCCGACAGCCGCGCGGCGCTGGCGCGCATCCGCGACGACTTCAGGCGCGTGCTGCTCGCGGCGAAACCCGACGTGCGCCTGCCGTTCTGAGCGCGGCGCTCAGCGCTTCGCGATCTCCAGGCTGCACGAGCGCTCGCCGAGGTAGCCCGTCGTGACGTAACGGCCGGCGTCGAGCCTGCCTTCGAGCCGCGCCGGCACCTCCTGCCCCTGCCGGCGCCCGTGTGAGGCGATCACCATGCCGTTGAGAAGCAGCGTGCCGTCGGCCGCAGGCGCACCCTCGATGCGGAAGTGGCCCCCCATGCCGACCGGCCGCCGCTGCAGGACGAACTTACCGTTCTCCAAGCGCACCGGCACGCTCTCCTCGTACTCCTCGCGGTACTTCCGCCCCTGGGTCATCGCATCGCAATGGAGCTTGCCGATCCATTCGACCGCCGCAGACGACTTCGCGAGCATTGCCGGCACCTGCGGATTCGCGGCTGCGAGCGCCGGCGCGCCCGCGGCGACCGCGGGCGTCGCCTTGGCCGGGGCGGCCGGCACCGCAGCCGGATTGCGCGCCGCGGCAAGCTCGGTGGCCGCCTGGCGGCGCAGCTGCTCGGCCTCGGCGCGCGCCCGTGCGAGCTCCGCGTCCGCCTGGGCCCTCGCAATCTCCACCTCGGCATTCGCCTTCACCGCGGCGATGCGCGCTTCCACGGACTTGTGCTCGGCGTCGCTACGTTCGGCCGCGAGCTTGCGCTCCTCCGCATCGCGCGCCACCGCGGCACGGTGTTCCTCGGCGCGCTGCGCGAGCTCGGCGCGCGACGCAGCCGGCATCGGCACCACCGCGCGCGGCGGCGCCTGTGGCCGCGAATGCGCCGCGGACGAGGCGGCGCCCGGCCCGAGGAAGGTCCACCATCCCGCGGCCGCGGCGACCGCACCCAGCGCGCCAAATGCGGGATAGAGGAAACGACCACGCTTGCGCGGCGCGCGCTTCACGCCCGCCATGCCCGGCTGCACGCTGTAGACGCGGATCGGGCGGTCGATGTTCTTGAGGCTCTGCTCGCCCATCTCGACGAACCCCAGGTCGAGCTTGCCGGCGATCTGGTCGTATACGCTCGAGGAGATGCAGATACCCCCGGGCTCGGCGATCCCTTCCAGCCGCGCGGCCACGTTCACGCCGTCGCCCAGCAGGTCGTCGCCCTTCACCATCACGTCGCCCAAGTTGATGCCGATGCGGAACAACAGGCGGCTTGCCTCGGGCAGGCTTGCGTTGCGAGTCTTCAGCGCCGCCTGGATCTCCACCGCGCAGCGCAGCGCTTCCACCGGGCTCGCGAACTCCGCGAGCACGGAATCGCCGGCGGTGCCCACGATGCGCCCGCCATGGAAGTCGATGATCCCGTCGATCACGGAGCGATGCGCGGAAAGCACGCGCATCGTCCCCTCCTCGTCGTGCGCCATCAGGCGGCTGTAGCCCACGGCGTCGGCCGCGAGGATCGCGGCGAGCTTGCGCTTGACGGGTGGTGCGGACATGGGGATGCATCATAGCGACATCCCCGGGGCGGTCAACCGGGCTTGCGGCCCTTCCTGCGCTTGGCGCCCGTGCCCGCAGGTTCGGCCGCCTTGGCAGCACTCCCCATCGCATCCTGGCCCGCGCGCGCCATCATGTTCCATGCCCACATCGCGGGGTTCTGCGCATCGCCCGCGTCGCGCCCCGCCGCGCCGGCCGCCCGCTCGCCGCCCTTGAGCAGCGAGCGCTGGTACTCGAGCGACTTCATGGTGAGCTGCAGCATGTTGAGGTTGGCCTTCAGCCAATGCTCCACCATCTCCAGCTCGGCGAGCTTCGCTCGAGCTCCTTGGGATCGAGCACCGGGAACATCAGCGACTGCAGCGGATAGGCGCCCGGATTCACCATCTTCTGCCAGATGTCGAACATGTCCTGCGGCGTGACGGGCTTGGACATGTCGCAGCCGTGCCTACGAGCTCGCGATGAAGTCGCGGATGCGCGGGTAGATCATCTCGCGGTACTTGCGCCCGCTGAAGATGCCGTAGTGGCCCACGCCCTTCGCCTCGAAGTGCTGCTTCTCCTTCGCGGGAATGCCCGGGTGAGGCCCTGGGCGGCCTCGGTCTGGCCGTTGCCCGAGATGTCGTCCAGCTCGCCTTCGATGGTGAAGAGCGCCGTGCCCTTGATGGCCTCGGGCCGCACGCGCTCGCCGGCCACCATCGAGCTTGCCCTGCGGCAGCAGGTGCTTCTGGAACACGCGCTCGACGGTCTCGAGGTAGTACTCGGCGGGAAGGTCCATCACCGCGTTGTACTCGTCGTAGAAGCGGCGGTGCGCATCGGCGCTCGTCGCCGTCGCCGGCCACCAGGTGGTGGTAGTACTCCACGTGCGATTCCATGTGGCGGTCGGGATTCATCGCGACGAAGCCCGCGAACTGCAGGAAGCCCGGATAGACGCGGCGCATGAAGCCCGGATAGCGCATCGGCACGCGCTGGATCACCTTCGCCTCGAACCACGAGAGCGGCCGCGTCTTGGCGAAGGTGTTCACGGCGGTCGGACTGCGGCGCGTGTCGATGGGCCCGCCCATCATCGTGAGCGTGCGCGGCACGGCCTCGCCCGCGGCGGCCATGAGCGACACGCCGGCCATCACCGGCACCGTCGGCTGGCACACCGAGATCGCGTGGGCGTCGCGGCCCACCGAACGTGAGGAACTCGCGCACGTACGCGACGTAGTCGTCGAAGTGGAACGGGCCCACCGCGATCGGGATCTCCTTCGCGTCGATCCAGTCGGTGATCCACACGTCGTGGTCGGTGAGCAGCGTGCTGCACCGTGTCGCGAAGCAGCGTGGCGAAGTGGCCCGAGAGCGGCGCGAAGACGAGCACGCGCGGCATCGTCGGCGCGCCCTCCTTCACGGAAATGCAGCAGGCGGCAGAACGGCTTCTCGAGCCACGAACTCTTCGCTGCACCGCGTAGTCGCACGTCGCCGCACGTCACCGAGTCGATGCCGAACATCGGGCCGCTCGTAGCGCTGCGTGAGGCGCGTCATGAGGTCGAACGCGGCGGCCACGTTGCGGCTGCCGGGCAGGTACGAAAGCGGGCTGCCGGGATGGCCGTAGAGCTCGTTGGCCGCCTGCGCGAAGGCAGCCACGGCTCGAGGGCCGAGCGTTGCCAGTCATAGAGCTGGTACAAGCATCGCCTCCAAGGGCCGCCCCCGGCGCGCTTTCTTCATGCTGCAATGCATCATATTGTAATCGCTTTCCCGGGCCGGCGATCTTGATGCGCGACAAGGCCGGCGCCCTGACCAAAGCGCCTGATCTGCTACTCTTTTTTGCACCACGAGCTGCACTACGAGAGAGCCGCAAGCCATGCCCCAGGAAAAGCACGCCGAGCCGCACGCCCTGTTCCCTCCCGTCGAGCCGTTCCAGAGCGGCATGCTCGACCTCGACGCGCCCCACCGGATGTATTACGAGCAAGTCGGGCAATCCGCGCGGCGTGCCCGGTGGTATTCCTGCATGGCGGCCCGGGTGCGGGCTCGACGCGCAGTGCACCGCCAGTTCTTCGATCCCGCGTTCTACCGCATCGTGATCTACGACCAGCGCGGCGCCGGGCGCTCGACGCCGCTGGGCTGCCTCGAACGCAACACGACGCCGCATCTCGTCGCGGACCTCGAGCGGCTGCGCACGCACCTCGGCATCGAGCGCTGGGCGGTCTTCGGGGGCTCGTGGGGCTCGACGCTCGCGCTCGCATACGCCGAGCATCATCCCGCGCGCTGCCGCGCCCTCGTGCTGCGCGGGATATTCCTGTGCCGCAAGAGCGAGATCGAGTGGTTCCTCTACGGGCTGCGCGCCATCTTCCCGGAGTCGTGGCGCGCCTTCGCGGGCTACGTTCCCGGGGCGGAGCGCTGCGACCTGCTCGCGGCCTACCACCGGCGCCTGACCGACCCCGATCCGGCGGTGCACATGCCGGCCGCGCGCTGCTGGAGCGTGTACGAGGGATCCTGCTCGACGCTGCTGCCCAATCCGGCGCTGGTGGCCGACTTCGCCTCGGACCGCGTCGCCCTCGGCCTCGCGCGCATCGAGGCGCACTACTTCCTGAACGATATCTTCCTGCCGGAGAACTTCCTGCTCGCCAACGCGGCGCGCCTCAGCGCCGATTCCGGGGGTCATCGTGCAGGGCCGCTACGACATCGTGTGCCCGGCGGTCTCCGCCGACGACCTGCATCGCGCCTGGCCCGAGGCGCAGTACTACACCGTTCGCGGACGCGGGCCACTCGGCCTTCGAGCCCGGCATCCGCTCGCGCCTCGTCGCCGCGACGGAGGAGCTCAAGGAGCGCTTCTGAAGCGCCCCCGGTATGCCGTCAGCCGGAGGCGGAGAGCGCGTGATGTCGCGGACGTAGCCGCCGATACGCTCCTTGAAGTGCGCGCGTTGCGCGAGGCGTGAGCGTGGCGGTCAGCTCGGCGATCATCCGGAAGAGCTCCTCGTCGCGCCGCGCAGCTTGCGCGGTACTCGGGGTCGCGCCACGCATCGGTATCGACCAGCAGGCGGTGCAGCCGCGCAACGGCGCGCACGCGGTCCCGGCCGCGCGCGAGCGCGACCGTCTCCATCTGCCGGTAGCGCCGGTCGGCGAGGCGCTCCTCGAGCGCTGCGGCGAAGGTGCCGACGCGCAAGGCGACGATGGGCGTTGCGCATCGGAGAGCTCGCCCATCGAACTCCTCGAGGTGGCCGATCATGCGCTTCTCGTCGCGCGCGCGCCGGTCCTCGGGCGTGCCGCGGATCGAATCCTTCGTGAGCTTGTCGTTGTCGTCGGCGAACCTGCGCTCCAGGTGCGCGATCTGGGCCGGCGCGAGCTGCACGAGGAACTCCGCCACGTCCTGCAGCTCGTGCTCCACGAGCTCGTGGTAGCGCCCGCGCAACTCCGTGTAGGCGAGCGCCACCTGGGCCTCGGTGAACGGCGCATCCGCGCGGCGCGCGACGGACACCAGGAAGCGGCGGTACTGCGGCAGCTCGCGGCCACGGTGCCAGGCGAACGCGCGCGCAAGACGCTCGCGCACCCAGTCCTTCTGGGTGGCCGGTGAGGTCCACGTAGTCGTCGACCTCCACGCGAGCGTCGGCGCCGCGTCGTAGTACGCGACGGTCGGGTTCAGGTACACGAGGCGGGTGCATGCCGCGAGGAAGAGCGCCGCGGCGAGCAGCGCGCAGAGGCGCCGGGCGCGTCATCACCAGGGGATCGGCTTGCGGTCGCGGAAGAACTGGCCGGTGGGACCGTTGGAAGGCAGCAGGCACAGCCACACGGCGGTGTCGGCGCCTTCCTCCACCGTGCGCGGCGCGTCTTCGCCCCCCATGTCGGTCTTGACCCAGCCGGGGCTCATCGAGTTCACCAGGATGCCGCTGCCCGCGACCTCCGCGGCGAGCGTGCGCGTGAGCGCATTCAGCGCCGCCTTGGAGACGCGGTAGGCGGGGCTCCCCTCGCCCATCTGGTGCAGCTGCCCGAGCCCGCTGGACATGTTGACGATGCGCCCGTAGCGGAGCTTCTTCATGAGCGGCACCACCTCCCGGCACATGCGCACCGCGCCGAAGAGGTTGGTCTCGAACGTCTCGCGCCAGACGGAAGTGGCGGTATCGACCACCTTCGCTCGGTCTCCTCCGGGTACACCCCGGCGTTGTTCACCAGCACGAGGGGGCGCCGTGCTGCTTCTCGACGTGGTCGACGAAGCGCCTGACGCTCTTCGTGTCGTTCACGTCGAGCGGGAAGCCGACGATGGCAAGGCCTTCGCGTACCAGGTCGTCGACGGCCATCGCACACTTCGGCTCGCTCGCGCGCGCCGATCACCACGAACACGTCCGACTTCGCGAGCTGGCGCGCGATCTCGAGGCCGATGCCGCGGTTGCCACCGGTCACGATGGCGATCTTCCTGGCTGGCATGTGTCTCCCGGGGGCGACGCAGCGCGGGATGGGCCGCACCGCAGGGCTGTATCATAACGGCATGCCCAAGCTGCTGCGCGCCGTGCGCCTCGACGACTCGGATGAGCACCTCTTCCGCGGCTGCGGCGCGGCGAGCGACGGCGCGCCGGTGGTGAGCGGCGGCTATGCGGTGTGCGATTTCGCCGCGGCGCCGCGCTGCGAGCCGGCCTGCCACTGCGAATCCTCGTTCGTCGCCGTCGCCTCGCGCAGCCGCTGCTCGATCGCCGAGGTGGTGGAGGTGAGCGAGGAGGAGATGCAGTCCCAGGTCGACGCGCTCGCCTGGCACCTGGTGAAGGCGTGGGGCGCTCCGTCGTGGGAGCAGGCGCGGGCGCTGGCCGAGGAGGAAGTGCGCCATACCGCGGAGGTGTGCGAAACGCTCGCTCCCGAAGTGTGGATCACGGTGCAGCGCGAGCCGGGTACCGAGCCCGGCGCGGTGAGCGAGCGCTACGCCGTCTACGACCGCCTGATGATCGGAGCCCATCGGTTATGAACAACGACGATGTCCAGCGCGAGTTCGAGCAACGGGCGCTGCGCAACGTACGCGGCCTCGTCGACAAGATGGACGCGATCCAGGACGGCGAGCGGCGCACGCAGAAGCGCATCTTCGGCGCGCTGCTGGTGGCGGTGATCCTCACCATCCTTGGAAGCCTGTGGCTCATCGACCGCATGTCGCACCGCCAACCCGAAGGACGGGTGGTGGAGACGGCCCGGCCCGCCCCGGCGGAGCAGCGCTGATGCTGCGCATCTGGGGCAGGATCTCGTCGATCAACGTGCAGAAGGTCGTCTGGTGCGCAGAGGAGCTGGGCCTCGCCTACGAGCGCGTCGATGCGGGCGGCAAGTTCGGCGTGAACGACACGCCCGAGTTCCTCGCGAAGAACCCCAACGGGCTGGTCCCGGTAATCGAAGACGATGGCTTCGTGCTCTACGAATCCAACCCGATCGTGCGCTACCTGTGCGCGCGCGACGCGGCCGGCACGCTGTGGCCGCAGGAGCTGCGCGCGCGCGCCGACGTGGACCGCTGGATGGAATGGCAGTCGACCTCGTTCACGCCGGCGATGGTCGGTGCCTTCTGGCAGCTGATCCGCACTCCCGCGGAAAAGCGCGACGCGGCCGCGCTCGAGGCCTCGCGGGCCAAGACCGAGAAATGCGCGCGCATCCTCGACCAACACCTCGCGCAGCGCCGCTTCCTCGCCGGGGAGCGCTTCAGCGCCGCCGATATCGTGGTCGGCTGCGCGGTGCATCGCTGGCTCAGCCTGCCGCTCGGACGCGAAGCGCGGCCCCAGCTCGAGCGCTACTACGCCGAGCTCAAGTCGCGGCCGGCCTCGCGCCAGGTGACCTCCCAGCCGCTGAGCTGAGGCGGCGCTGCGCGAGCGCGCGCGCGGCGGCCAGGTGGCCCGGCAGGGCGAGCGGCGCCACGATGAGCGCCAGCACCGGCCCGCGCAGCGTGGCGAGCAGTTGCGGCCACGCATCCCCGGCGCGCAACGCGTCGCAGGCGCCCAGGCCGAGCGCGAGGTCGATCGCGATCGACGCGGCCACCAGCGTGCGCGGGCCCCTGCCCCACAGCCAGTCGCGCACGGCGCCATCGAGGGCATAGACCGCCGCGGCGTATGCGAGCGCGAAGATCGCGAGGATCGTGAAGGGCGCGGGACCCAACCGTGCGAATGCGCCATCGAGCGCAGCGCCCGACACCACCGCGCCCCAGCCCGCGACTGCAAGCGCCACCACGCGGCCGGTATCTTCATGCGGCGTGAGCCGCGCCGGGGCCCGGTCGCCTTCGGCCGTCGCCAGGGAGGTCAATATACGAACGTTCGTGCTATTTACGGGGACGGCAACGGGCGGCATGGCGCAACTCCGGGTCAGGCGGCGTTGAAGTGGATCAGGCGGTCGAAGGCGACGCGCGCATGGCGGCGCGCATCCTCGGCGCCGAGCACGAACTCGCTGCGATAGAAGACCAGGATGATGCCGAGCAGGTCGAAGACGAACTGGCCGGCGTCGGTGCGCGGCGCGAGCTCCCCGGTCTCCACCGCCATCTGCACGGCCTTGCGCAACTCACGGTCGAGCAGCTTCTGGCGCTCTATCACGGCGTCGCGCATCGGGCCGGGCTGGTGGTGGTACTCGCGCGAGGCGGCGTCGATCGGGCAGCCGCCGGGCAGGCGCGCACGGTGCGGCCAGGTGACCCAGTTCTCGAATAGCGCGCGCAGCCGCTTCACGCCGCGCGGGGCCCTGAGCGCCGGCATGAACACCGCCTCGGTGAATTGGCGCGCGGCTTCGTCGAGGGCGGCCATCTGCAGCTCGACCTTGGAGCCGAAGTGGGCAAAGAGCCCGCTCTTCGACATCCCCGTGCGCTCGGCGAGCGTGCCGATGGTGAGCGACTCGAAGCCGGCCGCGCTCGCCTGCTCGACGGCGGCGGCCAGGATCTGGGAGCGCGTTGCCTCGCCCTTGGTGGTGCGCAGCATGGCGGCAGGGTTCATGGCAGCCAGAATAGAACGATCGTTCGTACTGTGTCAAGCCCCCCCGGCGCCGGTCATCACCCGCTGGAACGTGACCAGCATTCCCGCGGTGGCGCCCCAGATGTAGCGCTCGCCGTAGGGCATGGCCCAGTAGCGGCGCAGGCGCCCGCGGTAGAAGGCGCTCTCGTAGCGGTGGTTGCCGGCGTCGAGCAGGAAGACCAGCGGCACCTCGAAGACCTCGTCCACCTCGCTCGCCTCGGGGCGGTACTCGAGCGGCGGCTCCGCCCACCCCACCACCGGGGTCACCGCGAAGCCGGTGGTGGTGCGGTATTCGGGAAGGCGGCCGAGCAGCTCGACGCGGCCGGGATCGATGCCGACTTCCTCCTCGGCCTCGCGCAGCGCCGTGCGCTCCGGCGTTGCGTCCGCCGCATCGCAGCGCCCGCCCGGAAAGCTGATCTGTCCCCCGTGGTCGGCGAGGTGCGCGGTGCGCTGGGTGAACACCACCGTGGGCTGCGCGGGCCGGTTCACCACCAGCAGCAGGACCGCGGCGGGCCGCAGCGGGCGCTGTGCGGCGAGCTGCCGCCGCTCGAGGTCGTCGGCGGTGAGCAGCTGCTCGAGCGGCGGAGCACCGGCAAGCCGCGCCGCGATCTCGGCGCGGGTCGGCACGAGGGGGGCGCGCGGCAGGGCGATGGAGCTCATTGCGCCAAGTATAGGGAACGCAGGGATTATGATGCGCGGGCGATGATCCTCTACGGCTACTTCCGCTCCTCCGCCGCGTACCGCGTGCGCATCGCGCTCAACCTCAAGGGCCTCGCGGCCGAGCAGCGCTTCGTGCACCTGCGCCGCGGCGAGCAGCATGCCCCGGACTACCTCGAGCTCAACGCGCAGGGGCTCGTGCCCACGCTCGTGGTCGGCGACCAGCGCCTCACCCAGTCGCTCGCGATCGTCGAATACCTCGAGGAGCGCCACCCGCTGCCGCCCCTGCTCCCGCCGGGGGCGCAGGAGCGCGCATGGGTGCGCTCGATCGCGCTCGCGATCGCGTGCGACATCCACCCGCTCAACAACACGCGCGTGCTGGCCTACCTCGCCGATCCGCTGCTCGCCGACCAGGCCGCGCGCGATGCGTGGTACCGCCACTGGATAGAGGAAGGCTTCCGTGCCCTCGAGGGGCAGCTCGCGCGCCACGCGGCGGGGCGCTACTGCTTCGGCGACGCCCCCGGCCTCGCCGACATCTTCCTCGTGCCCCAGGTCGCCAACGCGGCGCGCTTCAAGGTACCGCTCGATCCCTACCCGCGCATCCGCGCGATCAACACGGCCTGCCTCGCGCTCGAGGCGTTCGACCGCGCGCGCCCCGAGAACCAGCCGGACGCCGAATAGCGGGAACTTTCCGGGCGCGCCGGCGCAATGGCTGCTGACGCCCCGACCATGACCATGGCCCCGGATAAGAAGCGCAGGCGGCATCGACGTCCGAACGTGCCGTCGCGCATAATCGGGGCCTCGACACTCGCGGGGGCTTCATGGGCAAGGGCGACAAGCGCAGCTTCAAGGGCAAGGTGTTCAAGGGCAGCTACGGCAAGACGCGGCCGCGGCACCTGAAGAAGAAGACGGCGGGCGCGTCCGCCACGCAACGCAAGAAGTAGCGCTTCAGAATCCCGATCCCGGCCGGGCGAGGAATTCCAGCTCTGCGCTGGTCGGCGCGCGGCCGAGCGCCGCGTTGCGATGCGGGAAGCGGCCGAAGCGCCGGATGATCGCGCGGTGCCTTTCGGCCCACACGACCTGGCCGCGCGTGGCCTCGAAAGCCTCCAGGTCGCTCATCCGCTCGACGCCGTAATCCTGGTCGTCGAGGGCCTCGCTGTGCGCGAACGGCAGGTAGAGGAACTGGCGCTCCACCGGCAGCAGCCCCAGGTCGTCGCCGCGCTCGATCGCCTCGCGTGCGCATTCGCGCGCATGGGCATCCTGCGCGAAGGCCCGGGGGTCTTCGCGATACAGGTTGCGCGAGAACTGGTCGAGCACCACGACCAGGGCGAGCATGGGCGGCGGCGAAGCACGCCACGTTTCGAGCTCGCGCCGCGCCGCGCGGGCATGCAGCGCGCCGAATCGCCGGCGGATCTGCGCGTCGAACGCCGGGTCCTTGCGGAACCATTGCCGGCGCTGCCTGCCACGCGCCTCGAGGGAGCCGAACCAGAACTCGAGCACCGCGTCGGGATCGCGCGCTTGGTCGCCGGATGAAACGGCCGGCCCGTGGTCGCTGCGATCGGCCGCCGTCACGACGGACAATCGCCGTGGGGACAGCGGTTCACCTCCACGGAGACGTGCACCAGCGTCTCGATGCATGCGAGGCGGCCGCGATAGGCGGCCGGCGTGAGCGGCTGGCCGGCGACCACGGTGATCACCGCGGCGTGGCTGCCGCGGCCCACGCGCCAGACGTGCAGGTCGGCGATCTCCGCATCGCCGTCGCATTCGATGGCGCTCCTGATGCGACTCACCACGGGCGCGTCCATCTCGCGATCGAGCAGCACGTCGCCCATCGCCGCATCGAGCAAATCGATTTTGTTGAGCGCGACGAGCGCCAGCCGCTCAGCAAGCATCGGATCGAACGCCGCAATCTCGCTATGCACCGTCGCAAATGCCGCGGCAGGATCATCCGCAGCGTCAAGCACATAAATGATCAGCCGTGTGCGCATGATATGCCGCAGAAACCGAATTCCCAGCCCATGCCCCTCGGTGCGCCCCCTCGATCAGCCCGGGAATATCGGCGACGCGTGAAACTTTCTCCATCGGATTTGCACGCGGCCGATATTGGGCGTCAGCGTGGTGAAAGGATAGGAGGCGATTTTCGGACGCGCCGCGCTGAGCGCGCGAAGCAAGGTCGACTTACCCGCATTCGGCAATCCGACCAGTCCGGCTTCCGCGACCAGCCGCAGTTCCAGCCGGACCCATCGCTGCTCGCCCGCGCGTTCCGGGAGTGGCGATACGCGGGGCCGCCGCGTCGAAGAGACGAAATGCATATTGCCCAAGCCGCCGGTGCCGCCGTGGGCGATTATCGCGCGCTCACCGGGCATCACAAGGTCGGCGATCAGCTCGCCGCTTTCGTCGTCGAAAACGATAGTGCCGGGTGGCACGCGGATGAGCAGATCGTCGCCGCCTGTGGCCGTATTGCTGCTTGCCGCGGCCAGATTCGCCATCGCGGGCAATCAGGCGCGGCTTGTATTTGAAATCGAGCAGGGTCGAAAGGCCCTCGTCAACTTCAAAGATGACGTTGCCGCCGCGGCCCGCCGTCACCGCCGGACGGGCCGCCAAAGGGACGGTACTTCTCGCGCAGAAAGGCGATCGCACCGTCGCCACCCTTGCCGGCGTTCACGAATACCCGCGCTTCGTCGATGAACCGCATAGCGTGCGTTGTCCGTCAATTATAGCAGGCGCGGCGCAACGCTCTGCCATAACCCCTTCCCAAGAGATGAAAAGTTGCGAACACTCGCGTACAGATCGGCCGCGACGGCTACAGACAAGATCGGCCAAGGTGCGCAGCGCCTCGGGTTGGTATCGAGTGCCGATCGATCATCGTGCCGATCGGCGAGCGGTCTTCCACGCCTTCAGTTGCTCCGTCATTCTCTCGCGCGGACCGACCAACGCGACCGCGTCAACCAGTTTGTCCGGCACGGCGTCATCGCCTCGTGCTTCTTGCCCGACAGGTAGAGGTCCTGGAGCTTGGTCGCGAGGTCTTCGTAGCCGAAGCGCGGCGTAGGCGTTGTAGAAATTGTTCGATGCGCGCGCCCATCCCGCCGATATAGAGCGCGAGCTCGCCTTCACCGGCATCCGGCACTTCTCGAGATCGTCGCCCATGATGCAGGTGACGAACGGCGCGAGGTCGAAATTCGTCGAGGCTTTCTTGCTGCCGGCCTTGGCGAAGCCGGCCTTCAGTGGGACGTTGATAGAGTCTGAACTGTACTCGGGACTCATCCAGACCGGGATCACACCGTCGGCGATTTCACCCGCGAGCTCGATGCCCTTGGGGCTGATCGAGGCGGTGTAAATTGGCATGTCCGGGCGGCCGTGCAGGATGCTCTTGAGCGGCTTGCCGAGACCGCTCGCGCCGGCTCCGCGATAGGGGATCTCGTACTCCTTGCCGTGAAGCTCGAGCGGTTCTTCGCGCGCGAGGATCTTGCGACACGATCGCGATGTACTCGCGGGTGCGCTGCAGCGGCTTGCCGTACGGCACGCCGTGCCAGCCCTCGACCACCTGCGGACCCGAGGGGCCGATGCCGAGGATGAAGCGGCCGCCCGACAGCCCGTCGAGCGTCATCGCGGTCATCGCCGTCATCGCGGGCGTGCGCGCCGGCATCTGCATGATGCCGGTGCCGAGCTTGATTTTTGTGGTGCAGCGCGCCGATCCACGCCAGCGGCGTGATCACGTCGGAGCCGTAGGCCTCGCGCGGTCCACACCGAGTCGAAGCCCGCGCGCTCGGCTTCGAGGATGAGTGTCCATCGGCATGTCCATCCGGGCGCCCGAATAGCCGGTGAGTAAGTCCGAGTCGCATCGAAATTTTCCTCCATCGCGGTAATTTCGGCGCTGACTTCAGTCTGTGTCGAAAATAAAAAAGCCCCACGGCGATGCCGCAGGGCTTCAGTTCAATCTCGCTGGATCACGCTGTTACGCAGATCGCCCCTCGGCGGTCTCGGCGGTTGCAGCGGCTCGACGCTCACGTGCCGCTTCTCACGCTTCGGAACGTCTCGTACTTCACGATGCCGTCGATGAGCGCGTAAAGTCGTAAAATCGCGGCCCATACCGACGTTGCGTCCGGGATGGACGCGAGTGCCGCATTGGCGGACGAGGATGTTGCCGGCCTTGACGGTCTGGCCCGCGTAAACCTTGATTCCGCGGCGTTGGCCCGGACTGTCGCGGCCGTTGCGAGTCGAACCTTGACCTTTTTTATGCGCCACGGTGTCTCCTGAGGTAGCGGCCTTCGGCCGCAGTCGAACTAAGATTATCGCCTGCGGCTATGCGCCCGCGGAGATTCCCTCGATCTTGCAGAACGGTCAGTTCCTGCCGATGGCCGCGCTTGCGCCGATAATTCTTGCGCCGCTTTTTCTTGAACACGATCACCTTGGTGCCGCGCGGCTGCTGCACGATCTTGGCCGTCACCGACGCGCCCGCGACTACCGGAGTGCCGACCTTGGGCGCATCGCCGCCGATCGCCAGCACCTCGGTCAAGTGAAATTGCCGCGCCGACCTCGCCGGCGATCCGCTCGACCGTAATCTGGTCGCCGACGCCGACGCGGTACTGTTTTCCGCCAGTCTTTACGATTGCAAACATCGCTATGTTGAACGACCAAAAGTATCGGACGCAGTCGGGCATGTCAACGCACCGGTCTGCGCGCGATTCAGTCAGAGGATGAATTGGTCAGTCGATTCCGAGCCGCTCGCGGCCCTCGGGCGAAATCATCTGCGGATTCCATGGCGGATCCCAGACCAGATCGACGTTGGCTTCGGACACTCCGGGCAGGGTCATCATTTTGTGGCGCGCGTCGATTGCGATCGAGGCGCCCATGCCGCAGCCTTGCGCCGTCAGCGTCATCTTGACGTCGACTTTCTTGGTGCCGTCGTCTGGGCGTCCTTCACTTCCAGTCCATAAACCAGGCCGAGGTCCACGATATTGACGGGAATTTCGGGGTCGAAGCAGGTCTTGAGCTGCTCCCACACCATCGCTTCGAGATCGCCGCCGCCGACGTCGCTACGCGCCCGCATCTTCGGGAGTCTTGCCGAGGGCGTCGGCGTCCTTGCCCGCAATGCGAAAGAGGCCGCCATAGGCGGGAACTTGCAGTGTATAGGTGCCGCCGAGCGATTGGGTGATGAAGACTTCGATGCCCTTTTCGAGCATCATCTTGTTCCCGGCCGGAATTTGGACGGCTTCGATGTCGCGCGCTAATTCAACACGTTCCATACGGCAAATTCCTTCCTTGTCAGACCCACTATTCTAACCTGACGCACCGGCGTGAGCCAGAGCAACGACGCAAAGGACGTTGCGGAGTCCGCTCGCGTCCTGCTAAAGCGAAGAAAGGACGAAGGAGTGGTAGGTGGAAGAGGCGGGCATACCGGGCGCGAATCAGCGCGACTTCGGCCTTTCGGCCAAACAGAAGCTCTACGAGTTCTTGTGCTCGCGGCCGGCCGGTGCGGACGCGAATGAGCTGATCGGGCTGCTGTTCAGTGGCGCCGGCTCGGATCCTGAGCTAGGTGCGCGACTCGTCCGCCAGCTGATCGGCAACGATCCGAATTTCCTCTTCGATCCCGAGACGTCGCAGTGGTGGCTGGCGCAGAGCGATCGTGTCCGCGTGTGCCGCTCGAGCAGGCCGAGTTTCACCGTCGTCGATCTCGAGACCACCGGCGGGCGCGCGGGGCCCGGCACGATAATCGAAATCGGCGCGTACCGAATGGTCGGGCGGCGATTGCAGAATCATTCTCGAAACTCGTTCGTCCGCAGGAGGCCGATTCCCCGTTTCATCACTGGGCTGACGTCGATCACCAACGAGATGGTTCGCGACGGCGCCGCCGATCGAGGAGGTGCTGCCGGCGTTTCGCGATTTCATGGGCGACGCGTGATGGTCGCGCACAACGCGGCCTTCGATTTCGGATTTCTCGACTTCGAGTACCGGCGCATCTTTGGAATTGGGCTGGCCAATCCGGTCCTGTGCACGCTGCGGATGGCGCGGCGATTCATGCCGTCGCTCAAGCGCCGGCGCCTCGATTTGCTCGCGGAGCATTTCGGGCTTTCGACCGAAGGACGGCATCGCGGGCTGGGCGACGCGCGGATGGCGGCGGAGATGCTGTCGATTTTTCTCGAGATGGCAGCGCAGATGGGCATCACGCGGCTCGATCGCCTGCTCGACGACCATCATCGCGGAGTTGCCGGGCGGCGAATCGAGCGTCACGTGCCGCCCGAGGAAATCGCGGCGATGCCGCACGCGCCCGGCGTCTACCTGATGCGCAACGAACGCGGCGACTTGCTCTACATCGGCAAGGCGCGGCGGCTGCGCGATCGGGTGAGTCGTACTTCATCGGCGTCGGTGAAGCGCGAAGACCGCGGACCTGATTTCGCACGTCTACAAGATCGAGACGCGAGTGACGCGCTCGGCGCTCGAGGCGGCGCTCGACGAAGCGCGGCTGATCCGCGAGCTGAAGCCGCCGTACAATCGGCATGCTGAAGTCGGCGGCGCCCGCGTATTTTATCAAGCTCGACATGATGGACGAGTTTCCGCGCGTGACGCTCTCGCACCAAGATGACGCGCGCGGCGCGGTGTGATGCATCTGGGGCCGTTCATCGGGCGGCGCAACCTCGACCATTCGGTGCGCGCGCTGTCGCGCATCCTCGGGCTTGCGCACCTGCAGCGGCAAGCTCGCAGCCAGCGAGGAGATTTCTCGCCGTGCATCTACGGCCAGATGGGTCACTGCACGGCGCCGTGCAACTGAGCATCGACGACGACGCATACGGTGAGCGGGTGCGGCGCGCGGTCGGTTTCTGCGCGGGCGCAGCGGCCCGCTGCTCGGCGAACTGGCGCGGGCGCGCGATCAGGCGGCGGCCGCGATGCGCTTCGAGGAGGCCGCGCGCTTTCGCAGTCATCTCGAAGCGCTGACGACGCTGGCCCATCGCGCGACCCGGCTCAGCCAAGTGGTGACCGAAAACAATCTGGTGATCGTGACCGGCGAGGGCGCTGATCGTGCGGCGCATGTGGTGCTATCGGGACGGCTCGCGATGACGCTGATCCTCGATCGCGACGAGGCGGCGGGCGAGACTGCGCAATTCGTCGCGGAAAACTACGAGCGATATAAGTTGAAAGCGGTCGAGCGCGGCGAGCTGGAGGCGATGTCGATCGTCGCGCGATGGCTCCGGGAGCGCGCGTCCGACGAGGGCCGTCTCGTCTATCTGACCGGCCCGCATCTGGATCCGTTGGCGCTGCGATGAGCCGGTGACCTAACCGCGAACCCCTTCGTTCGAGGGAAAGCGACCAATCGCGCGATTTATTTGTTTGCCTGCGTGCCGACCCCGATCAGACTGAGCGTGCTCGGCGAATTGTCAGCGTTGCTCCGGATAACTAGCGTGCCGCTGCGCGCGCCTATCGCGGTGGGCGAGAAGGTGACAGTCACGGTGCATTTCGACTTCGGGCCCGATCGTAGCGCCACATCCGTTCACCCTCGCGAAATCGCCGCTGGCGACGATACTCGAAAATGTGATCGGCGTGGTCTTGCTCTTGTTCGCGATCCTGACCTTCTTCGGTTTGCTAATCGCGTCATGCCCGAACACGAGCTTGCCGAGCTTGAGAGTCCCTGGCGAAACTGTGAGAGCAATCGGGACCGCCGTCGTGGTTGGGGTGGCCGTCGGCGTCAGCGTCGGCGTGGCAGACGCGGTACCAGTTGCAGTCGCGGTCGCGACTGGAGTGCGAATGGGAGTTGACGTCGCCGTCGAAGTCGCGGTCTGAGAAGCGGTCGCCGTGGCAGTCGACGTCGCGGTGCCGGTTGCAGTCGCAGTCTGAGTCGCGGAGGCGGTCGCGCTCGCCGTTGCAGCAGCCGTCGAAGTCGCAGCTCGGGCTGGAAGTCGGAGTCGCGCTACTGGTCGCGGTCTGGGTCACCGTCGCTGTGTTCGTCGGAGTCGACGATGCGGTCGCGGAGTTGGTCGGCGTCGCCGAGACAGTTGCTGTATCGGTAGCAGTCGCGGTACTCGACGCGGTTGCGCTCGCTGTGGCAGTCGCGGTTGAAGTCACTGTTGGAGTTGCGGTATAGCCGCGATCCGCGGGTTCAGCAAGATGCTCCGGATGCTGGCCCGGTTCCACCGGCGTCGTGCCGCGCCGGTCCTGCTGCGGCGGCGTCAGCTCCAGCTCGGTCCACTCCCGCATGACCCCGCTGACCGTGCCCCCGCCCAGCAGCGCCGCGCACGCCTCCGGCGACCGCCGGGCCCTCCACCGGATGCGCGGTCACATGGTCCTCGCCGTACCCGAACGGGCGCGGGCCGCCCAGGAACCGCTTGCCGTTGATCGCCGCCTGCTCGTTGGCCAGCTTCTGCCGCTCGGCCTTGCGCTCCTGCTCGGCCTTGGCCACCGCGATCAGGATCCGTGCGGCCAGCCGCCCGGAGTCGGTGCCCAGGTCGATGTTCCCGTCTACCTCGGCGAACGGACCCCGGCCTTGTCGAAACGGGGGATCAGGTACTCCAGGTCCAGCGGCTCGCGGATGAACCGGTCCCACTTAAAGCACAGCACCGCATCCACCGCCCGCGCGTCGACCAGCCGCATCGCCTCTTCGTACCCAGGCCGATACTTCCCGGGCTTGGTCGGGTCCTTGCGGGTCACCCCGATGTCGTTATCCGAGAGCCGGTACACCACCGTCCAGCCGCGCTCGCGGGCCTTCTGCTCCAGCTTGGCCATCTGGTTCGCCACGCCGTGCCCGTCGTGGGCCTTGTCCATGCTGATCCGGACGTAAATCAGGCACCGTACGACGTCCGTTGCCAGCCGGATTGCGTCACCGATCGTCATATGTGTCAATATAACTGACAAGAGCCGAAGTGTCGGCACGACCACCGGCTCAAGCAGCACCCCAAATGGAAGGTCGACCAGCTCCCCGACGGCACCTTCCGCTGGACCACTCCCGCCGGGCGGACCTACGACACCGAGCCCACCCGGTATCCGGTCTAGCGCCAGAGTCACTCCGCCGGATTGTCCGGCACCCGGCTCAGCACGATGCCGAAGTGGTCCCGGTACGCCGCCAGCAGCGCGTCGTCGGTATCCAGCTGCTGCTCGGTCCGGGTCCCGTCCTGGGTCTGGATCAGCGTCCGGCCGCTGATGGACACCCGGCCGCCCGGAGTCAGCCTGGAGCAGATCGTGCTCCGGGTGAAGTGCGACAACGGCGAGGTCTGCTGCCACCAGCACGTCGGGACGCAGTCGGCGAGCGACCGCTCGCGCGTCTCGAGACGGTACTGGGGCTTGCCGTCCCTCAGGACGTCGATGTCTCCCGCCTCGGCGTCGGCGAGCCGGAACCGCCCGGCCGGATCGTCCTGGTCGTCCCGGGCTTCCAGCAGCAGCGGGTAGTCGCTGTGACTGCCGAAGCCCACGTCGGCGAGCCATGGCCCGCTGCCGTCGGCCGGGCGCACGATGAGCGCCAGATGGTCGAACGGCGGGCTCAGGCCGGCTTCCCCGTATACCCGGGCGGCGACCCGGCTCACCCGCGCGCCGAGCGCCTCCAGCAGCAGCGCGAATGCCCCGTTGAGCTCATAGCAGAAGCCGCCGCGGCGACGGCGCACGATCTTGTCGATCAGGTCGCGCTCCTCCAGCGAGATCGGCTCGTCCAGGTGAATGCTCAGGTTCTCGAACGGCACCGTCAGCCTGGTGCGCACGGTGCAGCGTGCGCAGGCCCGCCGCGTCACCGGCAGCCGGCCCGGTGACGCCGACGCGGTCCAGGTAGGCCGCCACGGTTTCGTGATCCATCGGCATCCTCCGGATAGGCGCTCTCCGGATAGGTGCAGCGCCGCTACACGCCGCCTACCCGCGTGTCCTGGTCCGCCCACTCGCGCTGGCGCAGTACGAACTTCTGCGTCTTGCCGGTCGATGTCTTCGGCAGCGGCCCGAACTCGATCGAGTCCGGGCACTTGTAGTGCGCCAGGCGCTCCCGGCAGAACGCGATGATCTCCCCGGCGTCAGCCGCGGCGCCCTCGTTGAGCGTGACGAACGCCTTCGGCCGCTCGCCCCAGTGCGGGTGCGGGATCCCGACGACCGCGCATTCGAGCACGGCCGGGTGGGCGGCGATCGTCTGCTCGACCTCGATGCTGGAGATGTTCTCGCCGCCGGAGATGATGATGTCCTTGCCGCGGTCGCGCAGCTCGATGTTGCCGTCGGGATGCCACACGGCCAGGTCCCCGGAATGGAACCAGCCCCCGGCGAACGCCTTGCTGGTGGCGGCTTCGTCGTCGAAGTAGCCGCTCATGACGTTGTTCCCGCGCATGACCACCTCGCCCATCGTCTGCCCGTCCTGGGGGACGTCGGTCATCTGCTCGTCGACGACCCGGACCAGATCGGAGGACGGATAGGCCTGCCCCTGACGGGCCAGGTATTTCGCGCGCTGCGTACACGGGGAGCTCGCGCCAGCCTTCCTGCTCGGGGCACACGGTGATCGGGCCGTAGGTCTCGGTCAGGCCGTACACGTGCACGACGCGGAAGTTGAGCTCGCTCATCCGGGCCAGCAGCGTCGGCGAAGGCGGGGCGGCGGCCACCATCGCCGTCACCGCCCGCTCCAGGCGGTGCGCCCGGGGATGGTTGATGACCATCAGCTGGACGGTCGGGGCCCCGTTGTAGTGCGTGACCCCCTCGCCGTCGATCAGCTCCCAGATGAGCTCGGGGTCCACCGCGCGCATGGTCACGTGGCGCGCCGCGACCGCGGTGACCGCCCACGGGAAGCACCAGCCGTTGCAGTGGAACATCGGCAGCGTCCACAGGTAGGCCGAGTCGTTGCCCAGGCCGGCCACGATCACCTCGTTCAGCGCGTTCAGGTACGCGCCGCGGTAGGTGTACTGCACCCCCTTGGGCCGCCCGGTGGTCCCGGAGGTGTAGTTGATCGAGATCGTCTCCTCCTCGTGCTCCAGCCAGCTCGCGGGCCGCGCCGGCGACGCGCCGGCCAGGAACTCCTCGTACGGGTCCCCGGGCACGCCGGTGTCGTCACAGCGGATCACGGTCACCCCGGCCAGGCCGGACCGCTCGGCGACCGCCGCGAGCCCCGTGTCGAGCAGCAGGTACTTCGCGCCGCTGTGCTGCAGGATGTACCCGATCTCGGCGCCGGACAGGCGGTTGTTGACCGCGACCAGGATCCCGCCCGCGGCCGGCACGCCGAAATGGGCCTCCAGCATGGCCGGCGAGTTGAACAGCAGCGCGGCGACGCGGTCTCCCTTGGCCAGGCCCGCCGACCTGCAGCGCGTTGGCGAGCCGCCACGACCGTTCGGCGAGTTCCCGGTAGCTGTACCGCCGCTTGCCGCCGCGACGGCGACCTTGTCCGGGTACAGGTACGCGGCCCGGTGCAGGAAATCGACCGGGTTCAGTTCCGAGCGGAACACCTTGCCCGCCGCCGCTCCGGGTCCGGGCAGACCGGGCCCTCGGGAAGCGCGCCGCTCATCATCTGCCTCCTTCGCGGTCGTACGTCACGGCTCCGGCCGGCTCGAGCAAGACTCCCGGGTTCATGATCCCGGCCGGGTCGAGTTCGCTTCGCGCCGCGGAGCGCGTCGGCGAACAGCGGCGGCACCTCGCGCAGGTACCAGCGGCGATGGTCGCGCCCGACGGCGTGGTGGTGGGTGATCGTGCCGCCGAGCGCCGCGATCGCCTCCGAGGCCGCGAGCTTGATCTCGTCCCACTGCTCGAGTTCCCGGCCGGGACGGCCGGGCGCGAAGACCGAGTAATACGGTGCGGGGCCGTCGGGATACACGTAGGCGAAGCGGCACGAGACCACGCCGCCGCCGCACGCCTGGCGCACCGCCTGCCTCGTGGCCGCCAGCACGCCCTCGTGGAACTCCCAGAAGCGATCCCAGGTGACCGCCGTCTCGAAGGTCTCGCTGACCAGCCCGAGCCGGACGAAGCCGTCGCGCAGGTGCCGGCCGCGCAGGAACGAGCCCGCCAGGCCGCGGCCGGGTCGCCTTCCCCGCCGCTCTGTCCACCACGGACCTCGCCGCGATGGCTGGCGCAGATCTCCAGCGCCCGGGCCAGCCACGGCCCCAGCTCGTGGTCAGCCGACTCGAAGCCGAGCACCAGAATCGCATGCGACCCGTCACCGCTGCCCGACAACAGCGCCTCGTCGTGGCCCAGCAGGCGGCAATTGGCCGGATAAAGCCCGGACTGCGCGAGCTCCCGGGCCGCCTGCACCGCGTCGGCGAAGTCGGCGAAGACACCGAGGCGCCGCCCGGAACCGCGGCCGCGGCTGCACGCGCATCCACGCCTCGGTGATCACGCCGAGCGTGCCTTCGGAGCCGCAGAACAGCCGCTCCGCCGACGGGCCCGCGCCGGAGGCCGGCAGCCGCCTGGTCTGCAGCACGCCGCGCGGCGTCACCACGCGGACGGCCTCGACGAACTCGTCGATATGGGTGTGCAGGGTCGCGAAATGGCCGCCCGAGCGCGTCGCTATCCACCCGCCCAGCGTCGACCACTCAAACGACTGCGGGAAATGCCGCAGCGTCAGGCCGTGCGGCTTCAGCTGCGCCTCGAGCGCCGGGCCCAGCGTGCCGCCCGCGATCCGCGCGGCCCGCGAGGCACGGTCGACCTCCAGCACCCCCTGCAGGTGGCGAAGGTCGACGCTGACCGCGCCGCGATAACCGTCGCCCACATCGGGCTCGACACCGCCGACCACGCTGGAACCGCCGCCGAACGGGATCGCCGCGGCACCGGCATCGCTGCACCACTCCAGCACCGACACCAGCTCGCCCTCGCCGCGAGGGAACGCCACCAGATCGGGCGCATGCGCGTAATCCCGGCGGAACGCGCGCACCAGATCGCGGAACGACCTGCCGTACGTGTGGGCCGCCCGGTCGTACGGGTCCGTGCTGAACGCCGGCCTGAAGCGACGCCGGCGGCGCCAGCCGCGGCGCGCGCAGGTCCAGCTCCTCCACTCGCGGCGGTTCCTGGACGCGCACGCCATCGATCCCGAGGCGCCCGGCGAAGACGGCCCCGAGCTGCTCGATCTCGCTCGCCGCCAGCCCTTCGCCCTCCAGGCCCCAGCCCCAGAACTTGCGCCTGGCGGCTGGCTGCGGCAGCGCCGCCGACGTCCCGTCACCTGTTCCGTCAGCGCTC
>CAVWUN010000011.1:0-318903 GCA_963758215.1 uncultured beta proteobacterium | reverse complement strand
TCTGCATCAGCGCGGTGTGGAGATCGTGGTAGAACAGGTGCAGCCACAGGACATCCACTGGCTGGGTGGCCTCCGGCATCGCCACGAGGTCTACCGAGACGACTTCGACGTTCTCCCGGCGCGGCTCCTTCGCAAGCGTCCGCATGCGGCCGACCGGATCGTTCTTGAAGTCGGCGACTTCGGCCGGCACGAAGCTATAGACCCGTCCCGCGGGTCCCACGATGTCGGAGAACAGACGGGTCCAGTCGCCGTCGCCTGGGTAAACGTCGATGACGCTGGAGCCCGCACCGACGCGTGCGAACTTGATCAACTCGGATTGTTTGGATTGGTCGTACATTGGAATCTCCGTTACGGTTGGGCATTCTACGTGCGCGCGGCGGGCGTCGAAGTCGGACCGCGCCATGCCGCCATCGACGGCGAGATCGATACCGGTGATGTCGGAAGCTTTCATTGAAGGCGAGGAACGCAACTGCCGCCGCGATTCCTCGGCACGCCCCTGCGACCCGTTGATCTGCGTTGTCGAACTGTGCGACTGCTTGCTCGGCCTGCTCGGCGGTCAACCCGTCGTCGTCGCCAGGCCGGGTATGATGCACCGGACTACACGCCATTCGCGCCGATCTCGCGGGTCAGCTTCAATCCAAGGCCAACCGCGCGCGAAGTTCGAACAGCCGCCTTGCTCGCCGCGTAGGCGGTAAAGCCCGGGAGACCGAGCGCGTCGAGACCAAGAGTGCAGGATGATCGAACCGCCGTCCTTGAAGAGCGGAAGCGCCTTCTGCGCCGTGAAGAACAGCCGCCTTCACGTCACGTCGAAGGTCTCGTTCGAAATCGGCCTCGGTGGCCAACGCGGCGTGCGATGGTCCCCGCGCCCACGTCGCGAAGAGAATGTTCGATGTGGCCATGTTCCTCTTTCACGACCACAAGGGCCGCTCCAGATCGTCCAGCCGCGAACGTCACCACGACCATCGTCACGTTTCTCTCTGATGAAGGCCGCGGCCTCCTTCAGCTCTTCTCGTCGCCCGGTCGATCACGACGTGCGCGCCTTCTTCCACGAAGCGCTTGGCCGTGACCAGCCGATCCCGCTGCTTCCGCCGTAATGACTAATCTTGCCTTCAAGGCTTTTCATAATCTTTTATCTCTTCCTGTGTTTTTTTTGCTGTAAACTCGGGAAGCGTGGTCCCGCCATGGCGGAGCTGGTCGGCCCGCTGCGGGACCGCGCCGGGGTCAGATTTCGCCAGGCCGCCATCGACGGCGACCTCGCTGCCGGTCATGAAGCTGCTGTCCAACGAGGCGAGAAAGGCGGCCACCGGCCCCGATCTCCGCCGGATCACCCATGCGCTGGACGCGGTCATCGAGCCGTAGGCCTTAGGCCCTCCTCGCCGACCTTCCTGCGCGGTTCGGTCCATCGCTCCGGCGACGGCACGTTGACCCGGATGCCAGATGCCCCTCAGGTCCTCCGCCAGGTCCGCGCGAGGTTGCGCACTACGGCCTTGCTGGCGCTGAGGCGTGAACGCCGGCGCCCGTGGTGCCAGCGCTACGATCCGGTCGGATATCGAACCGCCCTTCCCCATCAGCGGCAGCACCTTCTCGACCGTGAAGATCGTGCCCTTCACATGACGTCGAAGGTTTCGTCGATGCTGCGGCCAGTGATATCGCCGAGCCAAGCTGCGCTTCCACGCCGGCATTGGCGAAGACGATGTCGAGGGTTCCGCGCTCGGCTTTCACCGCCGCGTCCAGTCGGTCGAGGTCGGTCTCATCCAGACCAGCCCTTGACCGCGCGGCATTCGGCCTAGCTCGGCCGCGGCGGCGTCGAGCGCGTCCTGCCGACGGCGAAGATGAAGACGAAGGCGCCTTCCTCGATGAAGCGCTTTGCCGCGGCGCGGCCGATGCCGGTCGCGCCACCGTGATCAGGCGGTCTTTCCGTTGCGGTCTGTTCATGTTCATGCATCCTCGTTGAAGGGGCGCTTCGTAGCCCAGGCCCCAATCTAGTCCGGCTACCGGCGCTTGATTAGTCGGCGATCGGGGGAATGATGTCCCGCTAGCGGTAAAATCACCGAAAGGCTCCATGAACCGCGATCTCAATACGCCCTGGTGTTCGTCAAGGTGGTCGGCTAGGTAGTTTCACTGCCGCCGCCGAGCACTGCGCCTGCCCAACACCACGGTCAGCCGCGAAGTGCAGGAGCTGGAAGCGCGGCTGGGCGCGCAGCTGCTTGCACCGCACCACCCGCAAGCTCGGCCTGACCGAGGCGGGCAACGTCTATTACAGCGTTCCCATCGCATCGCGCGCGACCTCGACGAGGCGGAAACGCTGTCGGCCAGTTGCGAGAGCGGACCACGTGGCTGGTTGCGCGTCACCACGGCCTTTGCGTTGGGCGTCACCTGGATCGCGCCCTTGCTCGGTCGAATTCCATGCGCGATATCCGGAAGTACACGTCGAATTGCTGCTGGCAATCGACCGCTCGATCTCATCGCGGGCGAGATCGATGTCGCGCTCCGCGATGGGCACGCTGCCGATTCCAACCTCGTGGCGCGCAAGCTCGGCGTGTTCCGCCGGCGCGGTGACGCCCCGCCCGCTATGTCGAGCGGCTTCGGCAAGCGCTCCATCCCGATGACCTGATCCACCATGCGCGCGCTGGCGCTACGACCACGCAGCGCGGCGCCAAGGCTTCACCTGGAGCTGCGGCGAGGGCAACGACAACCCGGGCGAGTCCCGATCGACCGTGCTGGTCGCCAACGAAACCGGCGCCGCTACGCAGCGTGCTGCTGGAAGGCGAGGGCGTCATGCTAACCAGCGATCTATTTCTGCGTTGCCTACGTCGGCAAGGCACGGTACCAGCGCGTACTGGCCGGCTGGACGGCCAAGATCGACCTCGACGCGCTGTTCCCACGCGGCCAGGTCACCGCGCCGAAGGTGCGCGCCTTCGTCGACTTCATGGTCGAGCGCCTTCACATCGATGAGAGCTACCTCTGGAAGTGCAGCTGACAAGACCAGGCGTGGTCAGCCCCTGGGGGAGTAGCGGCAGAGGCGGCGGCCGCGGAGATGGATGCCAAGGGTCAGGTCTAGCTTTGAGCATCTTTCAATACGAGTGTTCACCCCAACATGAGTCGGGATGACGAGCAAAGACTTGTTCAGACCTTCGATCACCATCCGGCCAGTGATCACATCCGATCGGTCTTCGTGACCAATCCGATCGGTCCGCCCACTCGAGTTCGGGGCCTGCACTCAAATCTATTGCGAGGGTGGCGCTTTGGCCTTCCTGGAAATCGCCGCCTATGGCAACTGCTTTCCGGAGTATCTTTCCAACCTGCTTCTTACGGCTCCGGACGAGTAAAGAGCTTGCGCCTCGGTCCATGCCTAACTGTGCGCTCAAGCGGACCGTGCGGGAGGAAGTTTCCGGTGCAATCATGCGTTGCGGCCCGCACGGCCGCTTGGCTTAGGCGTTAGGCCGCATAGAACAACCATCGTCGCCCACGAAGCAAGAATGCACTCTCCAGCGATCTTCCACCTTCCGCTTGCGGTTCCATTCTGGGTCATTTTCTTCTTCGCCTTCGTACGCGAAGCGAAGGTCGTGCGGCCAGCCTTCAGCGAGAATCCATCCCCCCAGGACGCCGGGACGTTTCGCGCGCTGATGATCGGATCTCCCCTGGCGCTTGTAGCAGCCGGCGCGGCGTCTTACATGTCTTGGCTGACGATACCCGATTCAACGGCGGCTGTAGTTGCGGGTATGGCTCTCATAGTCGCCGGGGCTACTCTGCGCCGCTATTGCTTCTACGCCCTTGGCACCTCTTTCACAGGTGTCGTCACCGTAAATGAGGGTCAGCAAGTCATCCAATCCGGCTTGTACCGCTTCGTTCGGCATCCCTCCTACACGGCGGCATTCCTCATGTTCATCGGTGTCGGGGTCGCCCTTGAGAGTTGGCTCAGCGTTGGCATATTGTTCTTTGTTCACTGCTACCTTTATGGCAGGCGTGTCTTGGCGGAAGAGAAGGCCCTTGTCGCCACACTCGGCGATGCCTACGCCGAGTACATGCTGCGGACCAAACGGTTCATACCATTCGTCGTCTGGCCGATGCGGCCTAACCCGTCGCTCAAGCCGACGCCAACGGCAGGCCGCCAGGCCCGGTCTGGCGGGTACGCGGAACATTTTCGCCAGCCCGGCTTGGCGTCCTGCCTTCATCGCCCGCTTAGCTGAAAGTTAGGCGCAGGACGCGGTGAGCATCGCTTATCGAGGCATTGGCTTTCGCCGCGTCCGCAACGTTGTCACACCAAACGGGGAGGCGCTGCTCATGGTCGTCCAACGGGAACTGTATTCAGATGTCAGTGCGGCCTAACAACGCGTTGGAGCGGACCGGGAACAGCGTGGGCCGCGTCTGGCCGCGGCACGGTCATCGTGGCCGGCCGCTCCACTCGGTCGTTAGCGGGCATTAGAGAGCCGGCGGTGATAAAGTAACCACATGGGTCAAATCTCTTTCCGAGTTGTTGAAGCTGCCGGTGCCCGAGCGACTGCGCTTGGTCGAGGCCATTTGGGACAGCATCGCCGCAGCGCCCGAGGCGCTGGAACTTTCGGATGCCGAGCGCGAGGAACCTGATCGGCGCTGGGAGGCCTTTGAGCGCGATCCGTCGGCCGGGTCTCCCTGGTCGGAGGTGCGCGCGCGAATTTTGCGTAATGGATGAGCGTCGAGCTGATCATCCGGCCCGAAGCTGAGGCCGACGCCTTTCAGGCATTCCGGTGGTACAACGATCAGCGTACCGGTCTCGGACAGGATTCTCGCCGAGCTCGACCGCGCCATCGAGTCAGTTCGCGCCAATCCCGAAGCGAGCCGCAAGCTCGACCGCGATATCGTCGGGCACTCACACGGCGGTTCCCATACGCACTCTTCTACACGGCCAATTCACAGCGCGTGGTAGAAATGCCCGCTGAACAACGCATTGAGCGGACTGTGAGGCATCGTGGGCCGCGTCTGGCCGCGGCACGGTCATCGTGGCCGGCCGCTCGAACTCGGTCGTTAGGCGGCACAGAACACCCTCCGCGCTATGCCCACCGCCATGAAGCCATACATCACGATTCTCACCCTCGGAGTCGAAGACCTTGAGAGAGCGGTCAGCTTCTATAGGGACGGGCTTGGCTTCTCGACAAAGGGAATCATCGGGACTGAGTTTCCGAATGGAGCCGTTGCATTCTTCAACCTTGAGTCGGGCATGAAGCTCGCGCTCTGGCCCCGGAAGAGCTTGGCCGCGGACACTGGCCTTGAAATCCAAGCGGTGAGTCCGCTCGAAATGTCCATTGGGCACAATGTCGGATCTCAAGAGGAAGTTGATGCCGCGATGGAGCAGGCGGAGCGGGCCGGAGCGAAGGTGATCAAAGAGGCCCAACCTACGTTCTATGGTGGCTACGCCGGTTACTTCCAAGATCCTGACGGTCATCTCTGGGAGATTGCACACAATCCTGGCTTCGAGTCACTCGGTTGAAGGAACCGCCGCGAGTGCCGCCTAACCAGTCGCTCAAGCTCCGCTTAGCTCCAACGTTAGACCGCGTCATATGAGACTCTCGAAAAGCCTCCCTGGTACGTGGTTACTCCAATCACGCATTGACGTCACACCGGGTGGGGAGCGTCATCCTGATCCACTGCTTGGGGAAAATCCTGTTGCGATGCTGATCTACGATCGCACAGGGCACTTCGCCGCTCAGTTCATGAAGAGCGACCGCTCGACCGAAATTCTGTCCGGACCGACCAACGCCACGAACAACACCCAGGCACAAGGCGGCTATGACGCGTACTTCGGAACCTATAGCGTCGACGACTCAAGGGGCGTGGTGACACAACAACTCATGGGTTCGCTATCGTTGGGAAACGTCGGTATGGTTCTCTCGCGCGCGATGCAGGTTGAGGGCGACACGCTGCTGATAAAGCTTGAGACCACCGCTGCCGATGGGACGCCGGTGGTTCGCACTCTCACCTGGCGTCGCCTAAGAGATGCGGCCTAACAGCGCGCTCCACCGGACGGGCCCCTCCCTGCAGGCTCGGCCTTCCCTCACGTCGCTCGGGGCCGGTGAGCGCGGTCTTTAGACCGCACAAACAACATCGTCGAAAGGAAGGCTATGCGTATTACCGTGCTGTGGCTCTGTCTCGCCCTTTCAGCCTGCGCGTCTGTGCCCTCGCAAGATCCGAAGGAGGTTCGAAGCATCATTGAGCGCCACAATTCCAATGCCGAGCGGTGGTACGCCTCGGGGGAAATTGATTCAGTTGCATCCATGTTTTCCGAGGATGCCTGGCAGATGCCACCGAATAGTCCTCCGCTTGTCGGCCGAGAAGCCATTCGCCAGTTTTGGCGCCAGGCTGTGAAATGGGGGAAGTGGGAATTCTCCTTACAGACTCAAGATGTCAGCGTCTGCGGTCCCATTGCGATTGAGCGCGGCAAATACCTGCTCAAGTTCGTGGCTGGGGCTGAAGCGCCACCCGGCATGGCGTCATTCCAAGATCGGGGAAATTACTTGGTTCATTGGCGTCGGGAACCGGACGGCGTATGGCGAGCTGTCGGTGACGCCCCTGTAAGTGAAGTGCCGCATGCGGCTCAGTAATCGGAGCACGTGCGGTCTAACAACGCGTTGGAGCGGACCGTGAGGCATGGTGGGCCGCGTTTGGCCGCGGCACGGTCATCGTGGCCGGCCGCTCAACTCGCTCGTTAGACGGCAGGAGGACCGTAGGTGAAGCGCACATGGACAATCATCGGGGTCCGCGATGTGGCTCGCAGCTTCAAGTGGTATCAATCGCTTTTTGGGCAACCGGAGACGCGTCCTGCCCACGATTACTTCGGTCAACTTCTTGACTCAGACGGTACCGTATTGCTCTGCCTCCACGAGTGGGGCGCCCATGAACATCCGCCCTTGATGAGCCCCGATCACGGGAAACCTGGCAACGGCCTGCTGCTGTTCTTTCGAGTGGACGATTTTGACGGCGCCCTGCCGAGAGCACGGACACTCGTGACCCGCCTCGAAGAGGAGCCGCACGTGAATCCAAGTACTGGCACCATGGAGTTTGCGCTCCGAGATCCGGACGGGTACTACGTCATGATCAGTGCGCTCTCTAATGAGCGACCAGCGGTCTGACAGCGCGTTGGAGCGGACCGTGAAACAGCGTGGGCCACGTCTGGCCGCGGCACGGTCGGCGTGGCCGGCCGCACAGCTCGGTCGTTAGGCATCATCGTGGAAAGCACCCGCCCGCCTTTCATCGTCCTCTACAGGTGGAGGCTTCGCCCGGGGGCGGAGGGCGCGTTTGTCGAAGCGTGGTCCGCGCTCACGAGACAGCTCCTCAAGTCCGCCGGCTCCCTGGGCTCACGCTTACATCGCGGATCCGACGACACGTGGTATGGCTACGCTCAGTGGCCCAGCGAAGAAGCCCGCCGTCGAGCGTTTGAACAACACATCGACCCAGTCTTGAGCGCGCGAATGCGAGCGGCAGTCCTTGAAACCCTGCCCGAGGTAGTGCTTGAATGTGTCGCAGACCACCTGGTTCCGACAGAGGCCAATGAAGGCGAGGTAGACTGAGCAATGCAAATGCCCGACCCGCATTGGGAAGCTCGCGTAGCAGCACTCTGGGAAGGCGCGCAATCGTTGCCGCCTGACGCGTTGGTGAGTGCCGCAGACGCACTATCCGACGAGCTTGACCCGAACGATTCAAGAGGGTTGTTCGAGCGAGCCTGCGCTCGCGATACCGCTGGAATGGAGTTCGAAGCAGAAAAGTACTACCGAGCGGCCTTGGCGACTGGGCACCTGGATGCCTATCGGCGCTCGCGTGCGTCCATCCAACTGGCAAGCACTCTGCGCATCCTGGGTCGTTTGGAGGAGAGCGAAGAGTTGTTAGTCAGCGAGCTTGATCGCCATCTGCAGACGGGCCAGGAGCGTGCATTGCATGACGAGGCCCGCGCCACGCTTGCGCTGACGTACGTTGCACAAGGTAGGGCAGTAGAGGCGGCGGGTCTGGCGCTTTGCGCTCTCGCGCCATACCTGTCCCGCTACAACCGGTCTGTGGCGGGAAACGCGGCGGAGTTGGTGCAAAAGACCTGGAGTTGAGTCGAACGTTAGGCGGCAACAACTACGACCGTGCCCATTTTGTCGCTCTTGCCAATCATGCGGGGTCGAAAATGAAGGCCTTCCTGGAAACGCTTCAGCCGTGGATCCCATTCGCGTTTGCCGCATCTCTGAGCTACTTGGCGCTGTCGCATATCGCACCTGGTGACATGAAAGCGTGGGAGCCTGCCTTCTACTCCTTCCTGCCCATGTGCTTCTTCTTTGTCGGCGCAGTCGCGCATCGGATGACACGTGAAATTCGTGAATTGCGCGGCGCCTTGGCTCAATTGCAGGCGAGTGCGAAGGTTGACCAGGTGGCAAGGCGCGAGGGCGATGAAGCGGCCTAAGCGCCGGCGATATTAGGCCGCACTAAGGGAGCAATGCCATGCTCACAGGTTCGTGCCACTGCGGTGCAGTACAGATTCAAGTAGCTTCCAAGCCGCGGCGGCTCACGAGCTGCAATTGCTCAATCTGTCGCCGCCACGGTGGGCTCTGGGGCTACTACGATCCAAGCAAGGTGAAGGTTCTTGCCCGCAAAGGTGACCTGACTCGATACGTCTGGGGAGACAAGTGCCTCCGGCTTGTTCGGTGTGCCAACTGTGGGTGCGTTACGCACTGGGAACCAATCGATCGGTCCGCGAACCGGATGGGCGTCAATTTTCGCAACTTCGATCCCTCCATCATCGAGTCCACTCGAGTCCGGAGGTTCGATGGCGCGAAGACCTGGAAATTTCTGGACTAAATGAATGCAAGCATGCAAGCGGCTGAACTCCGTCGAAGCGATGTCGGTTTTGATGGGCCGTGATGTCTGTCTCGGTCGTTAGATGCTCCTGACCTTCGGCGGAGTCTGGGCGGCCCAGAGGGAAGCACAATGCGCTTGAAGACACGGCTCACGGAGAAGCTCGGGATCAAGCATCCAATTCTCCTGGCGCCCATGGGCGTCATGGCAGGCGGGAGGCTTGCTGCCGCCGTGTCCGGCGCAGGCGGGCTCGGCATCATCGGCGGTGGTTATGGCGATGCCGATTGGCTCGAGCTGCAGTTCGCGGCCGCGGGAAGTGCCCGGGTTGGCTGCGGGTTCATCACCTGGTCGATGGCAAGAGATCCGAAGCTGCTCGATCAGGTACTGGCCAAGCGGCCAGCGGCCCTGATGCTCTCGTTCGGGGAGGTCGAGCCACACGCGTCGCGCATCAAGGCGCGAGGAGTGCCGCTGATCTGCCAGGTGCAGGGCATGAAGTACCTGCGCGAAGCCGTCGACGCGGGCGCCGACATCGTGGTCGCCGAGGGCTGCGAAGCCGGCGGTCACAGCGGCTACCGAGGCCTGTTCACGCTTGTTCCCGAATGTGCCGACTATCTCGCAAAGCGCTCGCCCGATACCGTTCTGGTCGCGGCAGGAGGCGTGGGAGACGGTCGCGGACTTGCTGCGGCACTCTTGCTTGGTGCAGACGGTGTTCTGGTCGGAACGCGCTTCGTCGCCAGCAAGGAGTCAGAAGCGCCGGAAGGTTTTCGCGAGGCGATCATCCGTGCCGACGGCGATTCCACGATGAAGTCGAACTCGGTCGATGTCGTCCGGAAGCGGTACTGGCCCAATCCGGAGTTCGTCGTCCGCGTCCTGAAGAACCGGTTTGTTTCCCGGTGGCATGGGCGCGAGCGCGACATGGAGCAGGCAATCGATGTCGAGCACGAGCGCTTCTGGAGTGCCTTCGAGGCGGGTGACTCCGATAACTCCGGCGTCCTAATGGGCGAGGTCTCCGGATTGATCCAAGACGCACCGTCTGCCGGGCGGATCGTCGAGGACATGGTCGCACAGGCCTCCCAGCTCCTGGGCTCGCACTCTAGTTACGTCGTCCGTTAGTTGGCCGGGCCTGGTGGAACTGTTTGTGAGCTTGAGCAAGTGAGTGTGGGAGAGCGAGGTCACATGCCGGGTCACGTTCGCTTCGCACTGGTTCTGCTTTGGGTCGCCTGGCTCGTCAGCGTCTGCGCATGGATAGTTCATTTGTACGAGGTACGCGGCTCCGGCGCCGATCTCTACTCCGCTGCTGGACTTCCGGCGGTGATGACACAGGCCGTCCTGATCTATTTCATCGGTAGAGGCAGTAACCTCGCCCGGCTCTTGGTCCTGCTCGCCGCCATACCCGCGCTTATCGTCGTGCAAGTGTTTTTCTCCGCGCAATTCAACCTTTCCCCGCTCCGACTTTGGGTTGAGACGGCGCTGAGAGGCGCGGCAATCGCATTCCTATTGACGCCGGCGTCAACACACTGGTTCAAGCGAGCTCGCGTGACGGCCCGCACACTTCAGGAGAACTCATGTTCGACCACGTCAAATTCGGAGTCAGCGACTATGCAGCGAGCAAAGCGTTCTTCCTCAAGGCACTCGAACCGCTCGGCGTAGCTGTTGTCTCGGAGGGGCCGCCGGCGTACGGTGTCGAGCTCAGCCCAGACGGTAAGGCTTCATTGTGCCTGTTCCAAACCGAGGAGAAGCCGGCGCATCTTCACTTGGCGTTCACGGCCGAGAATCGCCAGCAAGTCGAAGCTTTCTATCGCGCGGCTCTGGAGGCGGGTGGCAAAGACAATGGTGCGCCTGGTCTGCGCCCGCACTACCACGCGAACTACTATGCAGCTTTCGTCATTGGTCCGGACGGGCACAACATCGAAGTGGTTTGCCACGAACCCGAGGCCTAACGGGAATGCACCCCGCACATCCCCAGCCTCCTCGCGTTGCTTCCTGCACTTGCGGCCAGCTCACGGTGGCGGCGTCCGGTGAACCAGTGCGAATTTCCATTTGCCATTGTCTCGCATGCCAGCGTCGAACCGGAAGTGTGTTTGGAGCACAAGCACGATTTCGCCGGGAGAGTGTCAAGATCGAAGGTCGATCGATGACGTACGTGCGAGTCGGTGACGCCGGCGGGTCGATTACCTTTCATTTTTGCCCGATCTGCGGGGCGACCGTCCATTACAGCATTGCCAGCCTGGAAGAGCACGTCGCCATACCCGTCGGCGCGTTTGCCGATCCCAATTTCCCTGAGCCAAGGTTCTCCGTATACGAAGCCCGGAAGCATGCGTGGGTTGCTTTGCCCGAAGAAATCGAGCACCAGCCGTGATGGAAAGTTAGGGCGCACCAGGCTCGGCTCCGGGAGCGATCAATGTCCGACATCGACAAGGTCTTTTCCGGCTCGATTCCGAGGCTGTACGAAACTCATCTCGTACCTCTGATCTTCGAGCCGTACGCAGCGGAATTGAAGAGACGAGTAGTATCACTGGACGCGACCCGGATACTGGAAATCGCTGCGGGTACCGGCGTGCTGACACGCGCATTGGCGGCCGTGCCGAAGGAAGGTGTTTCCATAGTCGCCACGGATCTGAATCAAGCCATGCTCGACGAAGCGGCGGCCGTAGGGACAGCCCGGCCCGTGCAGTGGCGGCAGGCGGATGCAATGGCGCTGCCCTTCCCGGATGGCGAATTCGACGCCGTCGTGTGCCAGTTCGGCGTAATGTTCTTTCCTGACAAGTCCAGGGCCTTTTCCGAAGCGCGCCGCGTGCTTAAGCCAGGGGGCGCCTTCATTTTCAGTGTCTGGGACCACATCTCGGAGAACGAATTCGCCGATGAGGTAACGACGGCGCTTGCGGCACTCTTTCCCGAGGACCCGCCCCGCTTCCTGGCCCGGACGCCCCACGGATATCACGACCGATCGACCATCGAGCGGGATCTTGCGGCCAGCGGGTTCGAAAGATCACCGCAGATGGCGACGATCGCGGCGCGCAGCCAGGCAAAATCTGCCCGCGTGCCTGCCGTCGCATACTGTCAAGGCACGCCGCTGCGAAGCGAAATCGAATCACGCGACGCCTCTCGACTCGGCGAAGCGACCGACATGGCCGCCGCCGCGGTTGCACAGCGGTTCGGGGCGCATTCCGTGGATGGCAAGATCCAGGCACATGTCGTGACCATCGAAAAATGAGGCCCGGCAACTCGGGCGCTAGCCATCGGGGGACGAGATGTTGAGATTTGTGCACGAGTTCGAGGAAGACCCGCCATATAGCGATCTGTCCGTGGATACCGATGCATCCCCTGCTCAGTTCATTCACGTGTCGGTGCAACCGGACGAGAAGGTGTGGATCTCTGCGAATCGCGAGGGTTGGCTGCACCTTGCGCGAATATGCGCGGAGCTTGGCACTCGAAACCTCGAAGAGGGCTTTCACTTTCACAAAGGCTTCAACTTTGTATCCACTGATCCCTCACAGCCCGAAATCCAGTTCGAAATTGCGAAAAGATAGGACGATGCCCAACTACCCGCAGCCGTCGTCATATGCGGCAATCTGGTCGAGCTAGACTTTGCCGCGCCGGCAACTCATTTCCAATGAACGTTCTCCTCGACCTCGATGGCACCTGGGAGCGCTATTCCAAAGTCGGCATCTTCGAGTGCTCGGTCTATGACGGCATCCCGGACGTCCTGCGGTCGCTTCAGGCCCGTGCGCATCGTCTCTTTCTCGCGACGTCAAAGCCTCGTGTGTTCGCCTTCCGAATCCTCGAGCATTTCGGTTTGCTCCCGCTCTTTTCCGGGGTCTACGGCAGTGAGCTCGACGGGACAAATGCGGACAAGCGGCATCTCGTGGCTCATATCCTGAAGCGCGAGCGGCTGGAATCGGTGCGAGCCGTGCTGGTCGGAGATCGCGCGCAGGCGTTGTCATCTGACGAATCGTTCACCGGAGTGGTGCCCTGAAAATGCACATCAACGGGACGGGAACATGAAGAGATCGGTCGCGAGCCGGGAGCGGCCGGCGTCGGAGCTCATATCGAAGAGAATCGCCGAGCTCGGGGACTGGCGCGGGAAGACCCTCGGCAGAATGCGCAAGCTCATCAAGGAAGCGGAACCTGGCGTGGTCGAGGAGTGGAAGTGGATGGGCACCCCGGTCTGGTCGCGCGACGGCATCATCTGCACCGGGGAATCCTACAAGAAGGTCGTAAAGCTCACCTTCGCCAAGGGCGCATCCCTGAAGGATCCGGCCCGCCTGTTCAACTCGAGTCTCGACGGGAGCGTGCGCCGCGCGATCGACATCCACGAAGGAGAGGAAGTCGACGAGCCCGCCTTCAAGGCGCTCGTTCGCCAGGCGGCCGCCCTCAACACTTCCGGCAAGTCGAAGCCTTCGAAGAAAGCGAAGTCCTGAGGTGAGCATCGTGGCCTGCCGCTCGCCTCGGTCGTCCTGCCCATAGATCGACCATGGAAGACTTTCCCAAAGACATCTACACGGAACCCGAGCCGGACGCCGATACGCTCGCCAACCTCGGGCCGCTCACCGGCATGGCAGGCATCTGGACCGGTACGCGCGGTCTCGACGTCAACCCCAAGCCTGATGGCCCCGAGAAGCAGGCCTTCATCGAGCAGGTGGAGTTGCAACCGATCGACGCACAGACCAACGGGCCGCAACTGTTCTATGGATTGCGCTACCACACGCGGATCGTCAAGCCCGACGACGTCGAGACGTTCCACGACCAGGTCGGCTATTGGCTATGGGAACCGGCGACGGGCACCGTGATCCAGACGCTTTCGATACCGCGCGGACAGGCGGCGCTGGCCATCGGTCGCGCCGCGGCGGATGCGAGAACGTTTCGCCTGCAGGCGGTCCGCGGGTCCGAGATGAACGGGATCGTGTCGAACCCGTTCCTGGAGTACGCGTTCAGGACGCAGAGCTACACCATCACGGTCTCGATCAACGCCGATGGAACGTGGTCCTACGAGCAGGACACCGTCTTGATCATTCCGGGCCAGGCGGAACCGTTCCACCACACCGATCGCAACACGCTTCGCAAGATCGGCGAGCCGACGCCCAACCCCACGGCGCAGGCGGCAGCAGCGAAGCAGGGGAAATCCCGACGCCCTTGAACAGCATCCCTCTCGGCCCGACTGTCACCACGCTTCAATGACCCTTCGAGGACCCTCTGGCCACACAAGGCTTCGATCCGGCCGCGCGTTAGAATCGGGTCGCCCGGCAACGCAATCGGGGCGACCACATCGACGGGGGTCTCGAGGAGGGATCGATGGCCAGCCTGGAAGCACACTACTCGGCCCGCGACATCGAAGGGCGGATCCTGGCGGCCCTGCGCGCGGCGGGATTGGATCCCGAACGGCACGTGCCGCCGGACAAGCTGGGGGCGCTCGACCACTTCCACACGGGGGGAATGCGCGCTTCGCGCGAGTTGCTGGAGCTGGTGCAGGTCGGCGCCGAAGATCGCGTGCTCGATATCGGAGCGGGGCTTGCGGGCTTCGCGCGGCTGCTTGCGTCGGCACGCGGCTGCCGCGTCGACTGCATCGAGATGTCGCCCGATTACTGCGCCGGCGCGGTGCTGCTGAATCGACTGACGGGTCTCGACGACCGGATCGAAGTGCACCAGGGCAGCGCGCTCAACCTGCCGTTTGCCGATGATTCCTTCGATGTCGCCTGGATGCAGAATGTCGGCATGAACATCGCGGACAAGCGCGGGCTCTACGCGGAGATCCACCGGGTCCTCAGGCCGGGCGGGCGGTTCGCCTTCCAGGAGATGACCGCCGGGAAGACGCCGACCTCCTACTTTCCGCTCCCATGGGCCACCGACCCCGCCGACAGCTTCCTTGTCTCCGCCGCAGAGCTTCAGTCGGATCTCGGCAGGACCGGGTTCATCACCGAGATCTTCGAGGACACCAGCGACGTTCATTTGGCCAGGACCCGCGCGAATGCCCCGCCCCCTGCGCCGGGACCGCTGGGCCTCGGGGTGTTCGTCGACAATCTCGCGCAGAAGGCCGCGAACGCACGGCGCAGCCTCGAGGAGGGTCAGGTCCGGCTTGTGAGGGGCGTCTTCCGGGCGGGAGCCGAGCAGCGTTCATGACGAGTGACGGCATGAGACCCGGTGCGGCTTCCAGCCGTCCCAATTCCGGCCGGCGGCCCCGGATCGTGCAATACATCAACATGGCCCCCGGATGGAAGCATCGCCGCATGACGCAGCGTCCGCCGCAAATGGCCGCATAGGGCGGACAAGGCGAAGCGGCGTCGATCGAAGTTCTCGTCGAGGAGGAGCGGATGTCCAAGCTACGCGTCCAGAGCTTTTCCGTGTCCATCGATGGCTTCGGCGCCGGACCGGGCCAGGATCTCGCGAACCCGCTCGGTGCCGGAGGCGTCGCCCTGCACGGATGGGTGTACCCCACGCAGACCTTCCGGAAGCTGTTCGGGCAGGACGGAGGCACGACTGGAATCGACAACGATTTCGCCGCACGCGGATTCGCCAACGTGGGAGCGTGGATCCTCGGCCGCAACATGTTCGGGCCGATTCGCGGGCCGTGGCCCGATCGAAACTGGAAAGGCTGGTGGGGCGACAACCCGCCGTATCACACGCCGGTCTTCGTGCTGACCAACCATGCGCGCGAGTCCATCGTGATGGACGGCGGCACCACGTTCCACTTCATCACCGGGGGCATTCACGATGCGTTGCAACGTGCCACGCAGGCGGCGGGAGGACTGGACGTCCGGGTCGGCGGCGGTCCCGCCACGATCAGGCAATACCTGCGGGCCGGCCTGGTCGACGAGATGCACCTCGCCATGGCGCCGGTCCTCCTCGGCTCCGGCGAGAGCCTGCTTTCCGGAATCGACTTGCCGTCGCTCGGCTACCGATGCGTCGAACACGTCGCCACGCCGAATGCCCTGCATGTGGTCCTGCGGAAGGCCGGCTAGATGCCGCTGCGATTCGCGAAGCGTGCCGCGCTCGCGCTCCTGCTTGCCGGCTGCGCGTCGATGGAAGTGCCGCAGTGTCGGCCGGGCGAGGAGCGCGCCGTCAACGACCTGGTGTACTTCGGCACCGCCATGCCCAAGGGCGAGGTGACGCCGCTTGAGTGGTCGGAATTTCTCGGGAGGTCGGTCACCCCGCGTTTCCCGCACGGCCTGAGCGTCTGGCCGGCTTCGGGTCAATGGCGGGGTGCCGACGGAGCCGTCGCGCGCGAGCATTCGTTCGTGCTGAGCCTTGTCCATCCGGACGACGAACGCAGCGAGAAGGCGGTACGGGCGATCGCGGCGGAATACAAGGCGCGCTTTAGCCAGGAGGCGGTCCTGCGCGTGAGGAGCAATGTGTGCGCATCCTTCTGATGCAGTTCCGGTGCGAAGGGGCACTGCCCACGCGATGACGCGCATCGACGCCATGAGCCGGCTTTGCCCGGCGCTTTGCCTCGCGGCGCCCCTGTGCCTGGCGACGGCGCTTGCTGCGGCGCAGCCGCCGCCCGCTTCACCCTGTTCCGCGTCCCCGGAGCGGCACCAGTTCGACTTCTGGCTCGGCCGCTGGGACGTGCTCGACAAGGGCAAGGTCGTCGCCACGAGCACCATCGAGAAGAGCACCGCGGATTGCATCGTGCACGAGCACTATGTCGAATCCGGCGGCTACTCGGGCAAGAGCATCAATTTCTTCGATCCCGTGCTGCGGCGCTGGCGCCAGACCTGGGTGGACAGCGCGGGCAACGTGAGCGAGTTCTCCGGCGTGTACCGTGACGGGGCGATGCGCTTCGAGGGCGAGTCGCACGTCTCGGGCGGGCGGAAGGTCCTGCGCAAGATGACCCTGTACAACCTGAAGGGCGGCCGGGTGCGGCAATTCTCCGAGCGATCAATCGATGGGGGCGACACCTGGAGCGTGAACTACGACTACGAATACGTCCGGCGGCACGCGAAGTGATCGGCAAGCCGACGCCCGTGAGCCGAAGTAGAATGCCGCCATGATCCGCCGTGCACGTTGATGCCTGCGCCATGACCGACATCGTGAGCCTTCCGATCGCGAGCTGGGACGGTGCCTGCGCACCGGGCGTCCGGGAGCAGGCGCTGCGCGCGCTAGAAGGCGGCGGCGTCCTGCTGTTCCCCCAGTTGCGCTTCCCGATGCTCGACAGCGAGGAGCGGCTCCTCACCCCGCGAGTTTCGGGAAAAGGAAAGAACGTGAGCTTCGACCCGGGGAGCGCGGCCGTGCGAGGCAGCGGCGCCGATGAAGCGGAGCTCGCGCTCCTGCGGGGCATGATGCAGCGCTTCGCGACCTGCAGCAGGACCCTGCTCGGCAACCTGTTCCCGCGCTACACGGCGGGGTTGCTGCAGGCGCGCACCAGCTTCCGGCCCGTCGAGATCGATGGGCGAGCGACCTCCTGGCGCAAGGACGACACCCGCCTGCACGTGGACAGCTTCCCGTCGTCGCCCACCCAGGGCAGGCGGATCCTGCGCGTCTTCACGAACGTGAACCCGAATGGACAGAGCCGGACCTGGCGCCTCGGCGAGGCGTTCGAAGACGTCGCGCGCCACTACCTGCCCGCGATCCCCGCGCCGATCCGCGGCTCGAGCCAGGTGCTCGAGCTGCTGCGCATCACCAAGACCCGCCGCAGCGTATACGACCACTTCATGCTGCAGCTGCACGACCGGATGAAGGCCGACCCGGCCTACCAGGCGGGCGCCGCGCAAAAAGTTCACGAGTTTCAGGCCGGCAGCACTTGGATGGTGTTCACCGACCAGGTGTCGCACGCGGCGATGAAGGGACAGTACGCCCTGGAGCAGACGTACCATTTGCCGGTCGACTGCATGCTCGAGCCGGCACGCGCGCCGCTGCGCACCCTGGAGCGATTGCTGGGTCGGGAGCTGGCATAACAGCCGGATTCGGATCTGGACAAGCAGGAACAGAACCGGTGTCCGCCCCTTTGACCGTGAGCCCGGCGATGGTCACCCACCGCGGCGGTTGCCATTGCGGCCGCGTCCGGTTCGAGGTGATCGCGCCGGCCAGGCTGCAGGTCTCCGAGTGCAATTGCTCGATTTGCAGCAAGGCGGGCTACCTGCACCTCGTGGTCCCCGCGGATCGCTTCAAGCTGCTCTCCGGCGGCGAGGTGTTGACCGAATACAGCTTCAACACCCGGATGGCGAAGCACCTGTTCTGCTCGGCCTGCGGCATCAAATCGTTTTACGTGCCGCGTTCGCATCCCGACGGATTCAGCGTGAATGCCAGGTGCCTCGATCCCGGCACCGTGGAGGAGATGCGCATCGGACAGTTCAACGGCCGCGAGTGGGAAGCGCAATACCCCAAGGGGCGCGGCGAGTACACGCAGTGACGCATCCGGCAATCGTGCCGCTGCGGGACGGCGGTGGACGTGCGGTCATCGCGGATGTGCACTAGGATCGTGAAAAGCCTGTGATGGGAGACTGCCATGATGAAGCTCATCCCGAATCTTCCCGGCCATATCGTAGGCATCACCGCCTCGGGCGAGATCACCGCCAAGGACTATGAGACGGTCTTCGTGCCGGCGATCGAATCCGCGCTGGCGAAGGGCGGGCGCGTTCGCATCCTCTATCAGCTGGGCCCCGGGTTCACGGGCTTCACCTCCGGGGCGATGTGGGACGACATGAAAATTGGCATCGCGCACCTGAAGGCATGGGAAAAGGTCGCGGTCGTCACGGATGTCGACTGGATCGCCGGCGCCACGCGCCTCTTCGGGTTCGCCATGCCGTGTCCGGTGCAGGTTTTCTCCAACGCTCGGATCGAAGAGGCTGGGCGATGGATAGCGGCCGACTGAGCCGGTTTACCGTCGTCGCAAGCGAAGGAATGCGCGACCTCCGGGAAGCGTGCCGCAACTACTGCGGCGAACAGAATGCTATGCCCTCGTCGACCCACGAGACGAGCATCGCGGCGCGAACGCGCGCGTCGACCATGAACCGATGGTTCGAGTCGTCCTGCGCCGCCCGGTCGTTGTAGGCGCGATAGACGGGCAGCGTTCCGGCGGGGCACTGACCGTTTTGCGGCGCGAGTGCCCAGAAGGCGGTCCCCTCGTAGCTCCAACCGGCGAAGGGCGCGCCGTCGAGGGCGGCGCGGCTGCTCTGCTCGATGGCGCGCAGCCACGCGCACTCCCCGGGGTCGGCCGTGTAGAAGTGCGAGTTCGGCCCGGTAGCGTAGAAGCGGCACACGGGCTGGGCCTGCGGAGGTGCGTCCTCCGGGTACAGCCACGCCTTGAATTGCCAACCGGTGCGCTGCCAGCCGGGCTGCGCGCCGGAATCGAGGGCGGCAACCTCCTGCGGCCCGGCGGACATGAAATAGTGTCCCAGCGTGGGCGCGTAGAACTCGACAACCGGCGATGCCGAGGCGACGGTGAGGCTGCTCGTGAACGACAGCGTCGCTTCGCCCCCGGAGATCGGCCAGCCCCAGGCCTCGACGCGATAGCTTCCCGGGGCGAGCCCCGCGATGCGCACCGAGGCAAACGAGGTCATGCCCGGGGGTCCATCCGGCTCCTGGGTCACCGGAGCATTCTGGTCGTAGGAGAAATCGACGCGAACCGTCGTGCCGGAGACCGTTGCACGCAGGCTCGATGGATCGAAATACGCGGCGCTGCGCACCACCAAGTCGATCGGCTCGTAGGCCCCGGGTTGCTGCGGAACGATATACACGCCCAGCTGCTGCGGCGGCACCACCGGGAGCGAACTGGTCGCCACGTAGGCGGGCGCGGACATCTGGCCCATGTTGAAGAATCGCGCGACCAGCTTGTAGTTGCCCGGGGCGATCTCGCCGAGCGGCACGCCGATGTCGCCCAGCTCGGGATTCATGGGACCGAAGCTTTCCAGGACCAGCTCGTAGTCGATCGTGAACGTGTCGCCCGAGCGGGAGTAGCTCGTCGCGGGTGCATATACGCGCAAGGCGTCGTTGCCGGACAGCTCCGCCGAGACGCTCTGGCCGAGGGAAGGCAGAAAGGGATCCGGGACTGGAGTCGCGGCGCTCCACGCCCGGGGGGACAATGCAAAGATCACCAAGGCGATGAGCGCGGCGAGGCCGGTATCTTGCCAGGAACGAGAGCGCATTCGGAATCTCCTTGGAATCCATGGACACGTTCCAAGGTTGCCGTGGGGCGATCGTCTCCGGTATGAGACAAGCGCGCGCCGTCGCGTCAGAGGACACCGGCGCGGCGTCGGCGCCGTCCGACGTCGCGCGCGATGTAGGACGATTCCGACAAGCGGAAGCCCCGCTCGCTGACGCATCTTCTGCTGCCGTCCATGATGTAATGAGGCTTCCATAACTCGGGACGGACGAATGCCATGATCAGGCTGCTGGTCGTCGACGATCACGAGGTGGTCCGGATGGGGTTGCGACAGCTTTTTTCCGGCCGCGTGGACATGGAGGTCGCGGGCGAAGCGCGCACCGGACAGGAAGCGATCGACCTCGTGCGCTCGGAGGCCTTCGACGTCGCGCTGGTGGACCTTTCGCTCTCCGACATGTCCGGGGCCGACGTCCTCAATCGCTGCAAATCGATTCGTCCGGAGATGGCAGTGCTGATCGTGAGCGGCTATCCGGAGGACCAGTTCGCGATCAACGTGCTGAAGGCGGGTGCCGCGGGGTTCGTCGCCAAGGACGCGCCGCAGGAGAACCTGCTCGCGGCCGTGGTGGCCGCCGCGCAGGGCCGGCGCTACGTGAGCCCGCGCATCGCCGACAAGCTCGCGCAGGGACTCAGCGGCCCGGCGCCCGACCTTCCGTCGCATGCGCAGCTCTCGGAGCGCGAATTCCAGATCTTCTGCAAGCTCGCCGCGGGACAGAGCGTTTCGGCGATCGCCCGCGAGCTCTTCCTCAGCGTGAAGACGGTGAGCACTTACCGCGCGCGCATCCTCGAGAAGATGAACTTCAAGTCGAACGCGGACATCACCTACTACGCGGTGAAGAACCAGCTGCTCGCCTGACGATGATTCGCAAGCACGAGCACTCGTTCGCCGAAGACCGGATCAAGGCGCTTGTCGTGGAGGATTCCCCGCAGATTTCCGAGCGCCTGGTAGAGCTTGTCACGATTGCCGGGCGCGTCGAGGTGGTCGCAACCGCCGCGAGCGAGAGGGAGGCGATCGCCGCGTGCGACCGCGAAGCCATCGCGCTGGCGATCGTCGACCTGCAGCTGGCGAGCGGCAGCGGCTTCGGCGTCATCCGCCATCTGCGCTCGACCACGCCCGAGCGCGGGCGCGCGGCATGCATCGTCGTGCTCACGAATCACGCCGCGCCGGCGCTCAGGGCCGCAGCCCTCCAGGCGGGCGCGGATTTCTTCCTCGACAAGAGCAAGGACTTCGGGAGCATTCCGCAACTGGTGCGCGAGTTGCTCGCGGGCGGCGCTCCCGGGTAGGCGTCAGGCTGCCCGATCTTCGGTGCGCGCCGCATCGACCACCGGCGTGGCTTCCAGCGGCACGAAGGCTTCGATGATGGTCCCGTGCCCCGGGCGGCTCTCGATGTCGAACGTGCCGTGCACCGAGCTCACGCGATGGCGCATGCCCGCGAGGCCGTGGGAGAGCTTGCTTGCCACGCCCAGGTCCGAGATGCCCACGCCGTCGTCGGCGACCACGACGCGCAGGCCCTTGGCGAATCGCTCCACGCTGAGGTCCACGTGCCTGGCACGCGCGTGCTTTACGATGTTGTTCAGGCTTTCCTGCACCAGGCGGAACAGCGCGATCTCGAGGTCGGATGGCAGGCGCTCGAGGTTCGGGGTCACCTTCAGCTTGCATTCCAGGTTCGCCGACTTGCACGCCTCGTCCACGTACCACTGCAGCGCCGCCGCAAGTCCCAGGTGGTCGAGCAGGGACGGGCGCAGGTTCTCGATGATCCGCCGCTTGAGGTCGATGCCCTCGTCGAGGAGGTGCGCAAGGCGCACGATGCGTTCGCGGCACGCCGGGTCGCCGCCCAGGTGCCCCTGCAGCCACGACAGATCCATCTTCGCGGGCGTGAGAATGCCGCCCAGCTCGTCGTGCAGCTCGCGCGCGAGCGCGGCCTTTTCGCGCTCCGAGTTCGCCTGCAGGAAGGCCGAGAGCGAGGAGAGCTCCTCGGTGCGCTTGGCCACCTCGCTTTCGAGGCGCTCGGCCTGCCGGGCCTGCGCCCTCGCGCTTTCGCGCAGGCGCCGCTGGTCGCGGATGAGCAGCAGCGCGAGCATCGCGATGAGCACCACGTTCAGCCCCACCATGGTGAAGATTCCCGAGCGGCTCGCTTCCATCGAGTCGCGCCAGCGCAGGTTGTGCCTTTCCACCTGCGGGGCGACCAGGCGATCGAGCTCCGTGAAGTCCTTGCGGATCTTCGCGTTCGTCTGCCGGGCCTCGTCGCTGTCGAGCATGACCGGGTTGCCTGCGGGCTGCTGCGGGTCGGCCGGCTTTACGCTGCGCTGCATCTCGTCGACCTTGATCGCAAGATCCTGGCCAAGCTGCGCGAGACCGTCGCGAACCGCCTTGTCCCGGTAAGCGAGGTCGAGGATCTCGCGCTGGATCGCGGGGATCGCGTTCACCGAGTGCTGGAACGACTCGAGGTTACCCAGCCGGCGCGACAGCAGGTAGCCGCGCTGCGCGGCCTCGGCCTCGACCACCGACTTCTCGAGCTCCAGGAGCCGGGCGCGCAGCTCGAAGCCCTTGCCCAGGTCGGCGAGGTCTTCGGTGAAGGAGCGGTATGAAAGCTCGGAGACGACCAACGTCGCGCCAGAAACGGCCGCCGCCACGACCAGCGGCAACCAGAATCGCGCCGGCAGGACGGCGCTGGTCCCGTCACTCGGACTCGAATTCGCGGTCGGGGCCATGGGATCGCACGATTCTACCCCATGGCCCCGGCATCCTGCGGCCCGCTCAACCGCGATGGATCCGCCCGCCTTCGACGTGAACCCAGTCATTCACGCGGAGCCCTTCCAGATCGTTCATGCCGTACGACTCCTCGCGGCCGTCGTGGAAACGAACGGTGACCTCCCAGTAGCCGTGCTCGCCGTCGCGGTTCTTCTCGAGCTCGTTGCCCACCAGCGCGCCGCCGATCGCACCTGCCACGGTCGCCGCGTCCTTGCCGGAGCCACCCCCGACCTGGTGGCCGATCACGCCGCCCGCGATTCCGCCGAGCACGGCACCGGCCCCGCTGCTGCCGTGCTCGTCGCCGTGCACGCGCCGGATGGCGACCACTCGGGCGGAGCGCCGGTGAGGCTCGTCGTCGGCCCTCGCGAGCGGCTCGACGCAGCCGGGCTCATCGCAGGCGTAGTACGCCGTATGCGGGTAATGGCCTTCGGCTCGCGGTGGAGTGCCGGCGCACGCCGGCAGGATCGCGCACGCCGCGATTCCCATCAGGATTTCGAATCTCATGTGTCGCTTCTCCTTCAATGGCTGCGCCGGAAGACGCCCATCAGCAGTGACACCAGGAAGGCGACGAGAAAGATGAAGAACAGGACCTTCGCCATTCCGGCCGCACCCGCCGCGATGGTGCCGAAGCCGAGGGCTCCGGCGATGAGCGCAATCACCAGGAACACTGCCGACCAATAGAGCATCTCGCTCTCCTCGAGGCGCAGGGTTGGGGATAACGGCCCGCGGGGGCGCCGCCCGCGGGCCGTCCGCATTACTTGCTGGCGAGGCGGATGTCGTTCTTCACCTCGCGCACGCCGTTTACCTCGCGCGCCAGCCGCGCGGCGCGCTCGACCTCGTCGGGATTGCCGGCGAATCCGGAGAGCTGCACCGTGCCCCGGTACGTGTCCACCTTGATGTCCAGGGCGCTCACTTCCTTGTCCGCGATGAACTTTGCCTTCACCTTGGCGGTGATGGCGGTGTCATCAAACGTCTGGCCGGCGCTTTTCTCGCCCATGTTCGCGCAGCCCCCCGCGGCCACCACCGCACCGAGGACCATGGCGGCCAACAGTTTTCGCTTCGCATTCATGCCGATCTCCTGTTCGTTGGTCGAGCGTCCAGATTAGGTCCGAGCCCACGGCGCGACCGTCGGAATCCGTCCAATGCGAAGGCGGAATTGCGCCGATTCGGGCGTGGGATTCGTCCGACACGCGCGCGCCGCTGTAGGGCAGCGGGTGACAAGCGGTCGCGGGGCCCGCCGACAGGCCTGCCGGCGGCGCCGTGCCACGATGCAAGCCGAAGCGAGGCGAATTTCCGCTCGCACGAGGAGCTGCCATGAACCGAATCGTTGTGGAATCAGCAATTGTGGTAGCGCTGGCGATCGCCGTCCGCGCGGCGTGGGAAGACCCGGGCATGCGCATCGCGATGGAAGACAGGATCGACCTCGGTCTGGCGCGATTGGAGCGCGGCATGTCCTTGGCGGGCGAGACAATCGCGGCACATGCCGAGTCCTTGCCGAAGCGCGCCCGGATCGAGCGCTCGGCGATGACCGACGCGGCGATCAACGCGTCGATCAGGGCCGATTTACTGAAGGACCCGGACCTGAGCGTCCTGAAGATCGACGTCGACACGCGTAACGGCGCGGTGGTCCTGAACGGCCTCGCGGAAGACGCGTCGGCGCGCGAGCGCGCCGGTCGCATTGCCGGGAGCATCAAGGGCGTGCGCGAGGTCCGCAACTACCTGGTGGTGAAGCGGGCGTAGCAGCGCCGCCCTGGCGGGCGGCCTCCCGGCCGGTCCGCGGCGATCCTGTGGCAACATTGCATTGGACGCCGAGGAGCCCGTCATGAACGAAACAGGATTTCCGGTCTCGCGGGTGGCGGGCGGGCATTCCGCGCTGCGCCACGCGCAAACGAGGCAGGACGAATTCATCTGCGTGCCGGGAGACCGGACGCCGGGAGACGAAGTGGCCCATCCGGACGACGACCTGCGGGCCGTGCTGGTGGAAGGCGCGTGGCGCGTCGCGCACGAGGACGCAACGCCGTACTGATTCCCCGCGGCGGATTGAACGGCATGCGACTCTGGACGCTGCATCCGAAGTACCTCGATTCCCGCGGCCTGGTCGCGTTGTGGCGCGAGGCGCTGCTCGCGCAGGCGGTCCTGCGCGGCCGTACGGCAGGCTATCGCCACCATCCGCAGCTGGATCGGTTCAGGTCCCACCACGCACCCCGATCGGCCATCAACGCCTATCTCGCGCCGGTCCATGCCGAGTCCTTGCGGCGCGGCTACTCGTTCGACGCGCGCAAGCTCGGTCCCGTGCGCAGCCGTTCTCCGATTGCGGTTGCCGCGGGGCAGCTCGACCACGAGTGGCAGCACCTGCTCGCCAAGCTGCGCGCGCGCAGCCCGCAGGACTATCGCAGGTGGCGCAGGCTCGCGGAGCCCGACGCCCATCCCCTGTTCCGAATCGTCGCCGGTCCCATCGAGCCGTGGGATCGCGCCGAGGCTTCCCGTGCCCGATAGCCTGCTGGTCATCGTCGAGTTCCTGCGCGGGATCGGCATCGAGCTTCGCGAGGGCGCCGTTCCCGCGGGCTCCTTCCTGCCCGGCGTGGCGATCTCGAGCGGAACGCTCGTGTTCGACCGCGCCAAGCTGCGCTGGCCCGGCGACCTGCTGCACGAGGCGGGTCACATCGCCGTCGTTCCGGAGGCGCTGCGCCGCACGCTGGACGATGCGCTCGATGCCTCCGACTGCACGCCGCACGCGGGTGAAGCGGAATCGATCGCGTGGTCGTACGCGGCGGCAGTCCGCCTGGGGCTCGATCCCGCGGTCCTGTTCCATCCGGAAGGCTACAAGGGGCAATCCGCCGGCCTCATCTTCTCGTACGGCAACGGTGTCTATCCGGGCGCCTTCGGCCTGGCCCAGGCCGGCATGACCATCACCGGAACCGAGGCCCGCGCGGCGGGAGTCGCCCCTTACCCGAGCATGATCCGATGGCTGCGCGCATGATGTCCCGGATCCTCGCGTTGTGCGCCGCGTGCGTCGCCGCGCTCGCACAGGCGTCACCCGCGGCCGCTCCTCGGGAAAGGCGCGCAAACTACTTCAACGACCCGTTCCTGCGGGTCACCCAGGCGATCGCCGATTGCCCGACTCCGGAAGGACCGATGATCACCGAGGCCGAGATGCGTGCCGAGTCCCACTACCGCACCGAGCGCGGCACCAGCTGCTACCTGTCCGGCCGCTGCCGCCTGCCCAATTCCTATCTCTACGATCGCGAGATCATCCCGCGCGTGAAGAAGGCGATCCTCGCGGCCGGCCGCTACGCGGACACCAGCGTCTGGGTCGAGGGCCAGCGCCGCTGGGTCTGGCTGAAAGGCTGCGTGCGCACGCGCACCGAGAGCGCCGCGCTCGAGAGCCTGGTGCGCGACATCGACGATGTCGAGGCCGTGATCAACGAGCTGGCGGTAAAGGAGCCGCCGTCCCGGAAGAGCCCGCCGCACGGCGGCAAGTGACGGCGAAGAGATGTCCTACCTGTTGACCATCACCGAGCACCCGGCGTTCCTGCACGCGGCGGTCACGGGCACCAACAGCGCGGAGAACGCGCTGCGCTTCCTCGAAGAGGCGTACGCCGCCTGCGTGCAGCGCGGCCGCTCCGCGGTATTGCTCGAGATGAACCTGGCCGGCCCGAGCCTCGAGTCGGCGAGCATTTTCCGCGTCATCGCGCAACGCAGCGCAGACGGCGCGCGGCTGCGCAAGATCGCCTATGTGGACCGGGCGCAGCGCGATCCGGACAAGGTGAAATTCGCCGAGACCGTGGCGTTCAACCGCGGAGTGAACGTGCGCCTCTTCCCGGACATCGAGCTGGCGGCGCGGTGGTTGTCCGAGGGAGCGGATCAACAATGAACGGCCCGGCCGCCAATCGAGGCAGTCCCCCATGGCAGCCACCTGGCTAGCGGCGATCAAGGCGGTCCTGCCCTACGTCGACCACGTGGTGTCGGTGGTCTCGCCGGTGTTCACCAAGCGCAAGATGGATTCGATCTCGAGCCAGTCGGATCTGCTGCAGCGCCAGATCGATGAGCTTCAGCAGGCCGCTTCGCAGAACACTGCAAGCGTGAAGGAGCTCGCCGAGCAGCTCAAGCGGGTGGTCATCGCGCTCGACCAGGCGGCGGTGAACCTCGAGGCGGCCAACCGGCGCCACTGGACCCTGTGCATCATCGCGGTCGCGATGTCGGCCGTGGCGCTCGTCGCCGTGCTGGTCGTCGCGATGGCAAGATAGCGATGCTGGAGCAAAGTCCAACCGCTATACCCGATGAAGGAGAAGGAGGCGCGCCCATGAGACATTGCGCGCCCGGGGAGCATCATCCTCCAATGGTGGCGGTCATTGCCGGCGCGCTTTACATCGGCCGCCAGATGACCAACGGCGCGCTCTGAGGCGGCCCCCGCAACGCCCATGCCGCTCGTATACCGCTATCTCTTCCCCGCGCTGTGGCTGGGCTGGGCGCTTTACTGGTGGGTGCTTGCGCAGGGCGTGAAGGCGGTCGTGCGGCGCGAGTCGATCGCCTCGCGGCTCGCGCACATCGTGCCGCTGATGGCGGCGGTGCTCCTGCTGTGGGTGCCAAGGCTGCCGGTGCCGATCCTCGGCGACCGGTTCCTGCCGTGGGCGGAGTGGACGTTCTGGGTCGGCGCCGCGCTCACCGCGGCGGGCCTGCTGTTTTCGATGTGGGCGCGCCATGAGCTCGGCAGGAACTGGAGCGGCACCGTCACCATCAAACAGGGCCACGAGCTCGTCACCAGCGGCCCGTACGGCATCGTCCGGCACCCCATCTATACCGGGCTGCTGCTCGCGTTCGTGGGAAGCGCCCTGGCGCGCGGTGAATGGCGCGGCGTGCTCGCGGTGGCGCTCGCGTTCGGGGCGCTGTGGCGCAAGCTCAGGGTCGAGGAGCGCTGGATGCTCGAGCAGTTTTCCGACGCGTACCGGGCGTACTCGCGGCACGTCGCCGCGCTGGTGCCGTTCGTGCTGTGAACTTGTTGTACATTGCCTGGTCCGGATACGCGGGGAGGTTGCCGTGCACGATGCTGTGTCGCCCGAGGACGATGCCGAGATGCTGCAGTGCGCGCATGCCGCCGCGCCGCACTGGGGCAAGGCCGGCGGAGCCGTAGCGGCGCGCTATCGGCGCGCGCGGGAACCGGCATGTTGACGCGAGTTGCCGCGCTGGCCGCGATCCTGATCGCGCTCGGCGCCCGCGCCGCCACCCTGCCGTACGACCCGTCGGCCGACGCGAAGGCCGACGTTCGCGACGCATTCGCCGCGGCGGCCCGCGCGCACGTCCCCGTGCTCGTGGTCTTCGGCGCCAACTGGTGCCCCGATTGCCGGGTGCTGGACATGGCCCTGAAAGGCGGAAAGAGCGCCGCATTGGTGGCGCGTGACTTCCGCGTGGTGAAGGTCGACGTGGGCCGCTTCGACCGTAATCTCGACGTGGCCGAGCGCTACGGAGTGCCGATCCGCAAGGGTATCCCGGCGGTGGCCGTGGTCTCCCCCGGCGGCCGCGTGGTCTACGCGACGCGCGAGGGAGAACTGGCCGACGCACGCCGCATGGGCGAGGACGGCCTCTACGAATTCTTCAAGCGGGTCGCTTCCGCGCAAGGGGCCAAGCCATGAACACGGAAAGAATCACGGTACGCATGGAAAACGGGCAGACGATGGAAGTGGTAGTGCTCGACAAGCGCGCACACGGCATCAACATCGTCCTCGGCGAAGGGATTCACAGCGTGCGATGCGCGCTCACACCCACGCGCAACGGCCTGGCCTACGCGGGGAGCGTGATGGGCCGCGAGCTGGTCTACGAGCGCAGCCGCGAGCAGGTCCAGGCGGACCTCGACATGTCCAACCCCATGGTGCGCAAGCCCAGGTCCCGGTGAACCCCACTGGAAGGAGGTCCGCATGAAAGCCGCCGCCGTCGCAGCCGCGCTGGTAGTCGCCCTCTTCGCCGCGCCCGCAGCCGCGAGCAAGAGCGTGGACCTCAACGCGCCCGGCGCACTGGAAAGGCTGCGGCACGACAATCCCGGCGACTATGCGAAGGTGAGGCGCATCCTCGCGGAAGTGCAGGACCAGCGCTCGGAAAACGTCCTGTCCTGGATGCTCGCGCAATTCGATGCGCGGGAAGTCGCCTACGCGGCGGACCTCCTGCTCACCAGCTACCCGCCGCAGAAGCGCCTGTCCTTCTCCCTGGGCGACACGCGCTACTTCGGCACCGTCACCCTTACCCGCGACCGCGCACAGGCCATCCCCGCCGCCCGCTGACGGCGGTGCTCCGGGGCGGGGTTTGACGCGCACGGCGCCGGGTATTAGGGTCTGCCGTCGCCACCCGCTTCGAGGGACTCGCCCATGACCAGGAACCTGCCCTTCCACGCACTTGCCTGCGCCCTCTTGCTGGGCGCGAGCGCGGTCGCGTTTGCCGCCGGACCCTTCGAGGGGGTGCACGTGGCGGCCAATCGGGACCGGTACACGGGCCACTGCCCGGTCACCATCGTCTACAGCGCGACGGTCAACTTCCAGCCGCACAACCGCGGATTCGTCTTCAACTACCACTGGGAACGCACCAACGGCGCGACGGGACCGGTGCGCCGGGTCCGGGTCTCGCCGGGCGAGCGCTCCATGCTGCTGCGCGAGAGCTCGCGCGTGGGCCGCAGCGGAGAAGAGCGCGACGCGACCGCGACCCTCTACCTCAACTCGGGCGACATCCACGAGCGGCACCTGTCACCCACCATACACGTCGTTTGCCGCTAGCGCGCCGCGGAAGAGATGCAGCACCGCCACAGTGCGCTCCTGAAGGGCGCCGCTTGAGCGCCGCGCTGGAATTCCGCCGCCTCGCAGAGGCGGACCTGCCGGCGCTTTTCATGTGGCTCGGCCGGCCGCACGTCGCGAAGTGGTACGGAAGCGCGCCTACCTCCTTCGCCGAGGTGGTGGCGCGATACGAAAGCCGTACCCTGTCCGATCATCCGGTGTCCGCCTACATCTTCACGCGCGACGGCGTGGATGCGGGCTACGTGCAGTGCTATCCGGTCGCCCTGTTTCCCGAGTACGCCGCCGCGCTCGGCGCGGAGACCGGTGTCGCGGGCATGGACGTGCTGATCGGCGAACCCGCCCTGGTGGGGCGCGGGATCGGCCCGGAGGTGATCCGCGCCTTTGCGCGGGATATCGTGTTCGCCGATGCGCGCGTGACGGCGTGCGTCGCGGGTCCCGAGGAGGGCGACGCGGCCGGCATTCGCGCCTTCGAGAAGGCCGGATTCCGGCGCTGGAAGGTGGTGAAGAGCGAAGCGGGGCGCACCGAATGCGTCATGCGCCGCGAGCGCGCCGACCGTGACGCGCGCCCGGCGAGCGAATCCGCGGCCGCGTAGGAGGGCCGCGCGGCGGTGATCGAGCCCGGCTCACCCATGCGGCTCGCGCGCCCCGGCGATGCGCGCGGCGTGCACGAGATCTACGCGCCCGTCGTGCGCGACACGGTGATCTCCTTCGAGCTGGACGTGCCGAGCGAGCAGGAAGTGCGCGATCGCATCACCGATACGCTCGCGACCCATCCCTGGCTGGTGTGGGAGGAGGCGGGACGCGTGGCGGGCTATGCCTATGCCGGCCGCCACCGCGAGCGCCTGGCCTACCAGTGGTCGGTGGACGTCTCCTGCTACGTGCACGCGGACTTTCGCCGGCGCGGCATCGGCGCCCGCCTTTATCGCGCGCTGCTCGGCATGCTGCGCGCGCAGGGATATTTCAACGCCTATGCCGGGATTGCGCTTCCGAACCCCGCGAGCGTGGCGCTGCACGAATCCGTGGGCTTCAGGCCGATCGGGGTCTACCGGGGCGTGGGGTACAAGTGCGGCGCCTGGCACGACGTGGGGTGGTGGCACTGCCGGCTCGCCCCGCTCGCCGCGGATCCGCCCGCCCCGCGCGCGTTGCCGGCGGCCGACGAGCCCGGGGGCCGCGGCGGGGAGCCGGCCTAGGGCTCAGGCGGGGACGATCGCGGGCTTCGGATACTCGACCAGCCGCGCGGCCCTGCGCTCGAACGCATCGCGCTTGGTGAGCAACCTTTCCTGGCGGCGCGAGATGAGCGCGTAGTGGCGCAAACCTTCGAGCCGGTCGTGGGTGTCCCAGCACGACTCGCTCGCCGTCACCCATTGCGCGGGGTCGATGCGTCGCAGGTCGAACGGCGCCGAGTAGCTGCGCAGGGTCTTGTGGCCGCGCCGGTTCGAATACTCGTGGAAGTAGGAAAGCGCGAGCTCGCGCAGGCTGCGATAGATCGGATCGCGGTAGCGCAGCGGCGCGCCGTTGGTCTTCGAGATGGCGCCCCAGGCGCCGCCGCGCCGGAAGAGCGCGATCACGTGCGGATAGTCGCTCTCGTGGCAATCGAGGTGCACCACGAGCGGCGGCTCGCCGTGCACCCAGAGCGCGCAGGCCGCGAGCATCGCACCCTCGATGCAATGGGCGCGGCGCTGGCGCAGCACCTCGCGCACCGACAGCACCGTCTCCCCGCCGATCTCGTGGTTGATGGGGATCGCGTTGAGGAAGGCCTGGATCTTCTCGGGCGAGGCGAGCCGACCCAGGGTGGCGAACTCGCCGGGCGTGAGGCCCAGGTCGCCGCGTCGGGCGTAGCGCTTTTTCAGGTTCGATTCCATCCGCCGCTCACCGAAGGGCCGCATGGCCGTCGCGCCAGATGATAGCGGCAAACGAAGGCGGTCCCATTACAGGGTCGCGCCGGCCCGCCGCTCACGGCACGCAGACGCTGCGCCACCCGTCCGGCCCCTCGACGTCCGCCACGCGGATCGCCACGCCGTAGAGCCGCGAGAGGTTGTCCGCGGTGAGCACCTCGCCGGCGCGTCCCAGTGCCAGCGCCGTGCCGCGGTCGAGCAGCAGGGCGCGGTCGGCCAGGCGGAAAGCATGGTCGGGATGGTGCGTCGAAACCAGCACGCCGATGCCCGCTTCGCGCAGGCGCGCGAGCTCCTCGAGAATGAGCGCCTGGTTGCCGAAGTCCAGGTTGGCGGTCGGCTCGTCCATCACGAAGTAGCCGGCCTGCGTGGCGAGCGCGCGCGCGATGAGCGCGAGCTGGCGCTCGCCGCCACTCAGCGCATGGATCGAGCGCTCCGCGAGCGGGGAGATGCGCAGCTTGGCGATCGAGTCGTCGGCGATGTCGCGATCGCGTGCGCCCGGCCGCGCGAAGGGCCCGAGGTGCGCGGTGCGCCCCATCTCGACGAACTCGCGCACGGAAAAATCGAAGTAGCTCGCGGAGGCCTGCGGCACGTAGGCCACCCGGCGCGCGAGCTCGCGCCGGTGCCAGGCCGCGAGCGGGCGCCCGTCGACCTCGACGTGGCCGGCGAGCGGCGGCTGCAGGCCGAGCAGGGTGCGAAACAGCGTCGACTTTCCGCTGCCGTTGGGGCCCAGCACGCACAGGACTTCGCCGCGGTCGAGCGCCATGCTCAGGTTCGTGCCCACCCGCTTCGACGGGTAGCCGAAATCCAGGCCGCGCGCGGCGAGCGTCATGGCGCCCTGCGATAGGTGGCCGCGAGCAGCGCGATGAATGCGGGCGTGCCGATCAGCGCGGTGATGATGCCCGGCGGCAATTCGGTGGGCGCGATGGTGCGGCAGAGCGTATCCACCAGGAGCAGGAAGCCGCCGCCCAGCACGATCGACATCGGGAGCACGCGCGCGTACTCGGCGCCGACCAGCATGCGCGCGGCGTGGGGAATCACCAGCCCGACCCACCCGATGGTGCCCGCGAGCGCGACCGACGAGGAGGTGGCGAGCGTCGCCGCGGCGATCACCGCCAGGCGCAGCTTCGCGACGTCCACGCCGAGCGAGCGCGCCTCCTCGTCGGGGAGGGACAGCAGGTTGATGCGCCAGCGCAGCAGGAATAGCGGCAGGAGGCCCGCGACGATCAGCGGCACAGCCACCGCGAGGTCCGTGGGCAGCGCACCGGCGAAGCTGCCGAGCAGCCAGAAGGTGATGGCGGGGAGCTGGTTGTAGGGATCGGCGAGGTACTTCGCCATCCCGATCCCGGCACCGAACAGCGCCCCCACCACGATGCCCGTGAGCACGAGGGTGAGGATGGTATCGTGGCCGCGCACCCAGGCACCCACGCCCATCACCAGCGCGACGGCCGCGATCCCGCCGATGAACGCCATCGCCTGTATCGCGAACACCGGCAGCGAAAGCAGGATCGCGCCCACGGCGCCCAGCGCGCACCCGGCCGAAACGCCGAGGATGTCGGGCGAGACGAGCGGATTGCGGAACAGGTTCTGGTAGGCGCTTCCGGCCGATGCCAGCGCAGCGCCCACCACGAGCGCGGCGGCGATGCGCGGGGCGCGCACCTGCCAGAGCACGGCTTCGGCGCTCGGCCCGAGGCCGCCGTGACCGCCGCCCAGCTTGGCACGCACGCTCACGAGGATAGCGCCGAGCTCCAGCGGATAGCGGCCCACCGCAAGGCTCCACGCGACCAGCACCACGAGCAGCGCCGCGCTCGCCGCGAGCCACGCCGCGTAGCGCGCGCGCGGCACGATCATCGCGGCGATACTCCCGGCTCGCCCAGCAGGGCGTCGAGCTGCGCCGGCGTGGGCGCCCGGTGGTAGAAGAGGCGATAGAACTCGCTTACGTCGCGCCGATAGTCGAAGTGGAAGCTTCCGGGATAGAGGATCTCGGCCAGCCACTCGAGTCCGATCAGGCGATTGACCCCCGGCGGGTAGTCGAACCATCCGAACGGCAGGTGCGGGGACAGGTACACGCGCTTCGCGCGCACGGCGCTCACGCTGCTCCAGACCGGCAGCGTCCAGACCTCGCGGTAGAAGTTGGGATCGTTGGTGACGATGATCTGCGGATCCCAGAGCACGATCTGCTCCAGGCCCACGGTGGCGAGGCCGCCCCTCTGGCCGGCCGCGACGTTGCGCGCGCCGAGAAACTCGAGCATCTCGACGTTGATGGAGCCCTCGAGGCCGGTGACGTTGCCCTGCGGGCCGCGCGCGTAGTAGACGCCGGGGCGCTGCGCGGCGGGCACTGCGGCGATCTTCGTGCGCAGGTCCTCGATCAGCCTCGCGGCGTAGTCGGCCAGCTCCTTGCCGCGCGCCTCGGCGCCGATCGCCTGCGCGGCCTTCTCGATCTGCGCAACGCTCGCGGCGAGGTGGCCATCGAGGAGGATGTAGGGGATGCCGGTCTGCTCCTGCACGCGATCGGCGAGCGAGACGAAGGTGGGAGAGGTCGAGCCCACGTCGACGATCAGGTCGGGACCGGCGCGGATCACGGTCTCGACATTCGCCGTGTTGCCGCGCCCGGTCAATCGCCCGAGCTCCGGCAGGTCCGCGTAGCGCTGCGCGATCCATCCGGCCTCGTCGGGATGGAAGGCGCGCGTCCAGCCGATCAGCTTGTCGGGGGCGAGCGCGAATACCAGCACGGAGGCCGGCGGACCGGCTGCGTAGACGCGCTGCACCCGGTCGGGGAGCATGACCTTGCGCCCAGCATCGTCCACGAACGGGCGTGCGGCGCCGGCGAGGCTCGCAAGCACGAGCCCGGCCGCGCCCAGGATGAAGCGCAGGCGGTCGAATGCGCGGACGGGTCGGGCCAGGGCGGTGCTCCAACACTCGGGTGGAGCGCCATTATGGCCGCTCGCGCGCTCCGCCTCGCGACGCGCGCCCGGTGGAGGGCGCGCGGCGCGTGTCCGTCAGTTGTCCGAGCCGGCGTTCGGGAAGAAGAGCTGCTGGCCGTCGATCTTGTAGGCGGCGATGGTCGATTGTCCCTCGGGCGAGAGCAGCCAGTCGATGAACTTCCGTCCCGCCGCCTGCTTCACGTACGGGTGCTTGGCGGGATTCACGAGCATCACGCCGTACTGGTTGAAGAGCCCCTTGTCGCCTTCGACGAGGATCACGAGGTTGCCGCGGTTCTTGAACGAGAGCCACGTGCCGCGATCGGTGAGGGTGTACGCGTCCATGCCCGATGCGGTGTTGAGCGTGGGGCCCATGCCCGAGCCGGTCTCCTTGTACCAGGGGCCCTTCTCCTCGGCGAGGTCGATGCCCGCCGCCTTCCACGAGCGCAGCTCCGCGGCGTTGGTGCCGCTCTTGTCGCCCCTGGAGAGGAACGAGGCCCTTGCGGCCACGATGCGCCGCAGCGCCTCGGACAGGTGCTGGCCCTTGATGTGCGCGGGGTCCGACGCCGGGCCCACGATCACGAAGTCGTTGTACATGACCGGGTAGCGCTTCACGCCCCAGCCCTCGGAGAGGAACTTCTCCTCGGCAACCTTGTTGTGCACGAACACCACGTCGGCGTCGCCGCGCCGGCCCATGTCGAGCGCCTGGCCGGTGCCGACCGCGACCACGTGCACGTCGATGCCCGTGTCCTTGGTGAACGCGGGCAGCAGGTGCCTGAAGAGACCCGAGTGCTCGGTCGAAGTGGTCGACGCGACGGTGATGAACTCGCTTGACCACGCCGGTGCCGCGCACAGCAGGGCGGCGCAGAGCGCCGCGATGCCAAGCGCGCCGCGGGCGGCCGTCCTTGTCAGCTTCGATTCCATGGCAATTCTCCTTTCAGGAACTGGATCGCCTCCGCGGAGCGGGGCGAGTCGAAGAAGCGATCGGCGCCCGTTTGCTCCACCAGGCGCCCATCGTGCAGGTAGAGGATCTCGTCGGCCACGCGCCGCGCGAGCCCGAGGTGATGCGTGGTCATGACGATGCGCGTGCCCGACGCATGGATCTCGCCGATCGCGCGCTCCACCTCGGCGGCCGCGGACGGGTCGAGGCTCGCGGTGGGCTCGTCGAGGTAGAGGATGTGCGGGCGCAGCGCACAGGCGCGGGCGAGCGCGAGGCGCTGCTGCTCGCCGCCCGAAAGCACGCGCGCGGAGCGCCTGGCGAGCGACGCGAGCCCCACGCGCTCGAGCGCTTCACGCGCGCGCGAAGCGCGTTCGTCGCGGCCCACGCCGCGCGCGGCAAGCGCGTATTCGATGTTGGCGAGCGCCCCGCGCCGCAGCATCACCGGCCGCTGGAAGACGAGCGCCTCGCAGCGCGGCGGCCGCGGCCCGCCCGCCCAGGTGATGCGGCCCGCCTCCAGGGGCACGAGGCCATGCAGCGCGCGCAGCAGCATGCTCTTGCCCGCGCCGTTGGCGCCGAGTATCACGGTGCGTACGCCGGGCACGAGGCGGAAGGTCACGTCGTGCAGCACCCGCCTGCCGCCGGCCAGCACGCACAAGCCCTCGACCTCGAGCGGCAGCGCTGCGATGGGGGGCCTATCCATAGCGGCGCAGGCTCCAGTCGCGGATCAGGTGCGCGACGATGTTCAGCCCCAGCACCATGGTGAGCAGCACGACGCCCAGGGCGAGCGCGAGGGGCAGGTCGCCCTTGCTGGTCTCCAGCGCGATGGCCGTGGTCATCACGCGCGTCACGCCCCGGATGTTGCCGCCCACGATCATCACGGCGCCCACCTCCGAGGCGCAGCGCCCGAAGCCCGCGAGCACCACGGTGAGCAGGGAGTAGCGCGTGTCCCAGAGCAGCGTGGGCACCGCGCGCGCCGCGGAGACCTCGAGCGAGGCGAACTGCTCCCGGTACTCGCGCCAGGCGTCCTCGACCACCTGGCGGGCGAGCGCCGCGACAAAGGGCGTCACGAGGATCGACTGCGCCCAGATGATGGCCACGGGAGTGAAGAGGATCCCGAGGGAGCCCAGGGGCCCGGCGCGGGACAGCAGCATGTACATCGCGAGGCCCACGGTCACCGACGGCAGGCCCAGCAGGGCGTTGAGGACCACGACCACTACGCGCCGCCCGGGGAACGCCGTGACCGCCACCATGGCCCCCAGGGGAAGCCCGGCGGCACAGGCGAGGAATCCCGCCGAGAGGCTCACCTCCAGGGAGAGGGCGACGGTGTGCACGAGCTCCGGGTCGCCCCCGGCAATGAGCCGCGCGGCCAGTCCGAAGCTGGCAAGAATTTCAAACATCCGGAATTTTTGCCTAATTACGGAAATCCCGCAAACCGCGGCGCGCCGTAGAATGCCGCCATGGAACCTGCGAGGGACCTCCCGCCGCCCGCCCCGCCCGAACGGCCGCTGCTCAACGTGCGCGAACTGGCCGAGTGGCTGCGGTTGAAGGAACGCAAGGTGTACGACCTGGTGGCGCGCGGCGGCATCCCGCACACGCGCGCCGGCGCGAAGATCCTGTTCGCCCCGCTCGAGGTGCGCCGCTGGCTCGCGGCGCGCGCGGGCGGGGCGGCGGCGCGCCCCGCGGCCCCGCCCACCATCGCGGGCAGCCACGATCCGCTGCTCGAATGGGCGGTGCGCGAGTCGCGCTGCGGCCTCGCGCTCCTCACGCAGGGCAGCCGCGACGGCCTCGAGCGCCTGGTCTCGGGCGAGGCCTGCGCAGCGCTGCTGCACCTGCCCGATGCGGCCATCGCCGATTTCAACCGCCACGAAGCCGACGAGCGGCTGCGCGGGCGCAATGTCGCGCTGCTCGAATGGGCGCGGCGCGAGCAGGGGCTGCTGGTCGCGCGTGGCAACCCGAAGGGGCTGCGCTCGGTTGCGCAGCTCGCGCGCCGCGGCGTGCGCGTGGCGCTGCGCCAGGAAGGCTCGGGCAGCCGCGAGCTGCTCGAGCGGCTGCTCGAGCGCGAGCGCGTGAAGCCCTCGGCCCTGCGCCAGAGCGTGGCCCCGGCTCCCACCGAAAGCGACCTCGCCGCGGCGGTGGCCTCGGGACGGGCCGATGCCGGCCTGGGGGCGCGCGCGGTGGCGCACATGTTCGGGCTGGATTTCGTGCCGATCGTCGTCGAGCGCGTCGACCTCGCGGTGTCGCGCGCGGTCTGGTTCGATGCGCCGCTGCAGCGCCTGTGGAAGTTCGCGTGCTCGCGGCCCTTCGCCGCGCACGCGGCGGCGCTCACCGGCTACGACCTCGCGCACGCGGGCGAGGTGACCTGGAACGATCAGGCGTAGCCCACGCTGTGCCGGTCGATCGCGATCGCCTTGACCAGGGCGTACACCGGCATGCCCGGCGCGAGCGCCAGGCGCTCGGCCGACTGGCGCGTGAGCCGCGCCATGAGCGGCGTGGGCCCGACGCGCAGCGACACGTCGACGATCGCGCCGAACTCGCCGCCCACCGACTCGACTTTCGCGGCGAGCACGTTCTGGAAGCTCGATGCGCGCGGCGCCTCGAGGGCGATCGCGACATCGCGGGCGCGCACGCGCGCGCGCACCGGCTCCCCGGGCAAGGCGTCCACGTTCGGCACGACGAGCTCGCCGCCGTCGAACGCGAGCACGGACAGCTGGTAGCGCTCGTCGTGGCGCGCCACGCGCGCGTCGATCACCGCGCCGGCCTCGAAGCGCCCGGTAAGCCCCTTCAGGTCGGTGCGGCTCAGCAGCTCCGCCACCCCGCCCTGGGCGATGGTGCGCCCGTCGGACACCAGCACCAGGCGATCAGCGAGCCGCGTGACCTCCTCCAGCGCGTGGCTCACGTAGACGATCGGCAGGCGCACCTCGTCGCGCAGCAGCTCCACGTACTGCAGGATCTCGGCCTTGCGCGGGCCGTCGAGCGAGGCGAGCGGCTCGTCCATCAGCAGCACGCGCGGGTTGGCGAGCAGAGCGCGCCCGATCGCCACGCGCTGCTTCTCGCCGCCCGAGAGCGTCGCGGGGCGCCGCTCGAGCAGCGCGCCAACCCCGAGCAGGGTGATGACCCGCTCGGGACGCATGAAGCGCTCTCCGGCGGGCGCGAGCCGCTGCCCGTAGGCCAGGTTGGCGCGCACCGAGAGGTGCGGGAAGAGCAGCGCGTCCTGGAACACGAAGCCCACGCGCCGGTGCTCGGGCGCGACGTCGATGCCCCGGGCGCTGTCGAAGAGCGTGCGGCCCGCGACGACGATGCGCCCGCGGCGGGGCCGCACCAGCCCGGCGATCGCCTCGACGAGGGTGGACTTGCCCGAGCCCGAGCGGCCGAAGAGCGCCACGATCGGCGCGTCGCTCGCGAAGCGCGCCTCGAGGACGAATGCGCCGCGGCAAACCGTGACGTCGACCTCAATCATGCTGCGCCACGCGGCCGCGGCGCCGCGCCAGCCATTCGGAGAGCGCCAGGGCGGCGAGCGAGATGAGCACCGACAGGAGCGACAGGCGCAGTGCCTGCGCATCGCCTCCGGGGACCTGGATCGCGCTGTAGATCGCGAGCGGCAGCGTCTGGGTCTCGCCCGGGATGTTGGACACGAACGTGATCGTGGCGCCGAACTCGCCGAGTGCGCGCGCGAAGCCGAGCAGCGCCCCGGTGACCAGCCCGGGCCAGGCGAGGGGAAGCGTCAGCGTGAAGAACACGCGCCAGGGCCCCGCCCCGAGCGTGCGTCCGGCCGACTCGAGGCGCGGGTCGATCGCCTCCATGGACAGGCGGATCGAGCGCACCACCAGGGGGAACCCCATCACCGCCGCGGCCAGCGCGGCGCCGGTCCACCGGAACGCGAAGGTGATGCCGAGCGGCGCGAGCAACGCGCCGAGGGGGCCGTTGCGGCCGAACGCGAGCAGCAGCACGTATCCCACGACCACGGGAGGCACCACCAGGGGAAGGTGCACGAGCGCGTCGAAGAGCGCCTTGCCGGGGAACGCGCGGCGCGCGAGGACCCATGCCGTGGCGATCGCGGCCGGCAGGCTCGCGGCCACGCTCGCCGTGCCCACCTTCAGGCTGAGCGCGACGGCTTCGGCTTCCTCGTGGGAGAGCATCGGATCAGCGGGGCGCGCCGAATCCGTGGCGCTCCCAGATCGTACGGGCGGCCGGGCCGGCAAGATATGCGGCGAGCTCGTCGGCGGCGGGCGGCGCGCCGCGCAGCACGCCCAGCGGGTAGACGATCGGCGGATGGCTCGATGCCGGAAACGTGTCGACCACCGCCACGCGCGGCTCGGCCAACGCGTCGGTGCGATACACGATCCCCAGCGGCGCCTCGCCGCGTGCGACGAGGGCGAGGGCGGCGCGCACGTTCGCCGCGGGGGCGAGCCGCGCCTCGACCGGTGTCCATGCTCCGAGCGATTCGAGGGCGGCACGGGCATATTTGCCCGCGGGGACGGCGCGCGGGTCGGCGATGGCGAGGCGTCCGCCGCCCAGGGCCGCGGCGAGCGCGAAGCCGGGCGCGATGCGCAGCGTCGGCACGCTCGCCGCAGGCGCGATCAGCACGAGCGAGTTGGTGAGCAGCGCGACGCCGGGCCCCCTGAGCAGCCCGTGTGCGGCGACCCGATCCATCCAGTCCAGATCGGCGCAGATGAACAGCTGCGCCGGGGCCCCCGCCTCGATCTGGCGCGCGAGGGCGGAGCTGGCGCCGTAGGAAACGCGTACCTGGGTGCCCCCGGCGGACTCGAAGGCCTGCACCACGTCGTCGAGGGAGCCCCTGAGGCTTGCGGCGGCGAAGACAGTGAGCGCCCCGGCGCGGGCCGGAGCGCAGAACGCGAGCGCGGCCGCGAGCGCGGCGAGGAAGCGGGCAGGCCCCACGGAGCCTCCGGAGCGCAGGTCGGACCCGTAATATACCACCGGATACAACGCCTGCCGGCCGGCTACCGTGGATGGTCGGCGAGGAGCCGGGAGAAGGCCGCGAGGTCGCGCTGGAGGGACCGGTCGACGCGCGCCTGCATGGCGCGGTAGCGCCGCAGCACGCGGCGCCCGAAGGGCGTCACCCGAGCGCCCCCGCCTCCCGCGCCCCCGGTCGCCGAGGCGACCACCGGCTCGCGGAAGCAGCGGTTCATGGTGTCGACGAGGAGCCAGGCGCGCCGGTAGGACATGCCCATCCTGCGCGCCGATTCGGAGATCGAGCCGGTGGCGGCGATGGCTTCGAGGAGCTCGGCCTTGCCGGGACCGAGCGCGATCTGCGGCCCGAACATCAGCCGCAGCTTGGCGGGGCCGAGCGCGTGTCGCATCGGCGGCCCTGCGGGCGGCGATTTCAGGCGGACTTGCGCGCCGTGCCGAGGATCTTCTGCAGCTCGCCGGACTGGTAGAGCTCGCGGATGATGTCGCAGCCGCCGACGAACTCGCCGTTCACATAGAGCTGCGGGATGGTGGGCCAGTTGGCGAACTGCTTGATGCCCTCGCGGATCTCGGGGTTCTGCAGCACGTCGACCGTGAAGACTGCCTCGGCGCCCGCCATCTTGAGCAGCTGCGTGGCGGTGGCCGAGAAGCCGCACTGCGGGAACTGGGGCGAGCCCTTCATGTACAGCACGATGGGGTGGCCTTGGACCTGCTCTCGGATGGTGTCCTGGACGCTCATGGGGGTTCTCCTGGATTCAGCCTATCTTACCGCCTGCGACGCGGGCAATGCCGGCCAGGTCCGCAATCGAGACGATTTCGCGCACGCCCGCCGCGGCGAGCAGCGCGGCCACCGCCGCCGCCTGGTCGTACCCATGCTCAAGTAGGAGCGAACCGCCCGGATTCAAGTGCGCCGGCGCCCCGGCGATCACGGCGCGGATCGAGTCCAGGCCGTCCGGGCTGCCGTCGGTGAGCGCGTACGGCGGCTCGAAGCGCAGGTCGCCCTGGGCGAGATGGGGGTCGCCCCGGGCCACGTAGGGCGGATTGCACGCGATCAGGTCGAAGCGGCGCCCCTCGAGCGGCGCATACCATGCGCCCCGGAGCAGCTCGATGCGCTCCGCGCAGCCGTGCGCGGCGGCATTGGCGCGCGCCACTTCGAGCGCGCCGGCGCTCGCATCGGTGGCGGTGAGGCGCGCCCGCGGGCGTTCGCAGGCGAGCGTGACGGCGATCGCGCCGCATCCGGTGCCCAGGTCGAGGATCGCCGCGCCCGCGCCCTCGGGCGGCAGGCGCGCGAGCGCCGCCTCGACCAGCGACTCGGTCTCCGGCCGCGGGATGAGCACGTCGGGCCCGACCGCGAACTCACGACCGTAGAACTCGCGCCTTTCCACGAGATAGGCGACCGGCAGCCCGATGGCACGCTGCGCGACGAACAGGTCGACGCGCGCGTCCTCGCTTTCGGTGAGCACGCGCATCGGGTGCGCGGCGAGGTAGGCGCGGTCCACGCCCAGCAGGTGCGCGACGAGCACGTGGGCGTCTACCCGCCCGATCACCTGGGTGGACTCTTCGAGGGCCGCGCGCAGCGTGCGTCGCATGGCCTTCAGGAGGCGCGCGTGAGGCTCGCGAGCTGCTCGGCCTGGTGCTCGGCGGCGAGCGCGGAGGTGAGCTCGCCGAGCTCGCCGTCCATGATCGCGTCGATCTTGTGCAGCGTGAGGTTGATGCGGTGATCGGTCACCCGCCCCTGGGGAAAGTTGTACGTGCGGATGCGGTCCGAGCGGTCGCCGGAGCCGACCAGGCTCTTCCTCTCGGAGGCCTCCTTCGCCTGCTGCTCGCGCATCTGCTTGTCCTTGATGCGCGCGGCGAGCACGCGCCAGGCCTGCTCGCGGTTCTTGTGCTGGCTGCGCGCGTCCTGGCATTCGACCACGATGCCGGTGGGCGCGTGGGTGAGGCGCACCGCCGAGTCGGTCTTGTTCACGTGCTGGCCGCCCGCCCCGCTCGCGCGGAAGGTGTCGACGCGCACGTCGGCGGGGTCGATCAGGACCTCGCTCGCGTCGTCGGCCTCCGGCATCACCGCGACGGTGGCCGCCGAAGTGTGGATGCGGCCCTGGGTCTCGGTGGCCGGCACGCGCTGCACGCGGTGGCCGCCGGACTCGAACTTGAGCTTCGAGTACGCGCCGCTGCCGACGATGCGCGCGATGATCTCCTTGTAGCCGCCCGCTTCGCCGGGGCTCTCGGAGACCACCTCGACCTGCCAGCGGTTGCGCTCGGCGAAGCGCGAGTACATGCGGAACAGGTCGCCCGCGAAGAGCGCGCTCTCGTCGCCGCCCGTGCCGGCGCGGATCTCGAGGAAGAGGTTGCGCTCGTCGTTGGGATCGCGCGGCAGCAGCATCGCCTGCAGCTCGGCCTCGAGCCCGGCCAGGCGCGCGCGGCCGGCGCGGATCTCGTCCTCGGCGAAGGCGCGCATGTCGGGATCCCTGGCCATTTCCTCGGCCGCCGCGACGTCGCCCTCGGCCCTGCGGAAGGCGGCGAACAGCTCCACGACCGGGAAGATGCCGGCGCGCTCCTGGGAGAGCCTGCGATAGCCGTCGAGGTCGCTCACGACCTCGGGGTCGGAGAGCTTCGCGTCGATCTCCTTCAGCCGCGCATCCAGGCTCTCGAGCTTGCCGGCGATGGATGCCTTCATGGCCGGCGCGCGGGATCGCTCTCTTCGACCTCCGGGTAGAGCGTCTCGATCGCGCGCTCGAGCGCCTCGCGCTCGCCTTCGCGCGCGCGCGACAGGGCCTGGGTGGGGTGGTGCAGGAACTTGTTGGCGAGGCCCTTGGCGAGGGCTTCGAGTACCACGGCGGGATCCTCGCCCTTGGCGAGGCGCCCGCGGGCCTTGGCGAGCTCGGCCTCGCGGTAGCCGTCGGCGCGGCGGCGCAGCTCGACGATGGCCGGGACTGCGGCGCGCGCGCCCTGCCACTCGCGAAAGGCGCTTACCTGGCGCGCGACGATCGCCTCGGCATCGGCCACGGCGGAGCGCCGGCTTTCGGTGCCCTCCTGGACGATCGCGCCCAGGTCGTCGATGGTGTACAGGAACACGTCGGGAAGCCCCGCGACCTCGGCCTCCACGTCACGCGGCACGGCGAAGTCGACGATGAACATCGGCCGGCGCCGGCGCGTCTTGAGCGCGCTTTCGATGAGGCCCTTGCCGAGGATCGGCAGCGTCGAGGCGGTGCCGGTGATGACGATGTCGAACTCGGCGATGCGCGCCGAGAGCTCCGCGAGCGCGATCGCCTGCGCATTGAAGCGCCCGGCGAACGCCTCGCCGCGCGCGAGCGTGCGGTTGGCCACGATGACGGTGTGCGGCTGCTGCGCGACGAAATAGGTCGCCGCGAGCTCGACCATCTCGCCCACGCCGATCAGCAGCATCGAGGTGCGCGACAAGTCGCCGAACAGGTTCTGGGCGAGCTTGAGCGCGGACGACGCCATGGAGATCGATTGCGCGCCCAGGCCGGTATCCGTGCGCACCTGCTTGGCCACGGAGAACGTGTGCTGGAAGAGCCGCCCCAGCAGCGACCCCAGCGATCCGACGCTCTGGGCGACGCGCACCGACTGCTTCACCTGGCCCAGGATCTGCGGCTCCCCGAGCACCATCGAGTCGAGGCCGGAGGCCACGCGGAAGGCGTGCTTTACCGCCTCGTCGTCGCGCAGGGCATAGAGGTGCCCGTCGAGGTTCACCCCGGCGCGGTCGGCCTGGGAGGCGAGCCAGGCGCGCACCGGCTGCTCGTCGTCGGTCCGGCAATAGACCTCGGTACGGTTGCAGGTCGACACCAGCACCGCTTCGGCGACCCCGGGCAGGGCCGCGAGGTCGGCGAGCGCCTCGCCCTGGTGCTCCTGCGGGAAGGCGAGCTTCTCGCGCAACTCGAGCGGCGCGCTGTGGTGGTTGATCCCTAGGACGTGAAGAGGCATGGAAGCTCAAAATTATAGCAGCCGGCCCCGGCGGGCCCCCGCGGCCCGCGCCGCGCTGCCGGGGTTGTTGGTATCATGGGCCGGAACTTTACAAACAAAACGCAAAAGGCGCATTATGGTCCTGATTTAACGGGAACTTTCTCGGACAATTCATGGCTGCGCAACCGACCCAGTTCAGCGCCCTCGGGCGCGCCCTCGTCCAGCAAGGCCGCCTCGTGCAGGCCGACGCGAGCGCCATCCAGGCCGAGGCGACGCGCGCGGGGGTCGCCTTCATCCAGCAGCTGGTCGCCTCGAAGAAGCTTTCCGCCAAGGAAGTCTCGCTCTTCGCCGCGCAGACGTTCGGTTATCCGCTCCTCGACCTGAACGCGGTTGACGTGGATCAGCTTCCGCTCAACCTCATCGACAACAAGATCGTCGCGAACCACCGCGTGATCGCGCTCGGCAAGCGCGGCAACCGCGTGTTCGTGGCGATGTCGGACCCGTCCAACGAGCAGGTCCTGCAGGAAGTGAAGTTCGCCACCGGCATGACCATGGAGCCGGTGGTGGTCGAGGACGACAAGCTCGCGACCATCGTGCGCAAGCTCACCGACTCGACCGCCAAGTCCCTCGAGGCGGCCACCGAGGACGTGGACCTGTCCGGGATGGAGATGACGGACGGCGAGGCGCAGCCCGACGTCGTGGTCGATGACATCGAGGACGCGCCGGTCGTGCGCTTCCTGCAGAAGATGCTGATCGACGCGATCAACCTGCGCGCCTCCGACCTGCACTTCGAGCCCTACGAGAACTTCTACCGCGTCCGCTTCCGCGTCGACGGCGATCTGCGCGAGATCACGCAGCCGCCGCTCGCGATCAAGGACAAGCTCGCCTCGCGCATCAAGGTCATCTCGCGGCTCGACATCTCCGAGAAGCGCGTGCCGCAGGACGGCCGCATGAAGCTGAAGTTCGGTCCAAGACGCGCGATCGACTTCCGGGTCAGCACCCTGCCGACGCTGTTCGGCGAGAAGATCGTGATCCGGATCCTCGACCCGTCGAGCGCCAAGCTCGGCATCGAGGCGCTCGGCTACGAGCCGATCGAGAAGGAACGCCTGCTGACGCGCGATCGAGCGGCCCTACGGCATGGTGCTGGTCACCGGCCCGACCGGCTCGCGGCAAGACGGTGTCGCTCTACACCTGCCTGAACATCCTCAACCAGCCGGGCGTCAACATCTCGACCGTCGAGGATCCCGGCGGAAATCAACCTGCCGGGCGTCAACCAGGTCAACGTCAACGACAAGGCCGGCCTGACCTTCGCGGTCGCGCTGCAAGTCCTTCCTGCGCCAGGATCCCGGACATCATCATGGTCGGCGAGATCCGCGACCTGGAAACCGCCGACATCGCCATCAAGGCGGCGCAGACCGGCCACATGGTGATGTCCACGCTGCACACCAACGACGCGCCGACGACGCTCACGCGCCTGCATGAACATGGGCGTCGCGCCGTTCAACATCGCCTCGAGCGTGATGCTCATCACCGCGCAGCGCCTGGCGCGCCAGCTGTGCGAGAACTGCAAGCGCCCGGCCGACTATCCCCGCGAGGCGCTGCTGCGCGCCGGCTTCAAGGAGGAAGATCTCGACGGCAGCTGGAAGCCGTTCCGCGCCGGTCGGCTGCTCAATGTGCAACAACGGCTACAAGGGCCGCGTCGGCATCTACCAGGTCATGCCGATCACCGAAGAGATCGCAGCAGCATCATCCTGCGCAACGGCAGCGCGATGGACATCGCCGAGCAGGCGAAGCGCGAAGGCGTGCGCGACCTGCGCCAGTCGGGCCTGGTCAAGGTGCAAGCAGGGACTGACGACGCTCGAAGAAGTGATCTGCGGTCACCAACGAGTAGCGAGACAGACATGCGCAAGGCTGTGGCGAACCGCGAGGCATACGGCAACGGCACGGCGCAAGCTCGATCAAGGACTCGTCTTCGAGTGGGAAGGCAAGGACAAGAACGGCAAGACCGTGCGCGGCGAGATGCGTGCCGGCGGCGAGGCCATGGTGCAGCGCGCAGCTGCGCCGCCAGGGCGTCATGGTCACCAAGGTCAAGAAGCGCCGCATGCGCGGCGGCAAGACGATCAAGCGAGAAGGACATCGCGATCTTCACGCGCCAGCTCTCGACCATGATGAGCGCCGGCGTGCCGCTGCTGCAGTCGTTCGACATCGTCGGCCGCGGCCAGCACCAACCCGCGCGATGACGCGGCTGCTCACCGACATCCGCACCGACGTCGAGACCGGCACCAGCCTGTCGGCCGGCGTTCCGCAAGTATCCCGCTCTACTTCGACGCGCTGTACTGCAACCTGGTCGAGGCCGGCGAAGCCGGCGGTATCCTGGAAGACGCTGCTCGATCGCCTGGCCATCTACAAGGAAAAGACGATGGCGATCAAGAGCAAGATCAAGTCGGCGCTGATCTACCCGATCGCGGTGATCGTGGTCGCGTTCGTCGTGCTGGCGGTCATCATGATCTTCGTGATCCCGGCGTTCAAGGACGTGTTCAAGTCGCTTCGGCGCCGACCTGCCGGCGCCGACGCTGGTCGTGATGGCGATGTCGAAGTTCTTCGTCGCCTACTGGTATCTGATCTTCGGCGATCATCGGCGGCGGCATCTACTTCTTCCTGCAGTCGTGGAAGCGCTCGGTCAAGATGCAGAAGCTTCATGGACCGCCTGCTGCTGAGCTGCCGGTCTTCGGCGACCTGGTCAACAAGTCGTCGATCGCGCGCTGGACGCGCACGCTCGTCGACGATGTTCGCCGCCGGCGTGCCGCTGGTCGAAGCGCTCGACTCGGTCGGCGGCGCCGTCGGGCAACTGCGGTCTTCGCCGAAGCCACCGAGAAGATCCAGAAGGACGTCTCGACCGGCTCGGCCTGACCGACGTCGATGACCAGACACCAACGTGTTCCCGATCATGGTGCTGCAGATGTGCGCCATCGGCGAGGAGTCCGGCTCGCTCGACGCCATGCTGGGCAAGGCCGCCGAGTTCTACGAGGACGAGGTCGACGAGGCGGTCAGGGCCTGTCCAGCCTGATGGAGCCGATCATCATCGTCATCCTGGGCATCCTGATCGGCGGCATCGTGGTCGTCGATGTACCTGCCGATCTTCAAGCTGGGCCAGGTGGTCTAGGGCGCCGGGAAGCCGCGACGAAGCCGCTCGGGCGCGGGAGCGATCCCCGCGCCCGGTCGTTTCAGCGGCCCGAACGACGACGACGATGGACTTCCTCTCCGTCCTGCAGCACTCGACCGGCTGGCTCGCGGCGACGGCCGGCCTGGTCGGGCTGTGCATCGGCAGCTTCCTGAACGTCGTCATCCACCGCCTGCCGCTGATGCTGGAGCGCGGCTGGAAGGCGGAAAGCGCCGACGCTCGAGCGGGCGCGAGGCCCCGGCGCGGCGACACGCTCAACCTGGTGACGCCGCGCTCGCGCTGCCCGTCGTGCGGCCACGCCGATCGCCTGGTACGAGAACATTCCGCTCGTGAGCTGGCTCGCGCTGCGCGGCCGCTGCTCGGCCTGCAAGACGCCGATCTCCGCGCGCTATCCGCTGGTCGAGCTGCTCGACCGGCGCGCTCGTTCGCCTGGTCGGCTGGCACTTCGGCGCAGTCCGGCGGCGCTGCCTGGTGCGCTCGTCTGCGGCGCGCTGGTCGCGCTCGCCGTTCATCGACTGGGACACGAAGCTGCTGCCCGACGACATCACGCTGCCGCTGCTGTGGGCCGGCCTCGTCGCCGATGCGCCGGGCTCTACCGGACCTGCCGTTGCCGCGCGTGCTGGGCGCGGTCGCCGGCTACCTGTCGCTCTGGTCCGTCTACTGGCTGCTTCAAGCTCCTCGCCGGCAAGGAAGGCATGGGCTACGGCGACTTCAAGCTGCTCGCCGCGCTCGGCGCGTGGATCGGCTGGCAGGTGCTGCCGGTCGTGATCGTGGTCTCGGCGGGCCTGGGCGCCGTGATCGGCTCGGCGGCGCTCTGGCTGTCGAAGCGCGGCGCCGACACGCGCATCCCGTTCGGGCCCTACCTCGCCCTGGGCGGCATCGTCGGGCTGCTGTGGGGACGCGCGGCCGTCGTCGCCTGGCTGGGGCGCTTCCCGGCGTGAGCTTCACCGTCGGGCTCACGGGCGGCATCGGCTCCGGCAAGAGCACGGTGGCCGCACGCTTCGCGGCCCTCGGGGCGAGCGTGGTCGACACCGACGAGATCGCGCGGCGGCTCGCCGCCCCGCGCGGCGGCGCCATCGCAGGCGCTGCGGGAGGCCTTCGGCGCGCGCTTCGTCGCCCCCGACGGTGGGCTCGACCGCGCGGCGATGCGCGCTCTCGCCTTCGGGAACGCTCAGGCACGCGCCCGCCTCGAGGCCATCCTGCATCCTGCGATCCGCGCCGAGGCCGACCGCGCCCTCGCCGCCTGCCCGGGACCCTATGCGCTGCTCGTGGTGCCCCTGCTGTTCGAGACGGGCGGCTACCGGGGTCGGGTGCAGCGCACGCTCGTGGTCGATTGCGACGAGGAGCTGCAGGTCCGGCGCGCCGCGGCCCGCTCCGGCCTCGGCCTGGACGAGGTGCGCGCGATCATGGCCGCGCAGTGGCCCCGATGGCGCCGTTTGCAGGTGGCCGATGACGTGGTGTGGAACGGCGGCGGGGAAGGCGCGCTCGAGGCCCAATGCGAGCGGCTGCACCGGGCCTATGCGGGGCATTCGGCGCCATCGCCCTGAAGGATTTGTCATTGCCGGTGCATTGCCCCACAATCCGCCCCAATCCAAGGCGGGGTCCGTGATCACCTACGAATATCCCCTGAACGAGCGCGTGCGCACGCTGCTGCGCCTCGAGGACCTCTATGACCGCGCGAGCTACTTCCTGGGCAAGGACGAAGCCCACGACCACCACGCCTGCCTGGCCGCGATGTTCGAGATCCTCGAGGTCGCGAGCCGCGCGGACCTCAAGAGCGACCTGCTGCAGGAGCTCGACCGCCAACGCACCTTCCTCGAGGCCCTGCGCAGCAATCCGGCGATCTCCGAGGAGAAGCTCGACGGTGTGGTGGGCGAGATCGACCATGCCTTCGCCACGCTGCACGCCACCTCGGGCAAGACCGGGGCAGAGCCTGCGCGAGAACGAGTGGCTCATGTCCATCAAGCAGCGCGTCCGGCATTCCCGGCGGGCACGAGCGAGTTCGACCTGCCTTCGTACCACCACTGGCTGCACCACGCCGGCACAGCGCCGCCGCGACGACCTCGCAGACGTGGCTGCAGCCGCTGCTGCCGATGCACGCGGCACTCGCCATCGTGCTGCGCGTGCTGCGCGAGAGCGGCCGCACCGTCTCGCTCATCGCCTTCCAGGGCGTCTACCAGCAGACGCCGGCCGAGAAGCCGGCGCAGATGCTGCGCCTGTCGCTGCGGCGACGACCTGGCATGCGTTCCCGAGATCAGCGCCAACAAGTACGCGCTGAACGTGCGCTTCCTGCTTCCCGAAGGCGTCCAGAAGAGCCGCGTGTACGAGCACGACGTGCCGTTCGAGCTCGCCTTCTGCAACCTGTGAGCCCCGCGTCCGGGATCCCGCGCACGATCGTAGTGCCCCCCGCGGCGGCAAGACCGCACGTTCGCGCGCGTCCAATCCCTGGCGGCCGTTCTGCAGCGAGCGCTGCCGCCGCACCGACCTGGGCGCCTGGGCCTCGGAGTCGTACCGGATCGCCGCCCGGCCCGCCGAGGACGAGGCCGATCCGCAGGACCGCGAGGGCTGAGCCGTATGCAGGGCCTTTTGCGCATGGGCAGGCGGTCGGCTAGAATGCGCGCGGTTTCTGGAGCGGTACCTGCGATGGTTCCTCGAAGTCGACTTCCCGCCCTTCGTCCACATCTCGGTCCCCAATCGGTCGCTGGGTCCTGAGGGCCGGCGTTGGGTGACTCGCGACTGATCGCCGCGACGACCTTCGGCATCGCCGCCGGGGCGGCGATGCTGGGAGCCTGGCCGGTGATGCCGTTCGCCGGCCTGGAAGTAGCGCTCGTGGCGCTCGCGTTTCGCATCGTGCGCGCACGACGCGGATTTCGAGCGGCTCGAGATCGGCGAGCACGAGGTGCGGCTCGAAGCGCTCGAGGCGCGGCGATTCACCCGCTTCGTCGCGCACCGGCCGTGGGTCCGCGTCGTGGTGCGCGACCGGGGGATGCGCTGCACGCTGCGCCTGGCCTACGCCGGGCGCGCGGTGCCGCTGGGGAGGTTGCTGTCGGACGAGGGGCGGCGGGAGCTCGCGAGGCATTTGCGCGGGCGGATCTCCGTCACCGCGAACTAGAGAATTCTGGATAACATGAAGGTCTGGCCATGCTCTTGAAACGCTTCCGCGCCCTCGCAGCCGCTCTCACGCGCTCGTCGCCTGCGTCCCGGCGCTCGCATCGTACGACGTGGACATCCTCACGCCAGCCTCGTCGATGGCGCGCGACGCCTACGAGCTGCACTGGGGAATCATGTGGGTCTGCATGGGCATCTTCGTCATCGTGTTCGGCGCGATGTTCTGGTCGATCTTCAAGCATCGCAAGAGCGCCGGCGCCAAGGCGGCCCACTTCCACGAGAACACGACCATCGAGGTGATCTGGACCATCGTGCCGTTCCTGGTGCTGATCGGCATGGCCTATCCCGCCACCAAGACGATGATCGCGATGAAGGACGCCTCGGGCGCCGACATGTCGATCAAGATCACCGGCTACCAGTGGCGCTGGGAGTACGACTACCAGCAGGAAGGCATCAAGCTGATCTCCAACCTGGCCACCCCGCGCGACCAGATCGAGGAGCTACGACGGACCCGGCAAGCCGAAGAACGACCATTACCTGCTCGAGGTCGACCGGCCGCTGGTCGTGCCGGTCGGCAAGAAGGTACGCCTGCTCGTCACCTCCGGCGACGTGATCCACGGCTGGTACGTGCCGCAGCTGGGCGTGAACCAGTACGGCATCCCGGGATTCGTCAAGGACGTGTGGTTCGAGATCGACAAGCCGGGTACCTACCGCGGCCAATGCAGCCAGATCTGCGGCAAGGAGCACGGGTTCATGCCGATCGTGGTGGTCGCCAAGACGCCCGACGACTACGCCGCGTGGGTGAAGGACGAGAAGGCCAAGATGCCCGCACCGGCCGCGGCGCAGGCGCAAGCCGCGCCCACGCAGGTCGCCGCCGCGGCGCCGGCCGCCGCCGAGGACCTGAACAAGAAGTGGACGCTCGCCGAGCTCAAGGCGAAGGGCGGCGAAGTCTTCGCGACGAACTGCGCCGCCTGCCACCAGCCACCGGCAAGGGCGTACCGGGCGCGTTCCCGGCGCTCGACGGCTCCAAGGTGGTCAACGGGCCCAAGGCCGCGCACATCGCGACCGTGCTCAAGGGCCGCCCCGGCACCGCGATGGCCTCCTTCCTGCGCCTGTCGGACGTCGAGCTGGCCCAGGTCATCACCTACGAGCGCAACGCCTGGGGCAACAAGACGGGCGATGCGATCCAGCCCGCCGAGATCGCGGCCGCGCGCAAGGCACTCTAGAACCTCACGCAACGAGACGGAAAGCGAAGCCACCATGAGCACAGCCACCCACGCTCACGACCACCACGGCACGCGGACGATCACGAGCACCACGGGCCGCCGCACGGCATCACCCGCTGGCTCTACACCACCAACCACAAGGACATCGGCACGATGTACCTCATGGTTCGCGTGCCTCATGTTCTTCGTGGGCGGCACGATGGCGCTGGGCATCCGCGCCGAGCTCTTCAAGCCCGGGCTGCAGTTCTTCAATCCGGAATTCTTCAACTCCCTCACCACGGTGCATGGCCTGGTGATGATCTTCGGGGCGATCATGCCGGCCTTCGTGGGTTTCGCGAACTGGCTGGTGCCGATGCAGATCGGCGCGGCGGACATGGCTTTCCCGCGCATGAACAACTGGAGCTTCTGGCTGCTGATTCCGCGGCGCTTCACCCTGATGCTCGGCTCGTTCTTCGTGCCGGGCGGCGCGGCCGCCTCGGGCTGGACGCTCTATCCGCCGCTGTCGATCCAGCAGGGCATGTCGATGGACATGACGATCCTCGCGATCCACCTGCTCGGCGCCTCGTCGATCATGGGCGTCGATCAACATCATCACCACGATCCTCAACATGCGCGCGCCGGGCATGACGCTCATGAAGATGCCGCTCTTCGTGTGGACGTGGCTCATCACGGCCTACCTGCTGATCGCGGTGATGCCGGTGCTCGCGGGCGCGATCACGATGCTGCTCACCGACCGCCACTTCGGCACCAGCTTCTTCAACGCGGCCGGCGGCGGCGACCCGACGATGTTCCTGCACATCTTCTGGTTCTTCGGGCACCCCGAGGTGTACATCATGATCCTGCCCGCGTTCGGGATCATCTCGCAGATCATGCCGGCGTTCGCGCGCAAGCCGCTCTTCGGCTACGCCTCGATGGTGTACGCGACCGCCGTCGATCGCGATCCTGTCGTTCATCGTGTGGGGCCACCACATGTTCACGGTGGGCATGCCGGCCGCCGGCAACCTCTTCTTCATGTACGCGACGATGCTGATCGCGGTGCCCACGGGCGTGAAGATCTTCAACTGGATCGCGACGATGTGGCGCGGCTCGATGACCTTCGAGACGCCGATGCTCTTCGCGATCGGGTTCCTGTGCCTGTTCACGATCGGCGGCTTCTCGGGCCTGGTGCTCGCGATCGTCCCGGTGGACATCACGCTGCACAACACCTACTACGTGGTGGCGCACTTCCACTACGTGCTGGTCTCGGGCGCGCTCTTCGCGATCATCGGCGGGCGTGTACTTCTGGCTGCCGAAGTGGAGCGGCCAGATGTACAACGAGGCGCTCGGCAAGCTGCACTTCTGGCTGTCGATGATCGGCTTCAACCTCGCGTTCTTCCCGCAGCACTTCCTGGGGCTCGCGGGCATGCCGCGGCGCATCCCGGACTACGCGCTGCAGTTCGCCGAATGGAACATGTGGTCGTCGATCGGCGCGTTCATCTTCGGCTTCTCGCAGCTGATCTTCGTCTACAACGTCGTCTCGACGATCCGCAGCGGCAAGACGGCCGAGCAGAAGCAGTGGGAAGGCGCCGATTCGCTCGAGTGGACGCACCTGCCCACGCCGATGCCGTACCACACGTTCGAGACGCCGCCCGCCCTCAAGCTGGACGAGCATGGCGTTCACTGAGAAGACCGTGGCGACGCCCGAGCAGAGGAAGCGCGCCTTGATCTCGGCCATCGCGCTTGCCGCGATGGCCATCGGGATCTACGCGGTCGTGATCGTGAAGTTCTTCGTCTACAAGTGAACGCGACCGTCCGGCAGCAGAACCGCGAGCTGGTCGGAAAGCTCCTCGTGATCATCGTGGGGATGCTGGGCTTCACCTACGCGATGGTCCCGATGTACCGCCAGATCTGCCAGGCGATCGGCATCTCGCAGACGCGGGTGGTGACGCCCGTGAATACGCAGGTCGACGCGAGCCGCGAGGTGACGGTCGACCTGCTCGCCTCGACCGCGGGGCTGCCCTGGAAGTTCGAAGCACTCGACCGCGAGGTGAAGCTGCATCCGGGCGAGCGGGTCACCGTGCGCTACCGCGTGGTGAACACGCTCGGCCGTCCCGTCACCGCTCACGCCGTCATGAGCACGGCGCCGGCCAACGCCGCGCAATGGCTCTACAAGCAAGAATGCTTCTGCTTCACCAACCAGAGGCTCGACGCCGGCGAGACCCGCGTGATGCCGGTGGTCTTCCGCGTGAAGACCGACGCGCCGCGCGACCTCGATTCGATCGCGCTCTCGTACACGTTCTTCGAGATCCCGGCAAGGGCGTCGTGATCGTCGAGGAAGCGCGCCGGGTGAAATGGATCACGAGCTAAACCAAGGAGTCAGAACAGTGGAAACACGCACTCGCCGGGTTACTACTTCGCGCCTCCATCGCACTGGCCGATCGTGGGCTCGATCGCGCTCTTCTTCCTCGCGCGGGCGGGATCCTGCTCATGAACAGCTACGGCATCGGGCTGGGTGCTCCTTCGCGATCGGCTTCTTCACGCTGCGTGTACATGCTCTTCGGCTGGTTCGGCACCGTGATCCGCGAAAGCGAAGGGGGCCTGTTCAACGGGCAGGTGGACCACTCGTTCCGCTGGGCGATGAGCTGGTTCATCTTCTCCGAGGTGATGTTCTTCGCCGCGTTCTTCGGCGCGCTGTTCTACGCGCGCCGTTCTCGGTGCCATGGCTGGGCGACCTCGACAACAAGCTGCTGTGGCCCGACTTCGCGGCGCACTGGCCGACGATGGGCCCGTATCGCCCGCCAGGAATTCTCGCCGATGGCCGCGTGGGGCATCCCCGCCATCAACACGCTGCTGCTGCTCTCGTCGGGCGTGACGGTCACGTGGGCGCACTGGGCGCTCAAGAAGGGCGACCGCGCGAACCTCATCTTCGGCCTCGCGCTCACGATCATCCTCGGCGTGATCTTCCTCACGCTGCAGGCGCACGAGTACGGCCACGCCTACGAAGAGCTCAACCTCAAGCTCACGACGGGTGTCTTCGGCTCGACGTTCTTCATGCTCACGGGCTTCCACGGCTTCCACGTGACGCTGGGCGTGACGATGCTCACCGTGATCCTGTTCCGCTGCGTGGCGGGCCACTTCAAGCCCGACCACCACTTCGGCGTTCGAGGCCGTGTCCTGGTACTGGCACTTCGTGGACGTGGTGTGGCTGCGGCTGTTCATCTTCGTCTACTGGGTCTAGCGGCGCATCAACCGCGAAAAAAAGCCGCACTTCGGTGCGGCTTTTTTGTCTGAGTGCGATTCGGAGCTGCCCCGGGGATCCAGCCGAAGTAGTACGAAGCCATCAGCAGCGCGAACACGCAAAGCGACAGCGCCGATGCGGATCGTGAGCGAGATCACGGCGCGGTTGGTGTTGCCCTTGTCCTTGTAGACGAAGTACAGGCCCGAGAAGAGGCTCACGACGACGGCGAAGAACAGCACGAGCGATGACGATTTTCATGGCCGCGACAGTGTTACGTATCTCGCCACGGGCGACGCCGCGCCGTGAGGATCGGCCGCTCGCATTCGCGCCGGGCGCCGTGGCCCACGATCGGCGCCGCGGCGCTGATCGCGCTCACGGTGTGGCTCGGCCGATGGCAGACGCACCGCGGCGACGAGAAGGAGGCGCTGCAGGCGCTGCTCGAGGCGCGCGTGCGCGAGCCCGCGGTGCGACCTCGCCGGCGCGCCGTGGCCCGCCGCCGACATCCTCTTTCGCCGCGTGCGCGCCGCGGGGCGCTGGGTCGCCGAGGGCCAGTTCTTCATCGACAACCAGGTCCTCGAGGGCGCGCCGGCTTCCATGTGATCACGCCGCTTCGCATCGACGGCTCCGACGCGGCGGTGCTCGTCGATCGCGGATGGATCGAGCGCACGGCCGAGTACCCGAAGGCGCCGCGACGTCGACGGTGCCCGCCGGCGCGACGTGGAGGTCGCCGGCATGGCGCGCGCTGCCGCCGACGCGCTACCTGGAGCTTTCCGCCGACACGATCGTCGGGCAACGTCTGGCAGAACCTCTCGATCGACCGCTATCGCGCGCTCACGCGGCATGGCGGTGCTTCCCATCGTGATCCTCGCCGATCCACGCGCGGCCCCGGGCTCGCCGCGGTGCGCGAGCGCCCCGATGCCGGATCGAGCGCCACCGCGAGTACGCGCTCACGTGGTATCTCGCTCGCGGCCACGACGCTGGCGCTGTGGGTCGCGCTCAACCTGCGGAGGGCGCGTTGAAGCTCACCCCGCGCGTCAAGCTGCTGCTCATCGCGGCGAGTCTTCGCGGCGCCGATCGTGGCGTCGGTCGTGGCACGTACCTCTTCATGCGCGTGGCAGCCCACGGGCAACTACGGCGAGCTGCTGCTGCCGCCGGCGCCTGGTCACGGCACAGCGCTTCGCGCGGCGCAGGACGGCCAGCCGTTTCGCTTCGCGCGAGCTGCGCAGGACCGCTGGATCCTCGTCGCATCGGACTCCGGGCCATGCCCGCCGCCGTGCGCGCAGAAGCTGCACATGATGCGCCAGGTGCGCCTCGCACTCGGACGCGATGCGACGCGCGTCGTGCGCGTCTTCGTGGTGGACGACGTGAACGCGCCCGACCCCGGGTCGCTCGGGCCCGTTCGAGGACCTCGTGGTGGCGATCACGCCGCGCGGCCTCGCGCTGCCGCCGGGCGCATGGCCAACGACCGCGCGCACATCTACCTCGTGGACCCGCGCGGCAACGTCATGATGCGCTGGCCGGAATCGCCGGATTTTCGCCGCATGCTCAAGGACCTGCAGACGCTGCTGAAGGCGTCGCAGATCGGCTGATGCGGCTAAAATACGCGCTTCCATGCTCCAGCAGACGCTCCAGCCCCCGTTCCCGGCATCGGCGTGCAGTTCTGGCGCCTCACCAAGCCGCGCGTCGTTTCGCTCATCGTCTTCACCGCGGTGATCGGGATGCTGCTCGCCGCGCCCGCGCTGCCGCCTCTGGCGCTGCTCGTCTGCGGCGACGCTGGGCATCGCGCTGGTGGCGGGCGCCGCGGCCGCGTTCAACTGCCTCGTGGAGCAGAAGATCGACGCCGCGATGGCGCGCACGCGCGGCCGGCCGACCGTGACCGGCACGCATCACGCCGCCGCAGATCATGATCTTCTCGGGCGCCGTCGGAGGCCTGGGGCTCGCGATCCTCTGGCACGCGGTGAACCCGCTCACCATGTGGCTCACGCTCGCGACGTTCGTGGGCTACGCGGTGATCTACACGGTGATCCTCAAGCCCGCCACGCCGCAGAACATCGTGATCGGCGGCGCATCGGGCGCGATGCCGCCGGTGCTCGGCTGGGCCGCGGTCACGGGCGACGTGACCTTCCAGCCGCTGCTGCTCTTCCTCATCATCTTCGCGTGGACGCCGCCGCACTTCTGGGCGCTCGCGCTCTATCGCCGCAAGGAATACGCGCGCGCCGGCGTGCCGATGCTGCCGGTCACGCACGGCGAAGCCTTCACGCGCCTGCACCTGCTGCTCTACACGCTGCTGCTCACGGCGGCGACGCTGCTGCCGTTCGCGTCGAAGATGGCGGGCATCTTCTACCTTGGCGCCGCGGTCGTGCTCGACGCGGTCTTCCTCGGCTATGCGGTCGCGATCTGGCGCCGCTACAGCGACGCGCTCGCCAAGCGCACCTTCGCCTACTCGATCTTCTACCTCGCGATGCTCTTCGCGGCGCTGATGATCGACCACTACCTTCCCGCCGTGCTGCGGGTGAGGCGGCATCCTCGCAGCCGCTGGCGCTCGCCGGCTGCGTTGCTCGCCGCGGGCTGCGACTTCGCCGGCCGAAGACGCCGTTCAACGGCGTCGACGTCACCGGCACCGACGTGGGCCGCGAGCTGCGGCTGAACGACTTCAACGGCAAGCCACGCACGCTCGCCGAGTTCCGCGGCAAGGTGGTGCTCGTGACGTTCGGCTACACGCAATGCCCCGACGTCTGCCCCACGACGCTCTGCAGGACCTCAACTCTCGCGATGAAGAAGCTGGGCCCCGATGCCTCGCGCGTGCAGGTCCTTTTCGTGACCGTGGACCCGAAGCGCGACAAGCCCGAGCTGCTGCGCGAGTACGTTCCGGCATTCAATCCCGCGTTCATCGGCCTCTACGGCGACGAGGCGGCGACGAAGAAGGTCGAGAGCGGACTTCAAGATCTACGTCGCCGAGCATGCCGGGCAAGACGCCGGAGACCTACACGGTCGATCATTCGGCGCAGACCTACGCCTACGATCCGCAGGGGCGCCTTCGCCTCGTGATCGGCTACGGCTTCACGCCCGACGCGATGGCGTCCGACCTTCGCCTGCTGCTCAATACGCCCCGGCTGGAAAGGAAAACGGGGCCGAAGCCCCGTTTGCGCGATGCGCTACGCGCTGCGACGCGTTCAGTGCAGCGCCGGCCATCTGCTTCTTCATCTTCTGCATGGCCTTCGCCTCGATCTGGCGGATGCGCTCGGCCGACACGCCGAACTCGTCCGGCGAGCTCGTGCAGCGTCTTCGGATCGCGTCTCGGCGAGCCAGCGCGCGCGGATGATGCGGCGGCTGCGCTCGTCGAGGCTTTCCAGCGCCTTCGCGAGGCCCTGCGCTCGTGTTGCCCTCGGCCTGCTCGCGCTCGAAGAGCTCCGCGGGCCCCTCGGCCGGATCGGCCAGGTACGCGATCGGCGCGGCGACGAAGTCATCGCCGTCGTCGACCGATGGGCTCGAACGAGACGTCGCCGCCCTGGAGGCGCTGCTCCATCTCGATCACGTCGCTCTCCTTCACGTTGAGCGTCTCGGCGACCTGCCTGATCTCCTTGGGCGTGAGCGCGGCGTTGCTCTTCTTCATGCTGCGCAGGTTGAAGAAGAGCTTGCGCTGCGCCTTGGTGGTGGCGATCTTCACCAGCCGCCAGTTGCGCAGGATGTATTCGTGGATCTCGGCCTTGATCCAGTGGATCGCGAACGACGCGAGGCGCACTCCGCGCTCCGGATCGAAACGCTTCACGGCCTTCATCAGGCCGATGTTGCCTTCCTGGACGAGGTCGGCCTGCGGCAGGCCGTAGCCCATGTAGTTGCGTGCGACGGAAACGACCAGGCGCAGGTGCGAAAGCACCAGGTTGCTCGCGGCGGCGACGTCGTTTTGTCCCTCAGGCGGCGCCCGTACGCGATGCTCCTGCTCGAGGGTGAGCATGGGAATCGCATTGACCGCGTGGACGTAGGCTTCAGGACTCGAAACCGGCGGAAGCGCCGGAAGAGACATGGTGGTCACTCGTTCAAAATCCTCCTTGCGACGATTTTAGCACTCGAGCCTTTGAGTGCTAAGCGCCCCAGGAGTTCCCCTAGCGGCCGGCCGCGAAGCGCCCGCAGCTCCCGCCCGACGGCCCACCAGGCTCCCGCCAGGCCCAGGGCCGCGGCAATTCCGACCACCAGCGAGGCATCCCGTAGGGTCCAGAAAAACAACTTTCATTTCAGCGGCATAGTTGGGTGTGAGTGCCCGCAACTGGGAGCCCAGCCAGAGGGCCACCCCGGCGGCGAGCGCCTACTGCGGCCGCCCCGGCCAGGGCGCCCTGGGTGAGCGCCGTGGTAGAGGAAGGGCCGGCGCACGTCCGCGGCCGTTGCGCCCACCAGCTGGCTCACCTCGATCTCCTGGCGCTGGGAGACGACCTGCAGGCGGATCAGGTGGCCGACGATGAAGGCGACCGCGGCGGCCCAGCACGAGGCCGATGGTCGCGAGCAGCGTGTTGCCGAAGCGGATCCACGGGCCAGCCGCTCCGACCATTCGAAGTCCGCGGCGACCTGGTCGACCTTCGGAAGCTTCGACCACGGCTTTCGCGCGCTTCGTCGAGCTTCGCGGCATCGGTGGTATCGCACCCGCACGGTGAACGCGTGGGGCAGCGGATTGCCGTTGAGGCTAGTCGAGCAGTTCCGCCAGGTGAGTGGTCGACTTGAGCTCCGCCAGGGCCTGCGTCGCGCGAGACGAACTTCGACCGACGTGACCTCGGGATTGGCGCGCAGCGCGTCGCCGATGCGGCGCACGTCCTCGTCGGTCGCGTCGAGCGTGAGGTAGCACGTTCACGTGGGGATCGGTCTCGAGCCGAGCGGCGACGGCGCCCACGCTGTGCAGCGCGACGGCGGCGAGCACCGGCAGCGTGATGGCGAGCGCGAGCACGAGCGACCGAGAAGGCGGAGGCGAAGGGTTGCGCGCCGCGAGCCGCGCAGCGCGTCGGCGAAGCGCATGCGCGATGCAGGCGCAGCCAGAGGTCACTCGCGCCCGCGCGACCACGCCCGCGGCGAGCGCAACGCGCCGGCAACCGCAGCCGCGCCGACGCTCGCCTCGTCGTGCGTCGACAGCAGCACCGTCACGCCCACCTGGTGGAAGGACTGGAAGAGCTCGAGGATCGCCAGCGGCGTAGTCCGGCGTCGAGGTTGCCCGTGGGCTCGTCGGCGATGAGGATCGAGGGGCGATTCACGATCGCGCGCGCGATGCACAGCCGCTGCTGCTCGCCGCCCGACAGCGCCACGGGCATGGCGCCTTCTCGCGCGCGAGCAGCCCCACCTTGTCGAGCGCGGCGCGCACGCGGCGGCCGATCTCGTCGCGCGGCGAACCCCGCGACGCGCAAGCGGCAGCGCCACGTTCTCGAAGGCATTGCGATCGAAGAGCAGCTTGTGGTCCTGGAAGACGAAGCCGACGCGCCGGCGCAGCACGGCGAGCGCCGTCTCGCCCAGGGCGGCCAGGTTCTGCCCCTGGACCACGACCGATCCCGGCGGAGGCGCGCTCGATGCCCGCAGCGAGCTTGAGCAGCGTGGACTTGCCGGCGCCCGAGTGTCCCGTCACCGCGACCATCTCGCCCGCGGCGATCTCGAGGCTCACGCCGCGCAGCGCCTCGAGGCCGCCCGGGTAGCGCTTGGCGACGGCGGAGAACTGGATCATGCGAAAAGCGCCTCGACGAAGTCCGCGGCGGCGAAGGGCCGCAGGTCGCGCGGCCTTCTCGCCGATGCCGATGAAGCGGATCGGCAACGGGATGCTCGCGCGCGATGGCCGCCACGGCGCCGCCCTTGGCGGTGCCGTCGAGCTTGGTCACCACGAGGCCGGTGAGGCCCGAGCGCAGCGTCGAACGCCTTCACCTGGCGCACCGCGTTCTGCCCCGTGTTGGCGTCGATCACGAGCCACGTCTCGTGCGGCGCGTCCGCATCGGCCTTCGCCATCACGCGCTTCACCTTGCGGATCTCCTCCATCAGGTGCAGCTGCGTCGGCAGGCGCCCCGCGGTGTCGGCGAGCACCACGTCGATGCGTCTTCGCGCGCGCCGACTGGATCGCGTCGAAGATCACCGCGGCCGAATCGCCCTTCTCCTGGGAGACCACCGTCACGTCGTGGCGCGCGCCCCACTCGGCGAGCTGCTCGCGCGCCGCCGCGCGGAACGTGTCTCCCGCGGCGAGCAGCACCGCTTGCCCTGCGCGACTGGAAGAGGTGCGTGAGCTTGGCGATCGTCGTGGTCTTGCCGGCGCCGTTCACCCCCGCGAGCAGGATCACGACGGCCGGGGATGGCACCTTCGACGGGAGGGGTCTTCTCGAGCGGCGCGAGCAGCTCCATGAGCGCGCCTTGAGCTCGCCTTCGAGGGCGGCGGCGTCCTCGAGTCGCTTGTCGCGCTGCGCCTTGCGCAGCGCGCGCGATGAGGCTCGCGCTCGCGGCCACGCCGACGTCGGCCGCGATGAGCTGCGACTCCAGCTCCTCGTAGAGCGAGTCGTCGATTTTCGCGTGGCGCGCGCGGAGCAAGCCGAGCGCGTTCTTCCAGCGAGCGCGCGTGAGCTCGAGGTCCTTGCGCAGCAGCGCCTTCAGGTCGGAGCCGGCGCCGGCCGCGGACTGATCCTTCTTCGAAAACAGGGGAGGCATGACGGTCGGCCCGGCGGCCGGCGAGAGGGAATGGAATTATTTTACGGTATCGATCCGCCGCGACGCCCACGATGGCCGCAAGCCGCAATCGCGTTCGCATCATCGGCGGCCGATGGCGAAGCCGCGTGATCCGCTTTCCCCCCGCCGCCGCAGCTGCGGCCCACTCCCGACCGTGTGCGCGAAACCCTCTTCAACTGGCTCGGCCAGCGGCTCGACGGGCTCGCGTGCCTCGATCTCTTCGCGGGCAGCGGCGCGCTCGGCTTCGAGGCGCTGTCGCGTGGCGCGGCGCGCGTCGTGATGGTGGAGAGCGATCGCGCGGTGGCCGGCGGCGCTGCACGAATCGGGCCGGAGCTGCTGAGGCCGGCGGGGCCGGACGATCGTGCATGGGCGATGCGATCGCGTACCTGCGCGCGCGGCGCCGAGCGATTCGACCTGGTGTTCATCGATCCGCCCTACGCGAGCGAGCTCGCCGCGCCCGGCCTCGCAGGCGCCTCGCGCCGCAGGCTGAACCCGGGCGCGCGCGTCTACGTGGAGAGCGCACAGGCCGCTCGAGGCGCCGCGCGCCGTGGAACGCGCTTCGCGAAGACCGCGCCGGGGCTGTACGCTATGCGCTTTTCGAGATCGAGCCACATGACCATCACCCGCGCCGTCTACCCCGGCACCTTCGACCCGATCACCAACGGCCACGAGGACCTGATCCAGCGCGCCTCGCGCCTCTTCGACCAGGTGGTCGTCGGCGTGGCCCACAGCCAGGCGAAGCGGCCGTTCTTCTCGCTGGACGAGCGCGTGCCGATCGCCGCGCGAGGTGCTTGCGCCCTACTAAGAACGTGATCGGTGACTGGGCTTCAAGGGGCTGCTCTCGGAATTCGTGAAGGAGCAGAACGGCCTCGGTGATCCTGCGCGGGCTGCGCGCGGTCTCCGACTTCGAATACGAGTTCCAGCTCGCGGGCATGAACCGGCAGCCTCGCCCCGGGCGTGGAGACGCTCTTCCTCACGCCGTCGGACAAGTACCTCTTCCTGTCGGCCACGATCGTGCGCGAGATCGCGGTGCTGGGCGGCGACATCACCGCGTTCGTGCATCCGCTCACCGCCGAGCGCATGCGCGCGAAGATCGGGCGCGGCGAAACCGCGGAGTAGATGGCGCTCAAGATCACCGACCAGTGCATCAATTGCGACGTCTGCGAGCCCGAGTGCCCGAACGCCGCCATCAGCATGGGCCCGGAGATCTACGTGATCGACTGGCGTCGCTGCACCGAATGCGTGGGGCACTTCGACAAGCCCCAGTGCCGTCGAGGTCTGCCCGGTGGATTGCATCCCGCTCGATCCCGAGCACGTGGAATCGCGCGAGGAGCTGCGCTCGAAGTTCGAGCGCCTCGAGCGCGAGAAGGCCGCGGCCGGCGGCTGATCGGCTAGGCGAGGGAAGGCTCGCGCTCCACGTCGAGCAGCGCGCTGCAGGCGCTCGCGGTGCGCCTCGTGCTGCTCGCGCTGCGCGGCCACGTCGGCCCCGATCGCGCGCAGCTTCTCCAGGCGTCGCCACCAGGTCGGTGTCCGCGTTCTGGATCCGTCCCATCCCTTCGATGCGGCTGTTCGCCTGCTCCTGGTAGGCGTTGATCTGCGCGTCGAGCGGGCGGATGAAGCCGTTCATCCAGGTGCGCACCTCGCGGTCGGCGATCTCGAAGACGTGGATCGACCTTGAGCGCCACCGTGTCGAAAAACAGCGCTCCCAGGGTCTTGCGCCGGCGCAGCAGCAGGCTGGAAGCGCCCTTGAAGTCGCGCTCGCAACGCTCCTCGAGGCGGTCGAGCTCGAGCAGGAAGCGGTCGGTGGCGAAGCGCGGCGACTCGACCGTCGGGATATGGAATTCCTCGGTGAACTTGCGGCTCACGTTGCCCATCAGGGTGCGCGCCTCGTCGATCACCGCGATGGCGCCCTGCATTCTCTCGCGCACCTGGTGCAGGAAGCCGTCCAGGGCCTCGCCGATCCCGCCCGAGAACGGGCTGTTGAGCACCGCCACGCGCGCCTCGATGCCCGAAGCGCGCACCGTGTTCGGGTCCAGCAGGCGGGCGAGCTCGTCGGCATGCCGGTTGTGCACCGTGCGCAGGCCCATCATCATTGCGCGCGCCTGCTCGAGGCGCCCGCGCTCGACGCCTGCCTTGCGCGCGAGGACCTCGACCAGCTTCTGGTTCTTGCCCTGGAGCGCCTGCATTTCCTCGAGCTGTTCGGCGGCGAAGGCGAAGCGGCTCGACACGAGCGTGCGCGCCTCGGCGAACACGGCGCGCGTCTCCGCCCGCACCGCGGTCGCGTGGTCGAGCCGGCGCTCGTGGACCATGCCGCGCGCGAGCGCCTGCTCGAGCCGGTAGAGGCGGCTCTTGAGCAGCGCGTCGCGATCGCCCTGCAGCTTCGCCGTCAGCGCCTGGCGCGCCGAGAGCGCGAAGACGCGCGTGGGCGAGACGTGCAGCGCCTCGGAGACGGACCTTCACCTGGCGGTCGATCTCGGCGAGCACGTCGCCTTCGGGTCCCAGGCCGTCGCGCAGCGCGTCGATCTTGTTGAGCACGACGAAGCAGTTGCGATCCAGCCCGTCGATGGGCGCCAGGTGCTCCTCCCACAGCTCGCGGTCGGCGCGCGTCACGCCGAAGTCGGTGGCGACCACGAAGACGATGGCCGCGGCATCGGGCACCCGGTGCATGGTGAGCTCCGGCTCGGAGCCGAGCGCGCTGAGGCCGGGCGTATCGAGGATCACGAGCCCGCTCGCGAGCAGCGGGTGGGGAAAGTTGAGCATCGCGTAGCGCCAGCGCGGGATGCGCACCGGCCCATCGCCCTGCACGGAGTAGCCCAGGTTGGCCGCCTGCGCCGCATCCACCTCGATCGATTCCGAGACCGTCTCGCACGCGCTGGCGACGGTCTTGCGGCCGGGACGGATCGAGCGCCACCTCGGTCCAGGAACCGATCTCGGCGATATGCTCGCGCAACGCCTTGGGGCTCTCGCGGGTCTCGATCGGCAGCAGGCGGATCGAGGGCGCGCGCGCCGGATCCCAGAGGATCTCGATCGGGCAAAGCATCGTGCGCCCGACGCCCGAAGGCAGCAGGCGCGCGCCCAGGTCGGCGAAGAACAGCGCGTTGATGAGCTCGCTCTTGCCGCGCGAGTACTCGGCGACGAAGGCGATCGTGAGGCGCTCGGCTGCGAGGCGCTGCTCGAGGTATGCGAGGCGCGCGGCGGTCTGCTCGTCGATGCAGCCGGGTCGACCACGCCCCAGCGCCGGAAGCCGGCGAGCGCCGCAGACGTCTGGTCGCGCCACTGCTTGAGCGCCGCGAGGCTCGTCTCGAAGGCGCCGCGAGGAGATGGCCCAGGCTCCGGTGGCGCTCAGCGCTGGCATGCGGGGCAGTAGAACGTCGAGCGCTGGCCCTGGCGCAGCGCGCGGATCGGCGTCTTGCAGACGCGGCACGGCTTGCCTTCGCGCCCGTAGACGGCGTGGCTGGATGCTGGAAATATCCGGGAAGTCCGTCGGCGGAAGCGAAGTCGCGCAGCGTGCGTGCCCCCGGCCGCGAGGGCGCGCTCGAGCGTGACGCGCACGGCCGACGGCGAGCTTCGTCCCAGCGCGCGCGCGAGATGCGGCCGGCGCTTCGCCGCGGATGGATGCCCGCGCGGAAGCAGCGCCTCGCTCGCGTAGATGTTGCCCACGCCGGTCACGATGCCGCCATCCATCAGGAATTGCTTCACCGCCACGCGCCGTCCGCGGGCCTTCGCGTGCAGCGCCGCGCCCGTGAATTCGGGCTCGAGCGGCTCCATGCCCCAGTTCGCGCAAGCAGCGCATGGCGCTCGGCCGGGCCGCGAGCCAGAGCATCGCGCCGAAGCGGCGCGGATCGGTGAGCCGCAGCGCGCGGCTCGCCCTCGATGCGCACGTCGACGTGATCGTGCTTGCGCGCGGGGGCAAGCCGTCGGGCACGAGCGTGAGCCGTCCCGACATGCCGAGATGCACGAGCAGGTGTCCCTTGCGGCAGTCGAAGAGCAGGTACTTGCCGCGCCGGCGAATGGCCATCACCTCCTCGCCCCGCAAGCGGCGCGCAAGGTCGCGCGTCACCGGCCAGCGCAGGTTCGGATTGCGCACGACCACGTCGCGGATGCGCCGGCCCGACCAGGTGGGGCAACAATCCGCGCCGCGTCGTCTCGACTTCGGGCAACTCCGGCATGGAGGGTCGGTCGAAGGTGGGTGTCCGGCTCGATTATACGGGCCGATCCGGCGGCACGGAACCGGCCGCAGGCCGCGCCGAGCGCATCGGGCATCGCCCCGCGTCGGAGCCTCGCGAATCGTTCTATGATAGGTGCATCGGGGCGCAGGCTGGGCGCCTGCGGGCGCACGGTGGTTTCGAGAATTCCGGCGGGAGCGGCGCTGCTGCTGGCGGTGGCTCGCGTGGCGATCATGCCGGTGCGGGCGGAGGACCTGGGCGACACGGTGGCGGAGGACGGGGCCTCGATCGACATCGGATGCGATGTTCGAATTCCTGGTTGCGGAGATCGCGGCGCAGCGCGGCGACACGGACGGCGCCATCGCGATCTTCGAGCGCCTCGCCCGCGAGACTGCAGCGATCCGCGCATCGCCAAGCGCGCCGTCGAGACGGCGATCCGCGCGCGCGCCTTCGGCCCGGCGATGGAAAGCGCTTCATTGCTCCTCGAGCTCGATCCCGATTCCGCGCTCGCGCGCGAGATCATGGCCGCGCTGCTCGCCAACGAAGGCGACCTCGACAAGGCGCGCGACTCGATCGCCGCCGTGCTCGCCAAGGCGCAGAATCGCGGACCGATCCTGATCGCAGCTCTCGCAGCTGTTCGCCAAGTTCCCGGACAAGGTCGCGGTCCTCGCCGCCGTGCGCCAGGCTCACCGCGCAATACCCCGATGCCGAATCGCGCTACGCCGTGGGCGTCGCCGCGCTCCTCGCGGGCCAGGCCGACGACGCGCTCGCCGAAGCCGATGACCGCGGCGCTCAAGATGAAGCCCGGCTGGGAGCAGGCCGCGATCCTCAAGGCGCAGGTGCTGCGCGCGCACGGCGCCCGACCAGGTGATCCCGTTCTACCAGGCCTTCGTCGCGGAGAATCCCGACGCGAACGAGGTGCGCATGCAGCTGGGCCGCGAGCTCGCCGCCGACCACCAGCTCGCCGAGGCGCGCGACCAGTTCGCCGAGGTGGAGAAGCGCTCGAAGAACGATTCGCAGGCGTCCTACGCCGTGGGCCTGCTCTCGCTGCAGCTCGAGGACTATCCGCCGGCGCAGGCCGCGTTCGACCGCGCGCTCAAGGAGAACTACCGCGAGCCCACCGCGGTGTACCTGGGCCTGGGCCAGGCCGCCGAGGGCCTCAAGCAATACGACGAGGCGATCCGCTGGTACCAGAAGGTCGAATCGGGCGACTGGATCCGCGCGCAGCTCAAGATCGCCACGCTCATCGCGCGCCAGCAGGGCCTCGCCGCGGGGCGCGAATACCTGCAGCACATCGAGGCGCGCTCCGTCGACGACAGCATCCAGATGATCCAGGTCGAGGCGCAGCTGCTGCGCGACGCGAAGGAGTGGCAGGACAACCTACGAGATGCTGAGCAAGGCCGTCGACGAGTACCCCGAATCCTACGAGCTGCTCTACGATCGCGCCATGGCCGCCGAGCGCGTGAACAAGCTCGACGTGCTCGAGAAGCCGACCTGCGCAAGCGTGATCCAGATGAAGCCCGACTATGCGCACGCCTACAACGCGCTGGGCTACACGCTCGCCGATCGCACCAACCGCCTGGCCGAAGCGAAGGAACTCATCGACAAGGCCTACAAGCTCGCGCCCGACGATCCCTTCATCCTCGACAGCCTCGGCTGGGTGTACTTCCGCCTGGGCAACAAGCCCGGAAGCGCTCAAGTACCTGCAGATCGCCTACAGCTCGCGCTCCGATCCGGAGATCGCCGCGCACCTGGGCGAAGTGCTGTGGAACGAGCGGCAAGCACGACGAGGCGCAGAAGATCTGGCGCGAGGCGCTCGTCGAGAATCCCAGCCACGAGGCGCTGCTCGCGGTGATGCAGAAGCATCGCGAGTAGGCGCCGTCCTTGCGGAGCGCCGCGCGATGATCGCTTGCATCGCTGGCGCTCTCCTCGCGTCGCTCCTGGCCGCCTGCGCCACGGTCGCCGACGCAGCCGCTTCCGCAGCTCACCGCAGGCGCCCGCAGGCTTTCGAGATCGCGGGGCGCCTCGCCGTGCGCGATGGCCAGACGCAGCGACATCGCGAAGCTTCGCTGGACGCGCACGCGCGGCGGGCATGACGAGTGGGTCATTTCCTCGCCGCTCGGCAACGAGGTCGCGCGCATCGAATCGGGCGCCGGATGGCGCGACGCTCGTGCGGCCGGTTCCGATTCCGCGACGCACGACGTCGCTTCCGGCGCTCACCGAGAGACTACCTCGGCGTGGCGCTCGACCCCGACGTGCTCGCCGGCTGGCTCCACGGCGCAGGCGACGACCGCGTTGCGCCCGGGGCTGGAAGGTCACGGTCGACGAGACGCAACGCGCGGGCTGCCGTCGACATCGCCAAGCGCATCACCGCGTCGCGCGGCGACGTCGTCGTCCGGCTCGTCGTCGACGAATACCGTGCGCTCGAGGAGTAGCGCCGTGCAGTTGCGCCGCGCCGGACTATCCCGCGCCCGCCAAGCTCAACCTCTTCCTGCACGTGGTGGGCCGCAGCGCGCGGACGGCTACCACCTGCTGCAAAGCGTCTTCACGCTGATCGACGCTGCAGGACCGCGCTGCGCTTCGCGCGTGCGCGCCGACGGCGTCGTGCGCCGCGTGAACGACGTGGCCGGCGTGCCGCGCGGAGCAGGATCTCGCCGTGCGCGCGGCGCGACTGCTGCAGGAGGCTACGGGCACGCGCGCTCGGCGTGGACATCGAGGTCGAGAAGCACATTCCCATCGGCGGCGGGCTGGGCGGCGGCAGCTCCGATGCGGCGACCGTGCTCGTCGCGCTCGAATCGCCTGTGGAAGACCGGCTTCGAGTCGCGAAGCGCTGCGCCGAGATCGGCGCGGGACTGGGCGCCGACGTGCCCTTCTTCCTCTTCGGCCGGCCAGCGCCTGGGCCGAGGGCATCGGCGATCGCCTGCGCGCCCTCGAGATCGCGCCCGCGCTGGTACGTGGTCCTGGTGCCGCCGGTGCAGGTCCCGACCCCCGTCGCCTATCGGGGCTCCGGAATTGACCCGTAACACGGAACCCCTTAAAATAGAAGACTTTTCGGCGCAGTTGCCAGGGGCCAAAGTTCCACAACGACCTGGAGCCGGTCGTGGTCGCCCGGTTTCCCGAAGTGCGTGAGCATCTCGCGTGGCTGCGAAAGCATGGCGATGCGCGCATGACGGGTTCGGGGGCGTGCGTCTTCGCGGCGTTCGACGATCGCGAAAGCGCGCAGCGCGTGATCGACGCGCTGCCCGGGACGATGAAGGGTTTCATCGCGCGAGGACTCGACGCAACATCCGCTGCGCGTGCGGTAGAACGGTACCGTAGGGGAGTCGCCAAGTTGGTTAAGGCACCGGATTTTGATTCCGGCATTCGAGGGTTCGAATCCTTCCTCCCCTGCCAGAATTCTCTGAACGCGTCGCCTCGGCGAGAGAGTCGATGGCCTTCGACAACCTGATGGTGTTCACGCGGCAACGCCAACCCGAAGCTCGCGCAGCGGGTGGCGAAGAACCTGAACGTCCAGCTGGGCAAGGCCACGGTCTCGCGGTTCAGCGACGGCGAGGTGATGGTGGAGCTGCTCGAGAACGTCCGCGGCAAGGACGTCTTCGTGCTGCAGTCGACGTGCGCGCCGACCAACGACACGCTGATGGAGCTGATGATCATGGTCGACGCGCTGCGGCGCTCGAGCGCGGCGCGCATCACGGCGGCGATCCCGTACTTCGGGTACGCGCGCCAGGACCGCCGGCCGCGGAGCGCGCGCGTGGCGATCACGGCGAAGGTCGTGGCGAACATGCTGGCGAGCGCCGGGCGTGAACCGGCTGCTCGACGATGGATCTGCACGCCGACCAGATCCAGGGGTTCTTCGACATCCCGGTGGACAACGTCTACGCGACGCCGATCCTGCTGGGCGACCTGTGGAAGCACGGCTACAAGAACCTGGTGGTGGTGTCGCCGGACGTGGGCGGCGTGGTGCGGGCGAGGGCGATCGCGAAGCGGCTGGAAACGCGACCTCGCGATCATCGACAAGCGGCGCCCGCGGCCGAACGTCGCCGACGGTGATGAACATCATCGGCGACGTGAACGGCCGCACGTGCGTGATCATGGACGACATGGTCGACACGGCCAACACGCTGTGCGAGGCGGCCAAGGCGTTGAAGGAGCAGGGCGCGGTGCAGCGTGGTGGCGTATTGCACGCACCCCGTGCTCTCGGGCCCGGCGGTGGGGCGGATCGAGGCTTCGGTGATCGACGAGCTGGTGGTGACGGACACCATCCCGCTGAGGCCCGAGGCGGAGGCGTCGAAGAAGATCCGCGTCGTGAGCGTGGCGGAATTGTTCGCCGAGACGATGCGCAGGATTTGCGAGGAGAGCTCGGTGAGCTCGCTGTTCGTGGAGTAGCGAAGTCGAGCAGTGGAGCGGCGAGTCCTGGTCGCGGGCCGCCGCGATCTGCATCGCAGTCCAACCTTGGAGATGTCATGAAGATCGCAATCAAAGCCGAACCGCGGAGCGTTCAGGGCACGGGTGCGAGCCGCCGCCTGCGCCGCGAGTCGAAGGTGCCGGGCGTCGTCTACGGCGCCGGCAAGGACGCGCAGGCCATCGAGCTCGACCACAAGGACCTGTGGTTCAAGCTGAAGAAGGAGGCGTTCCACGCGTCCATCCTCGACATGGAGCTGGGCGGCGAGAAGTCGCAGGTGCTGCTGCGCGACTACCAGATGCACCCGTTCCGCCCGCTCATCCTGCACGTCGACTTCCAGCGCGTCGCCGCGGACAAGAAGATCCACATGAAGCGTGCCGCTGCACTTCGTGAACGTGGAGATCTCGCCCGGCGTGAAGGTCGCCGGCGGCATCGTCGAGTACGTGATGAAGGAGCTCGAGATCTCGTGCCTGCCGAAGGACCTGCCCGAATTCATCCAGGTGGACCTCGCGAACCTGCAGGCGGGCCACTCGCTGCACCTTTCGCACGTGGCGCTGCCCCCGGGCGTGGAAGCCGATCGTGCCGAAGGGCGAGGATCCCACGGTGGCCACCGTCGTGATCCCGAAGGTGATGACGGCGGAAGAGGAAGCGGCGGAATCGCCGCGGCGACGGCGATCGTGTCGGCGGCGGATGTGCCGACCACCGCACAGAAGGCGAAGGAGGAGGAGGGCGGCGGCCGCGGCGGCTGGCGGCAAGGAAGCCAAGCCCGCGGCCGGGAAGGAAGACAAGAGAAGAGAAGAAAGAGAAGTAGCGAGTAGATCAGACATCGGGGCGGTCGTTGGAGCGGACGAAACTTCGCCGCTCAACGCCTCGAGCAAGGGACGCCCGCCGCGAACGGCGGGCGTCTTTTTTCATGGAAGATATCCGGCTCATCGTCGGCCTCGGCAATCCGGGACGCGAATACGAGCAGACGCGCCACAACGCGGGCTTCTGGTGGGTGGATTCCATCGCCGGGGCGCAAGAAGGCCCACTGGTCGAAGGAATCGAAGTTCCACGGCTGGACCACGCGCGTGGACGAGGGCGGCCACGAGTTCTGGCTGCTCAAGCCCAACACGTACATGAACGAGAGCGGCCGCAGCGTCGCGGCGGTCATGCGCTTCTACAAGATCGAGCCCGCGCAGATGCTCGTCGTGCACGATGAGCTCGACCTGCCGCCGGGCACCGTGAAGCTGAAGAAGGGCGGCGGCGCCGGCGGCCACAACGGCCTCACGGACATCATCGAGGCGCTCGACACGCAAGGACTTCTGGCGGCTGCGCGTCGGCATCGGGCATCCGGGGCACAAGGACCTCGTCGGCCGACTACGTGCTCGACACGCGCCGCCGCGAAGAGCAGGAGCTCGATCGATCCGCGCGTTCAAGCGCAGCCTCGAGCTGCTGCCGAAGATCGCGACGCGGACGCATGGCCGATGCGATGACGTGGCTGCACACAAGGCTGTCGATTCCCGTGGAGACGGGAAGCCAGCCGAAACCGGAAACGGAGACGAAGAAACCATGACCCTGCAATGCGGCATCGTCGGCCTGCCCAACGTCGGCAAGTCCACGCTCTTCAACGCGCTGACCAAGGCGGGCATCGCGGCGGAGAACTATCCGTTCTGCACCATCGAGCCCAACGTCGGCATCGTCGAAGTGCCCGACCCGCGCCTCGACAAGCTCGCCGCGATCGCGAAGCCCGAGAAGGTGCGTCCCGGCGATCGTCGAGTTCGTCGACATCGCGGGCCTGGTCGCGGGCGCCTCGAAGGGCGAGGGCCTCGGCAACCAGTTCCTCGCCAACATCCGCGAGACCGACGCCATCGCCAACGTGGTGCGCTGCTTCGAGGACGACAACGTCATCCACGTCGCGGGCAAGGTCGACCCGATCTCCGACATCGAGGTGATCCAGACCGAGCTGGCGCTGGCCGACCTGGCAGTCGGTCGAGAAGGCGGTGCACGAGTATGGCCGCAACGTGCGCGCCGGCGACAAGGAGGCGATCAAGCTCGGTCGCCGCTGCTCGAGCGCGTCGCAGAAGGCGCTCGACGGATTCCAGCCGGTGCGCGCGATGGGCCTCACCGCCGACGAGATGCTGCTGCTGCAGCCGCTGCAGCTGCTCACCGCGAAGCCGGCGATGTACATCGCCAACGTCGACGAGAACGGCTTCGAGAACAACCCGCTCCTCGAGCGCGTGAGGGAGTACGCCGCGAAGGAAGGCGCGCCCGTGGTGGCGATCTGCGCCAAGATCGAGGCCGAGATCGCGGACCTGTCGGACGAGGACGAAGGCAGTGTTCCTCGCCGACATGGGCCTGACGGAGCCGGGCCTGAACCGCCTGATCCGCGCCACCTACGACCTGCTCGGCCTGCAGACCTACTTCACCGCCGGCGCGAAGGAAGTGCGCGCCTGGACCGTGCGCAAGGGCGCCACCGCGCCGCAGGCCGCGGGCGTGATCCACACCGACTTCGAGAAGGGCTTCATCCGCGCCGAGGTCATCGCGCTACGACGACTACGTGGCGCCTGCAAGGGCGAGCGAGGCGCGAAGGAAGCGGGCAAGATGCGCCTGGAGGGCAAGGACTACGTCGTCAAGGACGGCGACGTGATGCACTTCCGCTTCAACGTCTAGCCGGACGCGCACGCACAATCGGTAACACCGGCCGCGCGCGGCGAGGCTAGACTGCGCCCATGTCGAGAACGCTCCGGATCGCGGCGCTCGCCCTCGCGGGCACGCTGGCAGTCGCCCAGGCCGCCTGCGCGACCCGCGTCCTGTTCGTCGGCAACGCGCTTACCACCGCCGCGCGGATTCCCGAGCGCCTTGCGAAGCTCGCGCACGCGATGGGCAAGGACATGACCTTCGATTCCGTGACCTCGTCCTCGTTCAGCCTCGAGGACCATTGGGAGGACGGGCGGGCGCTGGCGGCGATCGGCAGGGGCTGGGACGTGGTGGTGCTGCAGCAGGGCCCGTCGGCGCAGCCTGGCGAGCGCGAGCAGCTTGCGGAATACACGCGGCGCTTCGCGCAGGCGATCCGCAAGGCGGGCGCGCAGCCCGCGCTGCTCATGGTGTGGCCGTCGTCGGAGCGGCTGCGCGAGTTCCCGGCGACCATCGACGCGTACCGCGCGGCGGCGAAGGCTTCCAATGCGACCCTGATTCCCGTGGGCGAGGCGTGGCTGCGCATGCTCACGAAGGATCCGCGCACGCGGCTGTATTCGGGCGAGTCGCACCCTTCCGCGAACGGGAGCAGCCTCGCGGTGCTCACCGTCTACTTCGCGCTCTTCCCGGCGGGGCCGCAGGAGTTCACGGAGAAGTACGTGGCGCGCATCGCCCGCGAGCTGGAGCTCGACGACGAGACGCGCGACCAGTGGTTCGACGCCGCGACGCTGGCCATCGACCAGCCGCTCGCGCTCAGATAGCCGCGCGTTCCTTGACCTTGGTGACCGATTCGCCGAAAATGCTGGGCTCTTTCGGCGAGTTAGCTCAGCGGTTAGAGCAGCGGAATCATAATCCGTTGGTCCGGGGTTCAAATCCCTGACTCGCCACCAATTCCACGTTGGTACGACCTGAACACATAGGTGACAGGTCGTACCTAACACATAGGTGACAGCCCGATCCGAAACGGGTTGTCCGCGGGTTGCAGGGTTTTCTGCTCCAGGTCGATGAAGCCGAGATCGTAATGCATGAAGCTTACGATCCAGATGCCCTCGTCGACTTCCTTGATGCCGACGCGCTGGCCGGCAAATACGTGTGAGAGGTTGACGCGCTTGCGGTGCAGGCAGATGCGCCCGCAGGCGGTGACGACCACGTCGCGATCGTGCAAGGGGTAGGCGAGCTCGGGCAGGCCGTTATAGATCCGCGGCGAGGGCTTATAGACCTCGGAGGGGATCTTCATGGCCAGCCCCTCGTGAGGCCGTTCCTGGTTGAATTCCTCGATGAAGGAATCGAAGCGGGCTTGCTGCTGCAAGGTGTTCATTTCCGGCGGCCGGGTGGTTTCGCGTTTGAGGGTGAGGTGCATGCGTTCGTGGCGGCCGTTTTGCTGTGGCTGACCGGGCTGGATGCGCTCGATCGCGATGCCCAGGCGCAGCCACCAGACCGACAGCTTCGAGAGGTTGAAGAGGCTGTTGGGGCTGGCGAAGGGCACGCCGTTGTCGGAGCGAATCGATAGCGGCAGGCCGCGCTCCAGGAAGAGCTGCTCGAAGGCGGTGATGGCGGTGGCCTCGCGGGTCGATCCCAGCGCCTCGCACATGAGCAGGTAGCGCGAAGCGTGATCCGTCACCGTGAGCGGATAACAGTACTGGCCGTTGCCCAGCCTGAATTCGCCCTTGAAATCGACGCACCAGAGATCATTGGGAGCTGTCCCTGGCGATAGGCTCGTGCCCGCGGCGCGATGCCGCCTGCGCACCACGCCCTTCACCAGGCCATTACGGTGCAGCACCGCGTGGATGGTGCTCTTGGCCGGGATGCGCACGTCCCCATCGAGACGGCGCACGAGCAGTTCGCGGATCTTGCGGGCACCCCAATGCGGCTTCTCGCGCTTGAGGCTCACGATCATGCCCTCCAGCTGGGGAGCCAGCTGGTTGGCGTAGCGCACCGGCCGCCGGGAGCGATCACTCAACGACTCGAAACCGCTCTCCTTGTACCGATTGAAGATCTTGTAGCCGGTCTTGCGGGAGATGCCGAACTCGCGGCAAGCGTCGGTCATCGTCTCGCCCTCGAGCAGCTTCGCCACGAAACGCAGGCGCTCATCCATTACCGAACACTCCTTCCACGGCATAGACACCTCCCCCAGGAAGGGGGAAAGTGTTACCCATGTGTCCGGTACGTTCTGTTACCTAAGTGTCGGGTCGCTCAGTTGTCAGCCCGATGACGGTGTCCACAAGCCCGCGCTGCGCGGGCTTGTCTCATTGCGGCGCTCCCAGAGCTGCTCCCGGTGCTCGCTGCCCCACGTGCGATCGACCCGCTCGGCCACGAGGGCGAAGCCGAACTTGCGATACAGATGCGCGGAAGCGGCGAGGTCGGCGACCGTCGTGAGCCAGATGGAAGGATCGCCGCGGCGCTCCGACCAGCGCGATTGCGCGCGCCATCAGTGCGTTGCCCAGGCCTCGCCCGCGCCCTGCGTCGGCTGCGATGAAGAAGCGCAGGCGCGAGCCGGGCCGCTCGCCCGGCCGGGCGTCCACCACCACGGCCGCGAGGAACGCGTCGCCGTCCCAGGCGCTGAACGCCGCGATGTCCCCGCGCGAACCGAAGTGCTTCGCGATCTCTCCCAGTTGCTCCGCGCAGAGCGCCTCGAAGACGGCCGGCCATCGCAGGCCGCGCACGTAGTACAGGCCGTGCCAGCGCACGATCTCGCCGACCAGGCCAGGGCAATCGCCCTCGACCCAGCGCACGCTCTCGTCGACCGGATCGTCGCCCGGGGCCGCCACGCAGGATCGCCCGGGGCCTAGCCGAGGTTCAGCGTGATGGCATCGGGACCGAACGTCACCGACGCCGGGTAGGTCACGCCCTCGCTGCCCGCGCTGAGCGCCACGCTCACGTCGGGATTTTCCGCCTTGCGCAATGCCTCCTGGAGCAGCTTGCAGACCGCTTTCTTGCCGATCTGGATCGAGTCCATCAGGTGGCGCTTCACGAGGAATTCGCGCATCGCGCTGCGCGCGTTCGCAACCTTCGCGTCGGGCTTGCCCGACAACCGGATATTGAGCGTGACCCTTTCGCCCTGGATGTCGAGGTCGAACAGGTCGCCGTACAGGTCATGGGTCCAGCTGCCGTCGGCGTAGCAGACCCGCAAGCGTGCAGTGGATTTTCGAATGGCCTTGTTCACGGGCAGTGGCGAACGCCGCTCGATTCTTGTCATTAGGCGGCAATGATACGTGCAAAGAATCTTACGCTCCATTGCCCGAAGAAGGCATCGCAGCGCATCCATGAGAAAGGTGTTCGTCTATCTGTATCGCTGTGCCATCCCGTCGCCCGGCGTGGGGCGCGAGTGGGGCACGATGGATGCGATCCTCGCGATGGATGGCGGCGCGCCGCTCATGCGCTCCGCGATGAAGGTCGACGCGTCCCTGCTCGACGAGGGCGGATTCCTTCCCTATGGACTCTCGCCCTACGAGCTCGAGAGCGGAGTCGAGCGGTCCAGGAAGTAGAACGGCGGTCCGCATCGCGGAATATTGACGCCGGTCAACGAAGCGGCATCGATGCCGCCGCGGCGCAATCCGGCCCCCTACAATGCAAAGTGCGCTGCAAGCATGAGGCCATGGAATTCGCCCTGGCCGGATGCGGCGCCGGAGGCAACATGGGTAGCGAAGGCATAGGAATCGAATCCCGGCAATCCCTCAGGCTGGTCGAGGCGCTGGCCAGGCAGACGAGCCAGCCGCTCGACGAGGCGCGCCGGGTCTACGAGGTGCAATTCCTCGAGTTGGAAAAGGTGGCGCGCGTGAGGGCGTACCTGCCCATCCTCGCCGCGAAGCACGCCCGCGATATCCTCCTGGATCACTGAGCGCCACCCGCGGCCGAATCCTGTAGGATTTCGCCTTCGCCCGTAGCGGGACCCTGTCCGGATTCAGCTCCGCGACCCAGGACGCGATGACGCAGCAGAAGAAGGTCTACATCCGCACGTTCGGATGCCAGATGAACGAGTACGACTCGGAGAAGATGGCCGACGTGCTCGCCGCCGCCGGCGGCTACGAGAAGACCGCGGATCCCGCGCAGGCCGACCTCATCCTCTTCAACACCTGCTCGGTGCGCGAGAAGGCGCAGGAGAAGGTCTTCGCCGACCTGGGCCGCGTGCGCCCGCTCAAGGCCGCGCGCCCCGGCGTGCTGATCGGCGTGGGTGGCTGCGTGGCGAGCCAGGAGGGCGGCGAGATCGTGCGCCGCGCGCCCTACGTCGACCTGGTCTTCGGACCGCAGACCCTGCATCGGCTCCCGGAGCTCATCGCGCAACGCCGCGCGAGCGGCCGGCCGCAGGTGGACATCTCGTTCCCCGAGATCGAGAAGTTCGACAACCTGCCGCCTGCGCGCGTGCAGGGCGCCGCGGCGTTCGTCTCGGTCATGGAAGGCTGCAGCAAGTACTGCAGCTTCTGCGTCGTTCCCTACACGCGTGGCGAGGAGGTGTCGCGTCCCCTCGCCGACGTGCTCTGCGAAGTGGGCCACCTCGCGCGCCAGGGCGTGAAGGAGGTCACGCTCCTCGGCCAGAACGTGAACGCCTATCGCGGAGCGCTTCCCGACGGTGAGGCCGCCGACTTCGCGCTGCTGCTCGCGCAGGTGGCGAAGATCGACGGCATCGAGCGCATCCGCTACACCACCTCGCATCCCCTCGAATTCAGCCAGCGTCTGATCGACGCCCACGGCAGGATTGCCAAGCTTGTCTCGCAGGTGCACCTGCCCGTGCAGTCGGGCTCCGACCGCGTGCTCGCCGCGATGAAACGCAACTACACCGCGATGGAATACCGCTCGATCGTGCGCCGGCTGCGCGCCGCGTGTCCCGGCATCTCGATCTCGAGCGACTTCATCGTGGGCTTTCCCGGCGAGAGCGACGCCGACTTCGAGCAGACGATGAAGCTCGTCGACGACGTGCGCTTCGACGGCTCGTTCAGCTTCATCTTCAGCCCGCGCCCCGGCACGCCCGCGGCCGGGCTGCCCGATGCCACGCCCCCCGCGGTGAAGCTCGCGCGCTTGCAGCGCCTGCAGGCGCGCTTGCAGGAATTGAGCGACGAGTATTCGCGCGCGATGGTCGGAGCGCGCGAGCGCGTGCTGGTCGAAGGGCCGTCGCGCAAGGACCCGGCGGAGCTCGCGGGCCGCACCGGCAACAACCGGGTAGTGAATTTCGCGGGGCCAGCACACCTCGCGGGATGCTTCGTCGACGTCGACATCACCGCGGCGCTGCCCCACAGCTTGCGCGGGCGCCTGTCCGCCTGACCCTCTCCGCGCACCATAACGACAAGGAGTTTCCATGGTCCGTCCGCTTCCTTCCCCGATCGCGATGCGCGCCGCGCTCGCTGCCGCGCTCGCCGCCGGAATCGTCTCGCTCGCCCAGGCGGCGGCGCCCGCGCAGGGCCACGAGCCGCCCGCGGCGAACGGCGCACCCGCGGCGCCCCCCGCTCATCCGCCGGCCGCGGCGAAGCCCCCGGTGCCGCCCCATCCGTTCAAGGAAGTGATCAAGGACGCGCAGCAATACCCGGGCTTCTTCACCGTGTGGAAGAAGGACGACAACACCTGGATCGAGCTGCGGCCCGACCAGATGGACAAGCCGTTCTACTTCGCCGCGGTGCGCACCTCGGGCCTGGGCGAGCGCTTCGTGATCGCGGGGCTCATGGACGTGCGCTACGTCGTCTATTTCCACCAAGTGCACGGCCAGGTGCAGGTCATCGCGAAGAACACGCGCTTCACGGCGGAGGGCAACCCCGCCGTCGAGCACGCCGTCGCCGACAGCTTCTCCAACAGCCTGGTGGCTTCCGCGCCGCCGGCGAGCGAGCCCGATCCCGACACCCACGCGATCCTGGTGGACGCGAGCGCGCTGCTGCTGGGCGACATCCCCGGCGCCTCGACGATGCTCGAGGCGGCCTTCCACCTGCCCTACGCGCTCGACGCGAAGAACTCGAGCATCACGCGCGCCGATCCCCGGCCCGAGGCCACCGGCTTCAACGTCTCCCTGCACTTCGCGGTGCCCAAGCTGCCCGTGCCCCCGAGCAAGCCCGGCCCGGGGCCGCAGCCCACCCCGCCGGTCAACGTGCCCGACCCGCGCAACTTCTTCCTCGACTACCACTACGACTTCGCGCAGCTCCCGGCGCCCATGCGGCCGCGCATCGCCGACGAGCGCGTGGGCTTCTTCACCACCCAGCACGTGGACTTCGGCAACGACATCAATCCCAGCCCGAACGTGTACTACGTCAACCGCTGGCGGCTGGAGAAGAAGGACCCGAGCGCGGCGCTCTCGGAGCCGGTGAAGCCCATCGTGTACTGGCTCGACAAGGACATCCCCGTGAAGTACCGCCAGGCGATCGCCGATGGCGTGCTCGAGTGGAACAAGGCCTTCGAGCGCATCGGCTTCAAGGACGCGATCCAGGTGAAGATCCAGCCCGACGACGCCACCTTCGACACCGCCGACATCGGCCACGCGTCGATCCGCTGGTACCTGTCGACGCGAGAACAGCCCCGCCATCGGGCCCAGCCACGTCGACCCGCGCACCGGCGAGATCCTCGACGCCGACATCCTCTTCACCGACGTCTTCACGCGCGGCAGCCGCCGCCAGGCCTCTTCGGACATCCCGCTCCCCGGGAGCACCGGCAACGGCGCGGAGCTGTGCACCTTCGCCGCGCAGGAAGGCGAGGAGAGCCCACTTCGCGCTCGACCTGCTCGAGGCGCGCGGCGACATCGACCCGGCGAGCCCCGAGGTGGACGCGCTTCGTGTACAAGCTACGTGAAGGACGTGATCATGCACGAGGTCGGCCACACCCTGGGCCTGCGCCACAACTTCCGCGCCTCGCACTGCGTACACCGCCGCGCAGCTGCGCGACCCGGCCTTCACCGCCGAGCACGGCATCGTCGGCCTCGGTCATGGACTACGCGCCGTACAACATCCGCTCTGAAGGGCGAGACGGCGACCGACTTCGTGCAACCCCACCATCGGGCCCTACGACTACTGGGCCATCGAGTACGGCTACAAGCCCATCGACCCGGCCCGCGAGAAGCGCGAGCTCGAGAAGATCGCCGAGCGCGGCTCGAAGAGCCATGGCTCGCGTTCGCCACCGACGAGGACTCGTTCGCCGGCGGCTCGCCCCAGGGCATGGACCCGACCGTCAACATCTTCGACCTCACGAGCAATCCGCTCGGCTTCTACCGCAAGCGCCTCGAGCTCTCGCGGGAGCTGTGGAACCGCCTGGAGGCGCGCCAGCTCGCCCCCGGCGAAAGCTACGACGGCCTGCGCCGCAGCTTCCTCGACGGCTTCCGCCAGCTGGGCCGCGGGCTCACCCCGGCGACCAAATACATCGGCGGCATCGTGCAGCTGCGTGATCGCGCGGGCACGGGGCGGCTGCCGTTCACGCCCGTGTCGGCCGCCGAGCAGCGCGAGGCGCTCAAGATCCTCTCCGAGGGCATGTTCTCGGTGGACAGCTTCCGCTTCAAGCCGCAGTTCCTCGCGAGCCTGCCGCCCGACCGCCTCGACTACGCCACGGCGCTCTTCCGGGGCGAGGACGTCTCGAAGATGCCGATGATCAGCCTCACCTCGACCATCCTCAAGATGCAGCAGGGGGTGCTCGACCAGGTGATGAGCGCGCCCGTGGCCGAGCGGCTCATCGACTCGCAGGGCATCGCCGCCAACCCGAAGGAGGCGTTCACGCTCACGGAGCTCTACGACACGCTGCAGGCCTCCATCTGGAGCGAGCTGAAGAGCGGGCGCGAGATCACGCCGATGCGCCGCAACCTGCAGCGGGATTACCTGCGCCGCGTCGTGGACGCGCTGGTGAAGTCGCAGCCCAATGTGCCGGCGGACGCGAGGAGCCTGCTGCGCATGGACGCGGTGGCGCTCGCGGCGGATATCCGCCACGCGCAGGCGAAGCCGGGCCTGTCGAAGGAGGCGCGCGCGCACCTCGCCGAGAGCCTCGAGACCCTCGAGCAGGCGCTGAAGGCCCCGATCCAGCGCGTGGGGGCCTAGCTCGCTTGGCCACCCGGCGCCGCAGCCCGGCGGAAGAGGTGTCCTTCAAGCCGGTCGACAATGCCCGGCTGGCGGCGCTGTGCGGCCCGCTCGACGCGAACCTGCGCCAGATCGAGACCGCGCTCGACGTGACCATCGCGCGCCGCGGCGAGCGCTTCTCGGTCACCGGGCCGCGCGAGAAGGCGGCGCAGGCGGTCGCGGCGCTGCGCCGCTTCTACGACCATGCCCATCGCGACCTGGAAGTCGAGGACATCCAGCTGGGCCTGGTGGAGATCGCCCACCCGCGCCCCGCCGGCGAGAAGGAAGCTCCCGCGCTGATGCTCCCGCGCCGCAGCGAGCTCACCGCGCGCACGCCGCGCCAGGCCCAGTACCTGCAGCAGATGCGCGGCTACGACATCACGTTCTGCGTCGGGCCCGCGGGCACCGGCAAGACCTTCCTCGCGGTCGCCGCCGCGGTCGACGCCCTCGAGCGCGACACGGTCAAGCGCATCGTGCTCACCCGTCCCGCGGTGGAAGCGGGCGAGAAGCTGGGCTTCCTTCCCGGCGACCTCGCGGCGAAGGTGGATCCGTACCTGCGCCCGCTCTACGACGCGCTCTACGACCTCATGGGCTACGACAAGGTGAACCGCAGCTTCGAGCGCGGCGCCATCGAGATCGCGCCGCTCGCCTTCATGCGCGGCCGGACCCTCAACCACTCCTTCGTGATCCTCGACGAGGCGCAGAACACGACCCCGGAACAGATGAAGATGTTCCTCACGCGCATCGGCTTCGGCTCCAAGGCGGTGGTGACGGGCGACGTCACGCAGACCGACCTCGCCAAGGGGCAGGCCTCGGGACTGGTCGATGCGCGCGAAGTGCTCGCCGGAGTGCGCGGCATCGCGATGACGCAATTCCAGTCGGAGGACGTGGTGCGCCACCCGCTGGTGCAGGCGATCGTCGACGCCTACGACCGGCGCTCGGCGAAAAAGGCGTGAAGCGCGCCGCGGCGGCGCTCGCGATCCAGCGCGCGTCGCGCGCCGCGCACATTCCGCCCGACCGGGCGCTGCGCCGGTGGGCGAGGGCGGCGCTGCCGCGCGCGGCGGTGGTGACGCTGCGCTACGTGGCCGAAGCCGAGGGCCGCCGCCTCAACCGCGCCTATCGCGGCAGGGATTACGCCACCAACGTGCTCACCTTCGTGTATTCGCGCGCGCCGCTCGCCGGCGACGTGGTGGTGTGCGCCCCGGTGGTCGCCCGCGAAGCGCGGGCGCAGGGCAAGCCGGCGGCCGCGCACCACGCGCACCTGCTGGTCCACGGCCTGCTGCACCTGCAGGGCCACGACCACGTGCGCGCCGCCGATGCCGCGCGCATGGAGCGGCGCGAGCGCGCGATCCTCGCGCGGCTCGGCTTCGCCGATCCCTACGCGGCCTAGCGCAATGCAGCCTTCGATGCGCCTTGCTAGAGTATGTCGGTTCCCATCCCGCGGGCCCGCATGAACGAACACGGCAAGCCGACCCTGCTCGAGCGGTTGTCGTCGCTGCTCATGCGCGAGCCGGAGGACCGCGACCAGCTGATCGAGCTGCTGCATTCGGCGTTCGAGCGCCACCTGCTCGATGCCGAGGCGCTGTCCATGATCGAGGGCGTGCTCCAGGTCTCGGAGACGCAGGTGCGCGACGTGATGATCCCGCGCTCGCAGATGGACGTGATCGACGTGGCGGAAAGCCCCGAGAAGTTCATCCCGTTCGTGATCGAGACCGCCCACTCGCGCTTCCCGGTGTTCGAGGACAACCGCGACAACGTGATCGGCATCCTGCTCGCGAAGGACCTGCTGCGCTTCTACGCCGAGGAGGAGTTCCTGGTGCGCGAGATGCTGCGCCCGGCGGTGTTCGTCCCCGAGGCCAAGCGGCTGAACGTGCTGCTCAAGGAGTTCCGCGCCAATCGCAACCACATCGCGATCGTCGTGGACGAATACGGCGGCGTCGCGGGCCTGGTCACCATCGAGGACGTGATCGAGCAGATCGTGGGCGACATCGAGGACGAGTACGACTTCGACGAGACCGAGGACAACATCCTCGCCGACCGCAGCGGCCGCTACCGGGTGAAGGCGATCACGGAGATCGCGGACTTCAACAGCCACTTCGGGACCCTGTTCTCCGACGAGGACCATGACACGGTGGGCGGCATGGTGGTGGGCCGCTTCGGGCGCCTGCCCAAGCGCGGCGAGTCGATCGTGATCGACGGCTTCACGTTCCAGGTGCTGCGCGCCGACAGCCGCAAGATCCACTCGCTGCTGGTCGACAAGCCCAAACCCAGGGAGCCAGAGTGAGCCCGGAGCGCGGCGCGCCGCCGATCGGCTCGGCGGCGCGCCGCGTCGCCGTCGCGCTGGCGCTGCCCCTGGTGTCGGGGGCGGCGAGCGTGTTCGGCTTCGCGCCGGCCGGCGTGTGGCCCCTTCCGCTTGCCGGCCTCGCGGCGCTCTTCGCCGTGTGGGCGCGCAGCGGCTCGCCGCGCCAGGCGTGGCTTTCCGGATATGCCTTCGGCCTGGGCTACTTCCTCGTCGGGGTATCGTGGGTCTACGTGAGCCTGCACGATTTCGGCGAGATGCCGCTCTTGCTCGCGGCGGTGGCGACGTTCTGCTTCTGCGCGTACCTTGCCCTCTTCCCGGCGCTGGCGGGCTGGATCGCGGTGCGCTGGGGGCGCGCCTCCACGGCGCGGCGCCTGGTGCTCGCGCCCGCCGCGTTCGCGCTGATGGAATGGCTGCGCGGCACGCTCTTCACGGGCTTTCCGTGGCTCACGACCGGTACGTCGCAGGTCCCGTCGAGCCCGCTCGCGGGATTCGCGCCGTACCTGGGCAGCTACGGCGTGTCGCTCGCGGCGGCCGGGGTCGCGGCGCTGCTCGCGGGCCTTGCGGTCGGGCGTTCCGGCATGCGCACGCGGCTCGCGCTGGCGGCGGCAACGGCGGCGCTGCTCGGCGCGGGAGCCCTCGCACGCCTTCCCGAGTGGACCGAGCCCGCGGGCGCGCCGATCTCCGTGGCGCTGCTGCAGGGCGATGTGTCGCAGCTGCTCAAGTGGCGCGAGGACGAGCGCGCCCGCATCCTGCAGGAGTACCGGCGCATGATCCTCGCGGCGCGCGCGCGCGTGATCGTGGTGCCGGAAACGGCCCTGCCCGCGTACCTCGACCAGCTTCCCGCGGAATATCTCGACGAGCTGCGCCGGCACGCGGCGCAGAACGGCCAGGACATCCTGCTGGGAACGGTCGAGCGCGAATTTCGCTACGGCGCGTACGACTACTACAACAGCCTGGTGCGCATCACGGGACCCGGCCTGCAGTCGTACCGCAAGCGCCACCTCGTTCCGTTCGGCGAATACACCCCGCCGGGCTTCGGGTGGGTGCTGTCCATCCTGCACATCCCGATGAGCGACTTCGCGCGCGGCGCGCGCCGCCAGGCGCCGCTCGAGGCCGCGGGCACGCGCTTCGGCGTGGCCATCTGCTACGAGGACGTCTACGGCGAGGAGGTGATCGATGCGCTCCCGGCCGCGCAGGTGCTCGTGAACGTGAGCGACGACACCTGGTTCGGCCGCTCGTTCGCCGCCGACCAGCACCTGCAGGCCTCGCAGATGCGCGCGCTCGAGACCGGCCGCTGGATGGTGCGCGCGACCAACACTGGCGCGACCGCGGCGATCGATGCGACCGGGCACGTGGTCGCGCGCCTGCCTGCGTTCACCGCGGGCACGCTGGTGGCGGACGTGACCCCGCGCAACGGCGCAACGCCCTACGTGCGATGGGGCAACTGGCCGGCGCTGGCCCTGGCCGCCGGGCTCGCGCTGTTCGCGGCTTCCGGAGGGCTCAGGCGAGCCGGCAGCGCACGATGAATTGCTCGGCGCACAGCTCGAGCCACTCCTGGGCGGTCACCCCGGTGAGCTTGAGCCGGCCCACGTCGAGATCGCCCGGATCGCGACCCTGGTGGGCGCGATAGAGCGCGGCGAGCGACGGGAGCATGTTCGCGGAATAGCCCTCGAGCACGTAGCCCGTGCTTTCGAACATCCTGCGGATCTCGGCCAGCGTGAAGAAGCGCAGGTGCGTCACGTCGAGCAGGCCGCGCTCGCGGTACTCCCAGCGGCCCTCCAGCAGCAGCTGGGAGACGAGCCAGAGATTGCGCGCGTTGGGAATGCTCGCGATTACCTGCGCGCCGGGGGCGAGCATCGGCTTCATGCGCATGAGCAGCGCCCAGGGATTCACCATGTGCTCGAGGACGTCCGCCGCGATCACGGTGTCGAATTCGCCCGCCAGCAGGCCCACGGCCGCGAAATCGACGCTCTCCAGGCGGGCGCAGATCGCGCGCTCCAGGCGCGTCGCGGCCACCAGCACGGCCGCGCGGCTCGCGTCGACGCCGACTACCGTGGCGCCCGGATAGCGCTGCATGAGCGCGGCGCCCAGCCCGCCGCCGGCGCAGCCCAGGTCGAGCACGCGGCGCGGGACGCCGTCGAGCGCCTCGAACACGGTCGTGTTGACGAAGTCGAGATAATGGCCCGCCTCCTGCTCGTCGACGTCGAGGCAGGTCTGCCACGCGGGCCGGGCCGGCGCGGCGGGTTCGCGAGCTTCCCGGTTCTCCATGGGCGCGAGTTTGCCGCTTTTTTTGATGGGGCGTGGTAAAACCACTAAAATCGCCTCTTTGGCACGATTCCCCCGCGATGTCGACCTTCCAGCAACTGGTCCTGAAGCTGCAGGACTACTGGGACCAGAAGGGCTGCGCCATCCTCCAGCCCTATGACATGGAAGTCGGCGCGGGCACCTCCCACACCGCCACGTTCCTGCGCTCGCTCGGCCCGGAGCCGTGGCGCGCCGCGTACGTGCAGCCTTCGCGCCGACCCAAGGACGGGCGCTACGGCGAGAATCCCAATCGCCTGCAGCACTACTACCAGTTCCAGGTGGTGCTCAAGCCCTCGCCGCCGGACATCCTGGATCTCTACCTCGGGTCCCTCGAGGCCGTGGGCTTCGACCTGGGCGCCAACGACGTGCGCTTCGTCGAGGACGACTGGGAGAACCCGACCCTGGGTGCCTGGGGACTGGGCTGGGAAGTGTGGATGAACGGCATGGAGATCACGCAATTCACCTATTTCCAGCAGGTAGGCGGCCTCGATTGCAACCCGATCACCGGCGAGATCACCTATGGCCTCGAGCGCCTCGCGATGTACCTGCAGGGCGTGGAGAATGTCTTCGACCTGGTGTGGACCGAATGGAAGCAGGGCGGGAGGACGCGGCGCCTCACCTACCGCGACGTCTACCACCAGAGCGAGGTGGAGCAATCGAGCTACAACTTCGAATATGCCGACGCCGACGCGCTGTTCCGGCATTTCGCCGACTACGAGGCGGCGGCCCGGCGGCTGATGGAAGCGAAGCTCGCGCTGCCCGCCTACGAGCAGGTGCTCAAGGCCGCCCACACCTTCAACCTGCTCGATGCGCGCGGGGCGATCTCGGTCACCGAGCGCGCGGTCTACATCAAGCGGATCGCCGCGCTGGCGCGGTGCGTGGCGCAGAGCTATTACGAGTCGCGCGAGCGCCTCGGCTTCCCGATGCTCGCCCCGGGGGCCGCGTGAGCCGCGCGCCGCTGCTGGTCGAGATCTTCTGCGAGGAGCTGCCGCCGCGCGCGCTGCAGCGCCTGGGGGAAGCGTTCGCGCAGGGCCTCGCCGCCGGCCTGCGCAAGCACCAGGTGCTCGGCGAGCGTTCCGCGGTGCGCGCATTCGCCACGCCGCGCCGCCTCGCGGCGTCGATCGACGACGTGGCCGGCATCGCGCCCGACAGCGCGTTCGAGGAGCGCCTCATGCCGGTCTCCGTGGGGCTCGACGCGAACGGTGCGGCCACGCCCGCGCTGCGCAAGAAGCTCGCGGCGCGCCAGCTCGGCGACGTGGACATCGCGCGGCTCGAGCGCGTGAACGACGGCAAGGTCGAGCAACTCGTCTACCGCGGCGTGGCCAAGGGACGCACGCTGCAGGAGGCCCTGCAGCCGGCGCTCGAGGACGCGATCGCGGGCCTGCCGATACCGAAGATGATGAGCTACCAGCTCGCCGATGGCGCGACCACGGTGCGGTTCGTGCGCCCGGCCCACGGCCTGCTCGCGCTGCACGGGGCCGAGGTGATCGGCGTGGGCGTCCTCGGCCTGCAGGCGGGGCGCATCGTCCATGGCCACCGCTTCCAGGGCGAGCGCGACATGACGCTCGAGGATGCGGGCGCCTACGAGGCGCGGCTCGAGGCCCCGGGCGGCGTGATCGCCGACTTCGGCAAGCGGCGCGAGGCGATCCGTGGGCAGCTCGAAGGCGCGGCTGGCGCGGCGCGTGCCTCCCTGGGCAGCGCGGTGGAGTACGCGGCGCTGCTTGACGAAGTGACGGCGCTGGTCGAGATGCCCACGGTGTACACCGGCACGTTCGATGCCGGGTTCCTGTCCGTGCCCGCGGAATGCCTGGTGCTCACCATGCGCCAGAACCAGAAGTACTTCCCGCTCTTCGACGCCGCGGGCCGGCTCACCAACCGCTTCCTCATCGTGAGCAACATGCGCCTGGACGATCCCGGCAACATCGTGCACGGCAACGAGCGCGTGGTGCGCCCGCGCCTGGCGGATGCGCGCTTCTTCTACGAGACGGACCGCAAGACCCGCCTCGCCGACCGGGTGCCGCAGCTCGCCGCCCGCACCTATCACCACAAGCTCGGCACGGACCTCGAGCGCGTCGAGCGCCTGCGCAGGCTCGCCTCGCGCATCCAGGCGATGCTGCCGCGCGGCGAGAAGGGCCGTCCGTACGCCGATCGCGCCGCGCTGCTCGCCAAGGCCGACCTGGTGACGCTGATGGTGGGCGAGTTTCCCGAGCTGCAGGGCGTGATGGGGCGCTACTACGCGGAGGCGGACGGCGAGGAGAAGTCGGTATCGCGCGCGATCGAGCAGCATTACTGGCCGCGCTTCTCCGGGGACAAGCTGCCCACCGGGGATGCGAGCGTCGCGGTCGCGCTCGCGGACAAGATGGAAGCGATCGCGGGCATGTTCGGCATCGGCCAGCAGCCCACCGGCGACAAGGATCCGTTCGCCCTTCGCCGCCATGCCATCGGCGTGATTCGCATCCTGGTCGAGGGCGACCTGGACCTGCCGCTGGATGCGCTCGTCAACTTCGCATTCGATGTTTTTCCGCCCGGCATGGTCGGCAAGGCGAACACGGACGTCTACATGTTCATGCACGAACGGCTCCGGGGCTACCTGCGCGAGCAGGGATATACCGCCAACGAGGTCGAATCGATACTCTGCATGAATCCGATGCGGCTGAATCCGATCCCGAGGCAGTTGGCCGCGGTACGCGCGTTCATGAAGTTGCCGGAGGCGGAAAGCCTTGCAGCGGCCAACAAGCGCGTGGCCAACATCCTCCGGCAAGCTTCGGGCAAGGGCGAGTCCTGGGGCGAGGTCGACGCCGCCCTGCTGAAGGAGCCGGCCGAGGCCGAGCTGTTCGATGCTCTCGGGAAGGCGACGGGCGCGGCCCGCACGCTCTTCGACAAGGGCGACTACAGCGGCTACCTCGCCGCGTTCGCCACGCTCAAGCAACCGGTCGACCGGTTCTTCGACGGGGTCATGGTGATGGCCGAGGAGCCGTCGCTGCGGCGCAATCGCCTTGCGCTGCTTGCCGGCCTGCGCGAGGCGATGAATCGCATCGCCGACATTTCCAAGCTCGCGGCCTGACCATGAAGCTCACCATCCTGGACCGCGACGGCGTGATCAACTTCGACAGCGAGCTCTACATCAAGTCGCCCGCGGAGTGGCGCCCGATCCCGGGATCGATCGAGGCGATCGCGCGCCTGAACCAGAACGGCTACCGCGTGGCGGTGGCCACCAACCAGTCGGGCATCGGGCGCGGGCTGTTCGACATGGCCACGTTCAATGCCATCAACGACAAGATGATGGAGATGGTCTTCCGCCAGGGCGGGCGCATCGACGCGCTCTTCTTCTGCCCGCACACCGCGGTGGAGCAATGCAACTGCCGCAAGCCGCGCACCGGGATGCTCGAGGAGATCGGCGCCCGCTTCCATGCCGACCTGAAGGCCGTGCCGTGCGTGGGCGACAGCCTGAAGGACCTGCAAGCCGCGGAAGCGGTGGGCGCGCAGCCCATCCTGGTGCTCACCGGCAAGGGGCGCAAGACCCGGGAGGAGGGCAAGCTGCCCAAGAAGACGCTCGTGTTCGAGGACCTCGCCGAGGCGAGCCGGCACATCATCGCGCACGCATGACCACGCTGCGCTCGGTGCTCTTCCTGCTCGGCGGCATCGCGATCACGTCGGTGTTCGGCATTCTCGTCCCGGCCGCGGGGCCGGTGCGGCGGCTCGCCTTCGCGTTCGCGTCGGCGTACGCGACGTGCATGCTCAAGTGGGTCGAGTGGACGTGCGGCATCGCCTGCGAGGTACAGGGCTGGGAGAATGTCCCCGACCATCCGGTCGTGCTCATGTCCAAGCACCAGTCGGCCTGGGAGACGATCTTCATCGAAAGCCGCTTCCCGCCCCAGTGCTGGATCGTGAAGAAGGAGCTGCTCTGGCTGCCGTTCGTGGGCTGGGGTCTGATGGCGATCCGCTGCATCGCGATCGACCGCGCGAGCGGGCAGAGCGCGCGCGAGCAGGTGGTGAGCCAGGGCGTGCGGCGGCTGAAGGAGGGCATGGGCATCGCGATCTTTCCCGAGGGCACGCGCGTGGCGCCCGGCAAGCGCGGCCGCTACGGCATCGGCGGCCCGCTGCTCGCCACGCGCACCGGCACGCCGATCCTGCCCATGGCGCACAACGCGGGCGAGCTGTGGGGCCGCAACGCGTTCCGCAAGCGCGCGGGCGTCGTGAAGGTCGTCGTCGGGCCGTTGATCCCTACCGAGGGACGCGACCCGATCTCGGTGGGCCGGGAGGTCGAGGCGTGGATCGAGGGCGAGATGCGGCGCATCTCGCCCGAGCGCTATGCCGGCGCGTGAGCTCGTATCCCGGGACCTGCGGCGCCTGGCTCTGGGCGAGTCGGCGATCGAGTACCTGCTCGTGCGCCGGCGCGGCCGGCGCGGCGTGGGCCTCAAGGTCGACGAGACGGGGCTCACCGTGAGCGCGCCCGCCACGATGCCGCTCGGGCGCGTCGAGGCGCTGGTGAGGGAAAGCGAACGCTGGGTGATGCGCAAGATTGCCGAATGGCACACGCGCCGCGTCCCCGAGGCCGCGTGGGGCGACGGCGCCGTGCTGCCGCTGCTCGGCCGGACGATCACGTTGCGCGTTGCCGCCGGACCTCGCGCCCGGGCTTGCCTGGCGGAGGGAGAGCTTCGGATCGCGCTGCGCGAGCCGTCCGACGCGCAGGTGCGCCGCGCCGTGGTCGCCTGGTACAAGGCCGCGGCGCGCGCCCACCTCGCGCAACGCGTGCCGGCACTCGCGCAGGCCGCGGGGCTCGCCGCCCCGAAGCTGTTCATCTCCCCGGCCCGCGCGCGCTGGGGAAGCTGCAACTCGCGCCGCGAGGTGCGCCTCGCGTGGCGGCTGGTGAAGGCTGCGCCGGAGCTCATCGACTACGTGATCTGCCACGAGCTCGCGCACCTGCGCCACATGAACCATTCCCCCGCCTTCTGGGCCGAGGTCGAGCGCCAGTGTCCCGACTATCGGCGCGTCCGGCAGGCCCTGTTCGCCACCGACCACCTGTATCGCGCCTTCTGAGGAGCAAGCCATGCGACTGCTGCACACCATGATCCGAGTGGGCGACCTCGAGCGTTCCATCGGCTTCTACACCGAGGTCCTGGGAATGAAGCTCCTGCGCCGCAAGGACTATCCGGACGGGAAGTTCACCCTTGCCTTCGTGGGCTACGGCGACGAGGGCGAGCATGCGGTGATCGAGCTTACCCACAACTGGGACACCAAGTCCTACGACCTGGGAAACGGCTTCGGGCACATCGCGGTGGCGGTTCCCGACGCCTACAAGGCATGCGCGGCGGTGAAGGCGAGGGGCGGCAAGGTCACGCGCGAGGCAGGGCCGATGAAGTTCGGCGGGAGCGTGATCGCCTTCGTCGAGGATCCCGACGGCTACAAGATCGAGTTCATCCAGAAGGGCTAGGTCCCTTCAGGTGACGGCGACCATCTCGTCGTCGCCCTGCTGCTCGCGCTCGAAGGTGAGGAAGTCGTAGTACCCGCAGCGCTTGCTGTCCGGGTATTTGCGGCACACGCCGGGGCGCGCCTCGTAGACCGTGCAGCGGCGCTTTTCCTGGTCGAGGAAGGTGCACGCGGTCTCGAAGTGCTTGTCCTTGCGGTGGCGCAGGATGTGGACCGGGCCCTTGCCGCCCTTCAGCTTGGTGAAGCGCTCGAGGGCCGCGCCGTACGCGAGCCCGAAATGGCGCGCCAGCCGCTCGATGTCGCGGCGGGTCACCTCGATCTCGTCGTAGGTGCAGCACCAGGCGGGGCACTTCCCGCAGTCGTATTTCACGCGCACCGGGATGGGGAACGCCTTGCCGTTCTTCATCTGCCGCACCGATCACCCGAAGTCGATGATTGTACTGACTCGCGCCGCGGGAGACGAGGCCCGCACGAAGGGTTCAGCGCGCCGCGGGAAATTCGCGGGCCGCGTCGGCGAGCGCCACGAACTCGGTGACCGACAGGGTCTCCCCACGGCGCGCCGGATCGATGCCCGCCGCACGGAAGGCCTGCTCCGCGACCCAGGCCTTCGCCGCGTTGCGCAGCGTTTTGCGGCGCTGCGAGAAGGCGGCCGCCACGAGGCTGGCGAACAACGCCTCGTCGCGCGCACGCGCACGCTCTTCGCCGAGCGGCTGCATGCGCACCAGCGCGGAGTCGACCTTGGGCGGGGGAGTGAAGGCGCCCGGCGGCACCTTGAGCACGAGCGCCATGGCGAAGCGGTATTGCAGCATCACCGACAGCCGGCCGTAGTCGGCGCCGCCGGGCGGCGCCACCATGCGGTCGACCACCTCCCGTTGCAGCATGAAGACGCAGTCGCGCACGCGCCCGGCCTGCTCGGCGACCCGGAACAGGATCGGCGTGGAGACGTTGTAGGGCAGGTTGCCCACGATGCGCAGCGGCGCGGGCAGCGAGTCGAAGGAGAAATCGAGCGCATCGGCCTCGTGGACCACGACGCCCTCGGGCTCGAACCGGCCGCGCAGTCCTGCGGCAAGCTCACGGTCGATCTCGACCACGTGCAGCGGGCGCACGACGCGCGCGAGCTCGGCGGTGAGGATGCCGGTGCCGGGGCCGATCTCGAGCATCGCGTCGCCCGGCCGCGGATCGATGGCCGCGACGATCCGCTGCAGGTAGTGCCGGTCGGTGAGGAAATGCTGTCCGAAGCGCTTCTTGGGGCGCGGGAGCACGCCGATCCCCTAGCGGCCGCGCGCCGCCATCTCGAAGGCGAGCGCGACGGCGGCGCGCAGGCTGCCGGCGTCCACCGTGCCCGATCCGGCCCGGTCGAGCGCCGTGCCGTGGTCGACCGATGTGCGGATGATCGGCAGGCCGAGGGTCACGTTCACTGCCGCGCCGAACGCGGCATGCTTGAGCACCGGCAGCCCCTGGTCGTGGAACATCGCGAGCACCGCATCGCCCGTTTCGAGCACGCGCGGAGTGAAGACGGTGTCCGCCGGCAGCGGGCCGCGCACATCGAGGCCCTCGCGCACGAGCTCCTCGACGGCCGGCGCGATGACCTCGATCTCCTGGCGGCCGAGAAAGCCCGATTCGCCGGCGTGGGGATTCAGCCCGCACACCAGGATGCGCGGGCGCGCGATGCCGAAACGGGCGCGCAATTCCGCGTCGAGGATCGATAGCACGGAGCGCAGCAGCGGGCGCGTGATGGCCGCCGGAACCGCCGCGAGCGGAAGATGCGTGGTGGCGAGCGCGACGCGCAGGCCGCCCCCGGTGAGCAGCATCACGACCTGCGGTGCGTGCGTGCGCTGGGCGAGATACTCGGTGTGGCCGGTGAACGCGATGCCCGCCTCGTTGAGCACGCTCTTCTGCACGGGAGCGGTGACCATGGCGTCGAATTCCCCGCCCATGCAGCCCTCGATGGCCTGATCGAGGATCGCGAGCACGTGCCTCGCGTTCGCGGGATCCGTGCGCCCGGCGACAACCGGGGCGTCGGCGGGCACGTGCAGCAGCGAGACAGCGCCGGAGGAGCGGCCCGCGTAGGGCGCGATGTCGAAGGCGAGGCCGCGCGCCGCCGCGCGCGCCGCCACGACATCGCGATCGCCCACGATCACCAGCCGCCCCGGCAGGCGCTCGCCGGCGAGCACGGCGCAAAGGTCCGGGCCGATGCCTGCGGGCTCGCCCGCGGTGAGCGCGACGAGGCGATCCGAAGCGGCCATGGCCACCGGCGCCGTGCGCTCAGCGCTCGTCGTAGCGGTTCTCGACGAAGGCGCGGTCGCGCACCTGGCGCAGCCAGTCCTGGTAGGCCTCGTCGGTCTTGCGTGCGTGGATCGCCTGGCGCGCGGCGAGCTTCTTGCGCTCCTCCGACGGCGCATCGGAGCGCCGGCCGAGCACCTGCACGAGGTGCCAGCCGAACTGCGTCTGGATCGGCTGGCTTACTTCGCCTTCCTTGAGCGAGTTCATGACGCGCTCGAACTCGGGCACCGTGTCGCCGGGCGCCACCCAGCCCAGGTCCCCGCCGTTCGAAGCGCTGCCGTCCTCGGAATTGGCCTTCGCGACCGCGCCGAAATCCTCGCCCTTGAGGATGCGCTCGCGCAGCTTCTCGAGGATCGCCCGCGCTTCGGCGTCGGAGCGCCCTTCCCGGGTGCGCAGCAGGATGTGGCGCACATGCGTCTGCTGCACGTCGGACGCCGCGGCCTTGCCGCGCTTCTCGATCAGTTTCACGATGTGGAAGCCGTTGGGGCTCCTCAGGACGTCGCTCACATCGCCCGGCTTCATGCGTTCGAGCACGTCGAGGAAGAGCGTGGGCAGGCGCCCGGAGGCGCGCCACCCGAGGTCCCCGCCCTGCAGCGCGTCGGGCGCGTCGGAATACTGCGCGGCCACCTGCGAGAAGTTGATGCCGCGGCGCAGCTCGGTGAGCGCCGCCACCGCGCGCATGCGGCGCGCCTCGATCTGGTCCGCCGTCGCCTGCGGCGGCACCATGACCAGCACGTGGGCGAGGTGGTACTCGGAGGCGCTGTTGGCATCGTGCGCCTCGCGGGCGAGCTCGGTTTCGACTTCGGCGTCGGTCACGACGATGTTGCTCTCCACTTCGCGCTCGCGCAGCTTGGCGATCAGGATCTCGTTGCGGATGTCTTCGCGGAAGCGCGGGTACTTGATGCCGTCGTGCTCGAGGGCCGCGCGGAAATCCGCCATCGGCAGGTTGTTCTCCTGGGCGATGCGCTCGATGGTGTGGTCGACCGTGAGGTCGTCGGCCTTGATGCCGTTTTCCCGCGCGAGCTGGACCTGCAGCTTGTCGTTGATCATGCGCTCGAGAATCTGGCGGGCGAGCGCGTCGGTGGGGGGAAGCTCGCCGCCCTGGCGCCGCAGCTGGCTTTCCACGAGGGCCACACGCTCGTTCAGGTCGTTCTGGGTGATGACGTCGTCGTTGACCACCGCCACGATGCGATCGACCGTCACCACGCGCGAGGGGGTGGACCGCAGCCGGGTGTCGAGGTGGCCGGCGGGCGGCGCGGCCGGGGCCTGGGCGGCGGCGCCGAGGGCGGCGAACGACAGGCCTGTGAGGAGGAGTCGGAATGGCAGCGATGCGGACTTCATGGAGAGATCTCGTCGGAACGGCGGTAGCCGGCGATGTTCTGCCGGAGGGTATCCAGGGGATTGATCCCGATCCTCGAGAGGCCGGATAGCTCGAGCTGGATCTGGAAGGACGTCGAATACTGCTGGGTCGCCGTGATGAACCGGTGCGCCACCGCGCGAACCTGCCAGCATCCCGCATTGTACTCGAAGCCCACCAGTCCCTCGAGCAGCTTGCGGTCCTCGAGGCTCCAGTTCCAGCGCGCCAGCGCGGACACGTTGCGCAGGATCGGCCACTGGGTGGACAGGTCCACCTGGCGGATGCCGCTCTGCAGCGATGGATCGACGCCGGAGTCGTTGGTGCCGCGTGCGTAGCGGTACGCGGCGTTCAGGACGCTGCCCGGCTCGGGGGAGTAGCGGGCGGCCACGACGACCTTTTCCGAGCGGTTGAGGTTGGGCGTGTACTGGAACGCCGTGTTGAACGACACCGAGGGCGACATCTGGCTCGACACGGCAGCCAGGATGTCCGAGGACTTGGAATCGCTCGGAGCGGCGCTCAGGGTGACGCGCGGCGGCCGGAAGTAGTAGACCTGGCCCAGCGACCCGGTGAGCCGCTCCAGCCCGGTGGCCGACTCGATCATGCGCGAGGTGAGCCCGACGGTGAGCTGGTTCGCGTCGCCGATGCGGTCGCCGCCGACGAAGCGGTTCTCGGTGAAGATCTGGGAGAAGTTGAAGTCGGACTCCGCGGTCGTGAAGTTGGGCAGCCGGCTCTGGTCGCGGTACGGGACGTTGAGATAGAAGGCGCGCGGCTCGAGGGTCTGCTGGAACCCGTGCCCGTCCCAGGTCGTCGAGCGCTCGAAGAACACGCCCGCGTCCACGCTCGAGATGGGCAGCTCGCGATTGCCGCCTTCGACTCCCGCGGCATTGCTGCGCAGGTCGTAGCGCGTGAAGTTGTAGCCGAACTTGGGCACCACATAGCCGTAGGTGGTGCGAAACGGGACCGAGACGGACGGATAGACGATCAGGCGCTCGCCGTTCACCAGGGTCGGGTGGCTGAAATTCGACAGCTCCGTCGACACTTGCCAGTCGAAAAGGCCCGCCACGTTGCGCTTGGTGCCGCCCAGGAGCACCTGCGGGAGGATGCGATACGGGATCGGCACCGGGGGGCCGAGCGGGTCCTGCAGCGTCTGGTAGGACAGCGCGCGCACGGAGAAGGACCACACGTCGCTGTTGTAGGCGACCGCCACATCGCGCGGCAGGTTGGTCTGCGAGGTGGCGGCAATGGTCGTCGACAGGTCACGGAAGTAGTTGTCGTCGGATACGGCCTGCGCGTTGATGGCCGCGCTCCAGCCGCCGCCCAGCTGCTGCGCATGGTGCAGGCCCACGAAATAGCGGTCGCGATCGGCGATGCGGTCGTGTGGAAGGTACTCCCCGTCGAGCTGGCCGTTCAGCTTCGGCTCGAGGTAGCGGAACTCCCCGCCCAGCTGCACGCCCCGCTTGGTGAAGATCTTGGGCGTGAGGGTCGCGTCCATGTTGGGCGCGATGTTCCAGTAGTAGGGCAGCGAAGCCTCGAAGCCGCTCTTGCCCGAGCTGCCGAACGTGGGGGCGAGAAAGCCGGACCTGCGCTTGTTGTCGAGCGGGAACGAGAGATAGGGAGCGTAGAGGATCGGCAGGCCGAGGAAGAAGACGGTCGAGTTGTACGCGACGCCGACGTTGCGCGCGCTGTCCACGTCGAGCTCGCGCACGCGCAGGAACCAGTCGTCGCGCGGCACGGGGCATGAGGTGTACTCGGCCTGGTACAGGCGGCTTTTCTGCGCCTCCTCCAGGACTGCGCGCGCCGCCTGCCCGCGCGATGCCACGCGCCGCTCGGCCGTCTTGGGGAACTCGAACACCGGGGAATCCATCTCCCCGGTATCGTTGTCGAGGCGGTAGGTGAGGTGCGGGCCGCTCGCGATGTCGCCGTTGCGATCGATGCGCACGTCGCCCGTGGCCACGGCGGTCTGGTTCTCGGCGGAATAGTCGATCCGGTCCGCGCGGATCGTGGCTCCGCGCTGGCGCAGCATCACGTGCCCGGTCGCGGTGATGCTGCGGTCGCGCTCGCTTTCGATCCGGTCGGCCTCGAGGAACTTGGCGCTGTCGCGCTCCAGGCGCGATGGCGCGAGGTGCAGCTGGCGCTCGAGCTTCAGGCGCAGTCCCTCGCTCAATTGGGCCGCGGCGAGGTGGGGACCCGCCGCGCAGAGGAGCGCGATGGTGAGCGTCCGGGTGCGTCTCGGCCTCAAGGCAGCTGGGGGGGTCGATGCTAGAATGAATGGCTGAAGGATACACGCAAACCCCGCTTCGGCCCGCCCCATGGATGACCGCATCCGCGCGCTCGACGCGTGGCTTCGCACGACGCTGGCGGGCGCCGCCTTCCGCCTGGAAAGCGCGTCGGCCGACGCGAGCTTCCGGCGCTATTTCCGGGTATTCCTGGAGCGCCGCACGCTGATCGCGATGGACGCGCCGCCCGCGCGCGAGGACTCGCGTGCCTTCGTCCGCGTCGCCGCGCTGCTGCGCGCAGCGGGGCTGAACGCCCCCGAGGTGCTCGCGCACGACCTTGCGCAGGGCTTCCTGCTGGTCACCGACCTGGGCACGGTCTCGTATCTGGCCGCGCTGCGGGAGGGGGCGGACTTCGACGCGCTGACCGACGCGGCCACGGGCGCCCTGGTGCGCTGGCAGCTCGCGACCCGGCCCGGCGTGCTGCCCGAGTACGACGAGGCGCTGCTCAGGCGCGAGCTCGAGCTCTTCCCCGAGTGGTATCTCGGGCGCCACCTCGGCCACGCGCTCTCGGTCCCGCAGCGCACCGCGCTCGACGGCATCTTCCGCGCCATCCTGCAGCGCAACCTCGCCGAGCCGCGCGTGTACGTGCATCGCGACTACATGCCGCGCAACCTCATGGTGAGCGAGCCCAATCCCGGCGTGCTGGATTTCCAGGACGCCGTGCACGGCCCGCTGAGCTACGACGTGGCCTCGCTGCTGCGCGACGCGTTCGTCACCTGGGAGGAGGAGCGCGTGCTCGATGCCACCATCCGCTACTGGGAGAAGGCGCGCCGCGCGGGCCTGCCGGTGCGCGCGGATTTCGCCGACTTCTGGGCCGACGTGGAGTGGATGGGCCTGCAACGCCACCTCAAGGTGCTGGGGATCTTCGCGCGCCTCAAGCATCGCGACGGCAAGGCCGGGTACCTCGAGGATGCGCCGCGCTTCGAGGCGTACGTGCGCCACGCGGTGGTCCGCTACGGGGCTCTCGCGCCGCTCGGCCGGCTGCTGGACGAATTGCAGGGCACGCGCCCGCAGGCGCGCTACACGTTCTGATGCGTGCCCTGATCCTCGCAGCGGGGCGCGGCGAGCGGCTGCGGCCGCTCACCGACGCGCTTCCCAAGCCGCTGCTCGCGGTGGGCGGGCGGGCGCTCATCGAATGGCAGGTGCGGCGCCTGGCGGCCGCCGGCTTCGGGGATCTCGTGGTGAACCATGCGCACCTGGGATCGATGATCGAGCAGGCGCTGGGCGACGGGCGGCGTTTCGGCGTGCGCATCCGCTACTCGCCCGAATCGCCCGCGCTGGAGACCGCAGGGGGAATCGCGCACGCGCTCCCGCTGCTCGCCGACACGCCGTTCGTCGTGGTGAGCGGGGACATCCACACCGACTTCGACTTCGCCTCGCTCGCCCCGCGCATCGACGCCCTGGGGCGTGGCGCCGACGGCGGCGTCGCCCATTTCGTGCTGGTCGACAACCCGCCGTGGCACGCCGCGGGGGACATGGGGCTCGCGGCCGGGCGCGTCACCCGGGAAGGTCCGCGGCTCACCTATGGCAACATCGCCGTCTTCCATCCGCGGATCTTCCGCGACATCGCGCCGGGCACGCGACTCAAGCTCTTCCCGTGGATGTATCGCTACGTCGAGGAAGGACGCGTCACGGGAGAGCGGTACGCGGGGCCATGGGACAACGTGGGCACGGCGGAGCAGCTCGCCGCGCTCGACCGGAGGCTTTCGCAATGACGCTCTACATTCCCGCCCATTTCCGGGTCGACGATCCGCGCTCGCTCACCGCTTTCATCGAGCGCAATGCCTTCGGCACCCTCGTGTCCAGCGGAGCGGGCGGCCTGCACGTGAGCCACATCCCGTTCCTGCCCGAGACGGCGGGCGACGGGCGGCTGCGCCTGCTGGGTCACGTCGCGCGCGCCAACGGCCAATGGCAGGCGCTGCAGCAGGCCGAGCACGTGGTCGCCATCTTCGGCGGCCCGCATGGCTACGTTTCGCCCTCGTGGTACGCGCAGCAGCCCGCGGTGCCGACATGGAACTACGCGGTGGTGCACGCGCATGGCCAGGTGCGGCCCCTCGACGAGGCGGGATTGCGCGACCTGCTCGCGCGGCTCTCGGAAACCTACGAGGCGGGCCGCCCCGCGCCCTGGCGCATGCAGGACCTGCCCGGGGAATACGTTGCGCAAATGCTGCGCCTCATCGCCGGATTCGCGATCGAGGTCGAAAGGCTCGAGGGAAAGTTCAAGCTGTCGCAGAACCGGCCCGGTGACGACGCCGAGCGCGTGGCGCGCGCCCTCGATGCGCAGGGCGAGTCCGGCCTCGCCGCGCTGATGCGCGAACATCCCCCGGCTCGCAAGAGGTAAAATTCCCCCATGAAGCTCGAACCTCCCCTGCAGATCAAGCCGTTCAGGACGCGCCGCGCGCGCCTTGCCCGCCACCTCGGCGCCGGCGTCGTGGTCGTGCCCACTGCCCCGGAGCGCCACCGCAACGCCGACACGCACTACGACTACCGGTGGGACAGCGGCTTTTACTACCTCACCGGCTTTCGCGAGCCTGAGGCGGTGCTCGTCATGGTGCTGGGCGCCAAGCCGCGCTCGATCCTCTTCTGCCGCGAGAAGAACCTCGAGCGCGAGATCTGGGACGGCTATCGGCACGGGCCCGGGCAGGCGCGCGAGCTCTTCGGGCTCGACGAAGCCTACGCGTACGGCGAGCTGGACACGCGCCTGCCGGACCTGCTCGCCGACCAGGACGTGCTGCACACCCCGGTCGGATCGGACCCGGCGTGGGACGCGCGCGTGGCGGGCTGGCTCAACGCGGTCCGCGCCAGGGTGCGCGCCGGCGTCAGCGCCCCCGCGCAGATCCGCGACGTGCGCGCGCCATTGGGGGACATGCGGCTGGTCAAGGACGAGCACGAGATCGCGGTCATGCGCAGCGCCGCCGCCATCTCGGGCGCGGCCCACCGCCGCGCCATGCGCCTGGCGGCGCCCGGCATGCGCGAATACCAGGTGGAGGCCGAGCTGCTGCACGAGTTCCTGCGCAACGGTGCGCGCGCGCCCGCCTACGGCTCGATCGTGGCCGGCGGCGCGAACGCCTGCGTGCTGCACTACCGCGAGAATTCCGCCGAGCTGCGCAAGGGCGAGCTGCTGCTCATCGATGCCGGATGCGAGCTCGACAGCTACGCCTCGGACATCACGCGCACCTTTCCGGTCGCGGGACGCTTCGGGGCGGTCCAGCGCGACGTATACGAGCTGGTGCTCGCGGCGCAGCAGGCGGCGATCCGTGCCGTGAAGCCGGGCGCGGATTTCATCGGCTATCACGATGCCGCCACCGAGGTCCTGGTGCGCGGGCTGATCGATTTCAAGCTGTGCAAGGGAAGCGTCGACGGGGTGCTGGAGGACGGCTCGTACAAGCAGTTCTACATGCACCGTACCGGCCACTGGCTGGGCCTGGACGTGCACGACGTGGGCGACTACATGCAGAAGGGCAAGTGGCGCAAGCTGCGGGCCGGCATGGTGCTCACCGTCGAGCCGGGCCTCTACATCCGTCCCGCGCCGAACGTGCCGAAGGCGTTCTGGAACATCGGCGTGCGCATCGAGGACGACGTGCTCGTGACGGCGAAGGGCCGCGAGATCCTCACCGCGGACTGCCCGAAGAGCGTGCAGGACGTCGAGGAAGCGGTCCTCGACCGCTGATGCCCATGCTCGACGTCGCCATCGTCGGCGGCGGTCCGGTCGGGGCTACCGTTGCCGCGCTGGCCGCGCAGGCCGGAGTCGAGGTCGCGGTGTTCGAGGCCCGTCCCGGCGCCGCGGGCGATGCGCGCACGCTCGCCCTGTCCTACGGCAGCCGCGAGCGGCTCGAGAGCGCCCGCGCATGGCCGGCGGCCGCAGCCACGCCCATCACCTCGATCCACATCTCGCAGAAGGGCGGCCCGGGGCGCACGCTGCTCGAGGCCGCGGAGCAATCCCTGCCGGCGCTCGGCTACACGGTGCCGTACGCGCAGCTCGAGGCCGCGCTCGCCGAGCGCCTCGCGCAGACCTCGGCCGTGGTTCACCATGGCGAATCCTGCGAGGCCATCGCGCTCGCGCCCGACGCGGCGACGCTGCGCTTCGCCTCGGGTCGCGAAGCGCGCGCCCGCCTGCTGGTGCTGGCCGACGGCGGCACCAACGCGGCGCGTATCCCGGGCATCGCGTTCCACGAGAAGGACTACGGCCAGCACGCGGTGGTCGGAGCGGTGCGCGCGGACCGGCCTCACGGCGGGCGCGCCTACGAGCGCTTCACCCCGCGCGGCCCGCTCGCGCTGCTGCCGGTGCAGGAGCGCTACGCGCTGGTGTGGACGGCGTCGCCGTCCGAGGCCGAAAGGCTGCTCGCGTTGGACGAGAGCGCCTTCCTCGCCGAGCTGCAGGAGGCGTTCGGCGATCGGGCGGGCCGCTTCACATCGATCGGCGCGCGCGCGGCGTTTCCGCTGCGCCTTCGCAGGGTGAACGTCCCGGTCGCGCTGCGCACCGCGATCGTCGGCAACGCGGCGCAGGCGATGCATCCGGTCGCCGGCCAGGGACTCAACCTCGGCCTGCGCGATGCGGCGACCCTGGGCGAGCTGCTGCGATCGACGGGACGCGAATCGCTCGGCGGAGCGCAGATGCTCGCCGCGTACCGCGAGGCGCGCCGGCGCGACGCCACGCGCGGGGTCGCGTTCACCGACTTCCTGGTTTCCGTGTTCTCCGACGGGCGCCGCATTCCCACCTGGGGGCGCGGGCTCGCGCTCGCGGCGCTCGATCTCGTGCCGCCGGCACGGCGCCTGCTGGCCGAGCGCATGATCCACGGCGCGCCGACGTGATCCCGCGCGTCATCGTGGCGGGGGGAGGGCCGGTCGGCCTGGCGCTCGCGTGCGCGCTCGGCGGCTGCGAAGTGCACGTGATCGAGGCTTCGCCCGCGCGCGCGCAGCCGCTGCCGGACGAGTTCGACATCCGCGTGCTCGCCTTGAGCCCGGGCACGCGCGCCTTCCTGCGTGATCTGGGCGTGTGGGAGCGGCTCGAGGCCGCGCGCGTCACACCCGTGCGCCGCATGGAAGTCTTCGGGGATGGCGCGGCGCGCCTCGCATTTTCCGCGCGTCCCGGCGCTGCGCTCGCGTGGATCGTGGAGGCGAATCGCCTCGCGCACGCGCTCGAGACGCAGGCGGCGGCAGCGGCGAACGTTTCCATCACGCGCGGAGCGACGGCGGTCGGGTTCGGCGCCGGCGCGCGCGGTGCGTGGGCGCAGCTCGATACCGGCGAGCGCATCGAGGGCGACTTGCTGGTGGGAGCAGACGGACCCGACTCGCGGGTGCGCGCGACGCTGGGCATCGCGTTCGACGAGCGGCCCTACGGGGAGGCGGCGCTGGTGGCGAACTTTGCGACCGAGGCAGCGCACGACGAGGTGGCGCGGCAATGGTTCCGCAGCGACGGCGTGCTCGCGTGGCTGCCGCTTCCGGGGCAGCGCATCTCCATCGTCTGGTCCGCGCCGCTCGCGTGCGCCGACGAGCTGGAGCGCCTCGACCGGGACGCATTGCAGAAACGCGTGGCCGAAGCGGGCGCACGGGCGCTGGGAGCCTTGCACCTGGAAACGGCGCTCGCGCGCTTTGCGCTGCGCTCGATCCGCGTCGCGAGCCCGGTAGCGCCCGGTGTGGCGCTGGTCGGCGACGCCGCGCATGCCGTGCATCCGCTCGCCGGGCAGGGCGTGAATCTCGGCTTCCAGGATGCGCGCGCTCTCGCGCAGGCGATCGCGGAGCGTTCCGCGCTCGAGCGCGCGGGCGACCTGCGCGTGGTCCGGCGCTATGCCCGGGAGCGCCGCGAGGACGTGACCGCGATGCAGTGGGTGACCGACGGCCTGGACCGGCTGTTCGCCACCGGCCGGCCCGGGGCCTACGCGCTGCGCAATCTGGGCCTGGGCCTGGTGCAGAGCCAGCCATGGGCACGCCACGCCCTGGCGCGCCGCGCAATGAGATAATGGCGGCCTGCGCCCAATCGAAAGCCGCTTCCATGAATTTCAAGCCCCTGCTCGCCGCCGCCGCCGCCGCCATGGCCGTCGCCGCTATGCCCGCCCTGGCCCAGGTCCCGGCCGACGCCGTCAAGGCCGAGCTCCGCAAGAAAGAGCCCGACGTCCCGGTGGAATCGGTGCGCAAGATCCCGTATGGAAATCTCTACGAGGTGGTGGCGGGCGGCGAAATCTTCTACACGGACGACAAGGCGTCGTTCATCCTCGCCGGCAATCTCGTCGACCTCAAGAGCCACGAAAACGTGACCCAGGCGCGCATGCGCCAGCTGGACGCGGTCAAGTTCGACACGCTGCCGTTCGATTCGGCGATCAAGATCGTGCGCGGCAACGGCTCGCGCAAGCTCGCGATTTTCGAGGACCCGAACTGCGGCTATTGCAAGCGCCTCGAGCGCGACCTGCAGGGGGTCTCCGACATCACGGTCTACGTGTTCCTGTACCCGATCCTCGCGCCCGACTCGATCACCAAGTCGAAGGCGATCTGGTGCTCGGCGAATCCGGGCAAGGCATGGATCGACACGATGGTGCGCGACACGTTGCCGACGAAGGCAGGCACCTGCCCGACGCCGCTCGACAAGAACCTCGCGCTGGGGCGCGAGAAGCGCATCCGCGGTACGCCGACCATATTCTTCGAGGACGGCGAGCGCGTTCCCGGTGCGATCACCATGGCGGAGCTCGAGAAGCGGTTCGCCGAAGCCAAGGCCCCGCACTCCGCTTCGGCACAGTGATCGCCTAGGGCGTTCGCGGCGCCGCCGGGGGCGGCGTGTAGCCCCTGGGCAGCAGTACCCACATGCGCCCTTCCTGGCGCATCCTGCCCGCGAGGCTGCCCGCGGCATCGCCGAATCCCCAGAAGAAGTCCGCGCGCACGCCGCCCGCGATTGCGCCCCCCGTGTCCTGCGCGACCATCAGGCGCTCGAGCGGCTCGCTGCTGTCGGGCCACGTGGTGGCGAGATACACCGGCGCGCCGAGCGGCACCACGCGCGCATCAACCGCGAGCGAGCGCTGGGCGGTGAGGGCGACACCCAGCGCGCCGATGGGCCCCGGCAGGTCGCTCGGCAGCTCGCGGAAGAAGACATAGCTCGGGTTGGCGTCGAGGAAGCGGCGCACCCGGTGCGGATGCCGGCGCGCCCATTCCTTGATGCCCTGCATCGAGGCGTGCTCCGGCCCGATCTCGCCGCTTTCGATGAGCAGCCGGCCGAGGGATCGAAAGGGAAAGCCGTTCTGGTCGGCGTAGCCCACGCGCAAGCGCTCGCCGTTGTCCAGCTGGATTTGGCCCGAGCCCTGGATGTGCAGGAAGAACAGCTCGATCGGATCGTCGACCCACGCGATTTCCATGCCCCGGAGCGGTGACGGCGACTGGTCGATCTCGCCGCGGTCCAGGTACGGCACCACGCGCTGGCCCTCGAGTCGGCCGCGCAAACGCTTGTACTTGAGCTCGGGGTAGACCGAGGACAGGTCGATGGTGAGCAGGTCGGGCGGCACCCCGTAGATGGGATAGCGATAGCGCGCGGTGCGCGTGCGGCTGCCGTGCAGCAGCGGCTCGTAGTATCCGGTGACGAGCCCGGTGTCCGAGTCGTCCTTGTTCACCACCCGGTAGGGGTCGAAATTCATCTCGAAGAACGAGGCGATCTCGTGCTCGTCGGCCGTGGGCTGCAGCGTCTGCGCTCCGGCGCACACTGCCCGCCACTCAGCCTGCTTCTCGAGCACGGGGCAGCCGCGCACGAACGCCTCGAGGGAGGCGCGCAGGGTTTCGTGCGCCCAGTCCGGAAGATCCGTCCACGCCGCGGGCACGAGCTTGCCGCGGTACTCGTAGACCGGAGGCGGGGCGGGCGCAGGGGCGGCGGGAGGAGGGCACGCCGCCCTTTCCACCGGCGGGCAGACGGGCGCCTTCGCGATGGGGGCCGTCGGGCGCGGCTGCGGCTCGGCGCATCCCCACAGCAGCGCCACGAGCGCCGCGGCGGCGCAGGCCGCCGCAGCGGTGGACGACCATGGGCGCGAGGCGCCCGGGAAGCGGCGAGGGCCGGTGCGCGTCAATGCAGGACGCGCGGAACGCTCAGCGTGAACTCGGGAATGCTCGCCTCGAAGCGCGTGCCGTCGTCGGCCACCAGCTGGTAGCTTCCGCGCATCGTTCCCACCGCGGTGGGAATCGACGAGCCGCTCGAGTACTCGAAGGTATCGCCGGGCTTGAGGACCGGCTGCTCGCCCACGACGCCCATGCCGCGCACCTCCTGCACCTGGTTGTCGGCGTCGGTGATGATCCAGTGCCGGCTCACGAGCTGAGCGCTCACGTTGCCGTTGTTGGTGATGCGGATCGTGTACGCGAACACGTAGCGGTCCTCTTCCTCGTCGGACTGATCGGGAAGGTACGTCGAATGGGCCGTCACCGCGACGCTGTATTTCTTGGCTTCGGGCATTGAACGATGGTAGCAGAGAATGAAAGGCGCACGAGACGCGGCGCGCGCCGAATCCACGTAGAATTCACCGGCCCGCACGCTCGCGAAACCCGACCATGACAGACACCCGATTCCGCATCGCACCGAGCATCCTTTCGGCCGACTTCGCGCGCCTGGGCGAGGAGGTACGCGACGTGATCGCGGCCGGCGCGGACCTCATCCATTTCGACGTGATGGACAACCACTATGTTCCCAATCTCACGGTCGGGCCGCTCGTCTGCGAGGCGATCCGGCCCCTGTGCACAGTGCCCATCGACGTGCACCTGATGGTCAAGCCCGTGGACCGCATCATCCCGGACTTCGCCAAGGCGGGCGCGGCGATCATCAGCTTCCATCCCGAGGCGAGCGAGCACGTCGATCGCACGCTCGGGCTGATCCGCGACCAGGGATGCAAGGCCGGCCTCGTGTTCAACCCCGCGACGCCGCTCGTGTACCTCGACCACGTCATGGACAAGGTGGACCTGATCCTGCTCATGTCGGTGAACCCGGGTTTCGGCGGGCAATCCTTCATCGCTTCCACGCTGCCGAAGATCACGCTGGCGCGCCGGCGCATCGAGGCGAGCGGGCGCGACATCTGGCTGGAGGTCGACGGCGGCGTGAAGGCCGACAACATCGCCGCGGTCGCGCGCGCCGGCGCCGATACGTTCGTCGCGGGCTCGGCGGTGTTCGGTGAGCAGGACCGGGCGCGTGCGATCGGCCGGATGCGCGAGGAGCTGAAGCGGGCTACAATGCCCGCATAGCTTTCCTTCATTCGACGCTCACCATGGCACTGCGCGGATTTCGCATCGATTGGCGATGGCACGGCTGGCGCTAGCGCGCTCGCGGCCTCTCCCATCGTTCGTGAACCGTGTGGTGACCCATGACTGAAGACGAATTCCTGGCGCTCGGACGCGCCGGCTACAACCGAATCCCGCTGCGCCTCGAGACCCTCGCCGACCTCGACACGCCGCTTTCCATCTACCTCAAGCTCGCCAACCGGCCCGGCTCCTACCTGCTCGAGTCGGTGATCGGCGGCGAGCGCTTCGGGCGCTACTCGATCGTGGGCCTGCCCGCGCGCGAGCGACTCGAGGTCCGCGGGCAGCGGGTCTCGATCGTGCGCGAGGGCAAGCAAGCGCAGAGCCGCGAGCACGACGATCCGCTCGAGTTCATCGACCGCTACCTCGCTTCGTTCAAGGTGCCGCCGCTCGCGAGCGCGCTGCGCTTCGCGGGCGGCCTCGCGGGCTACTTCGGCTACGACACGGTGCGCTACATCGAGCGGCGCCTGCGCGCAGCCGCGAAGCCGGATCCCATCGGCCTGCCGGAGATCCGCCTGCTGCTGTCCGACGAGCTCGCGGTGGTCGACAACCTCTCCGGCAAGCTGCACCTGGTGGTCTACGCGGACCCGGCGATCGCGGGTGCATACGCGGCGGCGTCGGCGCGCCTGCAGCAGCTGCGCGCGGGTCTGCGCGGCCAGGCGGCGCTTCCGCCCCACGAGGCCGGCCCCGCCCCGGCGGCGCCGCGTTCGAACATCGGGCAGGCCGCGTTCCTCGACGCGGTGGCCAAGTGCAAGCAACTCATCAGCGACGGCGACATCATGCAGGTGCAGATATCGCAGCGCCTCACGCAATCCTTCCCGCATTCTCCGGTGAACCTGTACCGGGCCCTGCGCTCGATCAATCCGTCGCCGTACATGTTCTATTTCGATTTCGGCGACTGCCAGCTGGTGGGGGCCTCGCCGGAGATCCTGGTGCGCCGCGAAGGCGACAAGGTGACGCTGCGCCCGATCGCGGGCACCCGCAAGCGCGGCGCCACGCCGGAGAAGGACGCGCAGATGGAGCGCGAGCTCGTGAGCGACCCGAAGGAGCGCGCGGAGCACCTCATGCTGATCGACCTCGGCCGCAACGACGTCGGGCGCATCGCGAAGATCGGCTCGGTGAAGGTTACCGAGACCATGGTCGTGGAGCGCTACTCGCACGTGATGCACATGGTCTCGAACGTCGAGGGCGAGGTGGATCCGGCGCTCACGCCGATGCAGCTGTTGCGCGCCACCTTCCCCGCGGGCACGGTCACCGGCACGCCCAAGGTGCGGGCGATGGAGATCATCGACGAGCTCGAGCCGGAGGGGCGCGGCGTGTATGCCGGCGCCGCCGGCTATCTCGGGTTCAACGGCAACCTCGACCTGGCCATCGCGATCCGCACGGGAGTGGTGAAGGACGGCCGACTGCACGTGCAGGCGGCGGCGGGCATCGTCGCCGACTCCATCCCGGATGCGGAGTGGCGCGAGACGCAGAACAAGGCGCGCGCGCTGCTGGCCGCGGCCGAGCAGGTCCACGCCGGACTGGATGCCCCGCTGCCATGAAGCGCCGCTGCCGGCGAATCAGCGCGCCAGCGCGCTCACTTGCCCCAGGTGGCGATGTCGGCCGAATCGAGCTTGTAGCCGACGTTCTTGGGCAGCGCGTCGGCGTTGATGTCGTCCTCGACCTTCTGGAAGGCTGCGGCGAGCTTGAAGCTCATCTGGGCGAGCTTTGCCGGATCGATGGAGAAAGTGACGCCGCCCTGCTCGGTGATGGTGGCCGCATCGGCGACCATGCGGGTGAAGATGCCCGAGGCGAGCTCGACCACCTTGGGTTTGATGGGCTCCGCAAGCATGGGGATGGGGCCTTTCACGGGATTGGAACCCCATCCTACTCGCTCGACGGAGGGTGGCCGTGCTGCTGATGATCGACAACTACGACTCCTTCACCTTCAACCTGGTGCAGTACCTCGGAGAGCTGGGCCAGGACGTGAAGGTGATCCGCAACGACGAGATGACGGTCGACGAGATCGAACGCCTGGGCGCCGAGCGCATCGTGCTTTCGCCCGGCCCCTGCACGCCCAACGAAGCGGGTGTCTCGCTCGACCTCATCGGGCGCCTGGCCGGGCGCGTGCCGATCCTCGGCGTCTGCCTCGGCCACCAGGCCATCGGCCAGGCTTTCGGCGGGCGCATCGTGCATGCGAAGACGCTGATGCACGGCAAGGTCTCGAAGATCCACCACGAGGGCCGGGGCGTCTTCGCGGGGCTGCCCACGCCCTACGAGGCGACCCGCTACCATTCCCTCGCCATCGAGCGCTCGAGCTGCCCCTCCGAGCTCGAGGTGACGGCGTGGACGGAGGATGGCGAGATCATGGGCGTGCGGCATCGTGCCCTCCCGGTCGAGGGCGTGCAATTCCACCCCGAGTCCATCCTCACCGAGCATGGCCACGCGCTGCTGCGCAATTTCCTCACGGAGTAGAAGGACGATGACGATGTTCACGCCCCAGGAAGCGATCAATCGCCTGTGCGACAAGCGCGAGATCTTCTACGACGAGATGGTCGACCTCATGCGCCAGGTGATGGAAGGGAAGGTGTCCCCGGTCCAGCTCGCCGCCATCCTCATGGGCCTGCACGTGAAGACGGAGTCGGTTTCCGAGATCGCCGCGGCCGCCTCGGTGATGCGCGAGTTCTCCACCAAGGTGGACGCGATGGATCTCGATCACCTGGTGGATACCTGCGGGACGGGCGGTGACAAGTCCCATACGTTCAACATCTCGACCACGGCGGCGTTCGTCTCCGCGGCGGCGGGCGCGCGCGTGGCGAAGCACGGCGGGCGCGCTGTCTCCTCCCAGTCCGGAAGCGCCGACGTGCTCGAGGCGCTCGGCGTGAACCTCGCCCTCACTCCCGAGCAGGTCGGGCTCTGCTTGCGCGAGGTGGGATTGGGTTTCATGTTCGCGCCCAGCCACCATCCCGCGATGAAGCACGCCGCGCCGGTGCGCAAGGAGCTCGGCATGCGCACGATCCTCAACATACTCGGGCCGCTCACCAACCCGGCGGGCGCGCCCAACCAGGTGATGGGGGTCTTCCACTCCGACCTCGTCGGCATCCAGGCGCGGGTCCTGAAGATGCTCGGCAGCCGGCACGTACTCACCGTGCACGGCCACGAAGGCCTCGACGAGATCACCATCACGGGTCCCACCCACGTCGCGGAATTGCGCCACGACTTCATCACCGAGTACGTGATCGAGCCCAGGCAGTTCGGATTCGACGTGGCGCCCATCGAATCGATCCAGGTGAAGGACGCCGCGGGGTCGCGCGAGCGCGTGCAGGCCGTGCTTGCCGACGAGCCAGGGCCGGCGCGCGACGTGGTGACCCTCAATGCCGCGGCGGCGCTCTATGTGTCGGGGGTGGTGGGCAGCCTGTGGGACGGCGTGGCGGCGGCGCGCGACGCGCTCGCGAGCGGGGCGGCGCGGGGCAAACTCGACCAGCTGGTACAGTTCAGCCGCTCGTTCGCGAAGGCCGGTTGACGTGTCCGACGTTCTGGGACGCATCATCGCCGCCAAGCGCGGCGAGGTCGAGCAGGCGAAGGCATCGATTCCGAGGCGGGAAATCGAGCGGCAGGCCGCGCGCGCCACGCCGCCGCGCGGCTTCGAGCGCGCGCTGCGCCGCGCGATCGATGCCGCAAGGCCGGCGGTCATCGCGGAGATCAAGCGCGCCAGCCCCAGCCGGGGGCTGATCCGCGCCGATTTCGATGCCGCACGCATCGCCTCCTCCTACGCGGCGCATGGGGCGAGCTGCCTGTCGGTCCTCACGGATCGCGAGTACTTCGGGGGATCGCGGGAAGACCTGGTCGCGGCCCGCGCGGCGTGCGCGCTGCCGGCCCTGCGCAAGGACTTCATGGTGGATCCGTACCAGGTGCACGAAGCGCGCGCGTGGGGTGCGGACTGCATCCTGCTCATCGTCGACGCGGTGCCCGACGACGAGCTGCTCGTCATGGCGCGCGCCGCGAAGGAACTGGGAATGGATGTCCTCGTGGAGTGCCACGATGCGGAGCAGCTGGAGCGCGCGCTGCGCATGCCCACCGCGCTGGTGGGAATCAACAACCGGGACCTGCGCACCTTCGAAACGCGCCTCGAGACCACCTTGTCGATGGCTTCCCGGATCCCGTCCGACCGCATCCTGGTGTCTGAAAGCGGAATTGCGAGCCCGGAGGATATCGCGAGGCTCCGACAGTCGGGAGTGAGTGCTTACTTGGTCGGGAGTGCGCTTATGGCATCAGCCGAACCCGGAGAGGCCCTGCAAAGGCTGTTTTCCGGCCATTTCTGAAGCGTGTTGCGACGGCACAACAAGAGCCAGAGTTTGTTGCGCTATTAGCGAAAAACCTCTTGAGCGATGGCGACGGCTTTGGCATCATGCGCATGGCACTCAAAAAGAATTCCGAAAGTCCAAAGATCGGGGCGGGACAATCCCCACGAGGTTTCGAAGAATCAATAGAAGCGAATTCACGGCCTCACTTCAACACAAGGAGATTCTGATGAACAAAAAGCTGATCGCTTTGGCAATCGCTGGCGCGTCCGTAGTGCCGGCTGCCATGGCTCAGAGCGGCCCGGTCACCCTGTACGGGCGCGTCTATGAGACGTTCGAGTCGGTGTCCGCGAAGGCGGACGGCGCTGCGGCCGACGTTCCCAGCCGCACCCGTGTGACCGACCAGGCTTCGCTCCTCGGCGTGCGTGGCACGGAAGACCTCGGCGGCGGATTGAAGGCGTTCTTCCAGCTCGAGACTGCATTCAGCCCTAACAACTCCCCCACTGCGGCCGCACCGAACGCGTTCGCAAACCGCAACAGCGCCGTCGGCCTGGAGGGCGGCTGGGGCAGCCTGCTCATCGGCCGCTGGGACACGCCGTACAAGGTCTCGACGTACCCGATCGACGCCTTCGGCGACCTGACCCTTGGTGGCATCACGGGTGTCGGCCACGGCCAGGCCAGCTTCGATCGCCGCGATCCAAATATCGTCCAATACTGGAGCCCGAACTTCGGCGGATTCGCGATCAAGCTGATGACGCAGTCCACCCAGAACAAGACGGCGACGTCCAATCCTCATGACGATGGCGCGTCGGTCACGTACAACGGCGGGCCGCTCTACGCGTTCTTCGCGTACGAGAGCCACAAGGATCCGTCGGCGACGCAGACCAAGCAACAGGGCTACAGCGGCGGTGGCGCTTACACCTTCGGGCCGCTCAAAGCCGGCCTGGTGTACGAGTCGATCAAGACGGACGCCGCCCAGGGTGCCACCTCGGTATCGGACCGCAAGTCGTGGCTGGCCAGCCTGGTCTACACGATGGGCCATAACAAGTTCATCTACCAGTACCAGAACGGGAAGGACGGGGCGGCAAGTAACGCAGCAACGCAGCCCAGCTGCAACAGCAACACGCTGGCCTATGAGTACGTCTTCTCCAAGCGCACGTTCTTCCTTGCGCAGTACGTGACGGTCAAGAACAACAAGACGGCTACCTGCAACTTCGGTTCGGGCACGCTGGCGATTGCCGCCGACAACGATCCCTCGGGCGTCGCGGTGGGCATCCAGCACGTGTTCTGATCGCGCGAGCGATTCGTACGACAATAGGGGCGCGGCAATTGCCGCGCCCTTTTTCATTTCAAGCGATGCCCGCTTCCTCCGTCCCGTCGCTCGCAGGCCTGGTCGACTCGCTGCTGATCGCAGCCGACGAGGCGCTGCGTACCCTGTCCGGGGCGGCCACCGCGGGGCGGCCATCGCCCGATGCCGCTGACCGCGGGCCGGGGGCGGCCCCGGACCGCGGCTTGTCGGCGCGCCTCATGCGCGTCAATCACACCGGCGAAGTTTGCGCGCAGGCGCTCTACAGCGGCCAGGCGCTGGTCGCCCGTGATTTCGCGGTGCGTTCCGCGCTGCGCACGGCAGCCTCCGAAGAGCGCGACCATCTCGCGTGGTGCCGCGATCGCATCGAAGGACTAGGTGCGCGCACGAGCCTGCTCGATCCGCTCTGGTATGCCGGGTCATTCGCGTGGGGGGTCGCCTCGGGACTTGCCGGGGATCGCTGGAGCCTGGGCTTTCTCGCCGAGACCGAAGACCAGGTGGAGCGCCACCTCGAAAGCCACCTGGACCGGCTTCCCGCCGATGACCTTTCGAGCCGCGCGATCGTGGAACAGATGCGCGAGGACGAGAGCCGGCACGCATCCATGGGTCGCGAGCTCGGAGCGCAGGAGCTGCCGTCGGTGGTGAAGGCCACGATGCGGCTCGCGTCGCGGGTGATGACGGGTACGGCCTACTGGGTCTGAGGCGGTGTTCCCGAATCGACGATCTCGAAATCGAATTCGATCTCGGCCGTCCTGGCGAGCATGATCGTGGCCGAACAGTACTTGGTCTTGGAAAGCTTGATGGCGCGCTCGACTTGCGCGCGCGCAAGCCCATTTCCGCTCACGACGTAGTGCAATCGGATGCGGGTGAAGACCTTCGGGTCCTCGGCCGCGCGCTCCGCGTCGAGCTCGACCACGCAGCCCGTCACCGGCTGGCGCGACTTGCGCAGGATATGGACCACGTCGATGGCGGTGCAGGCCCCGGCTCCCATGAGCACGAGCTCCATGGGTCGCGCGCCGAGGTCGCGGCCACCCACGTCGGGCGCCGCATCCACGACGACCGCATGGCCGCTTGCGCTTTCGGCGATGAAGGTCATTCCCTCGACCAGCTGGACGCGCGCTTTCATGGCACTCTGATGTGAGTTGGGTGGTTCACGCGGAGGGCGCCTCGGGTTTGTCCGGCGCCGGCGTCTCGAGCCACGCCTTCATGAGGCTCCACCCCACGGCGAGCAGCGCCGGGCCAACGAAGAGCCCGATGAATCCGAAAGCCACGGCGCCCCCGAAAACGCCGAGAACCACGAGCGGCATCGACAGGCCGCCCGCGCGGCTCATCAGGATCGGCTTGACGAAATTGTCCACCGAGCTGATCACCGCCACCCCATAGACGAGCATGAAGATTGCCCAACCGACGAGCCCCTGCGCATACAGCCACACGGCCGCCCCGCCCCATACGAGCACCGTGCCCATGGGGATCAGCGAAAGTATGAACGTGAGCGCGCCCAGCAGGAACGCCTCCGGTACGCCCGCAATGAGGAAGCCCACCGCAGCAAGGGCGCCCTGCGCCAGGGCGGTTCCCATGAGACCGTAGACCACGCCTCGCACGGCATTCTGCGCGGTCGTTACCAGGGCGCCTCCGTGCTCGCGTCCGGCCAGGCGCCCCATTCCTTCGAGCAGGAGCCCGCGCAGGCGCTCCCCGTCGCGATAGAAGAAATAAGCCACGAAGATCGCGATGAGCAGCTGGACCAGTCCCCTTCCGACCGCTGCGCCGAGGCTGACGAGCACCGACTTCGCGGGTTCGGCGAGCTTCCTGGCCAGCGCCACCAGCTCGGCCTGGCTCTGGATCAGGACCTGCCAGTAGTCGGAAAGCGCACTGCCCACCATGGGGATGCGCTTTACGAAGTCAGGCAGCTCGAGGTTGGCGCGCTGGTCGACGAATCCACGCACCGCCTCGACCATTGCCGTCGAGTGCATCACGAGGCTTTGCGCGGCGAGCGCGACGGGCAGCGCCAGGGCGAAGGTCATCGCCAGCACCAGCACGGCAGCGGCGAGCCAGGAGCGGCCTCCCAGCCGCTGCCTGAGGCGAACGAACAGCGGCCACGTCGAGAAGCACAGCACGCCGGCGAAGAGGATCGCGCCGAGGAACGGCTGCAGGACGAAGAAGCAGCCGACCACGATCAGCGCTGCGGCGGCAACGCGCGCGTATTGCTCGAAATGGGATGCTTGGGCGGGGATCACGGGCCGGCAGAGCGATTGACCCTCGGATTCTAGCCGAGACCCGGTTTGACACAAAGAACTGATTTACCTATAATTTCCGGTTTCGCTCTTCCAAAATAAAGCGACCAAAGTATCGGCACCGTGCCGGCACCCAGGGCCGCAAACTGAAAGGAACCAGCATGAAGACCTTTTCGGCCAAGCCGGAAACGGTGCGGCGCGACTGGTTCGTCGTGGACGCCACGGACAAGGTCCTGGGGCGCCTCGCGACGGAAGTCTCGCGGCGATTGCGCGGCAAGCATAAGCCCGAGTTCACTCCGCACGTGGATACCGGCGACTACATCGTCGTCGTGAACGTCGAGAAGCTGCGCGTCACCGGGGCCAAGGCCACGGACAAGAAGTACTACCGCCACTCGACGTATCCGGGCGGTATCTACGAGACCAACTTCACCAAGCTCCAGGCGCGCCACCCCGATCGCGTGCTCAAGCTCGCGGTGAAGGGCATGCTGCCCAAGGGCCGGCTCGGCTACGCAATGATCAAGAAGCTCAAGATCTACGCGGGACCGCAGCATCCGCATTCGGCGCAACAGCCCAAAGCCCTCGAGATTTAAGGAACCCACATGATCGGCAAGTACAACTATGGTACGGGCCGCCGCAAGAATGCGGTGGCGCGGGTCTTCATCAGGCCCGGCAAGGGCGAGATCACGGTGAACGACAAGCCGGTCGACGTGTTCTTCTCACGCGAGACCGGGCGCATGATCGTGCGCCAGCCGCTCGAGCTCACCAACCATGTCCAGACGTTCGACATCAAGGTGAACGTGTTCGGCGGCGGCGAGTCGGGGCAAGCGGGCGCGGTGCGCCACGGCATCACGCGTGCCCTCATCGAGTACGATCCCACCCTCAAGCCGACGCTGTCCAAGGCCGGGCTGGTAACGCGCGATGCGCGCGAGGTCGAGCGCAAGAAGGTCGGCCTGCACAAGGCGCGACGTCGCAAGCAGTTCTCGAAGCGCTAGGGCGGAGGGCAACGAGGTCTGTTGCCATGCACAAACAAAGCCGCCTCGCATGGGCGGCTTTGTCGTTCATGGAGTTGCGACGCGGCGCGGCTGACGCGCCGGAAAGGCACTGATGATCAAGGTCGGTGTGGTGGGAGGAACCGGATACACGGGAGTCGAGCTGCTTCGCCTGCTCGCCGACCATCCCCGCTTGGAGGTCACCGCCATCACGTCGCGCGGCGAGGCGGGCGTGAAGGTGGCCGATCACTTTCCTTCCCTGCGCGGCAGGGTCGATCTCGTGTTTACCGACCCGGCCTCCGCGCCGCTCGATGGCTGCGATTGCATATTCTTCGCGACACCCAACGGAGTGGCGATGGGACAGGCGCCCGCATTGCTCGAAAAGGGCGCGCGCATCGTCGATTTTTCGGCGGATTTCCGGATGAAGGACCGTGCCGTCTGGGAGAAGTGGTACAAGGTGCCCCACGCGGCGCCCGAGCTGCTGGCCCAGGCGGTGTACGGGCTTCCGGAGATCAACCGGGAACGGATCCGTGACGCACGGCTCGTCGCCAATCCGGGCTGTTATGCCACCGCCATCCAACTCGCGCTGCTGCCCCTCGTCGAGACGGCGTTCGTCGATCATGGCCATCTCATCGCGGATGCGAAGTCCGGAGTGAGCGGTGCCGGCCGTAAGACCGAGATCGATCTGCTCTTCTCGGAGTCGTCGGACAATTTCAAGGCCTATTCCGTGAAGGGGCACCGACACCATCCGGAAATTCTCGAGAGCCTCGCCTCCCTGGAGGCCGCGTCCGGGCGCCACCTCGGGCTCACCTTCGTTCCGCACCTCGTGCCGATGGTGCGGGGCATTCTTGCCACGGTGTATGCCAGGATCACGGCGGACACGGACTTCCAGGCACTGTATGAGCGCCGCTACGCGAAAGAGCCGTTCGTCGACGTACTGCCCCCCGGATCGCAGCCCGAAACGCGCTGGGTGCGGGGCACCAACCAATGCCGCATTGCGGTTCACCGCCCTTTCGACGGGGACACCCTCGTGGTGCTCGCCGTGGAGGACAACCTGGTCAAGGGGGCGGCCGGGCAGGCGGTCCAGAACATGAACCTGATGTTCGGATTCCCCGAGGCCGAAGCGCTGCGTCAGATCGCGGTGGTGCCCTGATGCGTAGCCTCGCGCGCAAGTTGCGCAGCAGCTTCGGCATCGGTTCGTCGCGCATGGCGATCCGCTCCCAGCTTGCCTGGTACTGGCGCTGGCTGCTCAACATCCTGATGATGTTCGCAGTGGCGGGGATCGTGTGGTGGGTCGTGCAGAACAGCTACCGCATCACGGGCTCGAGCCTTGACGAGGTGCGCCAGCAAATCACCACGCTCACGGCCCAGAATCGCACGCTCAAGGCCGAACTCGAATCGGTCAAGGGCACACTGGTGGAGCGCGAGCGCCAGCTCCAGATCGAGAGGGCGGCGCAGGGCGAGCTTGCCCGGACCGTAGCCCAGCTGCAGGACGAGAACGCTGCGCAGAAGGAGGACCTTGGGTTCCTGCGGCGACTGATGTCGTCGGGAACCACGCCCGAGGGAATCGGGATCCAGGACCTGAAGGTGGAGCGGGACGCGGCGACCAACGAATACCTGTACCACATGCTGCTCACCCAGGGCGGCCAGCGCAAGCAAGACTTCAAGGGCAAGGTACAGATCGTCGCGCACATCGACCAGGGGACCACCGCGCGGACGATGGTATTCCCGGATCCGGCCGCGCCCCAGGCGTCCGCGGGCTTCGAATTCCGCTTCTACCACAAGGTCGAGGGACGCCTCGCGATCCCCGAGGACGCCGTCCTGAGGAGCGTCGAGGTGCGCGTTCTTGCGCTTCCGGGGGGACAGGTTAAACTGTCCCGTACGGTCAACTTGCCGTAAGGGGGTTTTCGAATGTTCGGAAAGACCAACAAGCCGAGTCCGATCGACAGCCTGATCGGCGCGGGCAGCACCATCGAAGGTGACATCACTTTCACCGGCGGGCTGCGTGTCGACGGCCACATCGTTGGCAACGTGAAGGCCACCGGCAACAAGCCGGGAACGCTGGTCGTTTCCGAGCTGGCGAAGGTGGAAGGCGAGATCGACGTGGCGCATGTCGTGATAAATGGCACCATCGCCGGGCCGGTGCGCGGCTCCGAATACGTCGAACTTCTCCCCAAGGCCCGTGTCACAGGCAATGTTTCGTACAAGTCGATCGAGATCCACGTGGGCGCGATCGTCATGGGCCAGCTGGTGTACGAAAGCCCGCAGAAGAACGACAAGGTAATCGACTTCAAGCCGGCGTCCGGCAAGTCGGAATGAACCACGCAAGCACTGGAGAACCGTCATGAACGACATGGCCACCACGATGCCGGATCCGCTCGTCTTCACGGAGAGCGCGGCCAACAAGGTGAAGGCGCTCATCGAGGAAGAGGGTAACAACGAGCTCAAGCTGCGGGTCTTCGTGACCGGTGGGGGCTGCTCCGGCCTGCAATATGGCTTCACGTTCGACGAGGTTGCCAACGAAGACGACACCGTCATGCAGAAGAACGGCGTGAGCCTGCTGATAGACCCGATGAGCTACCAGTACCTGATCGGCGCGGAGATCGATTACACCGAGGGCCTGGAGGGTGCGCAGTTCGTGATCAAGAATCCGAACGCCTCGTCGACCTGCGGATGCGGATCGTCGTTTAGCGTCTGAGACTGCGCCGCGCACGACGCGGCCGCGGGCATGAAATGGGGAGCGCAGGCTCCCCGTTCACTTTTTTCAGGCCGGGTAGATGGCGCCGAGAATCCGCGGCTCGCGGGCGCCGGTGACCGCGGTGAGGTCGACGGCCTCGCGCCGGACGCATTTCATTGCCAGCCAGGCGAAGGCCATGGATTCCACGTGCGAAGTCGGCACGCCGAGGGCGTCGGTGAGGGCCACCGTGCGCTCCCCGGCGAGGTGCTCGATGCGCGTGACGAGCGAGGCGTTGCGCGCGCCCCCGCCTGCCAGGTAGATCTCGTCGGTCGCGTCACAGAATCGATCGATCGCGCCGACGATCGCCTGCGCGGTGAAATCGGCGAGGGTGGACTGCACGTCCTGCGCCCGGTAGCCGGCCGGCAGCTTGCCCTCGAGCCAGTCCATGCGGAAGAGCTCGCGCCCGGTGCTCTTGGGCGGCGCGCAGGCGAGAAAGGGCTCCGCGAGGAGTTTCGCGAGCAGCGCCGGATCGGTCTTGCCCTGCGACGCCCAGCGGCCGCCCTCGTCGAAGTCGGCGTCCAGATACTTGCCGGCCCATCCATCGAGCAGCACATTGCCGGGGCCGCAGTCGAAGCCTATCGCCCGGCCGTCGACGGGGAGCCAGGTCACGTTGCTGATGCCGCCGATATTCACGACTGCCCGTGAACGCGAGGGGTGCCGGAACATGGCCTCATGGAAGGCCGGCACGAGCGGCGCACCCTGTCCGCCGGCCGCCATGTCGCGCCGGCGGAAATCGGCGATCACGTCGATGCCGGTGCTCTCCGCCAACCGCGCCGGGTCGTTGAGCTGGATCGTGAAGCCCAGGTCCGGGCGATGCCGCACCGTTTGGCCGTGGCAGCCGATTGCCGTGACGTTGCGCCGATCCGCGCCTCCTGCGGCGAGCGCTCCCTCGACGGCGCGCGCATACAGGTCCGCCAATTGCAGGGACACGGTACCCGCGAGTTCGAGGGGATCGGTGCCGGGCTGGGACAGGGCCAGGATTTGCTCGCGCAACTCCCTCGGGTACGGAACCGTGGCGAAGGCGAGCGTGCGAGGCGAAGGCGACGAAAACTCGACGAGCGCGGCGTCCGCCCCATCGAGGCTCGTCCCCGACATCAATCCGATGAAGAGCGCGGCCACGCCTACTCGAAGTTGGCGGGCATCGCGGCGGCCACGAGACCAATCGTGGCTCGAGCGCGCGCGGCAACCGCGAGAAACTGCGCCCTGAGGCGCGCAGGCACCGGGTCCGCCTTGGGCAGCGCCACGCGAAGCGGGTCGTGGTACACGCCCGCCACCCTGAACTCGTAGTGCAAATGGGGCCCCGTGGCCCAGCCGGTCATCCCGACATATCCGATCACCTGGCCCTGGTGGACGCGGGTTCCCGCCCGTATGCCAGTCGCGAATCCGGACAGGTGCCCGTATAGCGTGGTGATGGCGCCTCCGTGCCGAATTTCGATCGCGTTTCCGTAGCCGCCGCGCCATGCCGCCGAGGTGACGACGCCGTCGGCAGCCGCAAGCACTCGCGTGCCCTTGGGGGCCGCGAAGTCCACGCCGGTGTGCTTGCGCCAGTTCTTGAACAGGGGATGCAGGCGGTTGCCGAACCGCGAGCTGATCCGCGTGAATTCCACCGGCGAGCGCAGGAATGCCTTGGCGCGGTTCGTTCCGTCGAGCGAGTAGTAGCCGTCGTCGCCTTCGTCGTCCTCGAATAGAACCGCGTTGTAGACATGACCTTCATTCACGAACTGCGCGGCCACGATGCGCCCTGGGCCCACGAACTCACCCGAGTCGTAGATCATTTCATAGACCACCGAGAAACGATCGCCGCGGCGAAGGTCGGCGCGGAAGTCGATGTCGGTCCCGAAGACGCGCGCGAGCTGCAGCGCGATCGCGTCGGGAATGCCGGCCGCGTCGGTGGCGGCGAACAGCGACGACTGGATCGTCGCCGTCTTGTAGACCAGCCTGGGCGCATCGGTGATCGGCCGCTGGCGGGATACGAATCCGGCCGCGCTGCGGGTTACTTCGAGCAATGTCGCAGGGTCGGTGAAATAGCGCAGCGCGTACAGCGAGCCGTCGGTGGCGGTTTCCGCCTGGAGCATGCGTCCCGGGACCAGCTGGCGGAAGATCGTGCTTCCCGTCGCATCGCGGCGCAGGAAGTCCATGGCCGAAGGGTCGCGCACGCCGAGGCGCTCGAAGAGGGCGGCCACAGTGTCGCCGCGAAGCACCCTTTCCTGGGTCACGTAGCGGGCCGGTTCGCCAGCGGAGCGCGGCGCCGGATCCGGCACCGGGATCGCTTCTCGCACCAGCTCTTGCCGCACGTCTCGGGTCGCGGTTCCGGGAGCGACCCCGAATGCCGTGAGCACCGTCATTGCCGGCAGCGCCAGCAGAAGGATGCCGAAGACAAGCCGCCGCATCATGCCTGGCACCCCGGATCGCTGCGCTAAACTGTCGCCCTTTTGAGCACTCATCGAGGCCTGATCCGAAATGGCTTGCACAGAATATCAGAAAAGTCCCGGTCGGCGGCTAAAAGCGGAATCAAATCAATGACTCAGTCAATCGGCCTCGATGTCATCCGGAGAGGCGCCGACGAGGTGATCGTGGAACACGACCTCGTGCGCAAGCTCGCGAAAGGCAAGCCCCTGCGGGTCAAGGCCGGATTCGACCCGACGGCGCCGGACCTGCACCTCGGCCATACGGTAGTGCTCAACAAGATGCGTCAATTCCAGGACCTCGGCCACCACGTGATGTTCCTGATCGGCGATTTCACCGGGATGATCGGAGATCCCAGCGGCCGCAACGCGACGCGTCCGCCGCTCACGCCTGAACAGATCGCGCACAACGCCGAGACGTACAAGGCGCAGGTCTTCAAGGTGCTCGATGAATCAAAGACCGAGATCATGTTCAACTCCGACATGGAGCGAGCAGCTGGGCGCTTCCGGAATGATCAAGCTCGCGGGAACGTACACCGTGGCCCGGCTCCTCGAGCGCGACGACTTCGCCAAGCGATTCGCCGAGCAGAAGCCGATCTCCGTGCACGAGCTGCTCTATCCGATCATGCAGGGCTACGACTCCGTGGCGATGAAGGCCGACGTCGAGCTGGGTGGCACCGACCAGAAGTTCAACCTGCTGGTGGGGCGCGAACTGCAGAAGCACTACGGCCAGGAGCCGCAAGTCATCATCACCATGCCGCTGCTCGAGGGGCTGGACGGCGTCAACAAGATGTCCAAGTCGCTCGACAACTACGTCGGCATCCACGACGCAGCCCAACGAGATGTTCGGCAAGCTCATGTCGATCTCCGACGAGCTGATGTGGCGCTACATCGAGCTGCTCTCGTTCGAGCCGCTCGAGACGATCGCCAAGTGGAAAAGGGAAGTCGAGACGGGAGCGAACCCGCGCGACACGAAGGTGCGCTTCGCCCAGGAGATCGTGGCGCGCTTCCACGACCGCCCGGCCGCCGCGGCCGCGCTCGAGGACTTCGAGTCGCGTTTCCGCCACGGCGGCGTGCCCGAGAACCTCGAGGAGAAGTTCATCGACGTTTGGTCGGAGGGTGCATCGATCGCCCAGGTCCTGAAGGCCTCGGGCGTGTGCCCGTCCACGTCGGACGCGGTGCGGATGATCGAGCAACGCGGCGTGAAGGTGGACGGCGACACGGTCACCGACAAGGCCCTGAAGCTGATGGCCGGTTCGACCTACGTGCTGCAGGTCGGCAAGCGCAGGTTCGCCAAGGTCACCCTGAGGAAGGGCGGCTGAGCCCGGGACGCGGACGCGAGTTGACCCTCCCGGCAGGATATGCGTATAATCACCGGCTCTGCTGACGTAAGTCACGTTGCTAGGTGCAACGAGGCTCGGTCGGCATCGCTCTTTAACAAGTTACAGCCGATAGAGGTGGGTGCTGCGTGCGCTGGCCGAGTCCTGCGGTTTGGGGCGAGGCTGAAGCGACAAGGCAGTGCTCACTTTGGATCTTTGTGATTCTTTGTGAGTTGCAATGACTGGATTGAACTGAAGAGTTTGATCCTGGCTCAGATTGAACGCTGGCGGAATGCTTTACACATGCAAGTCGAGCGGCAGCGCGGGGCAACCTGGCGGCGAGCGGCGAACGGGTGAGTAATGCATCGGAACGTGTCCATTTGTGGGGGATAGCCCGGCGAAAGCCGGATTAATACCGCATACGCCCGAGAGGGGAAAGCGGGGGACCGCAAGGCCTCGCGCGAATGGGTCGGCCGATGTCCGATTAGCTAGTTGGTGGGGTAAAGGCCTACCAAGGCGATGATCGGTAGCTGGTCTGAGAGGATGATCAGCCACACTGGGACTGAGACACGGCCCAGACTCCTACGGGAGGCAGCAGTGGGGAATTTTGGACAATGGGGGAAACCCTGATCCAGCCATTCCGCGTGAGTGAAGAAGGCCTTCGGGTTGTAAAGCTCTTTTGTCCGGAGCGAAACGGGTAACGTGAATAGCGTTGCCTACTGACGGTACCGGAAGAATAAGCACCGGCTAACTACGTGCCAGCAGCCGCGGTAATACGTAGGGTGCGAGCGTTAATCGGAATTACTGGGCGTAAAGCGTGCGCAGGCGGTTTTGTAAGCCAGATGTGAAATCCCCGGGCTTAACCTGGGAATGGCATTTGGGACTGCAAGGCTTGAGTGCGGCAGAGGAGACTGGAATTCCTGGTGTAGCAGTGAAATGCGTAGATATCAGGAGGAACACCGATGGCGAAGGCAGGTCTCTGGGCTGACACTGACGCTCATGCACGAAAGCGTGGGGAGCAAACAGGATTAGATACCCTGGTAGTCCACGCCCTAAACGATGTCGACTGGTTGTTGGGGGTTTGACACTCTCAGTAACGAAGCTAACGCGTGAAGTCGACCGCCTGGGGAGTACGGCCGCAAGGTTAAAACTCAAAGGAATTGACGGGGACCCGCACAAGCGGTGGATTATGTGGATTAATTCGATGCAACGCGAAAAACCTTACCTACCCTTGACATGTCCTGGAGCCTGGGGAAACCCGGGTGTGCCTGAAAGGGAACGGGAACACAGGTGCTGCATGGCTGTCGTCAGCTCGTGTCGTGAGATGTTGGGTTAAGTCCCGCAACGAGCGCAACCCTTGTCATTAGTTGCTACATTCAGTTGGGCACTCTAATGAGACTGCCGGTGACAAACCGGAGGAAGGTGGGGATGACGTCAAGTCCTCATGGCCCTTATGGGTAGGGCTTCACACGTAATACAATGGCGCGTACAGAGGGTTGCCAAGGAGCGATCTGGAGCCAATCCCTAAAAAGCGCGTCGTAGTCCGGATTGCAGTCTGCAACTCGACTGCATGAAGTCGGAATCGCTAGTAATCGCGGATCAGCATGTCGCGGTGAATACGTTCCCGGGTCTTGTACACACCGCCCGTCACACCATGGGAGTGGGTTTCACCAGAAGCCGGTCGCTTAACCGCAAGGATGGCGCCGACCACGGTGAGATTCATGACTGGGGTGAAGTCGTAACAAGGTAGCCGTATCGGAAGGTGCGGCTGGATCACCTCCTTTCTAAGATCAAGCGCTACTGCAGCGCCCACCCTCTATCGGCTGTACTTTGGCGAGCAGCTTTTAGCCTTTGTTGGCAGCGACCCAGGCGGGTCTGTAGCTCAGTTGGTTAGAGCACCGTCTTGATAAGGCGGGGGTCGATGGTTCGAATCCATCCAGACCCACCAGCCGGTTTGCGAGGGATCAGCAATCAGCCATGCCTGTGGCGACGGCTGATTGGTGATTCTTCACGTGAAGCACGATTGGCTGCTCTTTAACAATCTGGGATACGAAGGTAGTTGTTCTTGCAAAACGGGTGTTGTGATGACACCTGGAGTAGCGAGGACACTGGGTTATGTATTGCATCGTGTCTACGCCGAGTCAAACTCGGTGTAGTGCACAAACTTAAGCGTGAGAGTTACCTATTGCTTTGTTGTGGCTGCGGCGACTTTGGCTGTGGTTTGCTTTTGCTCTAAAGGCGAAGGCGGCAAGGTTATAGGGTCAAGCGAATAAGTGCATGTGGTGGATGCCTTGGCAATGATAGGCGATGAAGGACGTGACAGCCTGCGATAAGCTGCGGGGAGCCGGCAAATGGGCGCTGATCCGCAGATTTCCGAATGGGGAAACCCGGCCCGCGAGGGTCACCGTGACCTGAATACATAGGGTTACAGGAGCGAACCTGGAGAACTGAAACATCTCAGTAACCAGAGGAACAGAAATCAACCGAGATTCCCAGAGTAGTGGCGAGCGAAATGGGAAGAGCCATCGAGCTTTAGCACTGGTGTTAGCGGAAGCGCCTGGAAAGGTGCGCCATAGCGGGTGATAGCCCCGTACGCGAAAGCGCTGGTGTGGAACTAGGCTCGAGACAAGTAGGGCGGGACACGTGAAATCCTGTCTGAAGATGGGGGGACCATCCTCCAAGGCTAAATACTCATCATTGACCGATAGTGAACCAGTACCGTGAGGGAAAGGCGAAAAGAACCCCGGGAGGGGAGTGAAATAGATCCTGAAACCGCATGCATACAAACAGTGGGAGCCTCGCAAGGGGTGACCGCGTACCTTTTGTATAATGGGTCAGCGACTTACGTTGCGTTGCGAGCTTAAGGCTTGATGCCGGAGGCGTAGCGAAAGCGAGTCTGAATAGGGCGATTGAGTAGCGCTGCGTAGACCCGAAACCGGTTGATCTATCCATGGCCAGGCTGAAGGTGGGGTAACACCCACTGGAGGGCCGAACCCACGCCCGTTGAAAAGGTCGGGGATGAGCTGTGGATAGGGGTGAAAGGCTAAACAAAACCGGAGATAGCTGGTTCTCCTCGAAAACTATTGAGGTAGTGCGTCGTGTATTGCCTTCGGGGGTAGAGCACTGTTATGGCTAGGGGGCCGCTATAGGCTTACCAAACCATGGCAAACTCCGAATACCGAAGAGCTCGAGCACGGCAGACAGACCACGGGTGCTAACGTCCGGGGTCAAGAGGGAAACAACCCAGACCGCCAGCTAAGGTCCCGAATATCGGCTAAGTGGAAAACGAGGTGGGAAGGCTTAGACAGTCAGGAGGTTGGCTTAGAAGCAGCCATCCTTTAAAGAAAGCGTAATAGCTCACTGATCGAGTCGTCCTGCGCGGAAGATGTAACGGGGCTCAAGCCGATAACCGAAGCTGCGGGTCGTCAGTAATCCACCAGAGAGTGTTTGCATCGCGAGAAGGCATTCGCGAGGCGTTTGCGCGTGAGCGCTCTTTGGGGATTGCTGGCGGCGGTAGAGGAGCGTTCTCTAAGGCTGTGAAGGTGTCTCGAGAGGGATGCTGGAGCTATGAGAAGTGCGAATGCTGACATGAGTAGCGATAAACAGGGTGAAAGGCCCTGTCGCCGAAAGCCCAAGGTTTCCTGCGCAACGTTCATCGGCGCAGGGTGAGTCGGCCCCTAAGGTGAGGGCGAGAGCCGTAGCTGATGGGAATCCGGTCAATATTCCGGAACCGCCGACGGGTGCGATGTGGGGACGGAGAAGGTTATGCGAGCCGGCTGTTGGACGTGCCGGTGAAGCGTGTAGGTGGATCGCTTAGGGAAATCCGGGCGGTCGTTACCACCGAGGCGCGGGACCAGGGGGCCTTTGGCTCCTGAAGTCGCGGATACCCTGCTTCCAGGAAAAGCCACTAAGCTTCAGCCCGTTGGGACCGTACCGCAAACCGACACAGGTGGGCAGGATGAAAATTCTAAGGCGCTTGAGAGAACTCAGGAGAAGGAACTCGGCAAATTGACACCGTAACTTCGGGAGAAGGTGTGCCTTTGGTAGGTGGAGGGACTTGCTCCCAAAGCCGAAGAAGGCCGCAGAGAATCGGTGGCTGCGACTGTTTATCAAAAACACAGCACTCTGCAAAGACGTTGGAAGTCGACGTATAGGGTGTGACGCCTGCCCGGTGCCGGAAGGTTAAGTGATGGGGTGCAAGCTCTTGATCGAAGCCCCGGTAAACGGCGGCCGTAACTATAACGGTCCTAAGGTAGCGAAATTCCTTGTCGGGTAAGTTCCGACCCGCACGAATGGCGTAACGATGGCCACACTGTCTCCTCCTGAGACTCAGCGAAGTTGAAATGTTTGTGAAGATGCAATCTACCCGCGGCTAGACGGAAAGACCCCATGAACCTTTACTGTAGCTTTGCATTGGACTGTGACGCTGTCTGTGTAGGATAGCTGGGAGGCTATGAAGCGGAGTCGCCAGACTTCGTGGAGCCGACGTTGAAATACCAGCCTGACGACGTTGCGGTTCTAACCTGGGCCCCTTGACGGGGTCGGGGACCTTGCATGGTAGGCAGTTTGACTGGGGCGGTCTCCTCCCAAAAGGTAACGGAGGAGTGCGAAGGTCACCTAGGTACGGTCGGAAATCGTACTCATAGTGCAATGGCATAAGGTGGCTTGACTGCGAGACTGACAAGTCGAGCAGGTGCGAAAGCAGGTCATAGTGATCCGGTGGTTCTGTATGGAAGGGCCATCGCTCAACGGATAAAAGGTACTCTGGGGATAACAGGCTGATTCCTCCCAAGAGTTCATATCGACGGGGGAGTTTGGCACCTCGATGTCGGCTCATCACATCCTGGGGCTGTAGCCGGTCCCAAGGGTATGGCTGTTCGCCATTTAAAGTGGTACGTGAGCTGGGTTCAAAACGTCGTGAGACAGTTTGGTCCCTATCTGCCGTGGGCGTTGGAGATTTGACGGGGGCTGCTCCTAGTACGAGAGGACCGGAGTGGACGCATCCCTGGTGTACCGGTTGTGACGCCAGTCGCATTGCCGGGTAGCTATATGCGGAAAAGATAACCGCTGAAAGCATCTAAGCGGGAAACTTGCCTGAAGATGAGATCTCCCGGGGGCTTGACCCCCCTGAAGGGTCGTCGGAGACTACGACGTTGATAGGCCGGGTGTGTAAGGGCAGTAATGCCTTGAGCTAACCGGTACTAATTGCCCGTGCGGCTTGACCCTATAACCTTGCGCATGTGACGTGCACGCGAGAACTCGTTCGCGCACACGGTGCAATACACAATCCAGTACCTACCTTCGAATTCCAGAATTCCTGGCGACCATAGCGCGTTGGCCCCACCCCTTCCCATCCCGAACAGGACCGTGAAACGACGTCGCGCCGATGATATTGCGGATTGCCCGTGAGAAAGTAGGTCATCGCCAGGGCCCCATAAACAAACGCCCGACCCCACACAGGTCGGGCGTTTGCACGCGCAGGACTCGGTCTGCCGGTTTCGCCTTCCGCTAGGGCCAGAAGACTACCGAATCGGCATCGGCGATTTCATCGAGCAGAAGTTCGTAGCCCTCGTCGCACCGGCGCATGACGACGACGGCACCTTGTGCGGCCATCGACTCGGCGAGTGCCCTTAGCTGGTCCGGCACTTCTGCCGCAGCGGCGGCATTCAGGATGAGGACCCGCCGAGCGTCTTTCACACGACGTACACGGCGTCCGCGTCGATTATGTCGCGGGCGAGCGCTGGGTCGCCGGCTCCATGCTCGTCATAGTGCTGCACCGGAACCTCGGCGAACTCGAGTACGTCCATCTGCTCTCGCATTGCGGGTGTGTCCTCCAGGCTTCCCAGCACGGCGATCTTGACCGCGTCGTCGAGCAACGTGAGCCCCGCGGCGATTCGAAGCGCTTCGACCTTGTCGTGCCGTGCGATGACCAGAATGTTCTTCTTCACGTTACGGCGCACTCGAGGGGGGCGAGCGACCCGTTCAAAGGACCACGATGCGATCGCACAGGTGGGCGAGCTCTGCGTTCTGGTATTGGCTTCCCGCCGTCGCACCGTCGGGGAGGGTGCCGCTCCCCAACAGCCCCCAGCTGTGCTCGCACACGTCCAGCCGGATAGCGCCGGCGCGTGCAAGCTCGAGCAGCGCCGCCGATCGCAGCAACCGAACCCCGGAACCGGTGAGGAAGCAGCGGCAGGGCCAGCCACGGTACACCGCAGCCTGCGCCAGTCCCTCGACGTGTCGGTCTGCGCCCTCATGCGTCGCCACGATCCCGAGTCGAATGGCCATCATCTCCTTCTTTGCCTAGCCAACGGATTCAATGAGCGTCGCGGGCGGTGCCCGGCGCGCGGTTCCCAGCGCGTTCCTCGGCGGGCGCTGTCGCGTAGCCGACGATCAAGCCGATGATCAGGAGCACCAGCCCGGCCACTGCCCAGGCGCTTCGCTTCATCGCTTTGCCCTCATCGGCCTAGCCCTTGCGTATGCGCCAGCGCAGCGTCGGGTCCCCCGATGCCTGCGACTTGTCGACGATCTCGTCGCCCTCAGTTTCGCACATGGCGGCCACGGACTCCCCGGAGGACGGATTGTCGAATACCAATTCGAGGACCTCTCCGGGCTTGAGCTTCTGGAGCGCCTTCTTCGTGTAGATCTGCGGATGCGGGCACACGTATCCCTGCACATCCAGCAGATAAGTTCCATCCCTGATCTTTTCAAACTTGATTGCCATGTTGCCGCTGTCCTCCGGGATGTAGCAGATCAAACCTCAGAATCCGAGCGCGGCGCCTTCCTTGGCCAGTTGGCGCTCGATCCACCAATTGAAAAACCTGACCCCGATGAGGCCGCCCGCAGTCATTCCCAGGCCGAACAGCCAGCCGGAGGGATCGCCGTTGGTGACGGTCGCGAAGAAGGCCCCGATGTTGCAGCCGAGTCCCACCCGGGCGCCGATGCCCATCAGCACGCCGCCGCCGATGGCCCACGTGGCGATCTCGAGAGAGGGAATTTGACCTTGAACTCGTTGTGAAGCAGCGCCATCACCCCCGATCCGCCGATGAGTGATCCCGACATCCAGAGCACCGGGTTGTGCAGCGGATCGGGAATTCCATTTTCGAGACCGAAAAACTCGTTGTGGCGCAGGTTGACCCCGAGCCTTTCCACGAGCCATGCCGCGCCTTGCGCCTCCTGGGTGGTGATGTAGAAATAACCCGGATCGAAGACGGTGTCCTGGATGCTCAAGCCGTCGCGATGGCCCATGGCCGCGAGCAGCTCGCCGGCGTTGTCGATCCCCAGTCGCTGCTGGAGCGCCTGCATGACCCACATGTGGAGGCCCGCGGTAATTCCAAGGATAAGTCCGGCAATCGCCGTGCGGCGAGAGGCGGTGATCATGGCCCACAGCCCCTCGAACTCGGTCGCGATCCCACGGTATGGGGCGGACCGCCCGCGCAGATATCCCTTCCGATACCATCCGGCGTAAATGGCGACGAGGATCACAAATGCCGGAAGGATGGTGTTGATCAGGGAATTGCCGATGAATGCGGAGGCGACCACATTGGTGAATCCGAGCGCCTGTCCGACCGTCGTGGCCTTGAGATCCCACACATAGCCAGCTATGAACTGGTCGTACCAACCATCCGTGAGCGTCAGGGAGGCTGGCATGTCCTTCGCTGCGGCCGACAGGGTCCATGCGGCGGGCACCAGGTGGTTGGCCCAGCCACCGACGTCGACGACGAATACCTGGGTGAAGCTGAGCGAGACGACTACCAGCAGGGCCGCGATGCTTCCTTCCCCGGTCTTGTACAGGGAGCCTGAAGCGCACCCGCCCGTGAACACCATGCCGATGCCGAAGATAAGACCCCCGATCACCGAATAAAGTCCGATGGGCGAGGGATGGAAGGTGCTCTTCCCGAACACGGTGACCCCCGCAGAGATCAGGCTGAACAGCACGATCGCGATCATGATGCCCACCGCCATGCGTGGTACGCCCACGGCAAACAGGTCCCGAATGGCCGAGGCCATGCAGAAGCGGCCATATTGCAGGCACATGCCATATGCGAAGCCGAACCACATGTAGGCAGAGAAATAGATGTAGCGATGGTCGACCGCGAACGTCGCGAGCGATACCGCCACGAATGCTCCCAGAACGAGAAATGCCGCGATGACGTTTCGAGGCTGCCCGCTACCGCCGCCGATCACCTCGGGCAGCTCGCAATCTAGACGTTGCATTGTGGAATTTCCTGCTTGCGGGCGTAGATCTTCCAGCCGGTCCCGGTGCGCACGGTCGCGAGGTGGACGTATCCGTGGCCGGGCAGCATGAACGGGATAGTTTCGACCGATGCCAGGTTGTCGGTCGCGATCTCGATCACGGATCCGGGCATGCCGTGGTCGAGGGCCATCTTGGTCATCAGGTTGGTTCGAAGGCAGGTGTCGCCGGTGTAGTCGCAGGCCACATCGACGGTGATCGATCCGTGGCTGCGCAGGCTGACCGTCTTGCTCGCACGCGCATTCGCACGCGACCAACGGCGGCGAATCGCGATCCACGCGCGATCGATCGGCACGAACAAACCATGCAGGACAGTGCTCAATATGTTTTTCCTCTAGGGCAATGGCCCTAGCAACTTGCGTGCCTCGGCATTTTGTTCTTTTCTTTCAGAGGCCTCATCCTCGGGCGGCCGGCCCCCCGATGCCAATTTGCAATGCCGCCCATTAGCTGCCGACGGGGCTTGAAGATTGCAATGCGCGCGATGGCTTGATGGCGCAGCCTCGCTTCCGGATACTCCGCGCATGCAACAATGTCACGACATTGCCCGCGAGGCATTGTGCGGCGGACATCTCAGCGGTTCAAGAAAGTACCAGGTGAAGAGATCATGGATTGACTTGTGGTGCGCGGGGCTGTTGCTGGCTGCCGCGGCCGGATTCCATCTCGCCTGGGCTGCCGAATTGGCGGCGACGCCGGCCAAGGATTCGCCGCTGGATCCGGTCGCCGTGTTCCTCGCACGCCATTGGCCCGACCCGTTACTACCCCAGGGCAATCCGCCAGAGAAGTTTTCCGCGCTCGAGGCTTCCCTCGATCCCCGCTCGTGCGGCAAATGCCACGTGCAGCAATTCCTCGACTGGCAGTCGAGCCTGCACAGCAAGACGATGGGTCCGGGCATTCGCTGGCAATTCGCCGTGATGGACCAGAAACGGTCCAACGAATGTCTGCGGTGTCATGCACCCCTCGCGGAGCAAAAGGCGTTGCTCGCCGTGCAGATGCGTTGGGCGCATGTACCCGATATGCCGCCACCGGCCTATGTCGCGCCGGACCTGCATCTCGAAGGGCTGGTTTGCGCCGCCTGCCATGTGCGCCGACATGTGCGATTCGGTCCGCCCCCCGGTTCCGGGAGTCCGAGCGGCCGCGAATTGAAGCTGCCGCACGGTGGCTTCACGGCGAACGCCGCATTCCAAGACAGCCGGTTCTGTGCCGTGTGCCATCAATTTCCCGCGGACGGGCCGAACTTGAACGGCAAGCTCCTCGAGAACACCTTCGTCGAATGGCGGGCGAGCGCGGCCTCGCGGGAAGGAAAATCCTGCCAGTCGTGCCACATGGCTGGCGGCCGCCATCTCTGGCGCGGCATCCACGATGCGAACATGGTGCGCAAAGCGCTCAGCGTTTCGCTGGAGGTGCGGCGTCGGGGCAAAGCCACGGTGTGGGCCCAGGCCCGGCTCGCCAATATTGGCGCCGGGCACTACTTCCCTACCTACGTCGTTCCGGAAGTGGTGGCGAGCCTGCGACTCGTGGATGCCGATGGCCACATACGCAAGGAGCTGGCCCGCGAGGTGATCGGAAGGCAGGTTGACTTGAGCCTCACGAAGGAGATCGCCGACACGCGCATTGCGCCGGGCGGGCACCTGCTTTTTGGAGGGCCGTTCCCCGCGCCTGAGGCAACCGGCTGGAAAGTGGAGCTGCAGGTTGTCGTCTATCCGAGCAAACACTACGAGCGCCTGTTTCGGAGCGTGCTGGAGAAGAAGGATCGCCTGCCCCTTGGCGCCGCTCCCTTGCTTCGCGAGGCGCTGGCGCAGATCGAGGGGCACGGCTACAAGTTGTATCTGTTGAGCAGGCCCGTTCCGCCATCGTAAATCTCCGGACGGCCGACGATTGCAGTTTGGCACCGCGCAAGCCGCTCCTTGCGTTTGTGCAATGGCAAGGCGCCCGTTTCACGCCGATATTGCCCGAGAGTGGGTCGCGAAGCGGCGCGGCACAAATCATGCTTTCATCTCGCGGACATTTTGATCGCGCGTTGAGAATTTGCGCTCGCACATTGGTACAGCCTCAAGACGCGAGTAACAACCTGGAATAGCTTTCGGGAGGCACGATGATGGGACGATCCTTTCGATACCTGCTCCCTTTGGTTCTGGGCCTTGCCGCGTCGCAGTGCCCGGCGGCTGCAGCTGCGCCTGTGGACGTCGCCCGGCCGGACGCGGCATCCACCCCGGCGAAGATCATCGCCGATTCGAGTCAGAATTCGAGCGTTGCCGACGCCGCGCCCGCGCAAAGCGTTCCGGCCGCCCCCCAGAACGCCGCCGACAAGAAAGTGAAGAAGTCCCGCCTGCGGTTCCGAGGCAAGGACGGCACCTGCGCATGCGATTGCGCATCGGGGGGAACTTCCGAGGCGGAAATCAAGAAGGCGCAGGAGGCGCGCGAACAGGCAAGTCGGTAGTTTCAGTTGCGTACCCGGTAGCAACGCCGAGGCGAACCGGGCTAGTCAGCGGGAGCGAGTTCCGGCCCCCTGAACCCAACAACAGGCAAATCAGGAGGAGCACATGGATCGAACGAAGGGGATCGGGCCAGCCTTCCGCAAGGCCGCCCGCAGGGTATCCATGGGTGCAGGCACCGTGGCCGCGATATGGCTGCTCGCGGTGGCCTGGACATCGGTCGTCTCGCTTTCGCAGTCCCCGGAGCCGAGCGCGCCAGCAGTTCGGTCCGGGGCGATGCCGGGAGAGCCTCCCGTCGTAGCGCCGGCCTCCGCCGCGGAGGGCCGGGGGTGGGGCAGCGAGGCCTTGAACGCGGTGCGCGATCGGGCGTTCGCCCTCGCACCGGTCTCCATAGCCAACGCCTGCGGCCTCGGAGCTTCCTCGTGCTTCAAGTGCCACAACGGGAGCCGGGCCGAGGCGCCGAAGATGGACGAGAAGTCCAGTCCTTGGCACACGGACCACATGACAGTCAACGACGATTGCGTGGGTTGCCACGGCGGCAATCCGCGGATCATCAAGAAGGATCTCGCCCACACCCACCTGGAGAAGGATCCGAGGGCGAAGGTGGAGATGTGCGTCAAGTGCCACAAGTCTGGCGACGCGCCCACCCTGCTGAAGAGGTACCAGATTGCTTCCGGAGGGGGGAAATGACCGTGAAAACCAACAAGAGGGATATCGCCGTGGGAGACCGGGGCGCGATGACTCGACTACTGCTTTGCTCTGCGCTCGCGCTTGCCGCGGGCGCATCGCCGAGGGCCTTCGCGGGGCCAACCATTCCGTTCGGCGACGAGGGCTACATGACGATCAGCTATGCGTTCCAGTTCTGGTCGCAGGAGCAAAGTTACACTTCCTCCACGGACAACGGCCGCACGTACGACAATTTTTTCCGCCGCGATCGCCTGCTCTTCGCCGGACAGGCCAACGATATCGTCGGCTACTACGTGCAGGTCGAGGCGGGCAACGACGACAAGCAAGGCAACGCCGACAAGTCGATCTTCTATCGCGACGCCTATTTGACGGTCGATTACACCGATGGCCTTCGCGTGATCGCGGGGCGATTCAAGAATACGTTCACCCGCGAAAATCTCGAGGCCTGCATGGAGCCGCTGAGCATCGACCGCGCCGAGGTCATCTCCTACACGCCCTTCGGCTCGCAGGGTGGCACTCGCGACGACGGCTTCGCTCTGTGGGGCAACCTCGTCGACGGCAAGGTGCAATACCGGCTGATGGTCGCCGATGGCAGGCAGGGGGATGTCCTTCCCAAGAAATCGCCTCGCTTGACCGGCAGGGTGCACGTCTCGTTCTTCGATCCGGAGACCGATTACGGCTACCACAGCAATTACCTTGGAACCAAGAAGGTTCTCACGATCGGCGCGGCCTACGATTTCCAGGCCAATGCGGCGTACGGCGATTACCCGGATCGCAAGGACATAAAGAACTACAAGGCGTGGACGGTGGACGGGATGTTCGAATATCCCACCAGGACGGGGAGCTACGTGCTGTCGGCGGCCTACATGGACTACAGCACCGGCAACGCGATCAACGAAAACCCCGACCCCTCGCTTCCGGTCACTTCCGAATTGAAGGCCTACTACGTGAAGGGAGCCTATCTATTGCCGAACAAGGTGGGCATCGGCAGGCTTCAGCCCTACTTCCGCTACGAGAGGTCGAAATACGGTGTGACCAGCGGATACTATTCGCAGCGGTGGGACGGGGCGGGCGTCAATTACTACATCAACGGCCAGAATCTCAGACTCAGCCTGGAATACGCAAGGATCACGTTCGACAAGCAGCATCCGACCGACCCTTCGCTTCAGAACTACAACCACACGACGCTGGCGCTGCAGTTCATCTTCTGATGGATTGGAGCGCCGTTTGAACGCAGCGCAACCGTCGCCCGGGCCGTCCGCCCGGGGTGAAAGCGATGCAAGGAGGCACAGCACATGAAGCACCAATTCACCCGCGTTGATCGGGAATGTCGCACGCTCTGGTCGCTCGCGGCGGTCTTCGCCGCCGCGCTGCTGCTGGCAGGGTGCTCCGGGTCCGAGAGCAGCGGTGCGTTGCAGTTCAATACCACGACCCAGCCGGTCCTCACGCCCGCGCTCTTCGTCTTCTACGATTCGGACGGCGACGGTATCGGCGACAGCATTGCGCGCGTCGATCTGGACACCGACCAGGTGATGAAGACCGCAGTGGTCGGCGTTTCCGGCTCGGGCGGAACCCACAAATCGGCGTTCTACGACGGCCCGATCTGGGTGGGTGCGGGGAACCTCGTCTGGGGGATTGATCCGACGACGCTGGAGGTGCTCCCGCGGCCGCAAAGCGTTCCGTCCATCCAGGGAAACCGGGAGGGAACCATCGGCCCCGGAACGGTGGACCAGAAGTCGCTCGCGCTGGATATCGCGCAAGGCAAGATCGCCGAGCAGGGTGGGTCCGCCGCCCAGCTGCGCAAGTATTTCAACCGGACCAGCTTCACCTATGAGGAAGCCCGGGCGATAGACATCTGCGCCATCCGCGATTCGCGCAGCGGCATCGACACTAAGCTGGGCACGGACCTGATGGCCAAGGCCATCGCGGTGGCGGCTCCCTTTCACAACATCGGGTACAGCCCCGTGGGGATTGAACCTGCACCCGACGGAAAGCTCACCATGTTTGGCGTGAGGCAGGGGGACCATGCCCTCTTCCTCGACACCGACCCCAACTCCCCCACCTTCGGCCTGCCGGTGCGGTTCGTGTACCCGCACCTCGGCTTGGTCAAGGATCAAAACAATGCCGTGGTGGAGAAATTCGCGGGCGTCTATACGGCCGCGGGCGGCACGGCTCCGGGAAAGCTGAACTACAACCGCGTCTCCACCGGAACCTCGGAGACCGATAAGAATACCTATTCGGAGCCCTGCGACTCGACGGCGCTGCGTAACGCGGCGGGCCAGGTCTGGTCGTGGTGGCCGGATGTGAACGGCGACACCATCACCGGCACGAACATGGACAAGATCGACACCGCCACTCCCCAGGTGGTCCAGGTGCGCGTTCCGGTCATTACGCGCTCGTCGGCTCCGGTATCCGCAGGCGGAAAGGGCTCGGCGGCATTCAGCTCGTCCGGTCAGCGCACCGGCCCGTGGATGGCCTCGCTGCTCAACCGCAACGTGGGCAACGAGTTCTTCATGACCGTCGAGAACGAGGGCGACAACAGCGAGAGCATCTGGAACGTGACCGACCCGGCGAACGTGTTCGAGGTCCAGCGCCTGGTGACCAATCTCAAGTACGTGCTCGCGACGGACATCGGCGCCGCGCCCTTCGTGAACGGGGCCACATACGCGGTCGCGGTGAGCTATGTCACAACCGGCGGAGTCTTGACGAACGTCAACTACAAGTACGTCTCGCTGCCCGCCGACGACTTGTCCGGCGTGAGCGCCGACGTCACCCGCGCGTACCTGCAGAAAGTATCCGCATCGGATCCCGGTCCGGGCTTCATCCTGGACGGCCTGAACGGCCGTGCCGGCACGAGCGAGGCGAACATGGCGCGCCTGCAGGGTAGCGGTACCAGCACCATCGTCTTCAGCGACGAAGTCTGGCTGCTGACGGGCACTGGGGTCGGAGGCATCGACGGCTTCCAAATCGTGGACCTGACGGGCCTCGGCGCACCCTTCAAGATCACGGACACGATGGCGCTGCCGAGTGCCTTTACCGGCGCGTTCTCGCCTACCGGCAAGAAGTTCTACCAGTTGAGAAACAACGCCGTCGACGTGATCGATACGTCCTTGCGCAAGCTGGTCGACGTGATCACCCTGCCCGGCCCGGTGACCGGCTTCGCCTTTGCCAGCTACAAGGCGCAACCCACGGCTACGACCACGACCTCGGGCGGCAGTTCGAGCGGCGGCGGCGGCGGCGGCGGTGGCAGCGGCGGCGGCGTATGCAATCCGTGCGGCGGCTGCTAGCGGTTAAGATGGGTGATGTCCGCGACGGCGGGTAGAGATTGGGTTCGCCGCATGCGGCGCCCGAGGGAAGAAATTCGACGGGAGATTCCATGAAGCACGACTACAAGGCGATCGCGGGTACATTGACGGACCTGTTGAATCTGGGCGCGCCGCCCTTGGCGATCACGTTCACCCAGGAGGAGCCGGCCGGGATGCCACGCTATGCAGGGGCCGTTCCGCAGCCGACGCCCGACGGGCGCACCGGCAAGGTAGCGGCGGGGTGCGTGTTCTGGATGAAAGCAGTGGATCGCACGTTCCACACCTGCGCCGAGGATCACGCGAACTGCAGCGTGGGCAGCCTCACACACGGATTCGTCGGGCTGGACGCGGCGGCGACGAAGTCCGACGTGAAGGCGCTGGTCGATGCGCATTGGGTCACGCCGGAGATGTTCCCCGGCATACCGGTGGTGAAGCAGCGCCCGAAGTGCGTGGTCTACGGGCCGCTCGGCGACACCCGGATCGATCCCGATGTCGTCTTCCTGCGGGTCAACGGGAAGCAGGCCATGTCGCTGCACGACGCGATGCCCGACATCCGGTTCGAGGGCAAGCCGCAGTGCCATATCATTCCGATCGCCAAGGAAATGGGGCAAGTGGCGCTCAGCGTCGGGTGCATGCTCAGCCGCACGCGCACGGGCATGACGAACAACGAGATGACCTGCGCGATCCCCGTGAGCAAGCTCGGGGAGGTGGTCGCCAAGCTCGGTGCGAGCTGCAAGGCCGACAAGGCGGTGGCCTCGTATGCCGCGGAGGACGCGCGGCGATTCGGCCAACGTTCTGCCTGATTGGGTCGTGGAATATCCGTGGCAAGGCGGGACCGCGCGCAGCACCCGCCGCCAGTGGATCGTGGCTTCGGCGACCTTCCTGCTGTCATGGATCGTTCCGTGCGCGGCTCAGGCGAAGAATGTGCGGCCCGCCGAGCGGGCCTGGATCGAGCGATCGGCGGACCTCGCGCGGGCCGCGAAACAGCATGCGATCGCAGCCGACTTCCAGCGCGAGATCGATGCGCACCGCGAGCGGCTGCGCCAGATCGTGCTCGCAAACCGGAACCCGCCGCCCCGCCTGCTCCAGCTGCACCGCTCGATGATTCTCACGAACGCCCTGCTGAATGCGGCCGCGCAATGCCACTCGGGCGGGCGGCTCCTGTGTCCCCCCGAGCTGATGCTGGAGCTGGAGGCGCAGCTGAGGACGGCGTTCGCCCAGTTGGCTTCGCTCGAACGCAACGCCGGGTGACCGGGATGATCGTGATGGGTGGGGCGGCGCACCGATGTCAGTGATTCGCGAGGTGTCGTTGTCGGCTGCTGGCCTGCTGCAGGAGGCCGGGTTCTGGATCCTCGTGAGCCTCGTGGCGGGCGGGCTCATCCATGAATTCATGGATACCGGAAAAGTGCAGAGGGCGATGCGCGAGTCGGGCAGCGCCGGCGTGCTCGCCAGCATGGCGCTGGGCGCCACACTTCCGATCTGCAGTTGCGGCGTGATTCCCCTGGCGATCAGCTTCTTTCTCGGAGGCGTGCGACTGGCCGCGGTAATCGCGTTCACCATCGCCACCCCGGTGATCAATCCGGCTGCGGTCGTCCTGTCGTACGCATTGCTTGGTCCTCAGCTCACGCTCGCCTACGTGATTTTTGGCTTGAGCGCGCCCGTCGTGGTGGGCTATCTGGCGGAGAGGTGGGGCAATACGGGGATGAATCCCACCGCGGTACGCCTGCAATCGTGTTGCTGCTCCGAAGCCAGTGGCCCGTCCCGCCCGGCGCCCGCGGCGAGCCTGCGAGTCCGCCTGTCCCGCGCCTTCAAGTGGGGATTCGGCGAGCTGGGGCCCACGCTCGGCTTCTACATCGGGATCGGCATCGTGCTCGCGGGACTGTTCGGCGTGGTCGTGCCCGCCGGGTGGATCTCGAGCCACCTGGGCGGCACGGCCCCCCTGGTCTCCCTGCTGTTGGTCGCCCTGTTCGGCGCCAGCATCTACGTGTGCGCGGTCGCGCATATCCCGCTGGTCGCCGCGATGCTCGCCGCGGGAGCCGGCCCTGGCGCGGCGATCGTCTTCCTCGTGACCGGCGCGGCCACCAACCTGCCCGAGATCGTCGCGCTGCAGCGCGTGCTCGGGGCGCGGACCGTGGCGATCTACGTGGGCGGGGTCGTCTGCCTTTCCGTTCTCGCCGGCTGGGTGGTGAACCTCCTGTTGGTGGACTACCGGCCCAAACTGGATCCCCTGACCAGCATCGAGTTCGGCGATCTCGCGACGAGCCTCACGCCCATCCTTCCCGGTTGGCTGGCGCTCGGCAGCGCGATATTGGTCGGGGTGCTCATCGTCTGGGGCGTGATCCAGTGGCTGGGACGCTCGATGTCGCGCCTGCGCGTGTCGCTCCTGGCCGAAGGGAAGTGAGCGGCGAACGCCCGCCACTCCGCTGCTTCGTTCCTGAAACGACCCCGCCGATGTGATTTAATGAATCCGTCCTGGATGATGCATTTGGTCGCCGGCCGGGGGAATCGCAGGGAAGAATGCCTTGATCGTCCCGCGCCGCGACGTCGAGAGCGGGGGAGGATCTTGCAGACTGGCGACGATCTGATCGAGGGCGTTCGGGCGATGCATGGGGAGGGCTCCCGTGCGCCCCTCTGGCCGCTGGCGCTGGCCGTGGGAATCGCCGCAGTGCTCGCCGCCGTTTCGTGGACGACATGGGCGACTCTGCCCTTCCCGGGCAGCCTGCTTGGCCCGTTTGCGATTGCGATCGCCCTGGGAGTGGGCCTCGCCATGGGGTACCGCGCCGGCAATCGTAACCTGCCGGTCCTACATCGCGCGATTCGCCGGGCGCTGGAAGGACACTTGGAGCCGGCGGATCTGCCCGGCCAGTCGTATCCCGGCACCGTCGTCGCGGACTACAATGTCCTTGCGCAGCGCCTGAGTACCCTGTTCGAGGAGATGGAGCGCTCGCAGCTCTGGATCATCGGGGAGCGCAACCGCAACGATGCCATCCTGCGCGGCCTGCCGTGCGTGATGCTCGCCGTGGACGTCGATTTTTGCGTGACCACGTCGAACGATCGCGCCGAAGCGCTCTTCGGGCTTGCCGGCACCGAACTGCGGGGCCGCAACCTTTTCGACCTGCTGAAGCTGGATGACGAGGGCCGCGAGTTGCTGCGCGAGGCATTCCTGTACGAGCAGCAGGTGAGCAATCGCGAGATCGTGCTCGGCGAGGACGAGTCGAGGCGCCACTTCACGTTGAGTGTCACTTTCTTCAAGCACTCTCCGGACGCGCGGGATCCGTGCGCGGTCCTCATGCTGCAGGACGTCACGGACTACCGGCGACTCCAGGAGGTCACGCACCAGTCGGAGAAATTCGTCGCCATGGGGCAGCTGGCCGGCGGCGTCGCGCATGAGCTCAATACGCCGCTCGGGACGATCGTGGGCTACGCACAGCTACTCAACGCCGGCGCAACGAGTGAGGCGAAGCGCGCCCAGTACGGGCAGGCGATCTACAGCGAAGCGAAGCGTTGCGCGCGGATCATCGACAGCCTGCTCACCTACGCCCGCAAGGAGCGCTGCGCGCCGGAGACCTGCGACATCAACGGCGTCATACGCGACGTGGTTGCGACCATCTGCGACTGCCAGCGCAACAACTTCAACGCGCCGATCGAGATCGACCTGTGCGAATGCCCGCCCGTCGTGGGCGGCTCGGGCCAGCTCGACATCGTCCTGGTCAACGTGATCATGAATGCCCTGCAGGCGAGCGCCGGCGCCGTACCCCAGCCGCGGGTGGTGGTGGCGAGTCGGGTGGAGGGCGGTGACGCAGCGATCACGGTTACCGACAATGGCCCGGGCATCCCGGCGGGCGTTCGCAATCGCGTCTTCAATCCCTTCTTCACGACGAAGGGGGGGCACGAAGGCACGGGGCTGGGCCTCGCCATCAGCCAGTCCATCGTCATGGGAATCGGCGGCACGCTGCGCTGCGACTCGACCTACCGCGCAGGAGCGCGGTTCATCCTGAAGCTGCCTCTTGCCGGAGCCTTCGTCCTTGGCCAGCGTACTGACGCCTGAGCAGCGGCCCGCGTCGCCTGGTCGCCCCGTGGTTCTCGTGGTCGAGGACGACGACGCGATGCGTACCCTGCTCACCGAGGTTCTGGAGCCCCTCCCGGTGACGGTAGTCACGGCGCGCAACGCCACCGCCGCGGGCGAGGCGCTCGAGAAGGGCGACGTCGCGGTGGTGCTCACGGACCTGCGCATGCCCCATGCCGACGGACTGCGCGTGCTGAGATACGCCAAGCAATGCAGCGCGCTCACCGAAGTCGTGCTGATCACGGGCTACGGCACCGTCGAGTCGGCCGTGGAGGCGCTCAAGGCGGGCGCCTACGATTACCTGCGCAAGCCCTTCGAGCCCGACGAACTGCGCAGGACCATCGAGCGCGCCTTGCAGTACGCGCTGCTTAATCGCGAGAACCACGATCTGCGGGAATCGCGTCGCGCGCTGGAGGATAGCGACGGGCTGGTCGGCAAGAGCCCGGCGATCGACGAGGCGCGCCGGCTGGTGGAAGTGTTCGCCGGATACGATTGCGCCGTGCTGATCACCGGGGAGTCGGGAGTAGGCAAGGAAATCGTCTCCCGGATGATCCACGACCTCAGCCGCCGCCGCGACAAATCATTCGTCGCGATCAATTGCGCCGCGATTCCCGACAACCTCATCGAAAGCGAGCTCTTCGGCTACCAGGCCGGAGCGTTCACCGGGGCGGGACGCTCGAAACCGGGACTGTTCGAGGTCGCCGATGGCGGAACCCTGTGCCTTGACGAGATCAACAACGCTCCTGCCTCGCTGCAGGCGAAGCTGCTGCGCGTGCTCCAGGATGGCTCGTTCTTCCGCATGGGCAGCACGGAGCCCAGGCGGGCGGATGTTCGCCTGCTGGCGGCCACGAACCGGCCGCTGCCCGAGCTGGTGAGCGCAGGCGAGTTTCGCATGGACCTCTATTACCGTCTCAAGGTGCTCGAGATCCACTTGCCGCCGCTGCGAGAGCGCCGGGGCGATATTCCCGTTCTGGCGAGCTACTTCCTGACCAAGCACGCCGCTCGCCTTGGCAAGCCCGCACGGGGGTTCAGCACCCACGCGCTCGCCGCCCTGGTCCGGCACGACTGGCCCGGCAACGGACGCGAGCTCGAAAACGTGGTGCAGCGCATGCTCATCCTGGCGCCCGGCGAGGTTCTCGACGTGGACGCGGTGCCCGCGGAGCTGCTCGAAGAAAAGGCGGGCCGCCTGCAATCCCTCGAGGACGCTTCCCCGCAAAGCTTGGAGGAGGTCGAAGCGCTCTTCATCGCGAAGACCCTGCGCGAGAATAACGGCAACCGGGCGGCGACCGCGGACATCCTGGGGATCGACAAGTCCACGCTCTGGCGCAAGATCAAGCGCCACAAGCTGGAGTGAACGCACGTTCGTCGGTCCGCACGGCGGCCGCGCAGCGGTGCGCTTCCCCGCTGCTCCTGGCCCTGGTCCTCGGGGGCGCGATCCTGGGCGAATGGGAAGGGGCACGTGCCGCCGAGGTGCCCCCGGCGCCCCTGCTCGCACCGGGAATGCGCGAGCTCATCTTCACCGACGGGTCCGTGTATCGCGGCGCGGTGCGCGGCACGACACCCCACGGCCGTGGCGAGCTCGACACGCAGGCCTTCACCTATGTCGGGGATTTCCGCGACGGGCTCAAGCAGGGGCAGGGCACCTGCATCTGGAAGAACGGCAATCGCTACGACGGCCAGTTCGACCACGACCAGCCGGACGGCATCGGGCGCTACCGGCTCGCGAACGGCGACGTCTACCAGGGCGAAGTGAAGGCGGGGACCATCGCGGGACGGGGCCGCTACACGACCAAGAACGGGGATTCGTTCGACGGCCCGTTCGTCGACGGCAAGCCGCAGGGCGTGGGCGTCTACCGGTTCCAGGGCGGCGATCTCTATGAGGGCGAGATGGACCGCGGCCGCATCCAGGGCCACGGCCGCTTTTCGTGGAGCAACGGCGACAGCATCGAGGCGGACTTCGTCGACGGCAAGGCGAACGGCATCGGGACATACCGTTTCGCCAATGGCGATGTATACCAAGGCGAGATCGTCGCGGGTGCGATCAGCGGCCAGGGCACCTTCCGCTACCATAACGGCACCCGCTACCAGGGAGAAGTCCGGGGCGGCAACCCCCAGGGCAAGGGGATCCTGTGGCTCGCTGACGGCAGCAGGTTCGAAGGCACCTTCGAGGTGGGCCTCGAGCACGCCCGCGGGCAGCTCGTGATGCCGGATGGACAGAGCCTGCCTGCGCAAATCGTGGACGGAACGCCGAAGCTCATCGATTGACTACGGGTGCTCAGGTATAATGATGGGTTCCTATTGGAGAGTTCCATGGCCGAACGCAAAAGAGTCCGTCGCAATACCCTCGAGCGCCGCTGCCTGCCGAAGGCGTTCAAGCGCCTGTTCCACGGTGCTCCCAAGGGCATTTTCAAGATGCTCGAGGCGATCAAGAAGAACTGATCGCTCGGACGCCTTAGCCGACCACGGCCGCCCCCGGGCGGCCGTTTCCATTTCCGCGCGGTCACAGATGCTTACAATCCGCGCCGGTCCGCACACACTTGCCTTGCAATCGCGGCTTAGCCTCGTGCGAACGGGTACTGTCCATGATCGACGAGGCCTTGCACCTGCACTTCGTGCTCGATGCGCGTTCCACTCGTTGGCACGACATCGAGCAACTGGATGAGGCCGACATAGCGCGCAGCCCAGGGCGCTTCGTCGGCGGGCGCAATTCGTGGATAGCGCAGTCTTTCGTGCGCCTGCGCGGCGCGATCGAGGCCCGCGGATGGATCGCCACCGCCGGGCCGGGCTTCGTGCCGGGCGCCATTTGCGTGGCGCACCGCGACGACGTGAATCGCTTTTTTTCCCTGGCGCATGCGAGCTTCCTCCTCGTCGTGCGGGCGGACCGTGCGCCCGTCTCGGCGTGCGACCTGGCGATCGTGCAGAACGCGCTCGCGCCGGAGCGCCACGAGCGGTTCGTGCCGCTGTGGCCGCAGCCCGGCCTGCTCGAGCGCGACGCCGCGCGCGGCACGCGCATCGAGCGTATCGCTTACCTCGGCCGCACCGGCGCGGCTCCCGCATGGTTTCGGGACGGACGCCTGTCGCGCGGGCTCGAATGGCGCGGCGTCGAATTCGAGGTGCGAGAGCGTTCATGGGAGAACTACCGCGACGTGGACCTCGCGCTCGCGGCGCGATCGGAGCTGCCGCGAATGCTCGGGAGCAAGCCGGCGACCAAGCTGTACAACGCCTGGCTCGCAGGCGTCCCCGCGCTGGCGTCCCCGGAGCCCGCCTACCGCGAATTGCGCCGCGCCGCGATCGACTTCATCGAGGTGCTCGATGCCGACGATGTCCTTGCCGCGGTGGACCTGCTGCGCGCGAATCCGGCGCTATACCTTGCCATGGTCGAGAATGGACGGCGCCGGGCAGTGGATTTCACGGTCGGAGCGATCCGCGGGCGCTGGCTCGCGCTGCTCGAATCCGAGGTGGTGCCCTGCTTCCTGCAGCGCCGCCGCCGGCTGGGATCGCGGCGCGCCTGGTTTCTGGCCGCCATGGCCATGCAGAAGGGGCGCAGCCGGATGTTCCGCATCGAGCGGGAAGCGCAGGCGTGGATGCGCTCGCCGCCGGCGCCTGCGCGGCTGCTGGCGGGTCTCGGACGCCTGATCGCGCGCTCCCTGCGGCCGTCCGCGCCACCGTCGCGAGCGCGGCGCGGCGAATTATCCCGCTAGCCGAGCGCGCGTCCCACGACTTCGGCGACGTTGCCCGAAAGGCCCTCGACCGCGCGAATGGACTCGAGCGCGCTGCGGGCATGCGCCTGGCGGCCGGCGTCCAATTTCCTCCAGCGGTCGAACGCGCGTGCGAGCCGCGAGGCGACATTGGGGTTCAACCGGTCGAGCGTCACGACCTGCTCGGCGATCCACTGGTAGCCGCTCCCGTCGGCGGCGTGGAAATGCAGGGGATTTTCCGCCGCGAAGGCGTGCAGCAGCGCGCGGGCGCGATTGGGATTCCTGATGTCGAAGGCCGGATGCTGCGCGAGGGCCTTCACGCGCTCGAGCGTGCCGGGCAGCCAGGAGCACGCCTGCACGCGAAACCACTTGTCCATCACCAGCGCCTCATCCTTCCACTTGTCGTGGAACATGGCGAGCGCACGTTCGCGCTCCGCTCCCGCGCAGTTCGCCAGGCAAGCGAGCGCGGCCATTGCGTCCGTCATGTTCTCGGCGCGGCGAAATTCGAGGAAGGCGAGCGCGCGCGAGGTGGCGTCGTCGACCGTGCTCACGAACGCGAGCGCCGTGTTGCGCAGCGCGCGGCGTCCCGAGGCGGAGGCGTCGGGCGAGTACGGACCCGGGACCGAAAAGTGCCGGAACGCGCCCTCGAAGCGCGTGCGATAGCGCGAGGCGATCTCCCGCAGCAGGTGCATGCGCGCCGCGTGGATGGCGTCGGGATCGGCCACCTCCATGCACTCGGCCAGGTAGCCCTCGGAGGGCATTTGCAGGCACTCGGAGGCGAACGCCGGGTCACGCGATGCATCGGAGAGCGTGCGGCCCACGGCCTCGGCGTAAGCGGCGGGAATCTCCATGTCCCGGCCCGCGCGGATGCGCTCGACCCCGGCGAGCAGGATGCGCGTGGCGAGCGTCTGCCCGGCCTCCCACCGATTGAACGTGTCGGAATCGAAAGCCATGAGGTGCATCAGCTGCGCATCGGTGTAGTCGTGGCGAACCTGCACCGGCGCGGAGAAGCCGCGCAGCAGGGAGGGAACCGGGGGCTCCGGGACCTGCGTGAAGACGAAGCGTTGCTCGGCCTGCGTCAGCATCAGGAGCGCGCTGGCCGCGCCCGGCGCGTGGCCCTCGACCGGGGTACCGCCTTCGACGTGCAGGGGCATGTCGCGTCCCTGCGAGTCCACCAGGCCCACCGCGATCGGGATCACCAAGGGGAGCTTGTCGGGCTGCCCGGGCGTAGGCGCACAAGCCTGGCGCACGTGAAGCACGTATTTCGCGTTGGCCGCGTCGAATTCACCGCGGCATTCCACCACCGGCGTCCCGGCCTGCGAATACCATCGCCCGAATTGCCCCAGCTCCACGCCGTTGGCGTCGGCCATCGCGGCCCGGAAGTCGTCGCAGGTGACCGCTTGGCCGTCATGGCGCTGGAAGTAAAGGTCCATGCCGCGCCGGAACCCCTCCTTGCCCAGCATCGTCGCGTACATGCGCACCACTTCGGCGCCCTTCTCGTACACGGTCGCGGTGTAGAAGTTGCTCACCTCGATGTAGGATTCGGGCCGCACCGGGTGGGCCATCGGGCCGGCGTCCTCCGGAAACTGGTGATTGCGCAGCTCGCGCACTTCCTGGATGCGCACCACGGGGCGCGAGTACTCAGATGCGCTGTACTCCTGGTCGCGATAGACGGTAAGGCCTTCCTTCAGGGAAAGCTGGAACCAGTCGCGGCACGTGACGCGATTGCCGGTCCAGTTGTGGAAGTACTCGTGCGCCACCACCTTGTCGACGCCGAAGTAGTCGCAGTCGGTGGCCGTATCGGCGCGCGCGAGAATGTACTTGGAATTGAAGATGTTGAGGCCCTTGTTCTCCATGGCCCCGGCGTTGAAATCGGACACGGCCACGATCATGAAGCGCTCGAGGTCGAGCTCGAGCCCGAACACCTCCTCGTCCCAGCGCATGCAATTCTTGAGCGCCTGCATCGCGAAGCCGGCCTGGTCGAGCTTGCCCGGCTCCACGTAGATCTGCAGCAGGGCGTTCTTGCCGGAGCGCGTGGCGAAGCGCTCCTCGAGCAGCTCGAGGTCGGCGGCCACCATCGCGAAGAGGTAGCTGGGCTTCGGGAAGGGGTCTTCCCACTTTGCCCAATGGCGACCGGTGCCGGGAGCCGAGGGCACATCTTCATGGGCGAACCAGCCCGCGGGCTCGCCGCCACCGTGCGCCACGAGGTTGCCGTTGGCGAGCAGGCGCGGGAAGCGCTGCGCGTCGGCGCACAGCGTGACGGCATAGCGCGCCATGATGTCCGGGCGATCGAGGAAATAGGTGATGTGCCGGAAGCCTTCCGCCTCGCACTGGGTGACCAGGCCGCTCGCGGCCGCGTACAGGCCTTCGAGCTTGGTGTTCTTCCATGGGTCGAAGCGCACCAGGGTCTCGAGCGTGAATGCGTCGCCGGGCGCCGCGATCGTGAGGTGCCCCGCGTCGACGCGATATTCCGCGGGCTCGAGGCGGCGCGAATCGACCGCGACCGACAGCAGCTCGAGGCCCGCGCCGTCCAGCACCAGCGCTCCCGGATCTCCCCGATGCACGGGATTGCGCGCCACCTTGAGCGTCGAGCGCACCGTCGCCTGCGCGGGCCGGATGTCGACCTCGAGGTCCACAGCCTCGATGAGGAACGCCGGAGGCGAGTAGTCCTCGAGGCTGATCGGTTGGGGAACGGCGTCGCGCATCGTAAGCAAGAGACCCGCACTTTTGGTGCGGGTCTCGGATGTATGTTGCCGAATTTTACCCCAGCGGGCGCGGTGGCGCCCGCTGGGGGACGGGCGATCGCTAGGCCGCAGCCTTGTTGCGGCGGAAGAGCGCGGGCACTGCGGCGGATGCCTTCTTGCGCGCCCCGGTGGGCTCCGGCTGGCCGATGGCCGGCGCGGCGCTCGGGGCGGGCTCGTACGGCTTGTCGAAGTCCATGCCAGCCGAGTTCCCCGAGGTGCGCGCTGGGGGCGAGGTCGCGTAGCGCGGTGCGCGATCCTCGCGCCGGCTCTCGCCGCGACCGCGCGGCGGACGCTCTTCCGGCCGGGGGCCGCCGCGGTCCTGCTGGCGGCCTTCCTGGGCCGGCGGGCGGCCCTTGCCTTCGCGGCGCGCCTGCTGGCCCTCTGCGCGTGCCTTGGGTTCCGGGCGCGCGCGGGGCTGGCCGCGATGCGATTCATCGTGCGATGCCGGCCGTCGACCCGGGTCGAAACCCTCCGCGACGCGCACCTCGATCTTGCGGTTGATGAGGCGCTCGATCGCTCCCAACAGCGGACGGTCCTCGCCCGCGACGAGCGAGAGCGCTTCGCCCGTGGAGCCCGCGCGGCCGGTGCGCCCGATGCGGTGCACGTAGTCCTCGGGAACGTGGGGCAGGTCGAAGTTCACGACGTGCGGGAGCTCCTCGATGTCGAGGCCGCGGGCGGCGATGTCGGTGGCGACGAGAACCTTCACCTTGCCGGCCTTGAAATCCTCGAGTGCGCGGATGCGCGCATTCTGGCTCTTGTTGCCGTGGATCGCGTCGGCGTTGATGTGGTCGCGCTGCAGCTGCGAGGCGAGACGGTTGGCCCCGTGCTTGGTCTTGCAGAACACGAGCACCTGCGCCCAGTCGTTGCTGCGCACGAGGTGCGCGAGCAGCTCGCGCTTGCGGTTGGCGTCGATGTTGTATACGTACTGCGTGACGAGCTCCGCGGGGGTGTTGCGCCGCGCCACCTCGACCGTGGCCGGATCCGAGAGGAATTGCGCGGAGAACTTGCGTATCTCCTCGGGAAAGGTCGCCGAGAAGAGCAGCGTCTGGCGCATCGGCGCCTTGGGCAGCAGCGCGATGATGCGCTTGATGTCCGGGATGAATCCCATGTCGAGCATGCGGTCGGCCTCGTCCAGGACGAGGATCTGCACCTTGCCGAGGTTGACCGCCTTCTGCCCGACCAGGTCGAGCAGCCGGCCGGGGGTGGCGACCAGGATCTCGACGCCTTTCTTGAGCGCCTCGATCTGCGGATTGATGTTGACGCCGCCGTACACGCAGAACGAGCGCAGCGGGAGGTGCTTGCCGTAGGTCTGGACGCTCTCGTGCACCTGGATGGCGAGCTCGCGCGTCGGCGTGAGGATCAGGCAGCGCACCGGGTGCAGCGCCGGGGAGAAGCTCTTGGTCGCGAGCGGGGCGAGGCGCTGCAGCAGGGGGAGCGCGAAGCCGGCGGTCTTGCCGGTGCCGGTCTGTGCGGCGCCGAGGAGGTCTCGGCCGGCGAGGATGACGGGGATGGCTTGCGCCTGGATCGGGGTGGTCTCTGTGTAGCCTTGCTCCGCGACGGCGCGAAGCAGCTCGGGCAACAGCCCGAGGCTTTCGAAGGACGTACTTATGTCGGTCTCCTGATGATCGGCCCGCGAAGGACTGGCCTTCGAAACCGGTTCAGGCAGATGAAAATTGCTAGGGAATTCGGGGGTCGGGACTGAACCGCGAATGGGTGGTGGCGTCAACCGGATGAAACGCCTTGCGCACCTGAGCCGGAATTATACCCGGAAGCCGGGGGAATTCCCATTGTTTTCGCGGGGGTTTTTCGCGGCCCCGGGCAAGGTATATTCGCCGGGATGCAGACGCAAGCCGTGATGAAAGTGGAGCCGGTCATCCTGCAGGGGCGGGTGGTGCGCCTGGAGCCGATGCGCCTCGACCACGTCGATGCCCTGGCGAAGGTGGGCCTCGATCCGCAGCTGTGGCGATGGATTCCTACGCCCGTGCGCGATGCGCGGGATATGCGCGCCTACGTGGAAACGGCGCTCGGGGAGCGCGCGCGCGGAGCATCCATGCCGTTCGTGATCTGCGAGCAGGCCGGTGGCGCGGCGATCGGCAGCACGCGCTATGGCAACATCGAGCCCCTGCATCGCCGCCTCGAGATCGGTTGGACGTGGATCACCGCCGCGCACCAGCGCACCGGCGCCAACACCGAGGCGAAGCTCCTGCTGCTGGCGCACGCCTTCGAGGCGCTGGGCGCCAACCGCGTCGAGCTCAAGACCGACGCGCTCAACGCGAAGTCACGCGCCGCGATCGCCCGGATCGGCGCCGTGGAGGAGGGCACGTTGCGCAGCCACATGGTGGTGCCGTGGCAGGACCGTATCCGCGACACGGTCTACTTCTCGATCATCCGGTCCGAATGGCCCCAGGCCAAGGCGCGCCTCGAGCGGATGTTGCGCGTCCCCTAGTGGGCCACCCCGCCCTGGCTGAACGGCGGCCGGGTGGTCCAGATGAGCGGCACCAGGATCGCGAACAGCACCCCGCACAGCCAGAAGATGTCGTTGGTGGCGAGCATGTAGGCCTGGTTCTCGAGCAGGCTTTCGAGCAGGCCGTGGGATTGCGCGTCGGTGAACCCGGCGGCCGCGGTCTTGCCCACGAAGCTCGCCACCTGGGGGTCGCCCAGCCCGAGATGCTCCGCGAGGCGCGTATGGTGCAACGCCTGGCGATGGTCCCAGGCCGCGATGATGAGCGACGCACCGAAGCTGCCCGCCATCATCCGCATGAAGTTCTGCAGGCCGGCGGCGCGCGCGATCTTCGCGTTCGGCACGCCGCCCAGCGAGATGCTGATGAGCGGCGCGAAGAAGAACGCGATGCCGATGCCCTGCAGGATCTGCGGGGTCGCGATCGTCCAGTAGTCGCTCTCGGTATTGAATCGCGCGCGCATGAAGGCGAGCGCCCCCATGGTGGCGATGCCGATGCTCGCGTACAGCCGCGGGCCGGCCTTCGGCAGCGTCTTGCCGACCACCGGCGAGAGCAGCACGGCGAAGATCCCCCCGGGGGCGAGCACGAAGCCGGCCCATTCCGAGGTGTACCCCAGTTGCGTCTGCAGCCACAGCGGCAGCAGCAGCGTCATCCCGAAGAAGAGCGCGAAGCCCAGCGACAGCGTGAGCACCCCGAGGGTGAAGTTGCGATTGGCGAGCAGCGTGAGATCGACGATGGGATGGTCGTTGTTCAGCTCCCAGACCAGGAAGAAGGTGAAACCGATCACCGCCGTGACCGCGAGCCCCACGATGAAGCGCGAGCCGAACCAATCGAGCTCGTTGCCCTTGTCGAACATGATCTGCAGCGAGCCCACCCACAATACCAGCAGCACGACGCCCAGGTAGTCGATCGGCACGCGCTTGGTCGGCGTCTCGTGGTCGGAGAGCAGCTGCCAGGTGCCGAACGCGGCGAACAGGCCCACCGGGATGTTGATGAGGAAGATCCAGGACCAGTGATAGTTGCTCGTGATCCATCCGCCCAGAATCGGGCCGATGATCGGGCCGACGGTGACCGTCATCGCCCAGATCGCGATCGCCATCGAGCGCTTTTCGGGCGGGTAATTCATCATCATGAGCGACTGGGAAAGCGGGATCATGAGGCCCGCGACGGCGCCCTGGACCACGCGGAAGGTGATCAGCATCGGCAGGCTCACCGCCATCGCGCACAGGAAGGACGCGGCGGTGAAGAGCACGATCGCGCTGACGAAGAGGCGCACCTGCCCGATGCGCTCGGCGAGCCAGCCGGTGATGGGGACCGTGATCGCATTGGCCACCGCGTAGGAGGTGATGATCCACGCGCCCTGGCTCGGCGCCGCACCCATCTCACCGGTGATGGTCGGGATGGACACGTTTGCGATCGTGATGTCGAGCACCTCCATCAGGTTCGCCAGCGCGAGGATCATCGTGAGGATGAAGCGCATCGCGCCCGTGTAGTACGGGCCCTGTGCCGCTGCTCGCGCGGCGCCTCCGGGGGCTTCAGCGACCGAGGCCATGTCCGCTCCCCGCGGCGGGCCGGCCGGCGTTCCGGGCGATGATCAGCGCCACGCGCGCGTCGGCCTCGGAGTTCAGGGCGTCGAAAACCCGGGTCTCCTGCTTCATGGCCGTCAGGCTCCCCGTGCCCAGGGGCTCGCCGCCACGGTCATGGGTGTCGACTTCCACGCTCATCGACAGGCCCACCTGCAGCGGATGCTCGCCGACCTGCCGCGGATCGAGGACGATACGCACCGGCACGCGCTGCACTACCTTGATCCAGTTGCCGGTGGCGTTCTGCGCGGGCAGCAGCGCGAACGCCGCGCCCGTTCCCGCGCCGAAGCCCACGATGCGCCCGCGGTATACCAAGCGGCCTCCGTAGAGGTCCGATTCGATCTTCGCCGACTGCCCCACGCGCAGGTCGCGCAGCTGCCCTTCCTTGAAATTGGCGTCCACCCAGACGCTCCCGAGCGGCACCACCGCCATGAGCGGAGCGCCCGCGGCGACGCGCTGGCCCAGCTGCACGCTGCGCCGCGCGATTACTCCCGATACCGGCGCGAGGATCCGCGTGCGCGCATTGTCGAGGTAGGCCTGGTGCACCTTGGTCGCAGCGGCCTGCACGTCCGGATGGTCCTCCACGGTGGTGCGGTCCACGAGCGCGCTCGCGGAGGCGAGCTGCTGCTTCGCGGCGCGCAGCGCCGCGGCCGCAGCCACGACCGCTTCGCTCGCGTGCTGGATATCCTCCTTCGAGACCCCGCCGATCGAGGCGAGCTGCTCGCGACGTGCGAGGTCGGCGCGCGTGCGCTCGAGGTCGCTGGCGCGCTCGGCGACCGCGGCGTCCAGCTGCCCCGTGTTCGCGAAGAGGGTGCGCACCTGGCGCACGGTGCGCGCCAGGTTCGCCTCGGCCTGGGCCAGCGCGATCTGCGCATCGGACGCATCCAGCCGGACCAGCACCTGCCCCGCCTGCACGTGCTCGGTGTCGTCGGCGGCTATCATGACCACGGTGCCTGCGACCTGCGGGGTGATCTGCACGACGTTGCCGCTCACGTAGGCATCGTCCGTGAGCTCGTACCAGCGCCCGACCAGGAGGTACCACGCGAGCCACGCGAGCCCCGCGAGCGCGAAGAGCGCCGCGACGATGAGCAGCAATCGCTTGCGCTTGCCTTCCTTGCTCGCGGTGTCTTCCGGCGGTGCGGCGGAGGCGGAGGGGTTGGATGCCATCGGTCGGGGATTCCTGGGTTGGGATCAATCCGGGGCGCCGGACGCCGCCGCGGGGGCCGACGGATCGTACCCGCCGCCGAGCGCGCGGATGAGAGCCACGTTGGCGTCGCGGCGGCGTGCTTGCAGGTCCGCGCGGAGCGCGCGCAGCAAGAGCACCCGTCCGTCGGCAGAGAGCACCTGCATGCGATCCACGACGCCCGCGCGATAACGCGCCAGCGCCAGCGTGCGCGCCTGCTCGGCCGAGTGCAGCGCCGCCGCTGCCTGGCGCTGCCGTGCCTGCAGCGCGCGCAGCGTTGCGAACTGGTCGACCACTTCGTGCAGGGCTTCGACGATCGTCTGGTTGTACTGCGCGACATCGAGGTCCCACTGCGCGTTGCGCGCCTCGAGGTCGGCGCGCAGCTTGTCGCGCTCGAAGATCGGCAGGTGGATCGCGGGCCCCGCGCCGGCCGTGAAGCTGCCCGCCTGGAGGAACTTGGTGAAATTGAGCGCCTGCAGGCCCGCGAACGCCGTGAGGTCGACATTGGGGTAGAACGCGGAGCGGGCGCTCTCGATGCCTTTCGCCGATGCCTCGACGCGCAGGCGCTGCGCCACCACGTCGGGCCGGCGGCCGACGAGATCGGCGGGAAGCGTCGAGGGTAGCGCCACGTTCGCGTCGCGCAGCGCCGGGCGCCGCAGCTCGAGACCGCGGTCGGGTCCCTGGCCGACGAGAGCTGCGAGCTGGTTGCGCGCGAGCGTGATCGCCTGCTCGTCGGCCAGGACTTCCTCGCGCGCCTGGGGCACTGCGCCCTCTGCCTCGCGCACCGCCACCCGGGAATCGAGTCCCGCCTCGTAGCGTGCGCGGTCGAGCGCGAGGATCTGCTCGCGCTGCGCGAGCGTGGCCTTGCCGATGTCGCGCTGCTCGAATGCCGCGGCGAGCTGGAGGTAGGCACGTGCCACGGCGGCCTCGAGCAGGGAGCGCGCCGCTTCGGCATCGACTTCGGCAGCCTTCACCTGCCCGAGCGCGGCCTCGTACGACTTGCGATTGCGTCCCCAGAAGTCGAACTCGTGCGTGAAGTCGAGCATTGCCTGGTTTTGCCAGATCCAGGCGCCGCCGAGGGGTGGAGGATAGATGCTGTTCCCGGAAAGGCGCTCGCGGCTCGACTCGACCGAGCCGGCGAGCGTGGGCGTGAGCGCGAGGTGCGCGTTGTCGGCGAGCGCCCGCGCCTGCTCGACGCGCGCGCGCACGATGCCGAGCGAAGGACTGCCGGCCAGCGCCTCGGCCATCAGCGCGTCCAGCTGCGCGTCGCCGTAGCGCTTCCACCAGTCGGCGGCCACGGGCGGACCCGCGGCGGGCACGCCCGCGAGCGCCTTGTGCGCCTGCAGCGCCGCGGGATCGGCCAGCGACGCGGTGGTTTCGATGCCACCCGGGCTCGCGCACCCACCCGCGAGCCATGCCGCCGACGCGAACACGAGCAGGGGCTTCACCACGGGTGAACGACTTCGCAAGCGAGCGCTCCGGGGGGCGGAAGGTGGGCCAAAGCTTCTATTCCGGTGGCTTGAACACGGGCGCCGCGCCGGGTTCCGCGCCTTGCGGGCGGCGCCGGAGGAAGTCGTCGCGCAGCACGCGCTTGAGCACCTTGCCGATCGGGCTGCGCGGCAGGCTGTCGACCAGCTCGACCGCAGCCAGCCGCTGCACCTTGCCCAGGCGCGCGTTGCACCACGTGAGCAGGGCGTCGGAGTCGGCGCGCGCGCCTTCCCTCGCGACCACGAAGGCGACCGGGGTCTCGCCCCAGCGTGCCGACGGGACGCCCGCGACCGCGACCTCGGCGACCGCCGGGTGGGTGCGCGCCACGGCTTCGAGGTCGCCCGGGTAGACGTTGAATCCCCCGGAGATGACGAGGTCCTTCTTGCGGTCGAGCAGCACGAGGAACCCGTCCTCGTCGAAGCGGCCCACGTCGCCGGTGCGGATGAAGCGCCGGCCCGCGGCGTCGAACCATTCCGCCTCGGCGGTGCGCTCGGGCCGGTTGTGGTATCCGATCATCATCGCGGCGGAGTGTCCGACGATCTCGCCCGCCTCCCCGCGCGGCAGCTCGCGCCCTGCCTCGTCGATCACGCGCATGTCGTGCCCCGGCGCTGGCTGGCCGACCGTGTGCAGCTTGTCGGGATGCAGGTGCGCGGCCAGCACGCAGGTGCCTCCGCCCTCGGTCATGCCGTAATACTCGATGAGTCCGCCGGGCCAGCGCGCGAGCACGTCGGCCTTGAGCGCCGCCTCGAACGGGGCGCTGGTGGAGAACTTCACGCGGAAGGAAGCGAGGTCGTAGCGCTCGAAGTCGGCGAGCGCCATGATGCGCCGGTACTGTACGGGCACCAGCATCGCGTGGCTCACGCGGTGCTGCTGCGCGAGCCCGAGATAGCCCGCCGCATCGAACTTGTCCATGAGCACCACCGTCGCGCCGAGCGCCAGCGTGGGGAACAGGGCGACCAGCGTGGTGTTCGAGTGCAGCGGCGTCGAGACGAGCGTCACGGCATCGGAGTCGTAGCCGTACGACGGGCCACGCTGCGCGTGCAGCCAGCGCATGCCGTGCGGCTGCACGATGCCCTTGGGCTCTCCGGTGGTGCCCGACGAATAGATGATGTTGAACGGCCAGTCGGGTGCGATCGGCACCGGCGCCGGGCGGGGAGCGAACGGCACCAGCCACGCGCCGAAGGCGGACGGGTCGTCCAGCGCGACGCGCGGCGGGGTAACGCGCGCGCCCAGCGTGCCGGCTGCGGCGCGATCGAGGAAGAGCAGCCGCGCGCCGGCGTCGATCGACATCGCCGCGATGCTCTCGGGCGTGAGGCCGGGCGGGATGGGCGCCACTGCAACCCCGGCGCGCAAGGCCCCCAGGAACACCGCGAGGTACTCGATGGAGCTCGACGCGCAGATCGCGATCGACTGCAGCGGCCCCACTGCGCTCCTCTCCAGCGATGCCGCGATGCGATCCACCAGGGCGTCGAGCTCGCCGTAATCGATGCTGCGCTCGCGATGGACGATCGCGCGATGGCGCGGGCGCGTCGCCGCGTGGTGGCGGATCAGCTCCGCGAAGTCCCCGAAGGGGCGAGCCAGCAGTTCCTCGATGCCCATCGCCGTCGTGTCCGCGCGAGGCCGCTCGCCGCTGTTCACGCGGGATGCTTCGCGAGCTCGAGCGCCCGATCTGGTTGCGGTGCACCTCGTCGGGACCGTCGGCGAGGCGCAGCGTGCGCGCATGCGCGTAGGCGCGCGCCAGCCCGAAGTCCTCGCACACGCCCGCGCCGCCGTGCGCCTGGATCGCCCAGTCGATGCACCTGGCAGGCCATCATCGGCGCCGCCACCTTGATCATCGCGATCTCGGCGCGCGCCGCCTTGTTGCCGACGGTGTCCATCATGTACGCGGCCTTCAGGGTCAGCAGCCGCGCCTGATCGATCATGATGCGCGCGTCGGCGATGCGCTCAAGCGTCACGCCCTGCTCGGCGATCGGGCGTGCCGAAGGCGACGCGCGACTTGACGCGCCGGCACATTTTCTCCAGCGCGCGCTCCGCCAGCCCGATCAGGCGCATGCAGTGGTGGATGCGTCCGGGCCCGAGGCGGCCCTGCGCGATCTCGAAGCCGCGCCCTTCGCCGAGCAGCATGTTGGCGGCCGGCACGCGCACGTTCTCGAACGTCGACCTCCATGTGGCCGTGGGGCGCGTCGTCGTAGCCGAACACCGGGCAGATGGCGCACGATGTCGCACGCCGGGCGTGTCGCGCGGCACCAGGATCATCGACTGCTGCGTGGTGCCGTCGGCCCGTCCGGGTCGGTCTTGCCCATGAAGATGAGGATCTTGCAGCGCGGGTCGCCCGCGCCCGAGGTCCACCACTTGCGGCCGTTGATGACGTAGTCGTCGCCGTCGCGCACGATCGCAGCTCTGGATGTTGGTCGCGTCCGACGAGGCGACGTGCGGGCTCGGTCATCGCGAAGGCCGAGCGGATCTCGCCCGCGAGCAGCGGCTCGAGCCAGCGCTGCTTCTGCTCCGCGCGTGCCGTAGCGCTCGAGCACCTCCATGTTGCCGGTGTCGGGCGCCGAGCAGTTGAAGACCTCCGGCGCCCAGATGCACGCGGCCCATGATCTCGCACAGCGGCGCGTACTCGAGGTTGGTGAGGCCGGCGCCGCGCTCGGACTCCGGCAGGAAGAGATTCCACAGGCCGGCGGCCTTCGCGCTTGCGTCTTGAGCTCCTCGATCAGGCGCGTCGGCTGCCAGCGATCGCCCGCGTCCACCTCGTCGTAGAAGCGCTGCTCGTTGGGATAGACGTGCGCGTCCATGAACGCCGCCAGCCGCTGCTGGAGCTCCTGCACCTTCGGCGAATAGTCGAAATCCATCGCCGTCCTCTCCGGTGCACTCGGCGCGCTTCGGTGTCATGATTGCTCGCACCTGCTGCCAGCCCAGCTCCGCCATCGGCCGCGCGCGCCTGCCCGCTTCCACCGCCTGGGCGCTCGCGGCGTTGCCGGCGACCGCGCGCGCCATCACGCCCTGGAGGATGCCGCCATGCGGAACATGTTGTAGGCCATGTAGAAGCTCCAGGCCTTCGGCGCTCGGCGCTGGCGCGCCGGTGCGCTCGCAGTACAGCGCCGAGATATTCCTCCTCGGTCGGGATGCCGAGGCCGCGAAGGTCGCAGCCGCGCAAGCCCGCGAAACTCGTCGGGCGCGAGGCGCCAGGTCATCATGTGGTACGAGAAATCCGCCATCGGATGGCCGAGCGTGGACAGCTCCCAGTCGAGCACCGCGAGGACGCGCGGCTCGGTCGGGTGGAAGATCATGTTGTCGAGGCGGTAGTCGCCGTGGACGATGGTCGTCGCGTCGCCCGGGCGGAATGTTGGCCGGCAGCCATTCGATGAGTCGATCCATCGCCTCGATCTGCTCGGTCTCCGAGGCCCTGTACTGCCGCGTCCAGCGGTCGATCTGGCGCGCGAAATAATTGCCCGGCTTGCCGTAGTCGTCCGAGCCCGATGGCGGCGTAGTCGACGCGGTGCAGCGCGGCGATGACGCGGTTCATCTCGTCGAAGATCGCGCGCCGCTCGCGCGGCGTCATGCCCGGCAGCAGCGGGTCCCAGAGCACGCGGCCGTCGCACGTAATCCATGACGTAGAACATCGAGCCGATCACCGACTCGTCGGCGCACAGGACGTAGCGTGCGCGCAACCGGGACGTCGCTTCCGGCGAGCGCGCGTGATGACGCGGTACTCGCGATCGACCGCGTGCGCCGAAGGCAGCAGCTTGCCCGGCGGCTTGCGGCGCAGCACGTAGCGCTGCGCGCCGGCGCGACAGCAGGAAGGTCGGATTCGACTGGCCGCCCTTGAACTGCTCGACTTCGAGCGGGCCCTCGAAATCCGTCACGTGCGTCGCGCAGGTAGCGCTCGAGCGCGGCCACGTCGAAGCGATGCGCCGCGGCCACCGGGCGCGTGCCGACGTACGCCGCGAAGTCGGACATTGCCCTAGACCGCCGTCACGCCGCCGTCGACCGCCACGATCTGGCCGGTGATGAACGCGCACGCGTCGGAGGCGAAGAGCGCGGTGATGCCCTTGAGGTCCTCGGGCCCGCCCACGCGCTTGAGCGGCGCCTTCGCCGCCAGACGTCGTCGCCGAGCATCTCCATGATGCCCCTTGGTCATCTTCGTCGGGAAGAATCCCGGCGCGATCGCGTTCACGTTGATGTTGTAGCTGCGCCCATTCCGCGGCGAGCGAGCGCGTGAAGCTGACCACGCCGCCCTTGCTCGTGTTGTACGCGATGGTCGCCGGGCCGCCCGGGATCGCCACCGCCGACCAGGCCCAGGATCGAGGCGATGTTGATCACCTTGCCCTGGCGGCGCGGCACCATGCAGCGCCGGCCGACTTCCTGGCTCGTCACGAACATCGCCGTGAGGTTGAGATCGATGCACCTTCTGCCATGCCTCGAGCGGATGGTCGACGGTCGTCCGCGCCCCAGGTGGTTCCGGCATTGTTGACCAGGATGTCGATCGGGCCGAGCTTCGCCACGGCCGCCTCGACCATCGGCGCGATCGTCGCCGGCGTCGGACATGTCGCAGGCGAGCGGGACCGCCTCGATGCCGAGCGAGGCGAGGTGCGCCACCGCCTGGTCGAGCTCGTCCGGCTTGCGCGCGGTGAGCGCCACGCGGGCGCCCATTTCGCCCAGCGCCTCGGCCATCTGCAGGCCGAGGCCGCGCGATCCGCCGGTCACCAGGGCCCGGCGCCCGGCGAGGTCGAGGAGCTTGCGCACGCTCATGGGCGCGCTCGCGTCGGTGCGGTCGTCTGCATGGGGTTCCTCCTGCGTGGGGGAGCCAGCTTAACACCGGCGCCGCCCCCGGATCGACGGCGGCAGGTGGATTAGACTTGCGCTGGAAAGGACCCCCATGGACCTCAACTACTCCGCCGAAGAGCTCGCCTTTCGCGACGAGGTGCGCGCCTGGCTGCGCGACCACCTGCCCGCGCGACCTGCGCGACAAGGTCGCCGCTACGCCGATCTCTCGCAGGGATGACCTGCTGCGCTGGCACCGCATCCTCGCCGACCAGGGCTGGATCGCGCCGGCGTGGCCGCAGCGAATGGGGCGGCACCGGCTGGAACGTGGTGCAGCGCTACATCTTCGAGGAGGAATGCGGCTATGCCGGCGCGCCGCCGCTGATTCCGTTCGGCCTGACGATGTGCGCGCCGGTGCTGCTCAAGTTCGGCACGCGAGGAGCAGAAGCAGCGCTTCCTGCCGCGCATCTACCGCGGCGACGATTTCTGGTGCCAGGGCTACTCGGAGCCCGGCTCGGGCTCCGACCTGGCCTCGCTGCACGACGCGCGCCGTGCGCGAGGGCGACCACTACGTCGTCAACGGCCAGAAGACCTGGACCACGCTCGCGCACTATGGCCGACTGGATCTTCTGCCTGGTGCGCACCGATCCGGCGAGCGAGCGCAAGCAGGACGGCATCTCGTTCCTGCTGATCGACATGAAGACGCCGGGGATCACGGTGCGCCCGCTGATCGCTCATGGACGGCGGCCACGAGGTCAACGAGGTGTTCTTCGACGACGTCGCAGGTGCCGGTCGAGAACCGCGTGCACGAGGAGGGCAAGGGCTGGACCGTGGCCAAGTACCTGCTCGGCCACGAGCGCATGAACACCGCGCGCATCGGCGCCTCGCAGCGCGAGCTCGAGAAGCCTGAAGGCGTTCGCCGCGACGCAGTCGAAGGACGGCAGGCCGCTGATCGACGATCCGCGCTTTCGCGACCGGCTCTCGCGCGTCGAGATCGAGCTGATGGCGCTGGCGATCACCAACCTGCGCTTCCTCGACCAGCTGCGCGGCGGGCAGCGCGCCCGGCGCCGAAGTCTCGATGCTCAAGATCAAGGGCACCGAGATCCAGCAGGCGCTGACCGAGCTCATGATGCAGGCCGCGGGCCGCTCGCGCAGCCGTGCGTGCCGCGAGGCGTGCCGACGATCCGACGACGCTTCACCGCCGCGCTCGCGCCGCGCTACTGCAACTTCCGCAAGACCTCGATCTACGCCGGCTCCAACGAGATCCAGCGCAACATCATCGCCAAGATGGCGCTCGGGCTCTAGGGACGGACGCGATGAACTTCGACTACAGCGAAGAGCAGCAGCTGCTGGCGGCGTCGGTCCGGCGCTTCGTCGAGCAGGACTACGACTTCGAGACGCGCACGGCGATCGTCGCGTCGCGACGAGGGCGTGCAGCAACGCGAGTCTGGGGCGCGCTCGCCGACATCGGCCTGCTCGGCGCTGCCGCTTCCGGCCGATGCTGGGCGGCTTCGGCGGCGGCGCGGTCGACCTGATGAGCGTGATGGAGGCGATCGGCGAGGCGCTGCTCGTCGAGCCGTACCTCGCGACCGTCGGCGCTCGCCGCGCAGGCTCGTCGCGCGCGGCGGCAACGCCGCGCAGCAGCGCGACCTGGCTGCCCGCCGTCGCCGACGGGCAAGCTCAGGATGGCGTTCGCGCAGGCGAGCAGCGGCGCGCGCTACGACCTCGCGCACGTCGCCACGCGCGCCCGCGCGGAACGCGACGGCTACGTGCTCGACGGCGAGAAGCGCGTCGTGCTGCACGCGCCGTGCGCCGAGCGCCTCGTGCGTCTCGGCGCGCACTCGGCGGCGCCGATACCGATCGCGACGGCATCAGCCTGTTCCTGGTCGACGCCAAAGCGCCGCGGCGTCACGCATGACGCGCCTATCGCACGCTCGACGGGATGCGCGCCGCCGACGTGACGCTCGAGCGGTGTGCAGGTCGCCGGCCGATGCGCTGATCGGCGCGGAGGGCGCCGCGCTTGCGCTGATCGAGGAAGTCGTCGACTTCGCGACGGCGCTGATCTGCGCCGAGGCGGTCGGCGCGATGCGCTACGCGGACGACGCGACGCTCGAGTACCTGAAGACGCGCAAGCAGTTCGGCGTCCCGATCGGCATCGTTCCAGGCGCTGCAGCACCGCATGGTCGACATGGTGATCAGCCAGCGAGCAGGCGCGCTCGATGGCGAGCCTCGCCTGCGCCGCGGTCGACACCGAGAGCGGACGCCTGCGCGAGCGCAAGCGCATGGTATCGGCCGCCAAGATCAGATCGCCGATGCCTGCCGCCATGTCGCGCCAGGAATCGGTGCAGCTGCACGGCGGCATGGGCATGACCGAGGAGATGAAGATCAGCCACACCTTTCGCCGCCTGACCATGATCGCGCAGCAGTTCGGCGACGCCGACCACCATCTCGAGCGCTTCGCGAGCCTTGCCTGACGAATCAAGCATCGCGCGACCGCACAAAGGGGAATTCACATGACGATGAACAGGCAGGTCCTGCTCGCGAGCCGCCCGCAGGGCGCCGTCCAGGAGCAGGATTTCAGCATCGTCGAGACGCCGATGCCGGAACTTGCCGAGGGCGAGGTGCTGGTGCAGGAACGACTGGCTCTCGCTCGACCCGTACATGCGCGGGCGCATGAACGATGTGAAATCGTACGTGGCGCCCGTGGCGATCGGCGAAGTGATGGTCGGTCAGACCGTCGGCGAAGTCGTCGAATCGCGCGACCCCGCGCTTCAATGTCGGCGACCAGGTGCTCACCTCGCTCGGCTGGCAGCTGCTACGGCGTCGCGAAGCGGCAGGGAGCTGACGAACATCGACACGCGGCGCGCGCCCGCATCGTACTACCTGGGCGTGCTCGGCATGCCGGGCATGACCGCCTGGTTCGGCCTGCTCGAGATCGGCCAGCCGAAGCCGGCGAGACCGTCGTCGTCTCCGCGGCGTCCGGCGCCGTCGGCAGCGTCGTGGGCCAGCTCGCGCAAGATCGCGGGATGCCGCGTCGTGGGCATCGCCGGCGGCAAGGCGAAGTGCGACTACGTCGTGGGCGAGCTGGGCTTCGATGCCTGCATCGACTACAAGGCGGGCAACCTGCTGCCAGGACCTGCGCGCCGCAGTGCCCGCAGGGCGTCGACGTGTACTTCGAGAACGTCGGCGGCGCGATGCTCGATACGCTGCTGCGCGTCATGAACCTGCACTCGCGCATCGTCGTCTGCGGCCTCATCGCCGAATACAACGCGACGCAGCCCTACGGCTACACGATGCTGCGCTCGGTCCTGGTCAACCGCATCAAGATGCAGGGCATGATCGTCTTCGACTGGAAGGATCGCTACGGCGAGGCGCTCGCGGACCTCGGCGCGCACCTCGCGGCGGGCGAGCTCAAGCTACCGCGAATCGATCGTCGAAGGCCTGGACAACGCGCCGCAGGGGCTCATCGCGCTGCTCGAAGGGCGAGCAACTTCGGCAAGCAGCTCGTGAAGCTCGCCTGAACGGCGCAGTCCGCTACTTCGCGTTGCAGCCGAAGCGCGTTACGCGCAGCGCGCCGAAAACCGCCACGCCCTTGTTGCTCTCGTCGGCCGCGCCCACGGTCGTGCCCTCCGCGCGCGCGCTGGCGATGTGGGCGTCGCACTGGGCCTCGATCTCGATCTTGCCAGCGACGGTCACGTTGGACCGGAAGCAATACCAGCCCTTGGGATTCACGAGCCGGATCGTGCTCTTGCCCAATACGTTGACCGCGGGCCGCACCAGGACCAGCCGCGGCTTGGCGGTCACCGGATCGTCGCCCGTCGAGCCTCGGCCGATGCCGAACACCTTGACGCCGGTTGCGATGACGCCGGCGGCCGGCGTGCCTTTCTTGAATGGCGATGCCGTCCCCCACGAAGCGATGCATTCGTCGAGCGCGACCTGGTCGTTCGCGAGGGCGATCACCGGAGCCAGGGCCGATAGGGCGAATGCGAGCAGGTACCGGATCACGATTCCATCCCGGGATCAGAACCGGAAGCGCTCGACCATCTTCGAGCCGGAAACGCCGTCGATGGTGTACGAGAATATCGCGTGGCTCGCGTCGAACGGCGAGAAATCCGCGGTCCCGACCGGATTGATGCGCAGGGCCAAGGGATCGTACGGCATCGTCCACGGCGATCCCGTGGTCCGGTAGGCTTTTCCGCCGAAGTGCAGCCGCTGGTCCGCATCCCTCGACCACGCGCCGCCCGGGACCACCAGCCAGGCGGCTTTGCCCGCGCTGTCGTAGGTGACCCACACCAGGAACAGCCTCTCCTCGATCTGGCTCGCCGTGAGGGCCCAGCCCGGCTCCAGCGGGTTCCACCACATGTCGGTGTAGTTGTCGTGCGGATGCAGCGTACCGGTAGCCGCGGCGGACGACACGGTGACGTGGATCGGGCCGACCTGCGCGCTGGGCCCCGTGGTGCCCGGCGGAGGATTGATGATGAGCGAAGCTTCGTACTCGCCCGACGGCAGGCGGCCGAGGGTGTATTCCTCGTAGAAGCCCTGGACCGTTCCGCAGTCGGGGAAGAGCACCCGGTCGGCGAGCACCGTGATGCGATTGGAGTCCTGCGAGACCTGCACCGAGTCCGGATTGGTGCAACCAACATGCGTATAGCGCAATCGCACGGTGTCGAGCGCCGTCGGGCTTGGCGGATCGATCGAAAGCTGTGCGAACGCGCCGCCTGCCGCCGTGAGGCACAGCGACGCGACCAGGGCCTGGGTTATCGAGCGCATAGGGGCGATATTGTCCCTGAAACCCGGGCCCCGAGGCAAACTTCGCGCGCTACAGGGCCCCGATCGCGGCGAGCGCGTGCCTCACGTCCTCGATACCTTCGGGCGGCAGGGGCGCCTGCGGGGCGAGCGGCCCGCCCACGGCGTATCCCTGCAGCTCGAGCCCGCCCTTGATGCAGGCGGCGAGGTTGTACCTGGCGAAGGCCTGGTTCAGGCCCCACAGGGGGCGCTGGCGCTGCATCGCCGCCGCCCAGTCGCCGCGCCGGCAAAGATCGTAGAGCTCGACGCTCTGCTTCGGCGCGAGGCACGCCGGGCCCGCCATCCAGCCCACGCCCCCGATCAGCATCACGCACGCCGGGATGTGCGACGAGGCGGCGAACACCTGCAGGCGTCCCTGCGCGCGTTCCAGGATCGACAGCAGGCGGCCGGTGTTGGAGGACGCGTCCTTGATGTAGCGGATGTTGGCGATGCGGCTCAGGCGCTCGATCACGGGCAGGCTCAGGTCCGAGCGCTGGAAGTTCGGGTTGGTGTAGAGCACGACCGGGATCGCCACGGCTTCGGCGACGGCCTTGAAATACGCGTACACGCCTTCGTCGCCGAGCGGGAAATAGGCCTCGAGGATGGCGAGGATGCCGGCACAGCCCAGGCGCTGGAATTCGCGCGCCTGCGCAACCGCATCGGCGATCGTGGTCGAGGCGACGCCTGCCACGACGGGAACGCGCCCTTGCGCGGCCGCGACCACGACCTCCACCACGCGCCGGCGCTGCGGCCACGACAGGTAAGCGAACTCCCCGGTGGATCCGAGCGGGGTGAGGCCGTGCACGCCGGCGGCGATCAGGTCGTCGCACAGGCGCGCGAGGACTTCCGACTTCACCTCGCCCGCTTCGTCGATCGGCGAGACGACGTACGGGAAGACGCCGTGGAAGCGCGTCAACCGATCGACCCCATCGGCCCCGGGTAGCTCACCTCCTCGAGCTTGCCGGTATCCACGTCGTAGATGAACCCGTCGGTCGTCTTGTTTGCCATGGCTCCTCCTTAGCTGGAATGAAACAGCTTCAGTGGTTCGAGACAAACAGCCCCCTGATGAGGGGCCATTGCACGTTGCGAAACTCCTTGCCGCTCATATCCACATCGATTCCCGAGAACTCCACGTTCTGGCCGGTGCCGGCACCAAATGTTTCCACGTCCTGCACGTGCAGGTGGATGTGGGGCGCCGTGGTATTTCCGGAGTTGCCGCACTTGCCGAGAATGTCCCCGCGCGCAACCCGCTGACCCGGGCGCACGATGATCGAATGGCGTTGCAGGTGCGCGAGGAACACATAGCGGTTGGCCGCGGCCCGGATCTCCACGTGGTTGCCGAGGGGATGCACCGCGTCCATGACGCCGGGTGGATTGTCCGGAAAGGCGTCGACCGCGGCCACGACCTCGCCGTCGACCGGTGAGCGCACCGGCTCGCCCCAGGAGTAGAAATCCTCGTCCGTCTTTCCCGAGGACTTCACGAGGCCGCCTCCGCCGGGCCCCCCGGCCTTCATGAAGTCGATTCCGTACCACTGGGCCCGCACCGCCATGTGCGCATTCACATTGAGCGTGTCGCCGCCCTGAATGACGAACCAGCGCCCGTCGAACGGCAGTCGATATTCCTGGGACCGCGCGCCCGTGGCGACCAGGAGCAGAGCAATCGCCGCGCACGTTCTCATCGAGCGGCCATTCGATTCTTTGGATCAGAGGACCTCGAACACGCCCGCCGCGCCCATGCCGCCGCCGATGCACATCGTCACCACGACGAGCTTCGCGCCGCGGCGCTTGCCTTCGATCAGCGCGTGGCCGGTGAGGCGCGGGCCGCTGACGCCGTACGGGTGGCCGACGGCGATCGCGCCGCCGTTGACGTTGAGCGTTCGTCCGGGATGCCGAGCTTGTCGGGGCAGTAGAGCACCTGCACCGCGAAGGCCTCGTTCAGCTCCCACAGGTCGATGTCGGCGACCGTCAGGCCGAGGCGCTGGAGCACCTTCGGCACCGCGAAGACCGGGCCGATGCCCATCTCGTCGGGCTCGCAGCCGGCGACCGCGAAGCCGAGGAAGCGGCCGAGCGGCTTCAGGCCGCGCCTTGCTCGGCGACGCTTCTCGTTCATCACCACGCAGCGCCGGCGCCGTCGCAGAACTGGCTCGCGTTGCCGGCGGCGATGACGCCGCCCGGGAGCGCCGGCTTGATCTTCGTGATGCCTTCGTAGGTCGTGCCGGGGCGGATGCCTTCGTCGGCGCTCGATCGTCACTTCCTTCGTGCGCAGGCCCCGGAATCCTTGTCGGCGACGCCCATGCGCACCGTCATCGGCACGATCTCGTCGCTCGAACTTGCCCGGCGTCGCGCGCGGCGGTGGCCTTCTGCTGGCTGCGCGCGCCGTACTCGTCCTGCGTCTCGCGCGGTGATGTTGTAGCGCTTGGCGACCTTCTCGGCGGTCTGCAGCATGTTCCAGTAGATCTCGGCTTGTGCTCGACCAGCCACGGGTCGGCGATCATGTGCTTGTTGGCCTCGTTCTGCACGCACGAGATGCGACTCGACGCCGCCGGCCACGAACGACGTCGCTCTCGCCGGCGATGATGCGCTGCGCGGCCATCGCGATCGTCTGCAGGCCGCTCGAGCAGAAGCGGTTGACGGTCATGCCGCCGGCGTGACCGGCAGCCCGGCGCGCAGCGCGATCTGGCGCGCGATGTTGGCTGCCGGTCGCGCCCTCGGGCGTAGGCGCAGCCCATGATCACGTCGTCGACCTCGGCGGCGTCGATGCCGGCGCGCTCGACCGCGGCCTTCACGGCGTGGCCGCCGAGCGTCGCGCCGTGGGTCATGTTGAAGGCGCCCTTCCAGCTCTTGGCGAGCGGCGGTGCGGGCGGTGGAAACGATGACGGCGTCGGTCATGATGCGGTGCTTCCTGTGCGAGAGCGGCTGGCCACGTTCGTCAGCTGAACGTCTTGCCTTCGGCGGCGAGCTTGGCGAGCAGCGGCGCCGGCTGCCAGAACGCGGCGTCGTCGTGCGGGTTGCGCGGCGAAGCGCTTCATCGCCTGCGACGACGTTGAACAGGCCCATGCGTGTCGGCGTAGTGCATCGGGCCGCCGCGGCAGCAGCGGGAAGCCGTAGCCGGTGAGGTAGACCATGTCGATGTCGCGAGGCGCGCAGCGCGATGCCTTCCTCGACGATCTGCGCGCCCTCGTTGACCAGCGCGTAGACCAGCGCTGGACGATCTCGTCGTCGCTGATCTTGCGCGGCGTGATGCCGAGCTCCTTGCGGTAGCGTCTGCGATCATCGTCGTCGACCGCCGGGATCGGGAATCGCGTCGCGCTTGCCGGGCTCGTAGTCGTACCAGCCGGCGCCGGTCTTCTGGCCGAAGCGGCCCAGCTCGCACAGCAGGTCGGCGGTCTTCGAGTAGCGCATGTCGGGCTTCTCGACGTAGCGGCGCTTGCGGATCGCCCAGCCGATGTCGTTGCCGGCGAGGTCGCCCATGCGGAACGGGCCCATCGCCATGCCGAACTTCTCCATCGCCTTGTCGACCTGCTGCGGCGTCGCGCCCTCCTCGAGCAGGAAGCCGGCCTGGCGCGAGTACTGCTCGATCATGCGGTTGCCGATGAAGCCGTCGCAGACGCCCGAGACGACCGCGGTCTTCTTGATCTTCTTGCGAGCTGCATCACGGTCGCCAGCACGTCCTTGCGCGGTCTTGCGCGCCGCGCACGACCTCGAGCAGCTTCATCACGTTGGCCGGGCTGAAGAAGTGCATGCCGATCACGTCCTGCGGGCGCTTGCGTGAACGCCGGCGATCTTGTCGACGTCGAGCGTCGAGGTGTTGGTGGCCAGGATCGCGCCGGGCTTCATCACCTCGTCGAGCTTCTTGAACACCTGCTCCTTGACGCCCATGTCCTCGAACACCGCCTCGATGACGAGGTCGGCGTCCTGATCGGTCGTCGTACGAGAGCGTCGGCGTCAGCAGCGCCATGCGCTCGTCGTAGCTTGTCCTGCTTGAGCTTGCCCTTCTTGACCTGCGCTTCGTAGTTCTTGCGGATGGTCGCCGATGCCCTTGTCGAGCGCTTCCTGCTTCATCTCGAGCATCATCACCGGGATGCCGGCGTTCAGGAAGTTCATGGCGATGCCGCCGCCCATGGTGCCGGCGCCGATCACGGCGACCGTCTTGATCGCGCGCATCGGCGTGTCGGCCGGCACGTCGGGGATCTTCGCCGCCGCGCGCTCGGCGAAGAAGGCGTGGCGCAGCGCGCTGCGACTCCGGCGTGAGCATCAGCGGCAGTGAAGAGCTCGCGCTCGTAGCTGCAGCCCGTCGTCGAACGGCATGCGTCGCCGCGGCGGCGACGGCGTCGACGCACTTCAGCGGCGCCGGGAAAGTTCTTCGCCATCGCGGCCGACCGTGTTGCGCGCGAACTGGAAGTAGGCGTCGGCGTTCGGGTGCTCGATCTTGAGGTCGCGCACCAGCGGCAGCGGCCGCGCGTCGGCGACCTCCTTGCGCGCGAAGCGACCGCGCGCCGTCGAGCAGCGTCGCCCTCGGACGAGCGCGTCGAACAGCTTCTGGCCGGGCGCTTGGCGAGCAGCTCGCTCGTCACCGGCTCGCCGCTGACGATCATGTTGAGCGCGGTCTCGACGCCGAGCACGCGCGGCAGGCGCTGCGTGCCGCCGGCGCCGGGGATGAGGCCGAGCTTCACCTCGGGCAGCGCGACCTGCGCGCCCGGCGCGGCGACGCGGTAGTGGCAGCCGAGCGCGAGCTCGAGGCCGCCGCCCATGCAGACGCTGTGGATCGCGGCGACGATCGGCTTGGTCGCTCGCCTCGAGCGCGCGGATCACGGTGAGCAGGTTCGGCTCGGCGGTCGCCTTCGGCGTGTTGAACTCCCGGATGTCGGCGCCGCCCGAGAACGCCTTGCCGGCGCCGGTGATGACGATCGCCTTGACCGCGGCGTCGGCGAGCGCCGTGTCGAGACCGGCGACGATGCCGCGCGCACGCGCGTAGCCCAGGCCGTTGACCGGCGGGTTGTCCAGCGTGATGACGGCGACGCCGCGACTCTGTGCGCTCATGAAGTCTGGAGCGCGATCGAGTGGCGGCGCCGTCGTTCGATTCTAGGCGTTCGCGGCACGCTTGCCAGCAGCGGACGCCAGCGGCGGCCTAGACCTCGAGCCACTCCTTGCGCACGCGCTCATTGGCGCGCAGCTCGCTGCGGCGTGCCTTCGAAGACGATGCGCCCGTGGCCCATGACGTAGCAGCGCTCGCGAGATCTCGAGCGCGATCGTCAGCTTCTGCTCGATCAGCAGGACCGAGACGCCGCGCTCGGCGATCTTCTCCAGGTACTCGCGCGACGAGCTCGACGATCTTCGGCGCGAGGCCCTTCGGTCGGCTCGTCGATCATGATCAGGTCGGGGTCGCCCATCAGCGTGCGGCACAGCGTCAGCATCTGCTGCTCGCCGCCCGAGAGCACGCCGCCCGGTGTGCGCGCGCTCCTTCAGGCGCGGGAACATCCGGTACATGTCGTCGAAGCGCCAGCGCCGCGCGGCTTTCGCCGACTTCTCGCCGAGCAGCAGGTTCTGGCGCACCGTGAGCGTCGGGAAGATGTCGCGGTTCTCGGGCACGTAGCCGATGCCGCGGTGGGCGATCTCGATGCGGCTTGAGCCCGTCGATGCGCGTCGCGCTTGAAGCGGATCGAGCCCTCGGCGTGCACCTGGCCCATGATGGTCTTGACGGTCGTCGAGCGGCCGGAGCCGTTGCGGCCGAGCAGGCTCACGATCTCGCCCTCGCCGACGCGCAAGCGACACGCCGTGCAGGATGTGGCTCTTGCCGTAGTAGGCGTGCAGGTCGTCGAGCTCAAGCATGTGCGGCGCGTGCCCGAGGTACGCGGCGCGCACGGCCGGTCGTTCTGCGCGCGATGGCGCGCACGGCGTCGGCGGTCGAAGGCGATGACCTCGCCGTAGACGAGCACCGCGATCTTGTCGGCGAGGCCGAAGACGACGCCCATGTCGTGCTCGACGGTGAGCAGCGTCTTGCCGTCGCGTGACCTCGCGGATCAGCTCGACGGCGCGCTCGGTCTCGCTCTTGCTCATGCCGGCGGTCGGCTCGTCGAGCAGGATCACGCTGGCGCCGCCGGCGATCGTGATGCCGATCTCGAGCGCGCGCTGCTCGGCGTAGGTGAGTTCACGCCCGCCAGCGTGTCGCGCTTGCGCTCGAGGCGGATCAGCTCCAGCACCTGCGTCGGCGCGCTCGTTGGCGTCGCGCAGCTCGGCCGAGGAACGCCAGAAGGTGTAGCGGTAGCCCAGCGACCAGAGCACGCCGCAGCGCAGGTTCTCGAAGCACCGACAGGCGCGGGAAGATGTTGGTGATCTGGAAGCTGCGCGCCAGGCCGAGCCGGTTGATCTGCGATAGGCGCGCTGTGCCGGCGATGTCCTCGCCGTTGAGCAGGATCGCGCCGCGGGTGGGCGCGAAGCGGCCGCTGATGAGGTTGAACAGCGTCGACTTGCCGGCGCCGTTCGGGCCGATGATCGCGAGGCGCTCGCCGCGGCGCGACGTCGAGGTCGACACGCCGCGGATGATCTCGGTCTTGCCGAAGCGCTTGCGCACGTCCTGCAGCTCGAGCGCGCACGCGCGGCGATCGCATCGGTGGCGGTCTCGTCATGCGTCGCTCACGCGCCGGGCTGAGCTGCGATCTGCGTTCGTCGCGGGCGCGCTGCCAGGCTGCGGCGACACGCGGCCACGCTGCGCACGGAACAGAAGCCATCCGGCGAGCGCGAGCGCGGCCGCCGCCGAGCCAGGGCCACGGCGTCGCGGTGTCGAGCGTCATGCCGAGAATAGCTTCATGCGCGGCCCGGCTCGGGCTGCGTCGAACTGGCGGTAGATCATCTCGATCAGCGCGACCGCGCCGAGCGAGCAGCGCGAGCGCCGGCGCGACGCGAGCAGCGTACGAGCGCCGAAGCGCAATGGCCCGCGTGCGCAGCGACGCGCAGGTTCATCATGAGCAGGCTGGCGATGCCGCCGGGCGCGTACATCACCATGAACATGAAGATCAGGCCGAGGTAGAGCTGCCAGGCCGTGGTGTAGTCGGAGAGGCGCACCTGCAGCCAGGTGATGGCGACCGCGCCGATGATCGCCCCGAAGAAATGGTCGCGCCACCGATGTAGACCATCAGCAGCACGCTACCCGAGCGCGCGGCGCCGACCGCGTCGGCCGTGACGATCTCGAAGTTGATCGCGTACAGGCCGCCGGCGAGGCCGGCGAAGATCGCCGGCGATGGAAGCACGATGAAGCGCACGCGCTGCGTGCTGTAGCCGATGAACTCGACGCGCTCGGGGTTGTCGCGCACCGCGTTGCACATGCGTCCGAGCGGCGTGCGCGTGAAGGCGAACATCAGCAGCGCGGCCACGCAGGAGTCCAGAACGCGATCAGGTAGTAGACCTGGAGCTGCGACGCGAAGTTGAGCCCGAACGACGTGCGGCCCGGCGTGCGGTTGGCGGTGATGCCGCCTTCGCCGCCGAAGAACGCCGGCAGCATGCACGGAAGCCGCGTGCACCAGCTCGCCGATGCCGAGCGTGATCAGCGCGAACAGGTGCCGCCCGCGCCGCGTGGTGAGCGCGCCGAACACGATGCCGAAGAACAGGCCGCGGCGAGCGCCCGACGAGCGGCACCAGCGGCATCGGGATCGGCAGGCCGGCGTTGATCGCGCGCATGCAGTGGATCGCCGCGAAGGCGCCGAGACCGAAGTACACCGCGTGGCCGAAGGACAGCATGCCGCTCTGGCCGAGCAGCATGTTGTACGAGAGCGCGAACACCGCGGCGATGCCCATCTGGCGTCAGCAGCGAGCGCGCGAGATTGCTCTGCAGCCCCGGAACGGCGGGAGCAGCAGCAGCACACGCCGCGACGAGCCACGGCAGCGGCACGCGCGCGCCGAGTCCCTGGCGCGACGTCGAGGACGGCCGCGCTCGCGCCGATTGAGCTCATGTCTCGCGCGTGCCGAGCAGCCCGCGCGGCCGCAGCGATCAGCATCAGCACCAGGAGCAGGTAGGGGATGATCGGCGCGGCCTGCGCGATGCTTGATCGGCGTAGATGTCGTGCAGCGCCGAGTGCCGGCGACCCGCGACGCCGAGCGCCCGCGAACAGGTCGAGCAGCGAGTAGTCGAGCGCGACCGCGAAGGTCTGCACGATACCGATCAGCATCGACGCGATGAAGGCGCCGGGAATCGAGCCCAGCCCGCCCACGACGACGACCACGAAGACGATCGGCCCGAGCGCCGCCGCCATGTTGGGCTCGGTCAGCAAGGTGAAGCCGCCGATCACGCCGGCGAGGCCCGCGAGCGCGCTGCCGACGCCGAACACCAGCACGAAGACGCGCGGCACGTCGTGGCCGAGCGCGCTCAACCATCTGCGGGTGCGTCAGCGCGGCCTGGATGACGAGGCCGACGCGCGTGCGCTTGAACGCGAGGTAGAGGAACGCGAACATGCCGACCGAGATCGACCATCATCAGCACCTTGTAGAACGGGTAGCTCGTGCCGAAGAGGTGGAAGGCGGGAAGTCGATCACCGCGGGCACGCTGGTTCTCGATCGGGTTCGCGCCCCCACATCATGACGACGAGCTCGACGATGACGTACGCGAGGCCGAAGGTGAACAGAATCTCCGCGACGTGGCCGTAGCGGTGCACGCGGCGCAGGCCGTAGCGCTCGACCAGCGCGCCGAGCACGCCGCACCAGCAGGGGCGACGACCAGCGCGCGGCCAGAAGCCGATCGTAGCTGCGCGATCTGGTAGGAAAAGTACGCGCCGAGCATGAAGATGCTGGCGTGCGCGAAGTTGAGCACGCCCATCATGCTGAAGATGAGCGTCAGGCCGCTCGACAGCATGAACAGCAGCAGCCCGTAGACCACGCCGTTGAGCAGCGAGAAGGTGACGAGCTCGAGCACGGCGGCCCCGCTCGCCTCCGCGTCAGGCGGTGGAGCACTCGTGAGGGCCGCTGCATCTTGCAGGTCGTCGGCATCGCGGTGTCCTTGCGCGTTGATCTTCACGTCGGTCTCGAAGCCCAGGCCGCTGTTCTCGACGTCGAATTTCACCTTGTCGGACAGCGTCGAGACGAACAGCGGCTGCAGGATCTGGTGGTTGTCGGCGCGCATCTCGACCTCGCCCCACGGCGTCGTCACTTCATGCCCTCGAGCGCGTTGGCGACCTTGACCGGATCGTTCGACTTGGCCTTGGTGGCCGCGGCGGCGAGCATCGTCGAACATGTTGTCTTGAGGCGGTAGTAGCCGAACTCGTCGTCCTTGCCCGTGAAGCGCTTGTGGAACGCCACCTCATCGGGAGCGGGCTCGGGCAGCGCGTTGCTTGTGGTACTCGCTGATCTGCTTGACGTACGCCGACGCCGTCCTGGCCGATCGCGCTGGGACGCGCCCAGCGCGCCGCCGTAGTAGGTGAACCACTTGACCTTGAGCCCGCGTCCTTGCCCGCCTTGAACAGGAGCAGCATGTCGTTGCTCCAGTTGCCGGTGATCACGGTATCGGCGCCGGAGGCCTTGATCTTGGCGACGTACGGCGAGAAGTCCTGCACCTTCTGCAGCGGATGCAGCTCGTCGCCGACGATCTCGATGTCGGGGCGCTTGTCCGCGAGCATGCTGCTGCGCAGCGGCCGCCACCGCCTTGCCGAACGAGTAGTCCTGGTTGATGAGGTAGACCTTGTTGATGCTGCGGGTCCTTCTCGATCACGTCGGTCGAAGCGCGGCCATCTTCATGTCGGCGTCGGCGTCGAAGCGGAAGTGCCAGAAGTTGCACTTCTCGTTGGTGAGCGCCGGGTCGACCGCGGCGTAGTTGAAGTAGAGCACCTCCTTGCCGGGGTTGCGCTCGTTGTACTTGAGCACGGCGTCGGTGATGGCCAGCGCCACCGCGCTGCCGTTGCCCTGGAAGATGTAGCGGGCGCCGTCGTCGATCGCCTTCTTCAGCGCGATCAGCGATTCCTGCGGATCGACCTTGTTGTCGTACGAGAGCAGCTCGAGCTTCTCGCCGTTGAGGCCCGCCGGCGGCGTTGACTCGGTCGATGAAGTAGATAAATGTGCTTCTGCGCGTTGATCCCGGCGCTGGCCGCACCGCCCGAAAGCGGGTCGATATAGGCGATCTTCAGGTCCGCCGCGGCGCCGCCGCCGCCAGCATCGCGGCCAACGCCAGGCCGCTCATCCCGATACGATGGAGAAACTCGCGCATGGGGCCTCCTCGTGTTATAGGTGGCCCCGGGGTGCCCCGGAGCCCTTGTGGAGAGGCGATCCTAACGGCGCGCCGCGCCCCTGACAAGCGGAGGTTCCAATGCTCGGCCTGATGATGGATGAGCCGCTCCTGTGATCTCTCGCTGCTTCGCGCACGCGGACCGCTACCACGGCGACACGGAGATCGTCTCCCGGGCCTGCGAGGGCTCGATCCATCGCTATACCTACCGCGAGGCCCATGGGCGCACCCGGCGCCTGGCCAACGCGCTTACGCGCCTGGGCGTGCAGCCGGGCGACCGGGTCGGCACGCTCGCGTGGAACGGCCATCGCCACTTCGAGCTCTATTTCGCGGTCTCCGGCATGGGCGCGGTGATCCACACCATCAACCCGCGGCTCTTTCCCGAGCAGATCGCCTACATCGTGAACCACGCCGAGGACGGCTACCTCTGCTTCGACATCGACCTTCGCCCCGCTGGTCGAGAAGCTCGCACCCTCCTGCAGGGGCGTGAAGGGCTGGATCGCGATGACGGATCGCGCCCACATGCCCGCCAACCGGATCGCCGAACCTCCTGTGCTACGAGGACCTGCTCGCGGCCGAAAGCGGCGATTACGAATGGCCCCGCCTGCGACGAGAACACCGCCTCGGGCCTGTGCTACACCTCCGGCACCACCGGCAACCCGAAGGGCGTGCTCTTCAGCCACCGCTCGACCGTGCTGCACGCCTACGCGATCGTCGCTGCCCGACGCGACGGACCTGTCCTCGCGCAGCGTCGTCCTGCCGATCGTGCCGATGTTCCACGTGAACGCGTGGGGCATCCCGTACGCCGCGCCGCTGGTGGGCGCGAAGCTGGTCTTCCCCGGCCCGGGCCTCGACGGCGCGAGCCTGTACGAGCTGTTCGAGACGGAGAACGTGAACCGCTCTTCGGCGGCGTGCCGACGGTGTGGCTCGGCCTCATCAACCACATGCAGCCAACAGGCCTCAAGTTCTCGACGCTCGAGAAAGTGGTGATCGGCGGCGCGGCGGTGCCCGCCGGCGATGATGCGCTGCCTCAACGAGGAGTTCGGGATCCGGGTGCATGCACGGCTGGGGCATGACCGAGATGAGCCCGGTGGGAACGATCAACTACGCCTAAGCTCAAGCACGACGCGCTCTCGCCGCAGGAGCGCTTCGAGCTCTCGCTCAAGCAGGGCCGCCCGCTGTTCGGCGTCGACATGAAGATCGTGGACGCGGAGGGCGCGGAGCTGCCGCGCGACGGCAAGGCCTTCGGCGACCTGCTGGTGAAGGGGCCGTGGATCCTGCGCCAGTACTTCCGCAGCGAGGGCGGGGATCCGCTGCGCGCCGACGGCTGGTTCCCCACCGGCGACGTGGCCACCATCGATCCCGACGGCTACCTGCAGATCACCGACCGCTCCAAGGACGTGATCAAGTCGGGCGGCGAGTGGATCAGCTCGATCGACCTGGAGAACATCGCCATGGGGCATCCGGGCGTGATGGAGGCGGCAGTGATCGGCGTGCACCATCCGAAGTGGGACGAGCGCCCGCTGCTGGTGGTGGTGAAGAAGCCGGGTGCCGCGCTCACGCGCGAGGACGCTGCTCGCCTACTACGAGGGCAAGGTGGCGAAGTGGTGGCTGCCGGACGACGTGGTGTTCGTCGAGCAGCTCCCGCACACTGCCACCGGCAAGCTCTCGAAGCTCACCCTGCGCCAGCAGTTCAAGGACTACGTGCTGCCCACCGCCGCGGCTAGCGCAGCTGCGCGCGATCCGGCTCGCGCGTGAGGTCGATGTCGATGTACTTCCAGAAGTTGTAGGTGAGGATCGGCGAGCGGCGGTAGCCGATCACCCACGGATACCACATGTCGGTGCGGATGCGGGTGGTGTTGATCTTCCACGGCGCGTAGGCCACGACGAGCTTGGTCATCTCCTGGTAGACCCGGGTACGCTCGGGGCTGTCGGGCATCGCACGCGCCTTGCGGTAGAGACGGTCGTAGGCGGCGAGCTTGAAGCGCGCGAGGTTGTTCTCGTGGTTCGGGCCATAGAGGTTGGCGAGCCACGTGTCGGCATCGGGCGCCGAGGCCGAGCCTCCCAGCTGCCAGAACTGGAGCTTGCCGGCGCGGGCCGACTTGAGCAGGTCGGGCCACTTGCCCTTGATCACCTCGAGGCGCACGCCGATGTCGTCGAGGCTGCGCTTCCACAGCTCGTCGAACTGCCCATCTCGCGCGGTGGGCGTCGAGTAGTAGTGCAGTACCAGGGGGCTCCCGTCGGGCATCTCCCGGTAGCCGTCGCCGTTGCGGTCCAGGTAGCCGTACATGTCGAGCAGCGCCTTCGCCTTGGCGATGCTGTATTCGTTGGCGGTGGTGTGGAAGTCCGGGTCGTAGCCCGCCACGCCGGGGCTGTAGGGCGCCTCCGCGGGAATCGCCTGGCCCTTGCGCAGGATCGCGATCTCGTCCTGGGTCTTGTAGGAGAGCGAGATGGCGCGGCGCAGGGCGACCTTGTCCGGGGTATAGCCGCCGAACACGGGGTCCTCCATGTTGAAGTAGCAATAGGTGAGGTCGAGCGCGGGGAGCTGCTCCATGCGGATGCCGCGCCGGGCGAGGTTGGCCGCGAGCTTGTTGTTCGGGAACGCCTGGTAGGCGAACTCCTCGGGCACCAGGAAGATGAAATCCATCTCCTCGTTCAGGAACGAGAGCCAGCGCGGCTGCGTCTCCTCGATCACGGACACCTCGACGCGGTCGACCATCGGCAATCGCCGGCCCTTCAGGCGCGCGAGGATCTCCTGCCCGCGCGCGTCGCCGGGCGCCGGCTGCGCGTCGAAATATTCCTCGCGGAACCCGGGATTGCGCTCGAACACCATCTTCGAGGAGCGCTTCCAGAACGCAAGCCGCCACGGGCCCGTGCCCACCGGGTGGGATCCGAAATCGTCCCCGTAGCGCTCGACCACCTCGCGCGCCACGGCGCACGAGAAGCGGCAGTCCGCGAAGTTGTAGATGAAGACGTAGATCGGCTCCTTGATCCGCACCTGGAACGTGTAGCGGTCGAGGACCTTGAGGCCCTCGATCGGCGCGTCGTAGTCGAAATGGTCCTGCCTGCGCGCCCTCTCCGCGGCCTCCTCTGCGCCGACGACGTAGGGCTCTATGTCTCCCGTCAGATACGCGCGCACCCTGGGATCGAGGAGCCGCTTCATCGAATAGACGTAGTCGGCGGCCACCAGCTCGCGCCTCTTCCCGCCGAAGGCCGGATCGTCGGTGAAGTAGATCCCCGGCTTCACGTGCATGGTGTAGGTCCTGCCGTCGGCGCTCACCTCCGGCATCGACACCAGCGTGTTGGGGATGAGCTTGACGGGGCGCGCGAGGTAGTCGTAGGTGAGCGGGGGCTCGAACATCGCCTGGTTCACGATGTTCGAATACACGTCCGCGGCACGATGCGGATCGAAGCTGGTCTCGGCGATCTCGAAGGCATAGTGGAAGATCTTCTCGCGCGCCGCAGAGTGCGCCGGCGCCGCGCAATGCGCGAGCGTCAGGCCCAGCAGCAACCCCAGCGCCAGATTCCCGGCTTTCAAGGAGACCTCCGCAACGCTAGCGGCCGTGCGCCGCCATGAACTCGCGCAGCGCCTGCGCGGTGTGCGTCTTCGCCGCGGGGCGCAGGAAATCGTCGGGCGGGGCCGCGAGCACCACGCGCCCGCCGCCCTCTCCGCCCTCGGGCCCCAGGTCCACGATCCAGTCCGCCTCGGCGATCACGTCGAGATTATGCTCGATCAGGACCACGCTGTTGCCCGCGTCGACCAGGCGGTGCAGCACGCGGATCAGCTTCTCGACGTCGGCCATGTGCAGTCCCACGGTGGGCTCGTCGAGTACGTAGAGCGTGTGCACGGGGGCGGAGGCCCGGCCCGGGCGCGGTCCGGCGCCGTTGCGCACCTTGGCAAGCTCGGTGACCAGCTTGATGCGCTGCGCCTCGCCTCCCGAGAGCGTCGGGCTCTGCTGCCCAAGCGTGAGGTAACCCAGGCCCACGTCCTGCAGCAGCCGCAGGCAATGGTGGATCGAAGGATGGTGCTCGAAGAAGTCCACCGCCTCGTCCACGCTCATCGCGAGCACCTCGCCGATGCTCTTGCCGCGCAGCTTCACCGCGAGGGTCTCGGCGTTGAAGCGCGCCCCGCCGCACGCTTCGCAGCCCACCTTCACGTCCGGCAGGAAGCTCATCTCGATGGTCTTCAGGCCCTGCCCGTCGCAGCCGTCGCAGCGCCCGCCGGCGGTGTTGAACGAGAAGCGGCTGGCGGTGTAGCCGCGGATGCGCGCCTCCTGGGTGTCCGCGAAGAGCTTGCGGATGTGATCGAAGAAACCCACGTAGGTGGCCGGGCACGAGCGCGGCGTCTTGCCGATCGGGGTCTGGTCGACCTCGAGCACGCGCGTCAACGCCTGCCAGCCGCGGATCGACTTGCATCCTGCGACGCCCGCCGTGGCCTTGCGCGTGCGGCTGTCCGCCACCAGTCGCACGAGGTTGTCGTGCAGCACCTCGCGCGCGAGCGTGGACTTGCCCGAGCCCGAGACGCCGGTGACCACCGTGAGCCGTCCCAGGGGAAAGCGCACGTCCGCGTCCTTCAGGTTGTGCAGGCCGGCGCCCGCGACCTGGATCGACGGCGTCGCCCTGCCGACCGCGCGGCGCGGCTGCAACGGGTGCTTCAGGGGCTCGCGCAGGAAGTGGCCGGTGATCGAATCGGGGTTGGCCTCGAGCTCCTCGGCGGTGCCCTCGGCGACGATGCGCCCGCCGAGGCGCCCGGCGCCAGGGCCCAGGTCGATCACGTGCTCGGCGCGCCGGATGGTGTCCTCGTCGTGCTCGACCACCACCAGCGTGTTGCCCTTGGCGCCGAGCTTCGCGAGGGTGTCGAGCAGGATGCGGTTGTCGCGCGGATGCAGCCCGATGGTGGGCTCGTCGAGGATGTAGCACACCCCGCGCAGGTTGGAGCCCAGCTGCGCGGCGAGGCGAATGCGCTGCGCTTCGCCGCCCGATAGCGTCGGCGCGCCGCGATCGAGCGAGAGATAGCCCAGCCCCACCTGCTCGAGGAAGCCCAGGCGCGCGGCGAGCTCGGCGAGGATGTCGCGCGCGATCTCGCGCTCGCGCCCGGCCACCGCGAGCCGCTCGAAGAACGCGCGCGCCGTCGCGATGGGCTGCGCGCTCATGTCGGCGATCGACTGCCCGCGGAAGCGCACCGCGAGCGCGTCCTTGTTGAGCCGCTTGCCCTCGCAGTCGGGGCAGGTCTCGTCCAGCTCGAGCCACTCGACCCAGGAATCGAGCACGTGGTCCTCGGTGCCGGTCTTGGCGCGCTCGTCGTCCCATTTCACCTGCTCGATCCGCAGTCCCGTGCCGTAGCAGCTCGCGCACCAGCCGTGCTTCGAGTTGTACGAGAACAGGCGCGGGTCGAGCTCGGGGAAGCTGCGGCCGCACGACGGGCACGCGCGCTTGACCGAGTAGATCTGCACTTCGCGCGCACCCCACCCGCCATGGCAGGCGTGCAGCACGCCCTTGCCGGCCTCGAGCGCGGCCTCGACCGCTGCGCGCAGCGCCCTCTCCTCCTCGGGGCGCACCGCCAGCTCGGCGACCGGGAGCTCGATGGTGTGCTCGCGGAACCGGTCCAGGCGCGGCCAGCCCTTCGTCGGCAGGTACTCGCCGTCGACGCGCAGGTGCGACACGCCCTTGGCCGACGCCCATTTCGCGAGGTCCGTATAGAAGCCCTTGCGGCTCGCCACGAGCGGGGCGAGGAGGGCGATGCGCTCGCCGCGGCGCTCCTTCATGAGGCGCGCGACGATCGCCTCGACGCTCTGCGGCTCGATCGGCACGTCGCACGCGGGGCAGTGCTGGGTGCCCAGCTTCACGAAGAGCAGCCGCAGGAAATGATGTATCTCGGTCTGGGTCGCCACGGTGCTCTTCGAGCCCGCCGCGGCTGGTGCGCTGCTCGATCGCCACGGTCGGCGGGATGCCGAAGATCGCGTCCACGTCGGGCTTGGAGGCCGGCTGCACGAACTGGCGCGCATAGGCGTTCAGCGACTCGAGGTAGCGGCGCTGGCCCTCGGCGAACAGGATGTCGAAGGCGAGCGTTGACTTGCCCGAGCCCGACACCCCGGTGATGACGGTGAACTTCCCGCGCGGGATCTCGACGTCGATGCCCTTCAGATTGTGCTCGCGGGCATGGCGCACCTGGATGCTCTTCGGGGCGCGATACGGGATGCGCGGTGCTTCATGCGCCGCGGCGGGCACGGGCGCGCGCGCCTGGCCCGGCGAAAGCGCGCGTTCATAGTCGGCCAGGGCGCGGCCGGTGTGCGAGGCCGCGTTCTGCATCACCTGCGCCGGCGTGCCGACTGCGACGACCTCGCCGCCCGCCTCGCCGCCCTCGGGGCCGAGGTCGACGATCCAATCGCAGGCGCGGATCACGTCGAGGTTGTGCTCGATCACGATCAGCGAATGGCCCGCGGCGATGAGCTTGCGGAACGCGGCGAGCAGCCGGGCCACGTCCTCGAAATGCAACCCGGTGGTGGGCTCGTCGAACAGGAAGACGCGCGTCTGCGGCTGGCCCGCGGCGCCGGCCTCGCGCGGGCGGCGCGGCAGCGCGGCGATCGAGCGGCCGGCGGCTTCGGCGAGGTGGCCGGCGAGCTTGAGGCGCTGCGCCTCCCCGCCCGAGAGCGTGGGGACGGGCTGCCCCAGGCGCAGGTAGTCGAGGCCCACGTCGGCGAGCGGTTGCAGGCGGCGCGCGATCTCCGAATCCGGCGGGAAAGCCGCCATCGCCTGGCCCACGGTGAGCTCGAGCACCTGCGCGATGTTGCGCCCGTCCACCGTCACCTCGAGCACCTCGTCGCGGTAGCGGGTGCCGTTACAGTCTGGGCAGCGCAGGTATACGTCGGACAGGAACTGCATCTCGACGTGCTCGAAGCCGTTGCCGCTGCAGGTGGGGCAGCGGCCGTTGCCCGAATTGAAGCTGAAGGTTCCGGCCGTGTAGCCGCGCGTTCTCGCGTCCGGCGCGGCGGCGAAGAGCGCGCGGATCGCATCGAACGCACCCACGTAGCTCGCGGGATTGGAGCGCGTCGTGCGCCCGATCGGAGACTGGTCGACGAACACCACGTCGTTCACCCGCTCGACGTTGGCGAGGCCGCGGAATGCGCCGGGCGTCTCGGTGGGCTTGCCGAGGTGCTTCAACAGCGCCGGATGCAGCACGTCCTGGACGAGCGTGGACTTGCCCGATCCCGACACCCCGGTCACGCACACCAGCCGGTGGAGCGGGAAATCGGTGTCGACGTTCTTCAGGTTGTGCTCGGCCGCCCCGCGCACGCCCAGGCACACCGTGCCGCGCAACGGATCGCGCGCGAGGTCGTTGGGGACTTCCGTGCCGGGCCGGCGCACCTCGACGTCGGGTGCGCGCGCATCGGCCCGCTTGCGCCCCGAGAGGTACTCGCCGGTGAGGGTGTTCGCGTTCTTGATCGCCGCCGGGGGGCCGAAGAAGACGATCTCCCCGCCGCGCTCGCCCGGGCCCGGCCCCATGTCGAGCAGCTTGTCGGCCTCGAGCATGATCTGCGGGTCGTGCTCGACCACCACGAGGGAATTGCCCGCGTCACGCAGCCGCTTCATCACGCCGATGACGCGCCCCATGTCGCGCGGGTGCAGCCCGATCGAAGGCTCGTCGAGCACGAAGAGCGTGTTCACCAGCGAAGTGCCGAGCGCGGTGGTGAGGTTGATGCGCTGCACCTCGCCGCCGGACAGGGTGCGCGACTGGCGGTCGAGCGTGAGGTAGCCGAGGCCCACCTCGCGCAGGTAGCCCAGCCGCGAGCGGATCTCGGCGAGCAGCAGCTCGGTCGCCTCGTCGAGCGGCGCGGGCAGCGCCAGGCGCGCGAAGAACTGCGCGGCGCGATCGACCGGCAGCAGCATCGCGTCGTGGATCGACAGTCCGGGCAGCGCCGCGAGCTCGCCGCGGCTCCATTCGGCGCCCTTGGGCAGGTGGCGCAGCCCCGGGGCGAGCACCGCGTCCGCATCGTCCTTCGTGCCGACGCGCCACAGCAGCGACTCGGGCTTGAGGCGCGCGCCTTCGCACGCGGCGCACGGGGTGTAGGCCCGGTAGCGCGAGAGCAGCACGCGGATGTGCATCTTGTACGCCTTGGTCTCGAGCCAGGCGAAGAAGCGCTGCACGCCGTACCAGTGCGTCTTGCCCGACTTCCTCCAGCTCACCCAGTCGTCGTCGCCGCCGATCACCCAGCGGCGCTGCTCCGCGCCGAGCGCGCGCCACGGCGTGTCGAGCGCGATGCCGCGTTTGGCCGCGAACTTCTCGAGCTCGTCCTGGCATTCGTCGAAGCTCTTCGACTGGAAGATCTTGATCGCGCCCGCGCGCAGGGTCTTCGCCTCGTCGGGGATCACGAGCCCGTAGTCCACGCCGATCACGCGGCCGAACCCGCGGCAGGTGTCGCACGCGCCGATCGGGGAGTTGAACGAGAAGCGCGCCGGCGCGGGATCGGCGTAGTGGATGTCGCAGTGGGCGCAATGCAGGTCGGTGGAAAAGCGCCATGCCTCGGCGCCGTCCTCGCCCACGAAGACGTTCACGCGTCCTGCGCCCACCCGCAGCGCCGCCTCGATCGCCTCCACCACGCGCGCCTTTTCCGCGCTTGCCATGCGGATGCGGTCCTGCACCACCTCGAGCCGCTCGCCCTCGCGCCGGTGGATGCGCGCGTAGCCCTGGCCCTGCAGCAGCTTCGTGACCTCTTCCTCGGTGAAGTTCTTCGGCACGTCGATGGGGAATGCGATCAGCAGGCGCGGATCGCCCGCGGCCTGCGCGCGGCCCGCGAGCTCGGCGTAGATCGTCTCCGGAGTGTCGCGCCGCACCGGCTGCGCGCAGCGCCGGCACGAGAGCCGGCCCGCGCGCGCGAAGAGCAGCTTCAGGTGATCGTTGATCTCGGTCATCGTGCCCACGGTCGAGCGCGAGGTGCGCACCGGGTTCGTCTGGTCGATGGCGATGGCCGGCGGAATGCCCTCGATCGCGTCCACCTGGGGCTTGTCCATGCGGTCGAGGAACTGGCGCGCGTAGGGCGAGAAGGTCTCGACATAGCGCCGCTGGCCCTCGGCATAGAGCGTGTCGAAGACGAGCGAGGACTTGCCGGAGCCGGAAGGCCCCGTCACCACCACCAGCTCGCCCGTGGGAATCTCGACGTCGAGGTTCTTCAGGTTGTTCTGGCGCGCCCCGCGGATGCGGATCGCGTCGGTCGGCGCGTCGTTCAATGCGGCGGCGTCACCGGCGGGGGCGGCGGAAAGGTCGTTCATGGGGGCTCGCTGGCGGCGCCCGAGGGCACCGGTCGTGGGGCTGTGGCGGATTCCATTGTAGGCGTAAAGGACCGCGCTCCGGTCCCCCCACACCATACTCGCCAAATAGGACCGATCCCGTCCTAGTTCAAGGGGCGCGCGCGCGGGAAGCGGCGCGCGCGCGAGCCGATCCAGCACAGCACGGTTCCGGTCCGGCCCGGAGACTGCATGATATGATTTTTTTCTCGCGATCCGGGGTGCAAAAGCCAGCCGTCGAGGCCGCCGATGAATGCCATAGCGTGTCGGGACTGCGACCTCTTGCACGCTGCCGGGCTCCTGGCGCCCGGCGAGAGGGCGCAATGCGTGCGCTGCGGCGGCGCGCTGTCCGTGCCCGAGGCGCATGTGCCGGACCAGTGGCTCGCCATCGTGCTCGCCGCGTTGATCGTGTTCGGGATCGCCAACACCGCGCCGCTGATGGGGCTGTCCGAGCTCGGGCGCTTCGCCAGCGCGACGCTACCCGGATGCGCCTGGGAAATGTGGGTCGAGGGCAGCCAGGTCGCGGCGATCGTGATCGCGATCTGCTCGATCTTCGCGCCGGGCGCCTACCTGGTCCTGATGCTGGCCACGCTCATCGCGGTACGGCGCGCGCCGGCGCCGCGGTGGGCGGGCGTGGCGCTGCGCTGGGCCGAGGCCCTGCATCCCTGGGTGATGGCCGAAGTGATGCTGCTCGGCACGCTGGTCGCCTACGTGAAGATCTCGGAGCTGGCGGATGCCTCGCCCGGCGAAGGCATGTACGCGGTGGCCGCCCTCGCGGTACTCATCGCATGGCTGCGCGGGGCGGTGAATCAGGCGGCGTTGTGGACGCGAATCCGGTGGGTGCGTTGAGCTCCGCGATGCCCACCGCCGCCGAACGCGGCCTCGCGACATGCCGCGCCTGCGGCTGGTTGTCGAAGTGGAGCGGCGCGCACGCAGCCTGCCCGCGCTGCGGCGTGGCGCTGCGCCCGCGGCACCCCCGTTCGATGGACCGGACGGCGGCGCTCCTGGTGGCGGCCGCGATCTGCTACATCCCGGCCAACATCCTGCCGGTGCTCGACACGACGACACTGGGCGGGACCGAGACGGATACGATCCTGGGCGGCGTGGTCCGCCTGTACCGGTCGGGCTCGTGGATCCTCGCGCTGATCGTGCTCGTGGCGAGCCTGATGATTCCCCTCGGCAAGATCGCGGTGCTCGCCTCGTTCCTGGTCGTCGTCAAGCGCGGGATCGCCACGGACCTGCGCCAGAGCACGCGCCTGTATCGCCTGGTCGCGTTCATCGGGCGCTGGTCCATGCTCGATGTCTTCGTCGACGCGTTCGTGGTCGCCCTGGTGCAGCTGGGCGCGCTCATGTCCGTGCGGCCGGGACCGGGGGTGCCGTTCTTCGCGGCCACGGCGGTGCTCACGATGTTCGCCGCGATGGCTTTCGACCCGCGGCTGCTATGGGACGCGACCGGCGCGGGGCGCACGGATGACCGAGCTTGACGACGCGGACCTGCCGCAGGCGCAGGTCGTCGCGCGCGCCCGCCTGCCGATCTCGAGGGTCTGGATCATTCCCGCGGTTGCCGCGGCCATCGCGATCGGGCTCGCCGTCGAGCACCTGGCGCGCGAGGGCCCGACCATCACCATCACCTTCACGTCCGCGAGCGGCGTGGAGGCCGGCAAGACGCCGATCAAGTACAAGGACGTCACCATCGGCCTGGTCACGGCGCTGCATTTGTCGCAGGACTACGGCAAGGTGGAAGTCACCGCCAAGATCGCCAAGGAGGCCGAGGGCCTCATGACGCAGGGCGCGACCTTCTGGATCGTGCGGCCGCGCGTCACGCTGAGCGAGGTGTCGGGCCTCGGGACGCTGCTCTCGGGCAGCTATATCGGCTTCGACCGCGGGCAGTCGACCGAGAGCGCGCGCCGGTTCACGGGCCTGGAGGACGCGCGCGTGATCGAAGCGGGCACCCCGGGCCGGCATTTCATCCTGCATGCGACCGACGCGGACCACGTCGACGTGGGGCTGCCGGTGTATTTCCGGGGATTGCAGGTCGGCCAGGTCACGGGATACGAGCTCACTGCGGACGGGCGCGCGGTGAACCTGAAGATCTTCGTGAACGCGCCGTACGACGCGTACGTCTATCCATCGACCCGGTTCTGGAATGCGAGCGGCCTGGAGGTCTCCGTGGGCGCCGAAGGATTGCGCCTGCGCAGCGAGTCGCTCGTGTCCGTCCTGGTGGGAGGCATCGCGTTCGACAATCGCCCGTCGGATCGCAACCAGGAGCGCGCCCCGGACGGCGCGGTATTCACCGCTTACCACGACCGGGCGACGGCGATGAAGCAGCCGGATCCCGGCGAGCGGCCCTACGTGCTGCATTTCGACGAGCCCCTGGACGGGATCACGACGGGATCGCCGGTGACCTTCCTCGGGATCCCCGCGGGCGAGGTAACGCGCGTCGGCCTCGAGTTCGAGGGCACGTCGAAGCAGCCGCGCGGGCGCATCGAGATCACGCTCTCGCCGCGGCGCCTGATCGAGCGGCTGCCGGCCTCGCAGGTCGCGGCCGCCCAGCAGATCGACCGCACCCCCGCGACGCGGCGCGCCTTCATGAAGGAGCTGGTGACGCGCTACGGAATGCGCGCGCAGCTGCGCTCGGCGAGCCTGGTCACCGGCCAGCGCTACGTGGCGTTCGAGTACTTCCCGCACGCGCCGCCCGTGCACCTGCGCTGGGATCTCGAGCCCCAGGAGCTGCCGGTCGTGCCCAGCGTGCTGCCCGCGCTGGAAGGGCGGGTGACGGCCCTGCTGGAGAAGCTCGACAAGCTCCCGCTCGACCAGATGTCGGCCGATGCCCGCCGGCTGATGGCCGAGGCGCGCACGACCCTGAAGAGCCTGGACGGCGTGCTGCGCCACGTGGACGAAAATGCGCTGCCGAAGTTCACGGCCACGATGCAGGAGGCGAGCAACGCCCTCGTGTCGGCCCAGCGGGCGCTCGACGGAGCGTCGGCGAACCTCGTCGGGCCGGAAGCGCCCGCCCAGCTCGAGCTGCGCTCCGCGCTGCACGAGCTCACCCGCGCGGCGCGCTCGCTGCGCACGCTCACCGATGCGCTCGAGCGCCACCCGGAATCCATCCTGCGCGGGCGCAGCCAGGCCGCCCCCGAATGAACGCGCGCCGCTTCGCAACCTGGTCACCGCTCGCCGTCGCCCTCGTCGCCGCCGCATGCGCCTCGGCGCCCGAGCCGCGCTACTTCGTGCTCGAAGCCCTCGGCGAGCCCGGCCCGGCGAGCGCGGGCGCATCGATACTCGTCGGCCCCGTCAGCATCCCGGACAGCGTCGACCGGCCGCAATTCGTCCTCAGCGCGGGCGCCAACGAAGTGGTGGTCGACGACGGGCACCGCTGGGCGTCCCCGCTGCAGGACGCCATCGCCGAGGTCCTCGCGCAGGATCTCGCGGCGCAGCTCGCCGGCCCGCGCGTGACGAGCTCGCAGCCGGTGGCGGGGCGCCCGGACTACCGCGTGAGCGTCGCGGTGGGGGAGTTCCGCTCGGCCCTCGGCGCGGGTGCGCAGCTGGACGCCACCTGGTCGGTGCGCCGTGCAGACGGAGCGACGCGGGCGGGCCGGTCGCAGCTGCGCGAGCGCGCGCGAGGAAGCGGCTACGCGGCCCTCGCGGCGGCACACAGCCGCGCGCTGGCGGCGATGTCGGCGCAGATCGCCGGCGCGGTTCGCGCCCTGGAGCGCGAGCCTGCCCACCTCCCGGCGCGCTGAGCCTCAGGCGGCCGCGACTTCCCGCGCCATCGGCAGCGAGGCCACCATCTCGTAGGCGGGCTCGGTGAGGAAGTCGACGAAGCCGTCGTCGGAGACGAGGCGGTCGAGCAGCCACGCGGCCTCGTCGTACCGGAGGCCCGCGGCCCCCGGTACGCCCGAGACTCTTCTCAGCTCCTCCCCCACGATCTTGCGGAACATCTCGAGGGTCACCTTGCGGCCGTCCTCGAGCAGTCCCCTGGGGCTGCGCACCCACTGCCAGATCTGCGAGCGCGAGATCTCGGCGGTGGCCGCATCCTCCATGAGGTGGTTGATCGGCACGCAGCCCTGGCCCGCGAGCCACGAACCGATGTACTGCAGGCTCACGTTCACGTTGGTGCGCAGGCCCGCCTCGGTGATCGGCGACTGCGGCGCGAACGCGAGCAGGTCCTTCGCCTTCACGCACACGTCCTCGCGCTTGCGCTCGATCTGGTTGGCGTGCGGCATGATGCGGTCGAACACCGCCTTGGCGACGGGAACCAGGCCCGGGTGCGCAACCCAGGTGCCGTCGAAGCCATCGTTCGCCTCGCGCTCCTTGTCCGCGACGACCTTCGCCATCGCCGCCTCGTTGGCGGCCGCATCGCCCTTGATCGGGATCTGCGCGGCCATGCCGCCCATCGCGTGGGCGTTGCGGCGGTGGCAGGTCTTCACGAGCAGCTGGCAGTAGGCGCGCAGGAACGGGCTTTCCATCGTCACCAGCGCGCGGTCGGCGAACACGAAGTCGTGCCGGCGCAGCTTCTTGATGCAGCTGAAGATGTAGTCCCAGCGCCCGCAGTTAAGTCCCGCGGAGTGCTCGCGCAGCTCGTAGAGGATCTCGTCCATCTCGAAGGCTGCCGGCAGCGTCTCGATCAGCACCGTGGCCTTGATCGTGCCGCGCGGCAGGTGCATGCGGCTCTCGGCCTCGTTGAACACGTGGTCCCAGAGGCGCGCCTCGAGATGGCCCTCGATCTTCGGCAGGTAGAAGTACGGGCCGCTGCCGTTGGCCACGAGCTTCTCCGCGTTGTGGAAGAAGTACAGGCCGAAATCGAAGAGCGAGGCGCTGACCGGCTCCCCGTCGACCAGCATGTGGCGCTCGAGCAGGTGCCAGCCGCGCGGGCGCACGATGAGGGTCGCGGTCTTCTCGTTCAGCTGATAGGTCTTGCCCTCGGGACTCTTGAATCCGATGGTGCGGTCGATCGCCTGGCGCAGGTTGATCTGTCCGCGCACCACGTTTTCCCAGCTGGGCGTGAGGGAATCCTCGAAGTCCGCCATGAAGGTGGAGGCGCCCGAGTTGAGGGCGTTGATCACCATCTTGCGCTCGGCCGGCCCCGTGATCTCGACGCGCCGGTCCTGCAGGTCGGCGGGGATCGGGGCGATGGTCCAGCCGGCTTCGCGGATCGACCGGGTCTCGGGCAGGAAGGTGAGCGTCTCGCCCGCGTCCAGCCGCGCCTGGCGTGCGCCGCGCGCGGCCATCAGCTCGCGCCGGCGCGCCTCGTACTTGCGGTGCAGGTGCGCGACGAAGCCGATCGCGGGCGGGGTGAGGATGCGGTCGAAGAGGTTGGGCTGCTCCGGGGGGAGCTGGATGCCGGGAATGCGGAAGTCGTCGCGTCTCATGGCCGTCTCCTCAATCCGCCGCGGCTGCGTGCCCGGGGCGCAGCGGCGTGGGTTGCACGAAGAACTGCTCGTCCTCGGTGGATCCCGCGAGCGCGGTCGTCGACGACTTGCCGGCCTGGATCACCTGCGTCACCTCGTCGAAGTAGCCGGTGCCGACCTCGCGCTGGTGCTTGACGGCGGTGAAGCCGCGCTCGGCGGCGGCGAACTCCTTCTGCTGCAGCTCGACGAAGGCCGTCATGTTGTCGCGCGCGTAGCCGTAGGCCAGGTCGAACATGCCGAAATTGAGCGCATGGAAGCCGGCGAGCGTGATGAACTGGAACTTGTAGCCCATCGCGCCCAGCTCGCGCTGGAACCTGGCGATGGTCGCGTCGTCGAGGTTCTTCTTCCAGTTGAACGACGGCGAGCAGTTGTACGCCAGCATGCGCTCCGGGTACTTCGCGCGGATGCCTTCGGCGAAGCGGCGCGCGAACGCGAGGTCCGGCGTGCCGGTCTCGCACCAGACGAGGTCGGCGTACTCGGCGTAGGCAAGCCCGCGCGAGAGCGCCTGGTCGAAGCCCTTGCGCGTGCGGTAGAAGCCTTCGGGAGTGCGCTCGCCGGTGAGGAAGGGCTTGTCGTTCTCGTCCACGTCGCTGGTGACGAGGTCGGCCGCTTCGGCGTCGGTGCGCGCGAGCAGGATGGTGGGCACGCCCAGCACGTCCGCGGCCAGACGCGCCGCGACGAGCTTCTGCACGGCCTCCTGCGTGGGCACCAGCACCTTGCCGCCCATGTGGCCGCACTTCTTCACGCTCGCGAGCTGGTCCTCGAAGTGCACGCCGGCGGCGCCCGCCTCGATCATCGCCTTCATGAGCTCGAAGGCGTTGAGCACGCCGCCGAAGCCCGCTTCCGCGTCGGCCACGATGGGCGCGAACCAGTCGATGTCGTGCTTGCCCTCGGCGTGGTCGACCTGGTCGCAGCGCGCGAGGGCCGCGTTGATGCGCCGCACGACCGTGGGCACGCTGGTGGTGGCGTAGAGCGACTGGTCGGGATACATGGCGAGGCTGTCGTTCGCGTCGGCGGCGACCTGCCAGCCGGAGAGATACACGGCCGGCACGCCCGCGCGCACCTGCTGCATCGCCTGGTTGCCGGTGAGCGCGCCCAGCGAGTTCACGAAGGGCCGCTCCTGCATGAGCCGCCAGAGCTTCTCGGCGCCGCGGCGGGCGAGCGTGTGCTCAACCTGCAGGCTGCCGCGCAGGCGGTAGACGTCCTCGGCGGTGTATCCGCGCTTCACCCCGCTCCAGCGCTGGTTTTCCGTCCAGTCCTTCTTGATGCGGGCAATCTCGAGGTCGCGGTTCATGGATTCTCCAGGTCGGTGCCGGCGCGGATGCGGGCTCAAGGCGCATCACAACATCCGGCCGCCGCGCGGAGAATTGGTATGTCGGCAAGCGGGCCTTCGCGAAATGCGAAGGCCCTACCTCCCCACCAGGTGGTCGACCAGCTGCCGGGCGGCGGCGGGCAGGGCGTCGTACTGGCGCACCCCGACATACATGCGCCGCGTGGCCCAGGAATCGGTGAGGCGCACCGTGCGCAAGCCCATGGAGCGCGCAAAGGCGTGGACCGCCTCGAGCGGCAGGACGCCGATGCCGAGCCCCGCCTGCACGAGGCGCACCACGACGGCGAAGCTCTGCACCTGCATGCGCAGCCGCAGCGGTTTGCCCGCGAGCGTCGCCTGGCGGGCGCACAGGCGCGAGATCACGGTGTTGCTCTCGAGCCCCACGAAGTCGTGGTCGAGCAGCTTCTCGAAGGCGATGCTCCTGGCGCGCACCGGGTGGCGCACCGGCACGAGCGCCACCAGCGTGTCGGCGCGGTAATCGAAGAGCTGCAGCGCGTCGGCGCCTTCCGCCCCCTCCATCACGATGCCAACGTCGGCGCCGCCGCCGAGCAGCGCGGCGACGATGGCCGAGCTGCGCTCCTCGCCGAGCGAGACCTTGATCGCCGGGTGCGCGGCCGAGAACGACGCGAGGTCCCCGGGCAGGTACTGGGCGAGGGCGGAGGCGTTGGCCTGCATGCGCACCATGCCCTTGGCGCCCATCGTGTAGTCCGAGATCTCGGCGCGCATTTCGTCGACCTGCTCCATCATCCGGCGCGCGTGGAACAGCAGCGCCTCGCCGGCCGCGGTGAGGTCCACCCCGCGCGCCGAGCGATGCAGCAGCTCCACGCCGAACTGGTCCTCGAGCTGCGCGATGCGCCGGCTCGCCGCGGCGAGGGCGATGTGGCTGGCGGCGGCGGCCTTGGTGATGCTCTTGGCTTCCGCCACGCGGATGAAGAGCGCGAGCGAGGAGAGGTCGGGGCGCAAGTCGCTGGGATCGCTTGTTCGCGGGGCGCGAACGACGCTACAGTGGGGCGTCGCCGCCAACGGGTCAAGGCCTTGCACGTCCATACCGCCAGCATCGCGTGGGAACGGGGCGAGGAGCCCTTTGTCGACAACCGCTACTCCCGGGCGCACCTGTGGCGCTTCGACGGCGGCGCGGCGGTGCGCGCCTCGTCTTCCCCGCACGTGGTCCCGGTCCCGGGCTCGGACCCCGCGGCCGTCGATCCGGAGGAGGCGTTCGTCGCGGCGCTCGCGAGCTGCCACATGCTTTGGTTCCTGTCGCTCGCGGCCGCGCGCGGCTGGCGGGTCGATCGCTACGCGGACGACGCGCAGGGCGTCATGGCGGCGAACGCCGAGGGCCGGCAGGCGATCACCGTGGTGACGCTGCGCCCGCGGGTCGCATTCTCCGGCGCCCGCGTGCCCACGCCCGAGGAAGAGGCCCGCCTGCACCACGCGGCCCACGAGCGCTGCTACATCGCGAACTCGGTGAAGACGGAGGTGCGGTGCGAGCCCGCGCCTGGCTCGCCCTGAGCGCAGCGCTCGCGGCCGGGGCGGCATACTGGCTCTGGCCGCGTCCGGTGCCGGTGAACGTGGCGCTGGTGGGGCGTGGCGCGGTGGGCTCCCGTGGCGATGTCCTGCGCGTGCCGGTGGATGCCCTCGTGCGCCACGGCAACCGGTGGTTCGCGTGGGAAGTCGAGGACGGGCACGTGAACGAGGCCCCGGTCGCCCTGGGCGAGCGCGACGCGTCCTACGCCGAGATCGTTGCCGGGCTCGCGGAGCGCGACGAGGTGGTGCTGCGCCCCGGCCCGGATCTCACCCTCGGCCGCGCGGTACGCGCGCGCTGAGCCTTCAGGACAGGAAGCGGCGCGGCGAGATGGCGCCGGCGAAATCCCGCGGCAGCGGCAGCGGTTCGCCCTCGAGCACGCTCGCGAGCAGCTCCGCGCCGAGCGGTGCCCACAGCAGACCGCGCGAACCCAGGCCCGTGGCGGTGAACAATCCCTCCTGTGCCGTGGGGCCGTAGATCGGCAGGCGGTCGGTGACGGTCGCGCGGAATCCGGTCCATCCCTCCAGGCCCATCGGATGCAGCTGCGCGGTGAAGCCCGGCAGCATCGACTCGGCGCGCGCGAGATTCTCGCGCTGGTCTACCGCGCGCACCGTGGGATCGTCGTCGTCGTGCTGGTACGACGCGCCTGCGCAATGGCCGCCCCCGGGAACGGGCGCGACATAACCCGACCCGCTCACGATCACGTCGAGCGCGCGCTCCGGCGACGCGGGCAGGTAGGTGAGTTGGCCGCGCACCGCGGTGAGCCGCAGCCGCACCTCGGGCGCGAGCCGCTTGGCGTCGTGCGCGTTGGCGAGCACCGCGACCGGCGCCTCGGCAATCACGCGCTCCTGCGCGTCGAAAGCGCGCCACAGGCCGTCCGCGCGCGCCAGGCGCTCGACGCGGGCCTGCGCGATCCGCCGCACGCGAGCGCCGGCGCGCGCGCGGCTCGCCACGGCGAGGCTCGCGGGAGACACGAGGGCGCCGGAGGGAAACCACCAGCCGGCCCCGCGCACCGCACGCCCCGCGATCTCGCGCGCCCTTGCGGCCTCGACGAACTCGAGGAACTGCCCGGGATAGCCCTGGGAGCCCGCGATCGCCGCGAAGCGCTGTTCCTCCTCGCCGTCGCCCGCGAGCTGCAGCACGCCGCAGCGATTCCAGACCAGGTGGAAGCCGTCGTGCTGCAGCGCACGGTAATGCTGCAGGGCGTAGAGGAACGCGCTGCGCGAGACTTGCGCGTTGAGCGCGTCGCGCAGGTTGGCGATGGGGCGCACGATCCCCACCGCGGGGACGCTTTGCTCGGCGCGCGCGTCGACGAGCGCCACATCCCAGTCGCGCGCGGCGAGCCGTTCCGCGGCGAGCGTGCCGGCGAGGCCCGCGCCCACGATGAGCGCGCTCCTTTGCGCGGGGCGTTCCGGGCCCGGTGCCGGGGCGCGGCGCGTTCCGACCAGCATCTCGCGCTTCGCGGCGAAGCCGGCGCGCTTCTCGACGCTGAATCCCGCATCGGCCAGGGCGGAGCGCACGCCCCCGGCAACGGTCCAGGTGGCGAGCGTCGCGTCGGGCGCCGCGAGCCGCCCGAGCTCGCGCACGATCTGCGGCGTCCAGAGCCGCGGATTGCGCGCCGGGGCGAAGCCGTCGAGGTAGAAGGCGTCGGCGCGCGCGACGAGCTGGGGCAGCAGCTCCAGCGCGTCGCCGAGGAGCAGCGTGAGGATCACGCGGCCCGCGTCGAAATGCACGCGGTGGAAGCCGGCGAGCGGCGCGGGCCATACTGCCTGCAGGGCGCGCGCCAGCGCCTCGAGCTCCCCGAAGGGCGCGAGCGCGGCGGCGAGATCGTGCACGGCGAACGGCTGGTGCTCCACGGAGACGAAGTGCAGCCGGCGCGGATGGTCCGGATCGGCGCGCCACGCGTCCCAGGTCGCCAGGAAATTCAGCCCGATGCCGAAGCCGGTCTCCACGATCGCGAACGAATCGCGTCCGGCCCAGCGCCCCGGCAGGCCGTTGCCGGCGAGGAACACGTGGCGTGCCTGCGCGAGGCCGCCGTGTCTGGAGTGGTAGACGTCCCGGAACTCGGCCGAGTATGGCGTGCCGTCGGCGTTGCGCGCGAACTCGGCGGTCGGAAGCGAGACGGGCATGGCGGGCATCATAGCCCGCGCGCATTGCGCCGGCCTGACCGATAATGGCGCCATGGCGCTGGATCTCCACCTTCCCGAAGGGCTCACCGGAACCGCCGAGCTGGTCGTGGGCGAGCAGCACACCGCGCCGCGCATCGGCAGCGGACGCATCCGCGTACTCGCCACGCCGGTGATGATCAACCTCATCGAGGCCGCCGCGCTCGCCGCGGTCGAGCAGTCCCTCCCCGAGCACCACCAGAGCCTCGGCACGCACCTGAACATCTCGCACATCGCGGCCACGCCGGTGGGGATGCGCGTGCGCGCGACCGCCGAGGTGCTGCGCGTCGACGGGCGCACCATCCATTTCAAGGTGCGCGCGGAAGACGAGCGCGAGCTGATCGGCGAGGGCACGCACGAGCGCGTCGTGGTGAACCTCGAGCGCTTCGACAAGCGCGTCCAGGAGAAAGCCCGGCGCGATTAGCCGCGTGGCTTCTCGAGCAGCTTGAGCGCCTGGTAGAGGATGGGGTCGCCGGGCCCGCCGTCGGGTGCCGCCAGGTCCACCGCGATATCGGGCTGGAGGGACTCGCGTGGCGTGCCGTCGGGCAGCGACGCTCGTTCCGCAGGAAACCGCACCACGACGCGGCTGTGCGGCAGGCGCAGCTCGTGCAGCTCGCCGCGCAGGCCGGCCATGGGCGTGCCGATGAGCCGCGCGCCGGCGGCCACGCGCAGCCCCGCCGCGAAGGCCTCGGCCTCGCCCGCGGTCCAGCGATCCACGAGCACTACCAGCGGCACGGCGCGCCGCGGCGACGGGCCCTGCGGCACCACGTCGGTGATCGGGGCCTGCTTGCGCCCGGTGCGCACCTGCCATGGCGTGCCTGCGGGTGCGAAGCGGGCCAGCAGCGCGGCCACCACGGGCCGGGACGCAGGGCCGGAAGTCTCGCGCAGGTCGACGATGAGCGCGCGCGTGCCCTCGAGCGAGGCGAGCGCCGCGTCGAAGTGCTCCACGAAGCGTGCGTCGTCCTGTGCGCGCTTCACCCGCAGGTAGCCCAGGTCGCGATCGTCGCCGATGCGCCGCGTGGCCAGCGGGGCGGGCGTCTGCGCACCCGCGGGCGCGTGCTCGACCTGCAACGCGTGCAGGCCGCGCGCGTCGCGCACCTCGAGGCGCAGGATGCCGTCCGTGGGGCCGGCGAGCAGGCGCCGCAGCGCCCAGTCGCGTGCCGCGGGCGGCGCCGCGTCGCCCACCATGCGGCGCACCGCCTCGTCCGCGTCGACGCCGTCGATGCGCGCCACGACCTGCCCGGGAACCGCGCCGGCCACGTCGGCGTCGCCGAACGTGCGCACCGCATCGATCACCGCGACGCCATCCTTCCAGCGCGCCCAGAGGTCGGCCTGCGCCGGCGAGCGCGGCATGGAGGGCCCGCCGGAGCGCTCGGAAACCGAGACATGCTCGTCGTGCAAGGTGTCGAGCGTGCCTTCGAGCGCGGCGAGGAAATCGCCGCGCGCGCGTGCATGCAGCGCCCGCTCCCGCCATTGCCCGCGTGCGCGCTTCCAGGCCCCGCCGGTCTCGTCCCGGTAGGCGTAGCCGCGGTCGATCGCGTGCCACATGGCGTCGAAGTCGGCACCGCGCTCGCGCACGGAAGGCAAGGGCTGCGCCGCCGCCGCGATCGCGGCGAAGAGCAACCACCAGGACAGCGGCCACCAGCGCGTCGCACGCGCGGTTGCGGCCCGCCGCGCGCGCTGCGCCGCCCTAGGCAATGCCGGCGACGGGCGGGTCCGCGGCGCGCTCGCGCACCAGCTGCACGATCTGTGCGAGGCGCTCTTCGAGGACATCGACGGTGACGTAGCCCGAGGTGACCAGGTAGAGCTGCCCTTCCACCGCGGCGGCGAGCGTGGGAAAGCCGCTTACCCCGAGCCTTTGCGCGGCGGCGAAATCCTCGCCGGTGCGCAGGCGCGCGGCCTCGGAGCGCATCTCGGCGAGCAGCGCTTCGCGACCGTATCCGCATTCAGCTCCGATCGCGGCGAGCACCTCCTCGCTGGTCGCATCGCGCCCGTCGCGGTAGAACGCCGATTGCACCGCCCTGAAGAACCCGTAGGCGCGCGCGGCATCGAGGGCGCGTGCCGCGACCACGGCGCGGCACGCGGGCTCGGTGTCGTACACGAAGCCCTCGCGCTCGAGCAGCGCCTCGGAGAACGGCAGGCCGCTCGCCTGCGCCACGTGGCCCCAGTGCCCGCGCAGCATGTCCCTGAACGCTGCGCTCATGGTCTCGGTGTTGTAGGGACGCAGGCCACCCATCAGCAGGTCCAGGCGCATCCCGGCATGGCGCTCGAGCAGGCCGGCCAGCGCGGGCCCGAATCCATAGCACCACGAGCAGAGCGGATCGGCGATGTAGAGCAGGCTGGTCATCGGTCGCGTGCCGCCACGGGCCCTCACGCGGCGATCGAGCGCCCGAGGGACAGCGCGACCACGCGGTTGCGCCCGCGGCGCTTGGCGAGCGCGAGCGCTTCCTCGGCGCGCGCGATGAGCGTGTCGACGCTTTCCGGGCCCTCGTCGAGCCGTGCCGAGACCCCGGCGCTCACGGTCACCGCGAGGCGCAGCGCTTCCACCTCGATCTCCTGCGCGGCGACCGCCTTGCGGATGCGCCCGGCGACGACCACCGCGCCCGGGCCCGGCACTTCGGGAAGCAGCACCACGAATTCCTCGCCGCCGAAGCGCACCACCATGTCCTCCTGGCGCAGCGCCGAGCGCAGCACCTCCGCGAGGCGCTGCAGGAGCGCGTCGCCGACGCGATGGCCGTGCTTCTCGTTCACCGCCCGGAAGTGGTCGATGTCGAGCATGATGATCGACAGTGGCTGGCCCGCCCGCCGGGCGCGCGCGAGCTCGCGTTCCGCGATCTCGTGGAACGTACGCCGGTTGTAGGTCCCGGTCAGGGGGTCCATCGTTGCCAGCCGCATCGCTTCGGCGTCGGCGCGCGCCTTGTGCAGCAACAGGAACGCGTACGTGCTCGCCAGCGCGGCGGCCGCGGCGGCGAGGAAGGTGGCGGCCTGGAAGCCGGAGGGCGTCGCGAACGCGAGCAGCGGATCGGCGGCGAACAGCGATCCCAACCCGCGCAGGTAGCAGGCGAGCGCAGCCACCGCGAAGCAGCCGACCATCAGGCTGCGCGGGCCGCGCGCGCGCGCCTGGTGGATCTGCCAGGCCAGGACCATGAGGCCCGAGATCAACGTGCCGAAAACGAGCCCGCCGAACAGGACCGCCGCGCCCGGATCCGCGGCGAGCAGCGCGAACGGCACGGCCACGCAGGCGATCACCGCCGTATGCACCCACGAAGGCAGGCTGCGCCGCGCGAAGGCGAGCAGGGCCCCGGCTTGCAGCGTGAAGGAGAGCGCGAGCAGGCCCGAGGCCACGGCGAGCACCCCGTCGTGGGGTGCGGCCCGCGAGGCGAACAGGGCGAAAGCGAGCGCCCGCACCGCGAGCGAGGCACCCCAGTGGGCGGCGCCGTCCCTGGGCCGATGGCCGCTTCCCACCGCCACCACCAGGGCGAGCACCAGGTCGGTTACCGCGAGAAAGACCAGGAGCGTGGCGACGTCGATCATGGGAATCAGGGTAGTCACAGAACGGGCCGCGACGCAATGCGGCCGGTCACAATCCCCGCCGGGTATGCCGGTTGCGATTCCCGCGCACCGGACCGGCGCTCAGCCGGAGTGCTTGACCCGGTACATGGCCTCGTCCGCCGAGGCGAGCAGGGCCGCCGGATCGCGTGCGTGGTCCGGGTAGAGGCTCACTCCGATGCTCGCGCCGCAGCGCACCTCCGCGCCTTTGTAGTCGAACGGCGAAGCGAACGCGCTGCGGATACGCTCGCCGATGATGCCCGGGGTGTCGGGACGCACGTCCGCCTCGAGCAGCACCACGAACTCGTCGCCGCCCAGGCGTGCGACGGTATCGACTTCGCGCACGCAGGCGCGGATGCGCGCCGCCGCCTGGCGCAGCACCTCGTCGCCGGCGGCGTGGCCGAGCGTGTCGTTCACCTTCTTGAAGCGGTCGAGGTCGATGAAGAGCAGCGCGAGCCGGTCCCCGCTGCGGTTCACCCGCAGGATGGCGTGCTCGAGCCGCGCGGCGAGCGAGTTGCGATTGGGCAATCCGGTGAGGGCGTCGTGCACTGCCGCCTGCTTGAGCTGCTCCTCGGCATCCACGCGCGCGGTGACGTCCTCGGCGAACGACAGGATCGAGGCGAGGTGCCCATGCTCGTCGAAGAACGCGGAGGCGTACCACTCGCACCAGATCAGGCGGCCTTCCCGGGTCGCGTTGCGCACCAGCATGCGCGCACGCCGCGCCTTGCCCGTGCGCATCTGGTCGACGTGCGCGCCCACCATCTCGGCCGAGTCGCCGTGCACCAGGCCGAGCTCCTCCCAGCGGCGGCCCATCACCTCCTCGGCCTTCCAGCCGAAGATCGCCTCGGCGTGGGCCGACCAGCGCTTCACGCGCAGCTGCGCGGTCCATTCCACCACGGCGAGCGGCGTGTTCTCGATATGGGTGGCGATCTCCTCGAGCGCGTGGCCGAGGGCGTCGTGCGTGCGCTTGAGCTCGTTCACCTCGAGGGCGCACGAGAAGACGCCCGCCACGCGCCCCCCGGCATCGCGGTGCGGGCGCAGGTCTACCGAGATCCAGATCGGCGTTGCGTCCCCGCGCGCGACCTCGCGCTCGTAATGCACATCCTCGCCGGCCAGGGCGCGCCGCATCCACGGTGCGATCAGGGCGTACTGGACCGGGCCATGCAGCTCGAGCAGGGAACGCCCGACGATCGCTCCGGGCGTGGTGCCGAACCATTGCGCGAGGGCATGGGTCGCGAAGCGCACGCGCTCCTCGGCGTCCACGTAGGATACGAGCCCCCCGACCTCGCGCGCGAACGCGGCGAGGAAATCGTCCGCGGTGGCGAACGGCGCGGGAAGCGGCATGGGAAGCGGCGCGGGGGATCGCATGGAAGCGCCGCATTATGCCCGGGGGGCGGAGGCCCAACAAGCGTGCGAATGGCCCCCCCCCGGTGCAGGACCCTAGCGGGGATCGGGCAGGCCCAGCTCGGCGGCGAAATCCCGTGCCGGATAGTCGAAGCGCACCGGGCCGTCGGGCTCGGCGTGCAGGAACTGGTTCACGAAGGGATCGCGCGATTCGATCATCGCGGCAGTGGGCCCGTGCGAGGCGATCACGCCCTCGTTGAGCAGGTAGATGTAATCGGCGAGCCGCACTACTTCGTGCACGTCGTAGGTCACCACCACCGAGGTGGCGCCGAGCGCGTCGTTGAGCCGGCGGATCAGGTTGCAGACGACGTTGAGGGTGATCGGATCCAGGCCGGCGAAGGGCTCGTCATAGATGATCAGCTCGGGGTCGAGCGCGATGGCGCGCGCGAGGGCGATCCGGCGCGACATGCCGCCCGAGAGCTCCCCCGGCATGAGACGGTAGGCCCCGCGCAGCCCCACCGCGTCGAGCTTCATGATCACCAGGTCGTGGATCAGCGCCTCCGGCAGGCGGGTGTGCTCGCGCATCGGGAAGGCGATGTTCTCGAACACGCTCAGGTCGCTGAACAGGCCCCCCTTCTGGAACATCATTCCCATGCGCCGGCGCAGGGCGTAGAGCTCGTGGCGCGAGAGCGCGTGCACGTCGCGCCCGCACACGGTGACGGTCCCGCCCGCGGGCCGCAGCGAGCCGGCCATCAGCTGCAGCAGGGTGGTCTTGCCCGAGCCGCTGGTCCCCAGGATGGCGACGACGCTGCCGCGTGGGATCGTCAGGTCGAGGCCGCGCAGCACCTGGCGCTTGCCGTAGCCGTAGCGCAGCCCGCGGATGTCGACCAGGTTGTCGGTGGCGTTCATTCGCGTCATTATCGCATCCGCCCCCGTCCCCCGAACCGGAGGAATCCATGCGCTCGCTTGCCCGCTGGCTGGGAATCGCCCTCACGCTCCTCGCCGCCGCCGCTTTCGCCCAGGAGGCGAAGAAGGTCGAGATGCTGTGGCTCGGCCAGGCCTGCTGGAAGATCACCACTCCGGGCGGCAAGGTGATCGTCGTCGATCCGTGGTTCCTCAGCAATCCGAAGACCCCCGCCAGGTTCAAGAGCCTGGATGCCATCGGCAAGGTCGACTTGATCCTCGTGACCCACGCGCATTTCGACCATTTCGCCGACGCGCCGGCCCTGGCGCTGAAGAACCACGCGCCGGTCTGGGGCCCGGCGGGCCTGGACTCGACCATCGTCGCGCTCGGCATCCTGCCGCCGGAGCTCGCGCCGCGCTTCGGCAAGGGCGGCACCATCGCCCCGTGGGGCCCGGCAGGCGTGAAGATCACCGCCACGCACGCGGAGCACTCCTCGGAGCTGGTCTGGAAGAACCCCGCCACCGGCAAGGACGAGGTGTACGTGGGAGGCGAGCCCGTCGGCTACATCATCGAGCTGGAGAATGGGTTCAAGATCTACCACATGGGCGACACGGGGCTGTTCAGCGACATGAAGCTCATCGCCGACTACTACAAGCCGGACATCGTGCTGATTCCGATCGGCGGGCATTTCGTGATGGATCCGAAGGACGCGGCTTTCGCCACCCGCGAATGGCTCAAGCCCAGGTATGCGGTGCCGATGCACTACGGCACGACCCCCCAGCTCAAGGGGACGCCCGAGGAATACATCAAGGCGCTGGGAGACGCACCCGTGAAGGTGTTCCCCATCGCCCCCGGCGAGACGCTCACGTTCTAGGTCGCGCGGCTGGGCTGCAGTACACTCGCGCAAGAATTCAACAAGGGAGCCCGCCATGAGCATTGTCGATCGCGTCAAGAACATCATCGTGACACCGAAGTCCGAGTGGGACGTGGTCGCCGCCGAGACCACCTCCGGCCCGGCCCTGGTCACGGGCTACGTGCTGCCGCTCGCCGCCATCTCGGCGATCGCGGGCTTCCTGGGGGTCACCCTGATCGGCGTGAGCATGCCCTTCGCCGGGACGGTGCGCATGGGCATGACCTTCGGCCTCACCACCGCGATCATCCAGATCGTGATGGCGGTGGTGATGGTCTACGTGGTCGGCTTCATCGTCGATGCGCTGGCGCCCACGTTCGGCGGGCAGAAGAACTTCGCCCAGGCACTCAAGGTCGCCGTCTACGCCTACACGCCGGTGTGGGTCGCAGGCGTCATCAAGATCATCCCGATGCTGGGCATCCTCGTGCTGCTCGCCGCGCTCTACGCGATCTACCTGCTCTACCTCGGGCTGCCCCGGCTCATGAAGTCCCCGCCGGAGAAGGCGGCCGGCTACACCGCCGTGGTGGTGGTCGTGTCCATCGTGCTGGCGATCATCATCGGCGTCGTGAGTGGCGCGGTGCTGCGCTTCGGGATGCCCGGGGTCGGAATGGGGGCGCTCGGCGGCCTCGGCGGGCGCCACGGCGGCGAAGTCACGTACGACGCGAACAGCCCGCTCGGCAAGCTCGACGCGTTCTCCAAGAAGATGGAAGAGGCCAATCGCAACATGGAAGAGGCGAAGAAGAGCGGCGACGCGGGCAAGCAGACCGAAGCGGCGATGGCCGCGCTCGGCACGGTGCTCTCGGGCGGCAAGGGCGTCGAGCCCGTGCAGCTCGACCAGCTGAAGCCGCTGCTGCCGGAGACGCTCGCCGGCCTGCCGCGCACCGACATGCGCACCGACCGCAGCGGGGTGAAGGGCCTCATGATCGCCAAGGCCGAGGCGATCTACGGCGGTGGCAACGGGGCCCCGCGCATCGACCTGGAGGTGACCGACACCGGCGGTGCCGCGGGCCTCATGGGGCTCGCCGCGTGGATGGGCCTGCAGGGCGAGCACGAGGATTCGAACCGGCGCGAGGTGACCCGCCACGAGGGCGACCGGTTGGTGCACGAGGAAGTGAACAAGCACGGTGGGACCAACAAGTTCACGGTCGTGGTCGCCGATCGCTTCATCGTCGAGGCCTCGGGGCAAAGTGTCCCGATCGACACGCTCAAGGCGAGCGTGAGCGCGGTCGACCTGTCGAAGCTCGAGTCGCTGAAGTAGGGCAGCGGCGCGTTTCAGTCCTGGGAATCCAGGTCCGCCAGCAGGCCCGCGGACGGCGGCTTGGTGCGCGCCTCGTCGACTCTCACCCGGGTGCCCTCCGCGCGCTCGAAGAACTGGTCAGTGGTGGCGAGCGGCGCCAGCCGGAACGCGGGCGGCCGCAGGTCTCCCAGGCTCGCGCGCTGGCCCAGCAGGTTGCGCGTCTCGGTGTGCGCCGCATACTGCAGGATCACTCCGGCGCCCATCAGCACCACCACGATGCCCATGGCCGAGCGCATGTGGCGCGGCCCAATGGCGTGCAAGTGCGCGTAGCAGGTCGCAGCGAGCACCGCCCAGGCGCCCAGGCCTGCGAACTCGGCGAACTCGCGCCATGCGAACGAGAACGAAAGCGACTCGCTCAGCTGGTCCCACAGCACCAGCGCGATCGACGCCGTGAGCGCGATCCGCAGCTGCAGCGCGAAGCGGGCCTGCCCGGCGAACACGCGCGAGAGCACGGCCCACATCCCGCACCAGAGCGCGAGCACGGTGGCGAACCCCAGCAGCGGCAGCAGGATTGCGCTGGCGCTCGGCTCGCTCGTGAGGTCGAGCCACTGCAGCAGCAGGAGTAGCGCGAGCAGCACGGCCGCCAGCGCCGCGTCCCACCGGGCGTGGGCGCGTGGAGGCGCGAGCGGCCTTTCCGGGGCGACGGCGCGGGCCGCGTCATGCACCCGTAGCGTCGTGCGGCCGATGCGGATCCCCGGCTCGCCGGCGAGCGACAAGCGCGCCACGCGCCGCGCTCCATGCTCCGAATACAGGCCGTTCACGGAGCCCAGGTCCTCGGCGGCTAGCTCGCCGTCCTGGCCGCGGAAAATGCGCAGGTGGTGTGGAGCCACGTGGGGGTCGTTCAGCACGACGTCGTTGTCGAACGCGCGTCCGATGCGCGCTTCGGGCGACTCGATGCGCTCGCGCGCCGCCACGTCGCCGTGGCGCGACAGCACCTCGATCCACATCACCGCGCCCACTGGATGGCCTCCAGGAAGCGCCGGCCGAGCGCCACGGCGTTGGCATGCGAGACGCCTTGCATGGTGAGCCTGGCGAGCAGCGCCTCGCGACTGCGGTCCTGGGTGAGCGCGAGCAGGGTCACGTTGTACAGGCCCTCGAATTCGCGATAGGCGCGCATGCACCACGTGGCGCGCAGGGGCGGTGCGTCGGCCCCCCCGGCGGACACGAAGTCGTCGCGGCATTCCTGCTCGGTGAGGCGCTTTCCGCCGTCGCCGGAGCCGAAGGCGAGCCCGCCCGAGCGCTGCGAGAGCTCGTGTGCGAACTGGAACGCGTTCAGGTCGATGGCCTTGAAATACGAATAGGTGAGGTCGACCCGGCCGGTCACGATGCGCTCGGAGACGAACAGGCCGGTCGAGCTCGAGCAGCGCGTGGTATTCACGGCCACGCGGCGCGGTGGAAGTTGGTCCGCGTTGGTCGCGGCCCAGCAGGTCATCCAGGGAGCGGCGCTTTCCAGGCCCCGGTACGGGCCGTAGCGCGCGCTGCGGAAGCCCTCGCGCTCGAGCGCGGCGTAGAAGGCCGCCTGCCAGCGGTCGAGTTGGCGGCCGACTTCCTCGCGCGCCCGGTCCACGGCGAGCGGCGTACCCTTGCGCGCGCTCTCGAGCAGCGTCGCGGCGAAGCGCGCCGGCACGAGGAAGCCGACCTGCTCGCCGTCGAGGCGCTTGGCAACGTTCACGCCGACGATGCGGCCGTCGGGCCCGGTGACCGGACCGCCGCTCATGCCGGGGTTGATCGCGCCGGAAAAGTGGATGTGCTCGTCGTAGCTCTTGTCGACCAGGCCGTTATAGGTGCCTTCGATGATCGTGAAGCCCAGGTCGAGCGGGTTGCCCATCGCATAGATGCGCTCGCCCTTGGGCAACCTTCCGGCGAGCGCGCGCTGGTCGAACTCGAACCACGGCAGGCCGGCGGCGTGGTCGAGCTTCACCACCGCGAGGTCGTGCGTCACGTCGATCGCCTGCAGGCTGAGCGGCCCGTGGGAGCCGTCGGGCGAGAGGTACTCGAGGCGGTAGGTCTTCGGGTCGAGGGCGAACTGGGAGACGACGTGGTAGTTCGTGATCGCGAATCCGTCGGGGCTCACCAGGAAGCCCGAGCCGAGCGTCGTCTGGCGTCCCGCAGCCTGCAGCAGCGTGCGCACCTGCAGGATGCGCGGCTTGGCCATCTCGTACACGCGCTCGGCGGTGGTGGACAGCGTGGCCGGGGATGCGACCCGCTCCTGCACCGGGTTGTCGGCCGGCGCCAGCCCCGCCGGCCCGGCAATGGCGAGCGACGCCGTCAGCAGCCCGGCGGTGAGCAGCGAGATTCGGGATGACATGCGCGGGAAAACACAGGGCGGGACAGCCGAATCTTACCAGCCGGCGTCCCGCCCGCATCCCGCGCGCGGGCAAGCGACTCGTCCCGGCCCGCGTCCCCGAGGCCGCTGCGCGGGACCCGCGAGGAACGCCTGGAAGCGCTCCGCGGTGAGGTGGGGGGCCGGCGCGGCCGCGGCGAACTGCGCCGCAGGGCGGCCCGACTGACCATCGTTCGAGTACAGGCTGGACTGGATCAGCAGGAGCGTTTTCATGGACGTTCTCCGACGTGGGTTCCGACACCTCCATTTGGGCGCTTACCGATTCGATAAAAAAGCGCAATAATTCCGCACTACCCATCGAATTGATCGATCAATGTCGACGGCCCGGCGGAGCATCCCCAGGCCCGGGCGCGCGCGCCGGGAAGCGGCATGACGCCGGCCGGCGCGCACGCGTTCGACGTCGCCGTGATCGGCGCCGGCGCGGCGGGAATGATGTGCGCGGCGACCGCGGGCGCGCGCTCGCGCCGCGTGCTGCTCGTGGACCATTACGCCAAGGTGGGCGAGAAGATCCGCATCTCCGGCGGCGGGCGGTGCAACTTCACCAACCTCCATGCCACGCACCGCGAGTTCCTCTCGCGCAATCCCGACTTCTGCCGTTCGGCGCTGGCGCGCTATGCGCCGGACGATTTCGTCGCGCTGGTGAAGCGCCACGGCATCGCCTACCACGAGAAGGCGCTGGGGCAGCTGTTCTGCGACGAAAGCTCGCGGCGCATCATCGACATGATGGCGGCCGAGTGCCGCGCCGCGGGCGTGACCTGGTGGCAACCGTGCGCGGTGCGCGGCGTGCGGCGCGAGGCCGGGGCGTTCCTGGTCGACACGGAGCGCGGCGCCGCGCGCGCGGCCTCGCTCGTGATCGCTACCGGCGGGCTCACGGTCCCGAAGATCGGCGCCACGCCTTTCGGCTATCGCGTGGCCGGGCAGTTCGGCCTCGCCGTGGTGGCGCCCCGGCCTGCCCTGGTCCCGCTGAGCTTCGATGCGGGGCTGCTCGCGCGCTACGGCGACTTGTCGGGGATCTCCCTCGATGCCGAAGTGTGGTGCGCGGGGGGACGATTCCGCGAGAGCCTGCTCTTCACGCACCGTGGCCTTTCCGGGCCGGCGATCCTGCAGGCCTCGTCGTACTGGCAGGCGGCCGAGGGCACCGATCCGATCCACGTGAACCTGCTCCCGGGCGTGAACGTCCGCGAGTGGCTCGCGCAGCAGCGCCGCTCGCCGATGCTCCCCGCCGCGCTGCTCGCGCAGCGCCTTCCCCGCCGTCTCGCGCAGGCCTGGTGTGAGGCCCACGGACTCGTGAAGCCGCTCGCCGAAACGCCGGACCGCGAGCTCGACCTCGCTGCGCGCCTGCTCGGCGACTGGCAGGTGCCGCCCGCCGGCACCCTCGGCTACAACAAGGCCGAGGTGACCCTGGGCGGCGTCGACACGCGCGGGCTGTCTTCGAAGACCATGGAGGCGCTCGCGGTGCCGGGCCTTTATTTCATCGGCGAGGTGGTCGACGTGACGGGGCACCTCGGCGGCTACAATTTCCAGTGGGCCTGGGCCTCCGGCCACGCCGCGGGCGAAGCCGCGTGAAGTCCGCAACCGGCGCGAGACCGCGCCGCTAGCGCCTGCCGGCGCGCACGTGCGCGGCGCGCAGCCGCGCAAACGCGAGTCCGACCGGAATCACCAGCACGGCCGAACCCAGCAGCACCGCCGCGGTGCCGGCCCGTTCCCCCACCATGCCCGCGCCGGCGACACCCGCGGATTGCCCGAGGAAGAAAAGCGCGGCGAAGAGCGCCATCGCGGCCCCGCGCCGCTCGGGCGACATCTGCGTGGCATTGATCTGCAAGGTGTTGTGCAGCATGTAGAAGCCGAGTCCGGCGCAGAGGCATCCCGCCGCGGCGAGCCAGAGCGCGGGTGTCCAGGCGACCAGCGCGAGGCCGGTGGAAAGCAGCAGCGTGCCCCCGACCACGAGGCCGGTCTCGCCGAGCCGGCGCACGGCCCAGCGGGCGAGCAGCGCGAACAGCACTCCGCCCAGCGCGAAGGCCACCAGCGCGAGGCCCGCCTGCGACAGCGGCACGCCGCGCACGAAGTGCAGGTGCGTGGGCACGAAGGCGAGCGCGCCGTAGACGACGGTGCCCTCGGCGAAGACGCTCGCCACGACGACGCGCGCCCAGGGCACTGCGAGCACCCGCGCGAGGTCGTGGTAGAAGTGGCCGCGCGCGGGCGCATGGCGGGCGGGATCCGCGCGCGAGGCGGCGGCGATCAGCAGGCACATCGCGGCGAGCCACGCACCGAGCAGGGCGAAGGGCCAGCGCCATGACGCCATCTCGGCGGCATAGCCGCCCGCGGCGGCGCCGGTGGCGACGCCGAGGATCTGTCCCAGCAGGAAGCGGGCGAGCACCGGCTGGCGCTCCTCGTAGTCGACCACGTCGCCGATCCACGCCATCGCGAGCGGGATGATGCACGCGCAGAATCCGCCCGCAAACGCCCGCGCGACGAGCAGCGTGCCGAACGTGGGCACCAGGTAGCAGGCCACGCTCGCGATCGCCCCTCCGCCCGCGGCCGCGGCGATCACGCGCAGCTTGCCGAACCGGTCGCCGAGCGGCCCGAACAGCAGTTGCATCGCCCCGTACGCGACCGAAAAGGAGGTGATCACGGCTGCCGCCGCCGCGATCCCCACGTGAAAATCCGCCGCGAGGCGCGGCAGCAGCGCGTCGCACACGCGCAGGGATGCGGCGCTCGCGAACGCCGCAAGCGAGAGCAGGAGGATGGAGCGATTCAATGGTGCGCGGCGCACCCTTGGCCGCGAGGCAACGCAATGGGTCGCGACCAAGGGTAACACCGCGCGCCGCGGCGCGGGCGGCAGGTCCCCGCGCGAGCGGGGGATGGGGCTTCAGGCGGTCTTGTGAAACGCCGTCTCCGCGCACTGCGGACACGGCGGCAGCACCGTGCTGTGCGTGGTGCGCACGGTCCATCCGCATCCCGCGCAGGCAAGCGTGCCCGCGGTTGTTATGTCGCCGGTGCGAAACGACATGGTCGGGTGGTCGCGATGCAGCAGGTCGCGGCGCACGTACTGGCGCAGCCGCGCGGCGGCCTCCGCGGTGATCTCGCCCGCGGACACCATCGCCTCGCAGGCGGCGTCGAGCGCGCCTTCGAAGGCGGCCGCGGTCATCGCGCCCGCCGGATCGTAGTGCCGCTGGAACATGCCGAGCAAGCGATCGAAGAGCTCCTCCTGGCGGTGGCGCGCGGATTCCGCGATCTGCAGCACGCCCGTCAGCGTGGAATTCTTGAAGGCGCGCGCGCCGGATCCGACGCGCTTGCGCCCGAGGTGGGTTCGAATCGTGCCCCGTGCATGCAGCGTGTTTGCGTTGTTGCCCGCGGGCGTGGATGGGTGCCTCATGGTGACCAACTCCTTTCGTGTGACCGGTGCGGGCCGCGGCCGCGCTCGCATCCGAGCGCCGCGCGCAAGATGCAACGCGACGATCGGGCAGCGCAGGGGCGGCTCGAGAGATGCGACCGCGCGCATGCAGGAGGAGTTCCATGTCGTTACATCGCGACACGGAATGCGGGCGCGGCCCTCAGGGCCCGGTGTAGGAGCAGCCTTGCCCGAGCGAATCGCGGCGCACGGTGACGCGCGACAGGTTGGCGAAACGCTCGCGCAGCGCGCGCCAGATCCACACGCAGAGGTTCTCGAGGCTCGGATTCGCGAGCCCGTCGAGCTCGTTGAGCAGCCGGTGGTCGAGGGCGGCACGCACTTCCCGGCAGGCGCTCTCCACCAATCCCAGGTCCGCGACGAAGCCGCTCTTGGAGTCCGGCTCGCCTTCGAGCGCCACCTCGACCTGGAACGAATGGCCGTGGACCCCGCCGTAGGCGTGGCCCGCGGGGTATCCGTCGAAGCGATGCGCGGCGTCGAAGCCGAAGCGATAGGTGACCTCCATCAGCGCAGTCCCACCACCTTGTGGGACTGGATCGACAGGCGCCAGCGCGGATGGGACAGGCAATAGTCGATCGCCGCCCGTGTGTTGGCCGCGCGCGCCGGGCCGTCCATGGGCTGCAGGAAGAAGTGTTCGAAGGCGAGCGCCTCGAAGCGCTCGGGCGGCGCGGAGCGCTGCGGATAGACGAGCTTCAGCTCGTCGCCCGCGCGCAGCGCGAGCTCGGCGTCCGCCTTGGGGCTCACGCACAGCCAGTCGATGCCCGCGGGCGGCGCGAGCGTGCCGTTGGTCTCGACGGCGACGCGAAATCCGCGCCCATGCAGGGCATCGAGGGCGGCGCGATCGAGCTGCAGCAGCGGCTCTCCGCCGGTGCATACCACGAAGCGGTGCCGGTGCCCGCCGTGCGGCCAGGCGGACTCGATTGCGCCGGCGAGCGCCGCGGCGTCGGCGAAGCTCCCGCCGCCCGGCCCATCGGTGCCGACGAAATCGGTGTCGCAGAAATCGCACCGCGCACGGGCACGGTCGGCCTCGCGGCCCGACCACAGGTTGCAGCCGGCGAAGCGGCAGAAGACCGCCGGCGTGCCCGCATTCGCCCCCTCGCCCTGGAGCGTGTAGTGGATTTCCTTCACCGCATACATCGTCGCGACGGTCCACCCGAAAAAAAGCGCATTTCCATTATAAGAGGGGTTGACGCTGCCCATGCTGCATGGCAGCATCACACCATCACGCAACGCGAGAGAGTTTTCCCGAGAAACATGAAGAACACCTTCATCCATCTGCCCGCCTGGCGCCTTGCGCTCGGGTCCTGCATGCCGCAGGACTGCGGGTTCCGAGTCGCCGTGGATCGGCCGCTCTCCGGGAGAACGACGGAATAGACCTCATCATCGTCAGCGAGGAATTCCCCGCAAAGCCCGGAGCGCCGCACAGACCTCCGGGCTTTTTGTTTGTGGGCGTCCGACGACAACGACATCAGGTGACGACGATGAACGCGATGACATTCAAGCCGCACTGGCGCCCCTGGGCGCCGGCGCGGCGGATGGAGCTCAAGCGGCGCCAATACGGGTTCACGGCGCTGTACGGCGGGCAGCGCCGCCCGGGGTTGCCCGTGCGGGTCGCCAACGCCCAGGCGCGCTTCGAGGAAGAGGCGCGGGTGGCGATGCGCGACTGGTTGATGTTGTAAACCGGCGACTTCGCGGGCTGTGCGCGGCCCGCCTAACGAGGATTTCGGGTCGCCGCCCGGCCCGCGTGAGGAGGGACGCCTCCGCGCGGTGGACGGGTTCGATGACGTAGCCGCCGGCCCCTGGCCGGCGGCGGTCAGAATCACGCGGTGCGGAATTTCGCCGCGAGTCTTTCGGTTTCGCGCGCGAGGATCATGGCATCGAGGCCCACGGCGGTGAAGGTGGTGCCCCAATCCATGTAGCGCCGGGCGCTCGCCTCGTCGGTGGCGAGGATGCCCGCGGCGCGCCCGCAGGCGCGGATGCGCTTCACCGCGTCCTGGATTGCGGCCTGCACCTCGGGGTGCGGGATGTTGCCCAGGTGGCCGAGCCCGGCGGACAGGTCCGCCGGCCCGATGAATACGCCGTCGACGCCGTCGACCTTCGCGATGGCCTCGAGGCGGTCGAGGCCGCGGCGCGTCTCGACCTGCACCAGCAGGCAGAGCTCGCGCTCGGCGTCGCGGGTGTAGTCCTTGACGCGCCCGTAGCGCGAGGCGCGCGTGGTGCCCGCGACGCCGCGCACGCCGCGCGGGGGATAGCGGATCGCGGCCACCGCCGCGGCCGCCTCGTCCTCGTCCTCGACGTAGGGGATGAGCAGCGACTGCGCGCCGATGTCGAGGTGGCGCTTGATGAGGACCTTGTCGTTCCAGGCCGGGCGCACGACCGCGGAAACGGGCGAGGCGGCCGCGGCCTGCAGCTGCAGCAGCGTGTTGTCGACCTCGTTGGGCGAGTGCTCGGTGTCGATCAGCAGCCAGTCGAAGCCCGAACCCGCGACGATCTCGGCGCTGTAGGCGCTGGCGAGCGACACCCACAGGCCGATCTGCTGGCGGCCGGCGAGGAGCGCGTGGCGGAAGGCATTGCGTGGCAGTTCCATGACGGCGAGTGTACCGGGAACTGCGGCGCGCATTCGGCATCAACAGGTGATTGCACACTCGCGGGGATCGCCCTTAGGCTGTCGGACGCGCCCGACAGCTGGAGTCCGCCGCGGTGACGGAAGGGCGGACGCGTTCGCCGGGAAGGAGCGTTCCATGACGTACGAGTACGACTTCGAGATGGTGAAGAGAGCCTATGCGGAGATGGCGCGGCGCGCCCGGGAGCAGGACGAGGCCGGCAGGCTTCCGCCCGGTGGAGTGGCGCCGCAGCCGGTTGCCGACGAATCCGAGATTCGCGCATGTCGGCCGAAGCCGACGTGAGGCGACACGATCTCCGCGCACGGACCCCGCCGCGGCGGGGTCTTTCATTTCCGGCGCCGGCGCGCCTAGCCCCGCCCGACGAACGGCATCTTGGTCGCCATGATGGTCATGAACTGCACGTTGGCGTCCAGCGGCAGGCCCGCCATGTAGACGATCGCGCTCGCCACGTGGCGCACGTCCATGCGCGGCTCGACGGCCACCTCGCCGTTGGCCTGCATCACGCCCTTGGTCATGCGCTCCGTCATCTCCGTGGCCGCATTGCCGATGTCGATCTGGCAGCACGCGATGTCGTGCTTGCGGCCGTCGAGGGAGACGCACTTCGTGAGCCCGGTGATGGCGTGCTTGGTCGCGGTGTAGGGCGCGGAGTTCGGCCGCGGCGCATGGGCGGAGATCGAGCCGTTGTTGATGATGCGCCCGCCGCGCGGGTCCTGCGCCTTCATGATCCGGATCGCTTCCTGGGTGCACAGGAACGCCCCCGTGAGATTGGCGTTCACGACGTTCTGCCACTGCTCGAGCGTGAGCTCCTCCATGGGGATCGCCGGCGCGCCGGTGCCCGCGTTGTTGAAGAGCACGTCCAGTCGCCCGAATTTTTCCCGGGCCCGCGCGAAGAGCGCGCGCACCGATTCGGCGTTGCCCACGTCCGCGGCGAGCGCGAGGGCGCGCGCGCCGGCCCCCGAATCGGCGACCGCCTGCTCGAGCAGCTGCATGCGCCGGCCGGCGAGCACCACGCGGTAGCCCTCCTTCAGCAGCGCGAGCGCGGCAGCCTTGCCGATGCCCGTGCCGGCGCCCGTGACCAGCGCGACTTTGTCCGCAGGGTTCATCGTTGCGTTCCTCCGTGGGGTGCGGGAATCAATCGACGGTGCCGAGCACTTCGCGCAGCGTCGCGGCCATCCGGTCGATCTGCGCGTCCTCGACGATGAAGGCGGGAGCGAGCGCGATGATATCGGCGGTCTGGCGCACCAGGACCCCGCGCTCGAAGCACCGCAGGTAGGTATCGAAGCCGCGCGTGCCGGGCGCCCCGGGGCGCGGGGCGAGCTCGACCGCGCCCACCAGGCCGTGGTTGCGGATGTCGATCACGTGGCGCGTGCCCTTGAGCCCATGCAGGGCCGCCTCGAGCTTCACGGCCATGCGCGCCGCGCGCGCGAAGAGATCCTCGTCCCGGTAGAGCTGCAGCGCGGCGATGCCGGCCGCGCACGCGAGCGGGTGCGCCGAGTAGGTGTAGCCGTGGAAGAGCTCGATCGCACCGGGCGGCCCCGCCATGAACGAGCGGTAGATGTCGGACGAGACGATCACCCCGCCCATCGGCACGGTGCCCGAGGTGACGCCCTTGGCGAAGGTGATCATGTCGGGCTCCACGCCGTAGAGGTCCGCGGCGAAGTTGGTGCCCATGCGGCCGAAGGCGGAGATGACCTCGTCGAAGATCAGCAGGATCCCGTGCCGGCGCGTGATCTCGCGCAGCCGCTCCAGGTAGCCGCGCGGCGGGATCAGCACGCCCGTGGACCCGGCCATGGGCTCGACGATCACCGCCGCGATGGTCGATGCGTCGTGCAGCGCGACCAGCCGCTCCAGCTCGTCGGCGAGGTGCGCGCCCCAGGCCGGCTGCCCGCGCGTGTAGGCGTTGTGCTCGAGGTTGTGGGTGTGCGGCAGGTGGTCGACGCCGGCGAGCTGCGTGCCGAACATCTTGCGGTTTGCGGCGATGCCGCCCACGGAGATGCCGCCGAAGCCCACGCCGTGGTAGCCGCGCTCGCGCCCGATGAGGCGCATGCGCGCACCCTCGCCGCGCACGCGCTGCCATGCGAGGGCGATCTTCAGCGCGCTGTCGACCGCCTCCGAGCCCGAATTGCAGAAGAACACGTGGTCGAGCTTGCCGGGGGCGAGCTCGACGATGCGGTTGGCGAGCTCGAAGGCGAGCGGGTGCCCCATCTGGAACGCGGGCGCGTAATCCATCGTCGCGGCCTGCTGCTGGATGGCCGCGACGATCGGCGCGCGGCAATGCCCCGCATTGCAGCACCAAAGCCCCGCGAAGCCGTCCAGGACCTGGCGGCCGTCGTCGGTGGTGTAGTACATGCCCTGCGCCTTCACCAGCATGCGCGGGGCCGCCTTGAACTGCCGGTTGGCCGTGAACGGCATCCAGTACGCCTCGAGATCCGCGGCGGCGGGCCGCGGCGCGTCCGAAAGCAGCGTCATGGGTTTCTCCTCGAAGAAGGCGTAAATGTACCGCACTCCGCGGCCGCCTTCCGGTCGCATTTCCTTTTTTCCCCGCGGAGCGCCATGATGTCGGTCTGATGAGACTGATCACCTACGCGTCGGGACCCGCCGGCGCGGCTCGCATCGGGGTGCGCGTCGGCCATCGCGTCCTCGACATCGAGGCGGCCTCGCGCGTCGACGGCGAACCCCTCCCGGCTACCATGAAGGCGTTGTTGCGCGAAGGGCGCGGAGCGCTGTCGCGCGTGCAGGCGCTCGCGAAGAAGGCACAGTCGAATGCGGGCCGCTTCGCCGCAGCACTGGTCGAGGAGCGCGCGATCCGCTTCCTGCCGCCGGTCCCGGACCCCGACCAGTTCCTGTGCGTGGGCACCGGGCATCGCGCGCACCCGGCCGAGGCCGCCGCGAAGGGCGCGCCGGCCCGGGAGGCATCGCGCGAGCTGGCCGGCTTCGCGAGGCTCGCCGCCTGCCTCGTGGGCCACGATGCGCGCGTGGCGAAGCCCGAGCAGGTGGGGCGTCTCGGCTGCGAGCCCGAGCTCGTATTCGTCATCGGGCGCCGCGCGCAGGGCTTCAAGGACGACGACGATGCGTGGGATTACGTGGTGGGCGTCACGATCCTCAACGACCTCGCCGATCGCGACCTGCTGGAGCGCGAGAGCGCCTCCGGTAGCAAGGTGCGCGCTTCGAAGAACGCGCCGGGCTTCGGACCGATGGGACCCGAGATCGTGACCATGGACGAGATCGCCGATCCCATTGACCTCTGGCTCACCTGCACGGTGAACGGCGAGGAGCGCATGCGCGCGAGCTTGCGCGAGGCGATCGCACGGCTGCCCGCGATTCTCGAGCAGTTCTCGCGCGGCGCGCCGATCGAGCCCGGCGACCTGCTTGCCACCGGCGCCTCCGGCGGCGACGCGGCGGAAAGCGGCTTGCGCCTCGAGCGGGGCGACGTGGTCGAATCCTCGATCGAGGGGATCACGACGCTGCGCACCACCATCGTGGGTCCCGGGGCCGCCACGCCCTGAGGAGGCGGGGAGCGAGGCGGCAGTTTTTTTCGGGTATCCTTCGGGCCTGCCTTTCGATTCACCTCGCAGAATTTCCATGGCCCAGTACGTCTTCACGATGAACCGCGTCGGCAAGATCGTTCCGCCCAAGCGCCAGATCCTCAAGAACATCTCGCTCTCGCTTCTTTCCCGGCGCCAAGATCGGCGTGCTCGGCCTGAACGGCTCGGGCAAGTCGACGCTGCTGAAGATCATGGCCGGCATCGACAAGGACATCGAAGGCGAGGCGACGCCGATGCCGGGCCTCAAGCATCGGCTACCTGCCGCAGGAGCCGCAGCTCGACCCGGAGCAGACCGTGCGCGAGGCGGTCGAGGAAGGCATGGGCGGCGTGCTCGCGGCCAAGAAGCGCCTCGACGAGGTCTACGCCGCGTACGGCCGAGCCCGACGCCGACTTCGACAAGCTCGCCGCCGAGCAGGCCGAGCTCGAGGCGCATGCATCGCCGTCGGCCGGCTGCGAGAACGCCGACACGCAGCTCGAGATCGCCGCCGACGCGCTGCGCCTGCCGCCGTGGGACGCCGATGGTCGGCAAGCTCTCCGGCGGCGAGAAGCGCCGCGTCGCGCTGTGCCGCCTGCTGCTGTCCAAGCCCGACATGCTGCTGCTCGACGAGCCGACCAACCACCTGGACGCCGAATCGCGTCGACTGGCTCGAGCAGTTCCTGCAGCGCTTTCCGGGCACCGTCGTCGCCATCACCCACGATCGCTACTTCCTCGACAACGCCGCCGAGTGGATCCTCGAGCTCGACCGCGGCCCGGGCATTCCGTACAAGGGCAACTACAGCCGAGTGGCTCGAGCAGAAGGAAGCGCCGCCTCGAGCAGGAGCAGAAGACCGAGGACGCGCGCACCAAGGCGATGAAGAAGGAGCTCGAGTGGGTGCGCCAGAACCCGAAGGGCCGCCAGGCCAAGAGCAAGGCGCGCCTGGCGCGCTTCGAGGAGCTCTCCGACGTCGACTACCAGAAGCGCAACGAGACCAACGAGATCTTCATCCCGGTGGCCGACCGCCTCGGCCACGAGGTGATCGAGTTCGACAACGTCAGCAAGAGCTTCGGCGACCGCCTGCTGATCGACAACCTCAGCTTCAAGGTGCCCGCCGGGCGCGATCGTCGGCATCATCGGCCCGAACGGCGCCGGCAAGTCGACGCTGTTCCGCATGATCGCCGGCAAGGAGAAGCCCGACAGCGGCAACGTCAAGATCGGCCACGACCGTGAAGATGGCCTTCGTCGACCAGACGCCGCGACGACCTCGGAGAACGACAAGACCGTGTGGCAGGACGTCTCGGGCGGCCTCGACAACCTCACCGTCGGCAAGTTCGTGATGCCAGTCGCGCGCCTACCTCGGCCGCTTCAACTTCAAGGGCAACGACCAGCAGAAGCTGGTCGGCAACCTGTCCGGCGGCGAGCGCGGCCGGCTGCACCTGGCCAAGACGCTGATCGCCGGGCGGCAACGTGCTGATGCTCGACGAGCCGTCGAACGACCTCGACGTCGAGACGCTGCGCGCGCTCGAAGACGCGCTGCTCGAGTTCGCCGGCTCCGATCATGGTGATCAGCCACGACCGCTGGTTCCTCGACCGCATCGCCACCCACATCCTGGCCGCCGAAGGCGACTCGCAAGTGGATCTTCTTCGACGGCAACTACCAGGAGTACGAGGCCGACAAGAAGAAGCGCCTCGGCGAAGAAGGCGCCAAGCCGAAGCGGGTGCGCTTCAAGGCGCTCAAGTAGGAAGGCGCGCGGGCCCGGCGCGGCTCGCGCGGGGTGCCGAAGGCGGCGGTGGAGCCGGCGTTTCGCGGATCGCTACAATGGCGGAAAGCCCGCGCATCCCATGCCAGAACCCGTCGCCAATCCCGTCTATGCCAACGTCGCGTTCCTGCGCATTCCGCGCTTCGACGCACGCCCGGTCGTCGAGCAGGCGGCGCTGAAGGAACGGCTCGAGGCGCGCGCGCGCGCGGCGCTGGCGAACGTGGCGCCGGCCGAGCGCGTCGTGCTCGACGGCGACGATGGCCTCGCGGTGGTGATGTTCGGCGACCCGGTGCGCGCGTTCGACACGATCCAGTCCCTGCATGCCCGCGGCGGATCGGCGCTGCAGGTGGGCCTGAACTACGGCCCGCTCGCGCTCACCTCGCGCGGTCCCGAGGCGCGCGTGTACGGGGACGGACTTGGCGCCGCCGCCGCCGCAGCGCGCTTCGCCGCGCCGGACCGCCTGCTCGTCACCCAGGATTTCGCCAGGGCGCTCGCGGGAGCCGACCCGGCGCGCGCCGCCGAGCTCGCAGCGGCGGGGGAATTCACCGACACGCGCGTGCGGCTGCATTCCCTCTACGCGCCGGATCCCGCAGCCGGCCGCGCGCGCGCGCGCCGGACGCTCGTCCAGGTCGTGGCGGGCGTGGTCGCGATCCTCGCGCTCGGCGCGGCGGCGCGCTACGCGCGCGAGGTCTACTTCGCGCCCGAGCCGGCGCTGGTCGCGTTCGCCATCAAGCCGCGCGGTGAGGTGTACGTCGACGGCGTGGCGCGCGGCCGCACGCCGCCCCTCACGCTGCTCAAGGTGCCCGCGGGCCGGCACCTGGTGAGCGTGCGCAATCCCGGCTTCGCGCCGCTCGAGCTCAGCGTGGACCTCAAGGCCGGCCAGCAGCTGACCATCACCCACACCTTCGCCGCGGCGCGCCAGGAGCCCAAGGGCGGCTTCTGGCGCGAGCTGCGCCGCAAGTTCTGGGGATCGTGATGCCGGAGAGCCCTCCCGAGCGGCTCGGTCGGTTCAAGGTGCTCGCCGAGCTGGGGCGCGGCGCGATGGGCGTGGTCTATCGCGCCGAGGACACCACGCTCGGGCGCGCGGTGGCCGTCAAGACCATCGCGCTCACCGGCGCGAGCGAAGAGCGCGACCTGCACGAGGCGCGCTTCGCACAGGAGGCGCGCGCCGCCGGGCGCCTGAGCCATCCCGCGATCGTCACGATCTACGAGATGGGCCGCGAGGGCGACGTCGCGTTCATCGCGATGGAGCTGCTCGAGGGGGTGGACCTGCGCGAGCTCATCCGCGGCGGGAGCCTCGCGCCCTCGCAATCGGTGACCATCGCCGCGGCGGTCGCGGAGGGGCTCGCCTACGCCCACGAGCACGGCATCGTGCATCGCGACGTCAAGCCCGGCAACATCATGGTGCTGCCCGACGGGCGCGTGAAGATCATGGACTTCGGCATCGCGCGCCTGCACGAGCCCACGGTGAAGACCCAGACCGGCGTGCTGCTCGGCTCCCCGCAGTACATGGCCCCGGAGCAGATCGTCGGGCAAGCCGTGGACCACCGCGCCGACATCTTCTCGCTCGGACTGGTGCTCTACGAGATGCTCACCGGCGTGAAGCCCTTCGCCGGCGAGGACATTCCGGAGCTCACGTTCAAGGTGGCCAACCTCGCGGCGCGCCCGCCCAGCCACTTGGCGCCCCAGCTGGCGCCGGTGGTCGACTTCATCGTGGCGCGCGCGCTCAAGAAGAAACCCGGGGAGCGCTACGCCGATGCCACCGAGCTCGCCAACGACCTGTGGAACGCCGTACCCGAGGTGAAGGTCGCGGAGGCCGTGTTCCGCGAGCGCGCCGCGGCCGGCACGGTTCCCGGTGACCAGGCGGAGGAGCTTGCGGTGGCGCCGGCGGACGCAGGGATGCAGCGCGAGGAGTTGGTCGAGCTGCGTGCATCGCCGCGCTTCGACTCGGCTGCCGGGCTCGCGCGCCTGGCGGTGTTGAACGCGGACGCCGAGCTCGACAAATCACGCGCGGGATGGACCGTGCCGGTGCGCAGGCGCGCACGCCACGTCGATCGCACGGGCGTGCTGATGACCGTCTCGTTCGTCCTGGCGCTCGCCGCCGCGGTGTGGATCGCGATCGCGTGATCCCGCGCCCAGAGGCGCGGGACCCGTTGCGCTCAGCGGTCCCTGGCCAGCACCGCCTTCGGCGCGGCCGCGGTGCCCATGAGGTACGCCGTATAGACGCCTCCGGCGTCGATCTCCACGGGCGTGAGGGTCGCCAGCACCGAGACTCCCCCGGGGGTGGAGAAGGTGATGGTGTAGTTCAGGGCGGGCGCGAAGGTGTAGTAGCCCGAGGCGCTCTTGTAGGGCAGGTTGCTCACCTGGCCCGCGAAGTTCACCAGCACGTCGGTGCCGGGCGAGTCGACCATCGCGTTGGCGAAGCGCATCTTCGCGAAGCCGCTCGCGGGCAGCGTATTGTCGTCGACGAAGGTGACGATCTGCGCCTGGGCGAGGTTATTCACGGCGAGCACGGAGTAGTCGCGGGCGGCGTCGACCTGCTGCGGGAGCGAGGCGATCACGGTGCCCGGCACGTTGGATGCCTCGATTTGCAGCGTGCGCGCCCCGGTGGAGAGCGTCACGTAGCTCGAGTTGCCGGTGAACGGCACGTTGGAGAGCAGCGGCACCCCGTCGGCCTTGAAGTTGATCGCCGTCGAGTCCGGCACGGCGTTTACCGCCTTCACGCGCCCGTTGGGATTGAGCATCAGGGTCCCCGAGCCGCCCTGTCCCTGCTGGAGCAGCAGCGCGTTGGCGAGCTTGCCGCCGCCCGAGGGGAACACGCCGACGGTGTAGATCGATCCGGCGACCAGGCTCACCGGCGCGGACTGGAAGAGAATGTCCTTGGTGCCGGCGACCGTGAGCACGATCTGGTAGGTGCCCGCGGTGGTCTCCGAATAGGCCGAGAGCACCGTGTAGGAAACCGGTCCGATGGTGGCCGGTGAATTGGTGATGTTGCTCGCCTGCGTGACGTACACGTCCACCGGGCCCGAGTCGGGAGACAGGCCCACCGCGCGAATCTTGAAATTGCCGGAGGCGGGCGTCGTGTCGGGGCTGGTGATGTCGTCGGGCAGCAGGATCGTCGACATGTTGCTGCTCGTGCCGTAGATCAGCAGCGTCGTGTTCGCCCCGCTGCCGAAAGTCAGGGTCTTGTCGAAGTAGACCGCCTGGGTGGTCGACGAGCGCACCGTCACTTCGCGCCCGCCCGACGAGAATTCCGCGAAAGGCGAGGTCGAGCCGAAGGCGAGCCCGGAGAATTTCACGTCGTTGTCGACCAGCACGTTGAGCGGTTCGACGTTGATCACCGCGTTCACGGCCCGCATGTCCGTGGAATTCTGCGAATGGCTGCCCTTGCAGCCGGATACGAGCACCATCACGGCGGCGAACGCCGCCAACCACCAATTCTTGCCCACAAGGCACTCCTTACGTTTTTGGGTTCCCGCGCATGCTAGGCAACTTGCGCATCGCGCAGCAGTATATCTTGCAACCGAAATCGCCGCGGGGGCCCCCCGGCAAGATTTGCTTACAATTGCCGCGCCGCCCGGGGCCCGCGCTTCGGAGACCATAGAGGCCCCATGGCGAAGCATATCCTGATCGTCGACGACGACCAAGACATCCGCACGCTGCTCGCGGAGTACCTCGAGCGCAACGGCTTTCGCGTCTCGGCGCTGCCCGACGGCCGGGAGCTCATGCGCATGCTGGAGGAGCGCGCCGTCGACCTCGTGGTGCTCGACCTCATGATGCCGGGCCCCGACGGGCTGTCGATCTGCCGCGACCTGCGCGCGCGCAGCCGCATGCCGGTGCTCATGCTGTCGGCGCGCGGCGAGGACGTCGACCGCATCGTCGGCCTGGAAATGGGCGCCGACGACTACCTCGCGAAGCCGTTCCACCCGCGCGAGCTGCTCGCGCGCATTCGTGCGATCCTCGGGCGCGCGCAGCCGCGCGACGAGGCCCCCGAGGTGGCCGAATACCGCTTCGAGGGCTTTCGCATGGACCTGGTGCACCGCGCCCTCACGCGCCCGGACGGCACGCGCGCCGCGCTCTCCGGCGCCGAGTTCGAGCTGCTCTGCATCTTCCTGTCGCGGCCGAACCGGGTGCTCTCGCGCGACCTGCTGGTCGAGCTCACGCAGGGGCGCGAGGCACCCGCGTACGACCGCAGCATCGACGTGCGCGTGAGCCGCCTGCGCCAGGCGCTGGGCGACCGGGGCGAGACGCGGCTGCTGCAGACCGTCTACGGGGAGGGCTACGTGCTGAGCGCGCAGGTCGAGGCGATCGGCGCAGCGCGGCGGCGCAACGGCATGCACGGCGGGAAATGAGCGCCTCCCCGCCGGGCTGGCCGCTGCCGCGCACGCTCGTCGGCCGCGTGCTCCTGGTCATCATCGGAGGCCTCGTCGTCGCCCACCTCGCGAGCTTCGCCTTCTTCGAGTTGGAGCGCTCGCGTTCCATCGAGCGCTTCGAGGCGGCGGAAGTCGCGGCGCGCATCAGCGACTCGATCCGCTCCCCCGCCCCGGGCGGCGCCCCGGCGCGCAACCGCCTGCGGCTGCGCTGGCAGGAGGTCGACGACCTCGGGGCCCCGCCGGTCGGTTCGTCTCCCGTTCCCACGGTGTTCGACGCGGAGCTGCGGCGGCGCCTGGTGGAAAGCCTGGGGCGCGACCCGGTGGCGTGGATCGCGAGCCGCGAGTCCGCGCGCCCGGATGGTGGCCCGCCGCGCCTGGATCCCGATGCTTCCGGGCCGGGGCCGCCGCGGCCCCCGCGCGACGCCTTCCCGGGCGCACGGCCCGGCCGCGACCGCGGGACGGTGCGCCTCGTGATGGTGGCGCTCAGCCTCGGCGACCGCAAGGTGCTGGCCGAGACCCCGATCTTCCAGCCGACGATGCGCCTGCCCGCGGAGGCGTGGACCAGCATCGCATTGATCTTCGTGGTGACCACGCTCTTCTCCGTGTTTGCCGTGCGCCTGGCGGTGAAGCCGGTGGGCATGCTCGCCGACGCTGCGGACCGCTTGAGCCGCAACATCGCCGAACCGCCGCTCCCGGAACGCGGCGCGGTCGAGATCCGCGACGCCACGCGCGCCTTCAACCGCATGCAGGACCGCCTGCGGCGCCACGTGAACAGCCGTGCGCTCGCCTTCGCCGCGATGTCGCACGACATCCGCACGCCGCTCACGCGCTTGCGGCTGCGGCTCGAGTCCCTCGGCGACGAGGCGCGCGAGAAGCTCGAGGGCGACCTCGGCGTGATCGAGGCGATCGCCAAGTCGGCGCTCGAGGTGACGCGCGGGCTCGCGCTCGACGAGCGGCCCGAAATGGTCGACGTCGCGGCGATGCTGCGCCGCCTCGCCGAGGATTGCGCGACCCCCGACGCGAGCGTGGAGATGCGCGGCGCGGCGGCGCCCATCGAGGCGCGTCCCGTCGCGCTGCGCCGCGCGCTCGCGAACGTGATCGAAAACGCCGTCAAGTACGGCCGCGAGGTAAGCGTCGAGCTCGCCGACTCCCGCGACGGCATGCGCATCGAAGTGCTCGATCGCGGCCCGGGAATTCCCGCGGAGCACCTCGCGCGGGTGACCGACCCGTTCTATCGCGTCGAGGCCTCGCGCAATCGCGGCACCGGCGGGGCGGGCCTGGGCCTGGCGATCGCCAAGGACGTGATCGAGGGCCACGGCGGGGAGCTGGTGCTGGAAAACCGCCCGGACGGGGGACTGCGGGTCTTCATCCGCCTGCCGCGCTAGGTTCAATGCAATTCGGTTGCAATCGATTACAGCGCGGACGCGCGCGCTTCGCTATGGTGGGTGTGTCGTTCGAGACGCCCATCGCCTGGGTGGAAGGGGCCCCTCCCTCCTGTTCGGGACCCCGCGTTCACCGGCCGGATCCATCCGGCCGGTTTTTTTTGCCGCCGCGCCGGCCGATCGCGGGCGGGCGCAGCGCCTAGCCCGTCCCGCGCGGCCTCTGTATTCTGTGGACATGAACGACCGGCATGGCGGTGACGCGCTCCTCGGGGAAGACATCCGCCTCCTCGGGCGCATCCTCGGCGACATCATCCGCGCCCACGAGGGCGACGCGGCCTTCGACCTGATCGAGGACATCCGCCGGCTGGCCGTTGCGAGCCGGCGCCTCGAGGACGCGGCTTCGCGCGAGCGCCTGTCGAAGACGCTCGACGGGCTGACCACCGCCCAGGCGGTCGCGTGATCCGCGCGTTCAGCTACTTCTCGCACCTCGCCAACATCGCCGAGGACCGCCACCACGTGCGCCGCCGCCGCGAGCACCGCCGCGAAGGCAAGCTGCAGCGCCGCTCGCGCTGCGCGGCCTCTTCGAGCGATGCGCACGAGCGCGGCACGCACCGCGACGAGGCGGCGCATCGCCTCGCGGCGGTGCGCGTGCACGCCGGTGCTCACCGCACATCCGACCGAGGTGCAGCGCAAGAGCATCCTCGACGCCGAGCGCGCCATCGCCGAGCTGGCCGCCTCGATCGCGCGACGCCCTGCCCGACGAGCGCGAGGCCAACGAGGCGAGCTGCGCCGGCTCACGCCAGCTCTGGCAGACGCGCATGCTGCGCACCGCGAAGCTCACCGTGCGCGACGAGATCGAGAACGCGCTCAGCCTACTACCGACTCCACCTTCCTCGACGCAGATCCCGGCGCTGTCGCCGACGTCGAGGACGCGGTGGCCGGCTGCCCGGCACGGCGATCGCCGAGCTCCCGTTCTTCTCGCATGGGCAACTGGATCGGCGGCGACCGCGACGGCAACCCGTTCGTCACCGCCGCAGACGCTCGAGGCGGCGCTGCAGCGCCAGAGCGAGCGCGCCTTCGCCACTACCTCGCCGAGGTGCACGAGCTCGGCGCGGAGCTTTCGATCTCGGCCTGCTCGCCCAGTGAGCGCGGGCTGCAGGCGCTGGCCGAGCGCTCGCCCGACCGCTCCGCGCACCGCGAGGACGAGCCCTACCGGCGCGCGCTGATCGGCATCTATCGCGCGGCTGGCCGCGACGGCGCGGGGACTGGGCTGAAGCACCAGCAGCGCGCCGCCGTCGGCGCCGCGGCGCCCTACGCAGCGACCGGAGCATTCCTCGCCGACCTGCGACGGATCGACGCGTGCCTGCGCGCCGACGGCAGCGCGCTGCTCGCGCCGCGCCTGCGCCGCTGCGCGCGCGGTGCAGGTGTTCGGCTTCCACCTCGCCACCGTCGACCTGCGCCAGAGCTCCGACAGGCACGAGGCGGTCGTCGCCGAGCTGCTGCGCGTGGCCGGCATCGAGGCCGACTACGGCGCGCTCGACGAAGCGGCGCGCCGCGCATGCTGCTCGCGCGAGCTCGCCACGCGCGCGCCTGCTGCGCTCGCGCGAGCGCGCACCTACTCGCGAGCTGGCGCGGAGCGAGCTGGCGATCTTCGAGGCCGCGGCGACGCATGCGCGCCGCTACGGCCGCGAGGCGCTCCGCCACTACATCATCTCGCACACCGAGAGCGTGCAGCGACCTGCTCGAGGTGCTGGTGCTGCTGAAGGAAGCCGGCCTCGTGCGCGGCCGCTCGACGCGCGCCGCGACCGCGCCTGATCGTCTCGCCGCTGTTCGAGACCATCGCCGACCTGCGCAACGCCGCGGCGATCATGCGCGAGCTCTACGCCCTGCCCGGCATCGCCGCGCTGATGCAGCGCTCGGGCGCCGAGCAGGACGTCATGATCGGCTACAGCGACAGCAACAAGGACGGCGGCTTCTTCACCAGCAACTGGGAGCTCTACCGCGCCGAGATCGCGCTGGTCGAGCTGTTCGACGCGCTGCGCGATCGCACGGCATCACGCTGCGCCTCTTCCACGGCCGCGGCGGCACGGTCGGCCGCGGCGGCGGCCCGAGCTACGAGGCGATCCTGGCGCAGCCGCCGGGCACGCGTGAACGGGCAGATCCGCCTCACCGAGCAGGGCGAGGTGATCGCCTCGAAGTACGCCAACCCGAGATCGGCCGGCGCAACCTCGAGACGCTGGTCGCGGCGACGCTGCGAGGCGACGCTGCTGCAAGCCGACCAAGAGCGCGCCGAAGAGCTTCCTCGACGCGGCGGCGGCGCCTCAGCGAGGCCAGCATGGCCGCCTACCGCGGCCTGGTCTACGAGACGCCGGGCTTCACCGACTACTTCTTCAGCGCGACGCCGATCCGCGAGATCGCCGAGCTCAACATCGGCTCGCGGCCCGGCCTCGCGCAAGGCGACCGCGCGCATCGAGGACCTGCGCGCGATTCCCTGGGGCTTCAGCTGGGGCCAGTGCCGCGTCGCGCTGCCGGGCTGGTACGGCTTCGGCTCGGCGGTCGAGGCGTTCCTCGGCGCGCAGCCGCGGCGCGCCGGCGGACGCGCGCTGCTGCGCAGATGTGCGGCGGAGTGGCCGTTCTTCGCAGACGCTGCTGTCCAACCTCGACATGGTGCTGGCCAAGAGCGACCTGGCGATCGCCGCGCGCTACGTCGAGCCTGGTCGACGACGAGAAGCTCGGCCGAAGCGCATCTTCGCGCGCATCGAGGCCGAGTGGCGACGCGACCGAGCGATGCGCTCTCGCTGATCACCGGCGAGCCGCGAACTGCCTCGCCGCCAATCCCGGCGCTGGCGCGCTCGATCGAGCACCGCTTCCCCTACCTCGACCCGCTGAACCACCTGCAGGTCGAGCTGATGCGCCGCTACCGCGCGGCGGCGACGATCCGGACGAGCGCGTGCAGCGCGGCATCCACCTGTCGATCAACGGGCTCGCGGCGGGGCTGCGCAACACCGGCTGAGCGCGCACAAGCCAGGTCCGCCGCTGGCGGACATCACCGGCGGGACCCTCGAGCACTACAACCAGCGCGCCGAGGATTTCTGGGAAGGCACGCGCGAGCACGACGTGCGGCAGAACATCGACGCGCTGCTGCGCCACATCGAAGGCGCGGCCCCGCTGCGCATCCTCGACCTGGGCTGCGGCCCGGGGCGCGATCTGCAAGGCGTTCACCGAGCTCGGCCACGAGGCGGTCGGGCTCGAGGGCGCCGCAAGCTCGCCGCGATGGCGCGCGAGCTGAGCGGCTGCGAGGTGTGGGAGCAGGACTTCCTCGCGCTGGATCTTCCGCAGCGCACTTCGACGGCGTGTTCGCGAACGCCTCGCTCTTCCACGTGCCGGCGCGGAATTGCCGCGCGTGCTGCGCGAATTGCGCGCAACGCTCAAGCCGCGCGGCGTGCTCTTCAGCTCCAATCCGCGCGGGAACAACGAGGAGGGATGGAACCGCGGCCGCTACGGCGGCGTACCACGACCTCGAGGCGTGGCGGCGCTACCTTGCGGATGCGGGCTTCACCGAGCTCGAGCACTACTACCGCCCGCCGGGCCTGCCGCGCGAGCAGCAGCCGTGGCTCGCGAGCGTGTGGCGCCGGGACTAGCGCCGCCGCGGGGCTAGTGCGCGAGCAGCGTCGTGAGCAACCCCGTGATCCCGATGCCGAGTGCGGCGAGCGCATCGCCCGCGATCAGCCCGCCGCCGAAGAGCGAGGTGCTGCTCATGTCCTCCGGCACCGAGGTGCCGGGGCGCGGCTTGGGCTTCACGAGCGTGTTGAAGAGGCTCGAGACGATGCCGCCGATGCCGAACCACATCGACGTGTTGAGGTTCACGAAGCCGCCGAAGGAGGCCGCGTAGGGCGAAGGCAGCAGGATGGCGTCGATCACGAAGTCGACGGCGAATCCCTTGCGCCCGCTCGCGACGAAGGCCCGGTAGCCCGCGCTCGCCTTGATGAGCTTCCTCGCGAGCTGGATCGCGAAGCCGATGCCGATGCCCACCCAGATGGCGGTGATCTGGTAGGGCTTGGGCTCCGTGAGGCTGCGCAGCACGCCGACGAACTTGTAGGTCATCGCCGAGCTCCAGTTCGCAGGCTGGTCGGCCGCCTTCATCACCGTCTGGTCGGAAAGCAGGATCGGGTACGCCGCCATGAAAAGCTTGGCGAAGGCGACTCCCATGATCGCGCCCATGAGGATCCCCGCCACCTGGTAGCGGAACTGGATCACGCGGTTGGTGCCCAGGCGCCAGCCCGTCGAGCGGTCCTGCTGCATGTCGGCCGCGGTGTTGGTCGAGATGAGCAGAATGCTGCCGGCCATGAGGCCGACGATGGGGTCCTTCAAGCCGAGCGCCGCCATCAGGACCACCGAGACCACGAACGCGGAGGAGATCGGATTGCTGTCGCTGATGCCCACCGAGATGCCGTTCACCATCGCGAAGACGAACACCAGCGCCACCGCGAACACGAGGAAGCCCACGGGCTGCCCCAGCACGAAATGCCCCGAGAGCACCACGGCCACGGCCCACGCCCCTACCCAGAGCACGAGGCGGCGCGTGTTGACGCGCTTCCAGTCGGGCGCGTCCACCGGCGCCTCGGCGGTCGAGCGCAGCCGCCGTGCGGCCTCCCAGAGCACGAGCCCCACGTCGATCACCGCCGCGCCCATGATGGTTCCCAGCGCGATGAGGAACGTGATCTTGCGGAACGGATCGCCCGTGTTGAGCCAGCCGATGGAGATGAACCAGGGCACGAGCGCGAGGCTCAAGAGCCCGGAAGTGATCGCCGGGATGCCGATGCGCGCGCCCACCACCATGCCCGCGCCGAAGGTCGAGGCGGAGAACTCGATCAGGTTCAGCAGCGCGATCTTCGGTCCCGCGACGCCGGTGAGGATGCCGATGCCGATGCCGGAGCCCAGCTTGTTCACCGACTGGCGCAGCAGCACCGGGTCGGTGAGCGCGCGCAGGATGTTGGCCACCGCGAGCCCCGAGGGGAACGTGAGCTGCATGCGGTCCACGAGGATCGGCGTGTAGAGCATGCCCAGGCCCGCGGCGAACATGCCGATGCAGAGGAAGTAGAGCACGAGCTGCCACACCGGCGGCTGCGGCAGCCCCATCCACACCATCGCCTGCACCAGCACGCCCATGGCGCTGAGGCTCGCCACCGATGCGGCGGCCGTCTGGATGTAGTTCGCGCCGTGCTTGCCTTCGGCGCCGTAGCCGTAGGTCACCGTGGAGCCGAGGATGCCCGCGAGCACCTGGCCGCCGATGTAGAAGCCGAGCGAGAAGTTCATGTACGAGGCGGTGACCCCGCCCAGCGGACCCAGCACGAAGATGCCGAGGGCGAGCAGCAGCGCGTGGTATTTCCAGGTGCCGGCGGCGGGAAGCCACGACCATCGTGGGGCGGCGGCTTGCGCGGCGAGCACATCGGAGCGGGCGTTCATACGGACCTCGTGGGTGGTCGAACGGTTCGGGAAATCCTCGCCGCGGGCTCAGGCGTTGGCGCGCAGCCAGTCGAGCGCGAGCGCGGCGAGCGCCTTCACGCCCAGCGGCAGGCAATCCTCGTCGAGGTAGAGCCGCGGGCTGTGGTTCGGCGCGGCGCGGCTCAGGTCGCGATCGGGCGGGGTGCAGCCCACGCGGAAGAAGAAGCCCGGCACGACCTTCTGGTAGAAGGAGAAATCCTCGGCGCCGCAAACCTTGTCGACGATGGCGACGTGCTCCGCTCCCGCGACGCGCTGCAGGGTGGGCACGGCGAACGCGGTGAGCGCGGGATCGTTCACCACCACGTCGTAGCCGCGCTTGATCTGCACCCGGGCCTGCGCACCGCCCGCCGCGGCGATCATCTCGCTGATGCGCTTCACGTGCGCGTGGATGTCGTCGCGCTGGGCTTCGTCGAAGGTGCGGATCGTGCCGCGCATGCGCACTTCGTCGGGAATGATGTTCTCGCGCACGCCGCCCTTGATGACGCCGACGGTCACCACCGCGGGCTCGCGCGTCATGTCGACGCGGCGGCGACGATCGTCTGCAGGCCGAGCACGACCTGCGCCCCGATGACGATCGGATCGACGCCGTGCCAGGGCATCGCGCCGTGCGTCTGCCGGCCGTGCACGGTGATCTTGAGCTGGTCGGAGCTGGCCATCGTCGGCCCGGAGCGATAGCCGATCATCGCCGGTGGCGGGCGCGAGGTCACGTGCAGGCCGAAGATCGCGCCGCGGCGTCGGCTTTTCGAGCACGCCTTCCTCGATCATCATGCTTGGCGCCGCCGTCCTCGCCGTCGGGCGCGCCTTCCTCGGCCGGCTGGAAGATGAACTTCACCGAGCCGCGAGCTGCGCGCGCAGCCCGGCGAGCACCTCGGCCACGCCCATCAGGATCGCGGTGTGGGTGTCGTGGCCGCAGGCGTGCATGACGCCGCACTCGACTCGCCGTTCCACTGCGTGCGCACCTTCGAGGCGAACGGCACGTCGACCTCCTCGGTGACCGGGCAGCGCGTCCATGTCGGCGCGCAGCGCGACGACCGGGCCCGGGCAGCGCGCCCTTGAGCAGGCCGACGACGCCGGTGTGGGCGACGCCGGTGCGCACCTCGTCGAGGCCGAGCGCGCGCAGGTGCTCGGCGACGAGCTCGCGGTGCGGAACTCGCGGTTGCCGAGCTCGGGGTGCGCGTGGAAGTCGCGGCGCCAGGCGACGACCCTGGGCGCCACGCGTGCGGCCTGCGCCTCGAGATCGGGGGCGCCGGCGAGGGTGTCGGGGGCATTCATCGCGTGCAGTCTACCCGCACCGCGAATGTTGTAAATTGCAGGTGTTTCGCACTCCTTCCGGGGGACACCATGGCTTGCACGGTCTCTACCTTCACCGGCGCGCCTTCCAGGCTGCAGCTCGAGCGGCGCCTGGAGGAGATCAACGCCGAGCTGCGCGACTATCCCCAGCCGATCGCGCGCTGCGACGCGCAGCTGGGCGGCCTGCTCGAGGAGCGGCTGCGCATCCGCGCGCAGCTCGACGAGCAGCAAGCGCTCGAGCGCTGAGCGCGCCGCGCCCGGGGCCGCATTGCGCTACGAGCTGCACTACTGGCCCGGCATCCAGGGCCGCGGGGAATTCGTGCGGCTTGCGCTCGAGGAGGGCGGCGCCGACTACGTGGACATCGCCCTGGTCCCGGAAGAAGACGGCGGCGGCGTCCCGGCGCTGATGAAATATCTCCAGGGCGCGGACGTCGTGCGGCCGCCGTTCGCGCCGCCGTTCCTCAGGGCCGGGCGGCAGCTCATCGGGCAGACCGCCAACATCCTGCTGTTCCTCGGACCACGCCTCGGACTTGCGCCGCGCGACGTGGCCGGCAAGCTCTGGACGCACCAGCTCCAGCTCACCATCGCCGACCTGGTCGGCGAGGTGCACGATACCCACCATCCCCTGGGCGCGAGCCTCTACTACGAGGAGCAGAAGCCCGAGGCGAAGCGGCGCACGCAGCAGTTCCTCGCCGCGCGCATGCCGAAGTACCTGGGCTACTTCGAGCGCGTGATCGAGCGCCGCGGCGGCCGCGGCCCGTGGATGGCGGGCCCGCGCATCTCCTACGCGGACCTGTCGATGGCCCAGGTGATCGCCGGGCTGCTGTATGCCTTCCCGGGCTCGACGTTCGCGGCGCTCGCAAAGCACCCGCGGCTCGCCTCGTTGCACGAGGCGGTGTTCGCCCGCCCGAGGATCCGCCGCTACGCGGCCTCCGGGCGGCGCCTGCCTTTCAACGAGGACGGGATCTTTCGCCGCTATCCCGAGCTCGGGGACTAGCCCCCCAGCTTCTTCACCAGGAAGGCGCGCACGTCGCGCGCGAGCTGCTCGTCGATCGGACCGAGCACGCCCCGGCGCGCCGCGGGAATATGGGCGGCGGTGTCCTCGCCGGCGCCGAAGACGTAATGGTCGAACATCGCGCGCCACGCGGCCCGCTGCCCGGGCGGCAGGTGGCGCAGGTTGAGCATGCAGTGCAGCAGGCAGTCGAGCGCCGAGTCGCCGCGCGCGGGCGCCTCCGGAGAGCCCTTCCACCAGTAGTTCACCAGCACGTTGTATTTCTCGAGCGATTCCACGTGGTGCCACCAGAGCGGCGGGATGTAGAGCGCGTCGCCCGGCTCGAGCTCCGCCACCAGCGCTGCGGCGAGCGCCGCGCGAAAACGCGGAAAGCGCTCGAAATCGGGCTCGCGGAACGACACCAGGCTGATGGGCGTGCCGGTGGGCGCGTGGCCGACGGGACCAATGTAGAGGTTGGCAACTTGCTCGGGCGGCAGCAGCGTGAAGCGGCGCCTGCCGGCCACTACGCACGCGATGTTGCTCGATTCGTCGAAGTGCGCGGGCGTAACCACTGCGTTGCCGATCCAGATGCGCGGCCGGATGGAATCGTCGAGCAGCGGCATCGGGATGTCGCGCGCGAGACCGGGAAGGCAATCGTCGATGAGCGCGCTCTGCGCGGCGATCGCCGGGCGCTGCTCGAACTTCGCGTAGCGCAGCAGCTTCTCGTTCACCGCCGAGACCGTGAGCTTGTCGTGGGTGAAGTTGAAGCCGCTCATGTCGTCGTTGTAGAAGATGCGCCCGCGCGCGTGGGCCGGCGTCATGAGCGCATCGACGGCCTTGCCGCTGTCGAAGCCGCCGAGGTAGCCGACCAGGGCGGCGGCCGACTCGCGGCCCTTCGCGACGGCGGGCCAGCCGTGCACGACGCCCTTGAGCACGGCGGGCAGGTAGCGCGTCGCGATGTCCTCGCGGAACGTGCGCGCATCCACGTCGCGCCATTCGGGGATCGGCTGCGGCGCGCCATCGGCTCTGTCGGGCATCGGGCATCCTTCGCGCTTCGGGAACGGCGCTAGGATGCCACGGCCGGCGCGGGCGCGGCGCCGCGGCGCAGTAGAATCGGCGCATCGTCTCTCACCCGAAGCGCCGATGACCTCCGAGAAGAAGCCGCTGCATCCCGAGACACTCGCCGCGCAGGGCCTGGGCCGCGTGGCCGATCCGTATCGCGAGATCGTGCCGCCGATCCACGTCTCGACCACCTACGAGCGCGGCGGCCGATGGCACGTATCCCGGCGGCCGCATCTACTCGCGCGACGACAATCCGACCTACGACCAGGCCGAGGCGCTCATCGCGGCGCTCGAGGGCGCGCGAGCCGCGTTGCTGTTCTCGTCGGGGCTGGCGGCGAGCGCGGCGGTCTTCCAGGCACTCGCGCCGGGCGACCGCGTGCTCGCCCCGCGCAACATGTACTGGGGCCTGCGCAAGTGGCTGCTGGAATTCGCGGTGCCGTGGGGGCTCGCGGTCGAGCTCTACGACAACGCCTCGCATCGACGACCTTGCTGGCAAGGCGCGCGCGCGGCCCACGCGCGCGATCTGGATCGAGACGCCGGCGAATCCGACGTGGGAAGTGACCGACATCGCCGCGGCATGCGCCATCGCGCGCGAGGTGGGCGCCATCGTCGCGGTCGACTCGACCGTCGCCACGCCGATGCTCACGCGCCCGCTCGCGCTCGGCGCGCACCTCGTGATGCATTCGGCGACCAAGTACCTGAACGGGCACGCCGACGTGATCGGCGGCGTGCTCGCCGCCGCCGCGGACGACGCGCTCTGGCAGCGCATCGGCTACGTGCGCGCCGGCGGCGGCTCCGTGCTGGGGCCGTTCGAAGCGTGGCTGCTGCTGCGCGGCATGCGCACGCTGCACCTGCGCGTGGCAGCCGCGTGCGCCAACGCGCTGGCGATCGCGCGCCATTTCGAGCGCCACCCGAAGCTCTCGCACGTGCTCTATCCGGGACTCGCGTCGCATCCGGGACACGCCATCGCGGCGAAGCAGATGAGCGGCGGCTTCGGCGCGATGATGTCGCTGCGCCTGAAGGCGGGCGAGGAGGCGGCGAAGGCGTTCACCGCGCGGCTGCGCGTCTTCAAGCGCGCGACCTCGCTGGGATCCGTGGAAAGCCTCGCCGAGCATCGCGCGAGCATCGAAGGACCGGCGACCCTCTGCCCCACCGACCTCGTGCGCCTGTCGATCGGCGTCGAGCACTCGGACGACCTCATCGCCGACCTCGAGCAGGCGCTCGCGGGCTAGCCCTGGACAGCACGGCACAGGGCGGCCAAACGCGCATTGGACGTGAATTGGAACATCGCCTCGAACTAGTCTCGCCAAGCTTCGAGCTTGCCGAGTCGTATCGCGAGCTCGTGAAGGAATTCGTCGCCTCTGTGCGTACAATCCTTCGCGGTGGCGGGTCGTTCGTGTCGGAGGAGTACCTTGAGCCGCGGGGCGAGGTCGTCCAGCGTTACCGTGTCGACCTGGTGAACACAGACAATGCGCTCTAACAAGGCGTTCGAGCGGATCGTGGAACGGCGTGGACCGCGTCTGGCCGCGGCATCGCGGCCGGCCGCTCAACCGGGTCGTTAGGCCGCAAGACGGAGGTCCCATGCACATCCCGCCCGGTTTCAATACCGTCACGCCTTACTTCTTCGTCTCCCGTGCCGCTGACTTCCTCACGTTCCTGGTTCAAGGACTGGGCGGGAGGGAAATCGGGCGCCACATGAACGGCGATCGAATCGCGAATGCACAAGTCCAACTGGGCACTTCGACGGTCATGGTCAGCGAGGCGTCTGCTGCCTTTCCAGCCATGCCCGGGTCCTACTACCTCTTCGTCGAGAGCGCAGATGAGGCGATGGCCAAGGCGGTTGCGGCTGGCGCTGCGCAGATTTCGGCCGTCGCGGACATGCCGTACGGTGACCGCCAAGGTGGGATCCGAGACCCGCACGGAAACCTATGGTGGCTGTCACAGCGGTTGCTGCCCGGTCCATACTGAGTAGCTCAGCCGCGGGAAGTGAAGGTAATCATCAATATCGACGACCTTGAACTTCATTCCCACCAGCCGTGTCCGGCCGCGGCACAGCGGTGGTGGCCCGCCGCTCAACTCGGACGTTAGGCATCACAAGAATCCGGGTTCGTTGTAGACGTTCCGACCGCTTGATTTTAGAGGAGACGCAGCATGGACCGATTCACGGGCGGTTGCCTGTGCGGCAACGTCCGAATTGTGGCGTCGGGACTCCCATACCGGGTCGGCCTTTGTCACTGTCTCGACTGCCGCAAGCATCATGGGGCCCTGTTTCACGCTTCCGCGGTGTTCCCTCAGGATGCGGTGACGATCGATGGCGAAACACGCGACTACGCCGGGCGGTTTTTCTGTCCCCGCTGCGGCTCGTCCGTTTTCGCACGCAGCGCAGACGAAATCGAAGTGAACCTGGGATCCCTGGATGCCCCTGACCAACTGATGCCAACCTACGAAAGCTGGATCGTCCGTCGCGAGTCCTGGTTGCCGCCGTTTCCGCTCACGAGACGATACGAGCGCGATCGTGACGCCACGGGTCGCTTTGAGGAGTAGGTGGCGCGAACGGTGCGAAACGTCTCGCTGGATGCACCTCGAGAAGTCAAGGCGGCAATCTGTCTATCGTGGATCGTCGTTGTTGTCGAGACCGCCGACAGGTTGTGGCGGATTTCGATGGATTCCGACGCAACCACCTTTGCGCGTCTCGGCTCAAACCTGGCGATTGCGACACTGTCCTCGGCTGCGCTCATTGCGTTCTTCATCTTCTTTGCCGCACGGCGAAAAAACTGGGCACGCATTGCGCTGCTGGTCAGCACCTTGGGGGGATGGTGTCTTTGGTATCTTTGGCTTACCTGGTTTCGGGCAGGTGCCGATTATGTATGGTGGCGATGGCTGGGTTACGGGAGCTTGACCGCATTGGAGCTTGTCGCCTTAGTCTTGTTGTTTTTCGGCAAGGGTGATCTGTGGTATCGCTCGGCGAGGCACCAGTGACGGCGCGCTCTGGGAGCGCCCGGGGTGTACTTGGCCGTGAGGGATATACCGTGCGCGCCGCAAGAGCCTTTGTCGCCTTTCTCACCGCCGCCTCATCTTCCGCCATGGCCATTGATCTCCAGCCTCTTTGGAATTTCGACGATCCGGCTCAGAGCGAACAGCGATTTCGAGCCGCGCTTGCGACGGCCACTTCCGACGATGGATTCATCCTGCAAACCCAAATCGCACGCTCGTATGGCCTTCGAGGTGATTTCGGCAAGGCGCGCGAGATCCTCCAGGAACTTGAACCGCGCCTGCCGGACGTTGGCATCGAGGCTCGTACCCGGTACTGGCTTGAGCTCGGAAGGACGTTCTCTTCCGCTACCCATCCGCCTGGGTCGCAGACAGCAGAAGCCAGGGAACGAGCAAGGAAATACTACAAGCATGCCCTGGAGATCGCCAAGAGCGGCGCACTTGACGGCCTCGCTATCGATGCCCTGCATATGCTTGCCTTTGTCGACACAGCGCCGCCCGACCAGCTCAAATGGGGGCAAGCGGCGCTTTCAGTCGCCCAGGCATCGTCCCAGCCCGCGGCCAAGGCGTGGGTAGCGTCACTTCGCAACAACATCGGCTACGCCCTGTACGAGCTTGGCCGATATGACGAGGCCCTGGATCAGTTCCAACAGGCCCTCGTACTGCGCGAGCGCGGCAGCGACATACAGGCCACACGCGTTGCTCGCTGGATGGTGGCCTGGACATTGCGTGCCCTGAATCGAACGGATGAAGCCCTTGCGATTCAGCTCCGCTTGGAGGCGGAGCGCGCGGCTGCAGGCGTGCCAAGTCCATACGTCTTCGGGGAGCTGGAGCTTCTGTATCGCGCCAAGGGCAACGAGGAGCGCGCTGCCCACTACGCGGAATTGAAGAAGGCCGTTGGCAAGTGATCGCGCTGGGCTTGTGTTTCCCTCTCGGTCGTCAGGGGTCATAGGAGCCGCCCGCCGTGTTCCTCCGTGCGCTGATCGCGTTCCTTGTTCTCCCCGGCGTTGTCGCCTTCCTGGTACCCACGCTCATCGCTTCACGCGAGGGCCTTCGGTTCAATCTCTTTGGGGCAATGGCGCTTGGCGTCGGTCTGCTCGTGCTCCTTTGGTGCGTCTACGCCTTCTACCACACCGGCAAAGGGACGCTTGCGCCGTGGGCACCACCGCGGCGTCTCGTGACAGTCGGCCTCTACCGATTCAGCCGCAACCCTATGTATGTCGGAGTCCTCCTGGCGCTGATCGGCTGGGCGCTTCTCTTTGGGTCTGCTGCCCTTGGTTGGTACGCGGCGGCGATGGCGCTCGCCTTTCACCTTCGTGTCGTACTGGCCGAGGAGCCGTGGCTGGCGCGAACGCATGGCGCCGAGTGGCAGGCCTACCAGAAAGCGGTGCCCCGCTGGTTGTTGCGCCTGCCGCCGGGACCACGCCGAGATGACGCCTGACAGCGCGTTCGAGCGGACCGGGGAGCATCGTGGGCCGCGTCTGGCCGCGGCACCGGCATCGTGGCCGGCCGCTCGTTAGGCTGCACAGGGACACGTAGCACTCATGCCAACCGAGTTCGCACCCATTCATCGCTACCTGGAGTTCCTGTCACCCCTCTCAGGGCAGCGAGCCGGTCAACTCGTGCAGTTCGCCGCCGCGCATTCGGAAGGCACCGTGGTTGACGTGGGGTGCGGTTGGGCGGCGCTGCTTGCCCGACTTCTCGAGGCAAACAAGTTGATCCGCGGCATCGGGTTGGACTTGAGCGACGAGGGGTTTGAGCACGCGATGCACACGGCCACGAGGCGCGGCGTCGCGGAGCGCCTTCAATTGATCGCTGGGGACGCAAAGGCTCACCTTCCTGCTTTCGCACAGGGTGCGATTTGCATTGGCGCGTCCCAGGTCTGGGGGCCGCCCGTTGAGGCGGGGCTGCCTTTGGACTATGAGGCTGCGCTTGCCGCGCTGCGCAAATTGGTCGTCACGGGCGCCCCGGTGGTCTACGGCGAAGGCATCTGGAGCTCGGCGCCTACGGAGGCAGCAGCGGCGCCCCTCGCAGGCAGATTGGATGAATATATCTCCCTGCAAGAACTTGTTGAGCTCGCCTGGAACAGCGGCTTTGCCGTCGTGCAGGTCCACGAAGCGAACCAGGACGAATGGGATCACTTCGAGTCCGGATACGCGGCGCGTTACGCCGAATGGCTTGCGAATAATGCTCGGACTCATCCAGACTACGACGATGTCCTCAAAAGGGCTCATCGCCAGCGGGACGCATACTTGCGCGGCTACAGGGGTGTGCTTGGCATGGCCTACCTGTGCCTTTTGGCCATGTAGGTGCGCTATGAAGGCCGTGGCCGTGACCGATTCTGTTGTGTGCGGAGGGCGAGCATGAATCTTGCGTTGACCCTCGTTCGATGAGAGCGTCGAGAAACGGAGACTGACATGGAACGGCAGACGACCACCGCACTTTACGTAGTCTTGATGGTAGCCGTGATCGTCGCAATCGATGTCTTGTTCTTCAAGAACCGCTTCTGGGAACGGCTGACGGTGAACGTAGGAATCGTTCTGGTATTCGCAGCCTTCTACTTTAGATTTCTGAAACTTCCATGAGCGAGGCGGAGGCGCTCCCGCGGGGTGCTGCCAGCCCAGAAAAAGCCTCGTCCAGAGTAAGGAACGATCACCGACCATCGAAATGGAGTCGCTACGGATTATGGCCCGGGAGTGGGCTGGCCCGAGGATAGGAACACCGCACACTGGCTTGAGAACAGAGGAACGACTCCGGCGGTGGAGGTATCGGTCGATATAGTGAGGCAGGAATAAGAGTGTTCTCTTTAGAGCTTCGAGCCGCCGTCGACGCGTACCACGTCGCCGGTGATCCAGCGGCTCTGCTCCGATGCGAGGAACGCGATCGCGGCGGCAATGTCGCTCGGTTGGGCGATGCGCTTCAGTGCCTGGATGCCCAGCACGAACGCCTTTCCATCCTCGGTTTTCGCGAAGTTCGACATCTCGGTGTCGACGACGCCAGGTGCGACCGCGTTGACTCGGATGCCGCGCGGGCCGAGCGCTGCGGCGAGGTGCGTGACCAGCGTGGAGACTGCGCCCTTGGTGGCGCCGTAGGCGGAGAGGTTGCCCACCGCGGCGTGGGCCGCGAGTGAGGAAACCATCACGATGCTGCTACCCTCGCCGAGGATGGGCAGCAGTTGCTGCACCAGGAAGTAGGGCGCGCGCACGTTGACGGCGTAGAGCTTGTCGAAGTCCTCGATGGTAAGTTCCTCGAGTGTCGCAGCCTTCGAGATTCCAGCGTTGACCACGAGGATGTCGAGCCGGTCGCCGGCGATGCTCCGAACGCGCTTGGCGAGTTCGTGCGGGCCGAGCGGGGCGGAGAGATCGGCGCCCACTTTCTCGGCCTTGCCGCCGGCTTTGCGGATATCGGCCACAACGCGGTCGGCCTCGTCCGATCCCCGGCCGTAGTGAACGAGAACCTGCGCGCCTGCTTTCGCCAGGGCGATGGCGGTGGCGCGTCCGATGCCCCTGGAGGCGCCGGTGACGAGGGCGGTCTTGCCGGTGAGGTTGTTCATGGTCTTGCTCCTTGTAGGTGAGTCAGCCGTAACAGGTATGTCCGTGCCGCCAATTTAGGGCCCAGTAGCTTTGGCGTAAAAGACTTGTTAGGCTGATGGGCATGCCTCAAAGGCATGGGATGGAAACCATGGAACTGCGTCACCTCCGGTACTTCGTCGCGGTGGCCGAGGAGGGCAGCCTCACCGTGGCCGCCGAGAAGCGGCTGCATACCGCGCAGCCCTCCCTAAGCCGCCAGATTCGCGACCTCGAGTACCGCGTCGGGGTGCCGCTCTTGATCAGAAGCACGCGTGGAGTCGAACTCACGCCCGCCGGACGGGCGTTCCTCGACCATGCCCGGTTGGCGCTGGCGCAGGTCGAGGCGGCGCGCGAATCGGCGCGACGGGCCGCGCAGCCGGCCAAGCCCACGTTCGCGCTGGGATTCCTTACCGGGCAGGAGATGGACTGGCTCCCGGCGGTGATGCGCGTACTGCGTGACGATCTCCCGAAGATCGACATCAACGTGTCGAGCGGCTATTCACCGGACCTTGCCGATGCGTTGATGAGGGGGAAGCTCGACCTTGCCTTCATGCGCCGGGAGGCGAAGGTGGCCGACCTGGAGTTCAAGGTCGTCGCCAAGGAGCCGCTGATCGTGGTGATGGCGAGCGATCACCGTCTCGCTTCGAGAAAGACGATCCCGCTGAGGGAGATCGCGCGCGAGACCTACATCGGTGCATCCCGAACGGCGCCCGAGGTGAGGGCGGTGATCGAGCAATACCTGCGGCGCTCGAAGGTCGAGCTGAAGGCGAGCCACGAAGTGGACAACCTCGCGATGGCGATGTCGCTTGTCGCATCGACCCGTGGTGTGGCGCTGCTGCCGGCCTATGCCAAGAACTTCCTCCCGTGGGCGGTCATCAGCCGTCCGCTCCACGGCGAGACTCCGACGATCGACCTTGTCATCGGCTACAACAGGGCGAACACGTCGGCGACGTTGAAGCTCTTCCTGACGAGAGTGGATCAGCTGGTCGAGGACGTCTTGACGCACCCTCGCGAGGCTCCTGCGTCAGCAGCCGGCAAGCGCAGCTCGGTAGGGCTTCGGTCGCACTCGCGCACACCGCCGGTGCGCCGCTAGTCGATGAGCTTCGCGCCTTCGTATAACGGATACGGCCCGGCGATTTCGCCGATGGCGGCGGCGGCGAGGGCGTTCACCGCGCGCCTGTACGTCTTCAAGCGCGCGACCTCGCTCGGATCCGTGGAAAGCCTCGCCGAGCATCGCGCGAGCATGGAAGGCCCGGCGACCCAGTGCCCCACCGACCTGGTGCGCCTGTCCATCGGCATCGAGCACGTGAACGATCTCATCGCCGATATCGAGCAGGCGCTCGCGGGCTAGCTCTTGAGTTTCCGCGCGGCACAGGGCGGATCAGCGCGTCGCCGAAGCCCCAGACCTCGAGTTTCGTTTCAATTGGGAAAGATCATCCCCCGTAGATCACTTTCGGCAGCCACGTGGCGATCTGCGGGTAGGCCCAGACGATTCCCAGGCATACGACCTGAATCGCCACATAGGGGATGATCCCGCGATAGATGTCCCCGGTCGTTACCTCGGGCGGTGCCACGCCCTTGAGAAAGAAGAGCGAAAACCCGAACGGGGGCGTCAGATAGCTCGTCTGCAAATTCACGCCGATCAAAACTGCAAACCAGATCGGATTGACGTCCATCTTGAACAACACCGGCCCGACGACCGGAACTACCACAAAGATAATCTCGAATGGATCGAGAAAGCAGCCGAGCACGAACATCACCAGCATTACAACGCACAACGCGCCGGTTGCGCCTCCCGGCATCGATGAGAGGGAGTCGTGAACCAATTGGGCGCCCCCAAGCCGCGTGAAAACCACCGAAAAGACGCTGGCGCCCATAAAGATCACAAAGACCATCGTGGTGATCGTCAGGGTGGAGCGGCTAACATGGTCGACGATGCCGAAAAACTGACGCCGCACTTCCGGGATCGCGGCGGCCATCGCTGTACCGGCCACCAGCGAGGCCACCGCAAGTGTCAGCACGCCGAGCGCGCCAGCAAGAAGGGCGAGCGCGACCGTGACAGCGAAGAAGGCAAGCCAGAAGCGAAACAGCGTCCGTTGCACGGTCTCTGCGGACAATCGACCCGCGAAATGCTCCGCCAAGAGCTTGACCAAGGTCAGCAGAGTTGCCCCAACGGCGCCCACCGATGCCGCTTCGGTAGGCGTCGCGACGCCGGCAAGAATCGATCCAAGCACCGCGACAATCAGCATGAGCGGCGGTAGCAGAGCAACCACCACGCGGCCGCCGAAGTCCCGTTTACCCTCTAAGGTCATCTTCAGCGCAGGTGCGGAACCTGGCTTGAGGAACGCGTTACCGATGACCCAGATCATGTAGAGGCCGGACAGAACGATGCCGGGGATGAACGCGCCGGCGAAGAGGTCGCCGACCGAAAGCGTCACCGGAGTAAAGTTGCCTTTGGCCATTTGCGCTTGGCTGTATGAGCTCTGCAGAATCACCGCCAAGAACACGAGGATGGTGGAGGGCGGAATCAGTTGGCAAAGTGTGCCCGAGGCACAGATCAGACCCGAGGCCAACCGCTTGTCATAGCCGGCCTTGAGCATTGCCGGTAGGCTGATGAGCCCCATCGTCACGACGGTTGCACCGACGATGCCGGTCGAGGCTGCGAGCAGCGTCGCGACGATGATGGTCGAGATACCGAGACCGCCGGGCAAGGAGCCGAATAACTCGCCCATAGTGGTCAATAGAGTCTCAGCTAGGCGGGAGCGCTCGAGCATCACGCCCATGAACACGAACAGAGGCACCGCGATCAGCACTTCGTTGGTGACGATGCCCCAATAGCGCAGCGGCAGCGCCTCGAAGTAGGTTAGATCGAAAGCGCCCAGTGCCCAACCGAGGATCGCGAAGAGAAAGGCCACGCCGGGTAGCGTAAAAGCGATGGGGTAGCCGAGCATCAGCGCCGCAATCACCCCGATAAAAAGGCCGACCGAGAGGATTTCGCCAATCAAGAGCGCTTCCATGGTTGCTTCCGTCGGAGCGCTAAAAGGATTCCGCGGAAATGGAAGTCGTGCCGCGCTTGCCGTAACCCAGCAGCGTGAGCACGCAGCGGCAGATTATGGCGATGCCTTGCAAGGCGACGAGCGCCACAAAGACGAGCAAAGTCCCCTTAAGGAGATAAACAGCCGGGAGTCCGGACTCGTACGCGGAACGTTCGTCCATCTTCCAAGACGCGAGGAAAAACGACCAACCGGAGAACCCCATCATCCACACGAACGGTCCCAGGAAGACGATGGTGCCGAACAGGTCCACCCACGCCTTGCCTCGCTCGCTCATGCGGCTATAGAACGGGTCCACGCGCACAAACGCGCCTTGCAAAAGAGCGTAGGACGCTCCGAACATGATCGCCGCGACGTGAGTCCAGATGTAGGATTCCTGCAGCCACACAAACCCAATCCCTATCGCATAGCGCAGGTAGACATTGAGAAAGCAAATCAATACCGTCGCGACGGTGAAATAGGCGACCACCCGCCCAACGCCCAACGCCAAGGCATCAAGGCGGTCCGCAACGGCGAGCAGGAAACCCTCCGGAGACGCGCTCACGACCGGCGTTCTACGCCGGGTATTTGAAGTTCATGGTGCGTGCGTTGTAGAACTCGCGGTCACCCAAATTCGACAGAGCCATCAAGTCGCTGCGCGCTTTGAAGTACGCGCTCCAGATCCTCTTGCCCAGCGAATCGAGTTTGTCTCGCTCCTCGAGCAGGATCTGCCCAGCGGCGTTGCCTAGCGCTTCCAGGATCTCCGGGGGCAGCGTCAGGAATTTGACGTTGTGCTTTTCTTTCAGCGCGATCACCGCTTGCGCGTTGATCCAGTTGTATTCTGCGAGCATGTCTTGGTGCGCTGCTTCGCAGGCTACCGTGACGATTTCTTGCAGGTCCTTGGGAAGTTTGTCGAACTTGGCCTTATTGATGATGACCTGCTGAATCGCCCCGGGCTTCTGGATGCACGGCCAGTAGAGGAACTTGCATACTTGCTGGAATCCGAGCGCCATGTCATTGGCGGGGCCCGTGAAGTCCGTCGCGTCCAGCGTCCCCGCCTGTAGCGCCGGAAACAAATCGCCTGGCGCCATCAGCGTCGGCACCGCACCTAGACGCCGAATCATCTCGGTGCCGATACCCGGCATACGCATTTTGAGGCCCTTGAAATCGGCGACGCTCTTGAGCTCTTTTTTGAACCAGCCAAAGGACGGCGTGCCGATGTTGCCGACGGCGAAGCTCTTTAGGCCAAACTGAGCTGACAGTTCGTCCCACAAGGCCTGCCCGCCTCCGTGATAGAGCCATGCGACGTGCTCTTCGTAGGCCATACCGAACGGAGCGCCGAAGAAGTACGCGAACGCGCGGTTCTTGCCAAGATGAAAGCCCGGGGTGTCATGGCCCATCTCGGCGGTTCCGCTCTGAACCGCTTCGAAAGTCTGCAGGCCCGGAACCAACTCGCCGGCGGCGAATACGCGCACCGAGAGTCGGCCGCCCGACATGGTGGTAATCCGGCTGGCGAGCAGATCGGCGCCGGTGCCAAGCCCAGGAAGACCCTTCGGCCAAGCGGTCACCATGCGCCATTCCGTTTTGCCCTGACTGATGGCCGGAGCGGGAAACGCATCCGCGGCAACCGCTGTGACGCCAGCCGCCGCAGCGGCATTCTTGATAAATCCTCGCCGATTCATTTTTGGCCTCCCCTTAGTGTCCGGCAAACTACGCTTAGCTACGCCAAGTTACGTCAGCGTTGCCTTCACTCGATGGCTCTTCGCGGGCCGCGGCTTCTCAAACACCGTGACCTTGCCGGAAGCGTTGTCGGTGAAAGCAAACACGGTGAAATATTCGATTTCGGGCTTCATGCCGTAACGCTCGACAATGCCCTTTAGCCACGGACCGTTGTAGAAGGCCTTGGCCGCTTCGAGCGACTCCCATTGGTAGACGCCCCCGGCAGTACCGCTTTCGCTCCAGATGAAATGCTTGCTGAGAAGTCCCTTTGCCTGACGGAAGCCGGGAGCAATCTTGGTGAAGTGCGCCAGGCAATCGTTGTAGTCGATGGAGGGCGGAAGTTTGTATCGAACGATGGCTGTAATCATCTTTTCCTCTCTGTGTTCAGAATTCGGAGGCGGCGAGTCAAAGCACGCCTCCCGTATGAAGACCCAGCTTAATATATTATTTCGAAAGCCCCGACGCCAGCCAAAACCAGTTTAAATCTGCTGGGGTCTGCTGGCAAAGCCAGTTTAAACCTACTGGGGGCCTGCCGGGAGTCATCGAGAATCAGTAAAAATGTATTTCTATCAAGCCATTACATTTACTCACTCACCGTGACGTCCTCCGCTTCCAGGGCGGCGATCGTCCGCCTCTGATCGATCCCAATAATATATAGTTCTAACGTGGTACCCGTTCGCGAAACCAACCACTCTTCGCTCAACGCCCCAGCGGCGGACACAATTGCGGACGCTTTGCGTGCCGCGATTCTGTCGGGCGAAATCGCAGCCGGAGAGCCGCTGCGTCAAGACGCCATCGCCGACCGATTCGGGGTTAGCCACATTCCGGTAAGGGAAGCGCTGCGCCACTTGGCAGCGCAAGGCTTAGTGACCATTCGTCCCAATCGGGGCGCGACCGTAAGTCGCTTGTCCGCGGGCGAGGCCAAGGAACTGCTGGAGATTCGTTGCGTGCTCGAAACCCAGGCTGTGCGCTGGGCGCTACCGCGAGCGGAGTGTGCGATCTTCAACCGGGCTGAGGCGGCGCTGACCGAATCGGAACGCACCAAGGACGTTGCACGCTGGATGGAGATTAACTGGCGCTTTCATTCCACGCTTTACGAGCGTGCCGATCGGCCGCGTCTTCTGGCTATGATCGAATCGCTGAGCGCGCAGATCGACCGCTTTATACGCGTGCTAATTAGCGGCTCCGACTATCGCAAGCAGGCACAGGAGGAGCACCGAGCGATCCTTGCCGCCTACAAGGTGCGTAACGCAGCCGCGGTCAGCGAACTCCTGGCGCAGCACATGAGCGAAACGTCGCGGCTGCTTACGGAGCTTCTCCAACAATACCGCCGCGAGTAAGACGAGGGTCGCGGAAGCTTCTCCATTCGCCCGGATTCAATTAGGGGTCTGCCGGCGCGGCTGATCTCGGCGGTGGGGTTCCGCGAACCTCGGCATTGTTTAGGCAGCTCCGGAATTGTTCGAGACCGCGCCGCAGATAGGTCGGATCGTCATAGATGCGTGCCAGCACGATGGACCCCTCGACACAAACGAGGAACTGATCCGCCAAGTCGGCTGCGGTGGTCCTTGACGTCGCGAACGGGCTGAGCACGTCGACAAGCAACGCCCGCAAGTCACTGGTTCGCTTCTTGAGTGCGTTTGAAATGGCTCGATTTGATCCGGCGGCGTCGGCTGCAAGGCTCGCCAGCAGGCATCCCGTCGTCCACAAGTCCGCGGCAACATGAGAAGCATGCTTCAGGAAGCCCTGGGCTCGCCGCAGCGGATCTGTTTCCTTCACATAGGCACCGGCAGCCAGCCGGACCACTCGATCCGCGTAGTAGTGTTCCAGTGCAGCGAGCCCGAGAGCTTCCTTGCTGTCGAAGAAGTGATAAAAGCTGCCCTTGCTGAGCCCCGCTTTGCGTATCACATCGTCCACGCGCATCGCAGAATAGCCGTCGCGGAGCATGAGCCTCTCGGCGGTGCGGACGAGCTTCTCGCGAGTGTCCACGGGATCAATGGGATTCGCTGCCCGCGGCGCGCGACTTCTCGGTTGCGCCCCTCGCCTTCACCACGCGTAGTAAGGCCGACGTTCGCCACGGATGAAGCGCGTGGCATCCCAGGCGTCGATGACCAACGAGACTGCGTTGGTCGCGATCAGCGCGATGAGCCAAACATGGAACGCAGTCTCCTCCTTCGGCAGCGTATCAAGGCGCAGCGCCATCCACGTCAGCATGGGGACCCAGAGAACATGCGTCACTCCGAGCAGCCGAATGAAGCGCTTGCGCCGATAGATCAGCGCTTGAGCGAGCACGGCCACGCCCACGGCGCCCAGGGTGACTTGCGCCTCTACATGCTGGATGAACAGCAGGCACGCCGTGTTCACGGCCACGAGCCATGCGCCCCAGATTCTCTGCAGGGGATGGAAGCGCACCAAAACAATCCCGAAGAGCTCAAAGACGGACCGAAAGATCCCGATTCCCGATACGCTGCGCAACATGCTGTTCGCCTTTCCTTGCGAGGATCCGAAGTTGGAGTAATGTAGACTACATGGTCTAGACCATCTAGTCAATCCGTTCGCGTCGCTCATCGCGCCGTAGCCGGCGAGGAAGACGCACACGTAAGGAGGCAAAGTGACCCGTCAGATCGTATTCACGCCAAAGGCGGGTGGTTCCCCTCCAATCCGCCAGCCCGTCAGGGCGCCAAATTGCCTGTACGCATCCCTGGGCTGAAGGTCTCGATTGCGGCCATCGCCGAGGCCTAACCCTCCGGTCGAGGGGATGTCTTCCAGCGGGCATCGCGCGCCTCCAGCCGTCATTCGCCTCAAACGCCGGGCCGCCCCAGCGACAGGATCGGCATCGAGCCGGCGCTCCGAGTGTCGAGTTGGCAAAGTGGTTGTCGTGGGCTAATCTTTTCGCGCCAGGAAACAGCCTAAGGAGATCTCGAACGATGGGTCCGGTTGCCGAGCACATCCATTGGGTCAGCGATCGCACCGGTTCCTGCTCCTAGGGACCCTGCTCGCGCTCGCGGCCTGGTTCGCGGCGACAGGCGTTGCGCACGCCGGCACTACGGTCCGCGTGGTCGAAACATGGCCGGCCGGCGACAATGTCGTCCTGGGACGAAACCAGAACTTCTACCTGCGCCTGGCCTACGACACGGACAAGCCCGTCGGCATCTGGGTGATGCCGTACTTCCACGGCAAGCCGGCGAAGGTGGGCAGCAGCCCGTCGCAGACCTATACCGGCAGCGGCGAGACCCTTGGCTGGTTCTTCTTCATGCAGCCGGGCGACGCGGTGGACGAAATCCGCGTGACCGCAGGCGACGGCGGCACGCGCAGCACGCCGGTCGTCGCGACCTGGCGTGGGCACGTGTCGGCCGGCAGCGAAGCGGCCGGGGAGCAGGAGCGGCCCGCGTGGGTTGCGGAAATGAGCGCGCGCGCCAAGGCCGCGCAGGACCAGGCGTATCGCGAGCGCATGAGCAAGCCGGTCAGCGCGGGCGAGGTGGCGCTGTTCAGCGGCTTCATGCTGGCGATGCTCGCGCTGGGCCTGCTGGGCTTTGCCGCGCCGGCCTGGGGAATGTGGCGCTGGCGCGGCGGCTGGCGTCTTGCCGCGGCGGTGCCCACCGCGATGATGGCGTTCGTGGTGCTGCGCATCATGCTCGGCGTCGCGCGCGACCCCACGTCGCACAACCTGTGGCCGTTCGAGATCCTGCAGGCGGGTGCGCTCAGCGTGGTGGTCGTGGTGGTGCTGTCAGTGGCGCGGAAGCTGTCGGGCGCGGGGCGCTGAACATGCCGGCCTGGCTGGGCGCCCTGCTTCTCATCGCCTTCGGCTCCGGCGTGCTCGCGGTGGCGTATCGCGGCTGGCGAGACGGCGAGCTGCCGGCCGGATCGAAGGGTTGGCGAGCGTACCGGCCCAATCGCGAAGAAAATCCGGTGGCCTTCAACGCCTTCCTCGCGCTGTATGTTTGCGGCGGCTTCGCGCTCGCGGTCTGGGGGCTGCTGGTGCTGGCCGGAATGGCGCCGCCGCTGAAGTGGCGGTGAGCGTCCGGGGTCCCCGACGAGAGCCGCCGGCCGCCGCTAGTCGATGAGCTTCCCAAGCCGCGTCTGGCGGCCACACGGCCATCGCGGCCAGCGGCTAGACTCGACGATGCGCGGCAGCCGTCGCCAGCTCAGGCACCCGACCAAGCTCGGTCGCGTCACGGTTCACGGCAAGCCCAGCGACGATATCGCACCGGGTACACTAAACAAAAAATGCCCGCACAAATGTCACTCAATCCATCCATATCTCGCTAGGCAGCCCTGGAGACGACCGTGATGCGGCTGACAATCTTCCACGTCAAGCTGATCCACACACTGATCTTCGCGGTGCTCAGATATCTGATTGGCTGTGCTGTTGTAGCAGTGAGATTGCCCGGGAAATGAAGGGCCCGCCTATCGTTGGACCGCTCGAGGCAGCGGCATAGGGGAGACAAAGTGAACCACGCCAGCCGACGTATCAGCTATGTTTTCCTCTGCGCGCTTCCGCTTTTCGATGTGCCCGTAATCGGCATGCGCGCGCTTCGAATTCCAGGGGTCTATCAGCCCGTCGGAGTCATCCTGTTTGTCGCAATCGCGATCGCCGCGTGGACACTTGGCGCGCGGGCGATCGCTTCACGTGTGGGAGGCAGGAGAAGGCTCGCCGCAGCGGGGATCCTTCTGCTCTTGCCGTGGGCGATCAATTCGCTTCTGTGGGTTGGACTGGGGGCGCCGTTTCAGGCAACCCGGGCGGAGAACTACATGCGATTTCTGGTTCTCCTTGCCGATTCGATGATCATAGCGGGCGCTTTTGTCGCGCTGAAGGAAGAACTCCACGATGCCGGCGAGCGCTTCTATTCAACGCTGGGCTTCGCTGCAAGCGTGCCCGCCGGCGCCGCGTATTTGGTCTGCATGAGCATCATTGTCGCGAGCTACGTAGACGTGTTGGGTGGCAAGGGGGGGTCTTCACCGCAGCTGTTCAACAGTCTTTTCAGCGTGCTGGAATTCGTTGCATGCGTGCTGACCTACATCGCGACAGCGTCGTTCGCGGCTTCGTTTGGAGAGGCGCGTTGGCTTGGACTTGGTCCTGCTCGCGCCTATGTAGTTGCAAACTTGGTTCTCCTGTCGCTCATAGTGGCACGAGGCTTGTCGTACCCGGATGTGTCCAGCGGTACGGCACCGTGGTACGTGCAACCCGGCTTCATCGCCGGCATTCCTGCCGTTCCATGGATCATGCCGGGTTGGTTGGGTGTCCTCTTGCTCCGGCGCGCAGGGAACGAGCCGCGAGTGACGGACGGCCTCAGTCGATAGTAAAGGACTTCCCGACGGTGACCGGGCGGTCCGGAGAAGGCCGGCACGTGCGCACCGCGCGCCGCTAGTCGATGAGCTTCCCGCCCTCGTAGAACGGATACGGCCCCGCGAAATCGCCGATCGCCGCGCCGTGGGTGACGAGCCCCTGCTCCTCGGTCCACAGGTGCAGCTGAAATCCCGGCGGCTCCATCACGAAGCGCGAGGGCGCGTCGTCGGCCAGATCGAGCGCCACCTGGTGCGAGGGGCTGGGGCACGTCGAGGCGATGGTGCCGCCGAAGCGCACCGTGATCGCGCGGTGCAGGTGCCCGGAGATCACGCGCTCGACCTGCGGATGGCGCGCGATCACTTCCTCCAGCGCGCCCGGATTCGCGAGCGCCATCGCGTCCATGTGGCCGATGCCGGTCCAGAACGGCGGATGGTGCACTGCCACGATGGTGGGCTTGCTCGGCGCCGCGGCGAGCGTCGCATCGAGCCAGGCGAGCTGTGAATCGCGCATCAAGCCGCCGCTCTTGCGCGGCACGGTCGAGTCGAGCGCCACGATTCGCACCGGGAAATCGTCGATCACGTAATCGAGAGGCCCCTCGCGCTGGCGCAGGTAGGCATGCTCGGGGAACGCGCGGCGCAGTCCCTCGGGCTCGTCGTGGTTGCCCGCCATGAGATAGACCGGCATCGGCAGCGGCGCGATCAGCTCGCGCAGGTTCGCGTACTCCTCCTCGCGGCCGAAGTCGGTGAGGTCGCCCGTGAAGATCACCGCGTCGGGACGCTGGGGGATCTTCAATAGCTGGGCCACGCAGCGCGTGAGGCTCGCCTCCGTGTCGACCACGCGATAGGAGAGCTTGCCGCCCGCCTTGATGTGCATGTCGGTCACTTGCGCGAGCAGGAAGCGCTTCACGGCGCCTGCCCCGGAACCGGCAGGATCGCGCCGGGTGCGAGCGCGAGGTGCACCGTCTCGCCGCGCGGCCAGGTGCGCCGCTCCGTGGTCTCGACGACGATGGGCGTGGAACCGCCCGCATCCACCACCAGGCGCGTGTGATCGCCCAGGAAGAACGAGGAGATCACCGTCGCGGAGAAGTGATGCTCCCCGGGTGCCACGATGCGCACGTCCTCGGGGCGGAACATGACCTCGCGCGCGGCGATCACGCCCAGCGGCAGGCGGCCGCTCCTCAGCACCAGGTGGCCGTCGACGGTCTCCCCCGAGATGCGGTTCATGGTGCCGATGAAATCCGCGACGAAGGCGGTGGCGGGATTGAAATACACCTCCTGCGGCGTGCCGGACTGCGCGATGCGTCCTTTCTCCATCACGAAGATGCGGTCTCCCAGCGCCATCGCCTCGGCCTGGTCGTGCGTCACGTACACCGCGGTGATGGCCAGCCGGCGCAGCAGCCGGTCGATCTCGACCCGCAGCTGCTCGCGTAGCTTCGCGTCGAGTGCGGTGAGCGGCTCATCCAGCAGCAGCGCGCGCGGGCGGATGGCGAGTGCGCGGGCCAACGCCACGCGCTGGCGTTGTCCGCCGGAGAGCTGGTCGATCTGGCGCGCACCGTATCCCTGCAGGTCCACGAGCTCGAGCATCTCGGCCACGCGCTGTTCGCGCTCGCTCGCCGCGTCCCCGCGCACCCGCAGCCCGTAGCCGATGTTCTGCGCGACGCTCATGTTGGGGAAGAGCGCGTAGCTCTGGAACACCATGCCCACGCCGCGCCGCTCGATCGGAAGCGCCGTCACGTCCTCCTCGTCGAAGCGCACGCGCCCGCCCGCGTCGGGCGACTCGAGCCCCGCGATGATGCGCAGCATCGTGGTCTTGCCGCAGCCCGAGGGGCCGAGCAGCACCACGGTCTCGCCCGCGGCCACGTCGAGCGAGATCGGCTCGAGCGCGCGCGTCCCGTCGGGAAAGGTCTTGGCGCAGCGCTCGAGGTGGATCGCGACCGCCACGTCAGGCGCTCCGGCGCTGCGCGCGCCCCGCCGCCCACTGCAGCGCGACGAGGAGCGGCACGATCATCACGAGGAAGATCAGCGTGTACGCCGAGCCGATCTCCAGGCGCATCGAGGCGTAGCTGTCGGCGAGTCCCACGGGCAGCGTCTTGGTGAGCGGCGTGTGCAGCATCCACGTGAGGTTGAACTCGCCCATCGAAAGCGTGAGCACCATGAGCGACGCCGGCGAGGATGCCCGGGCGCGCGTTGGGCAGCACGATCGAGAAGAAGCGTTCGCGGAAGCTGGCACCCAGGCTCGCCGCCGCCTCCTCGAGCGTCTTCAGGTCGACCGCCATCATCACCGCGAGCACCGAGCTCACCATGAAGGGCAGCGTGAAAAGCACGTGGCCCACGAGGATGAAGAGCCAGCTCGCGCGGAAATCGCGCCACGTTCCGTAGAGCAGGATCAGCGCCGAGCGCCGTCGCCAGGCCTGGCACCGCGACCGGCAGCGTGAGCAGCTCCTCGATCCAGCGCGTCCAGCGGCTCTGGGCGCGGGCCAGCGCATAGGCGGCCGGAATGCCCAGCGCCAGCGTCGAGGCGAGGCATGCGAGCGCGATCCAGATCGATCGAAAGATGGTGTCGCGGTAGAGGTCCCACACCTGGCCGACCCAGCGCAGCGTGAGGCCGCTCTTCACGCCCACGAAGTAGTTGTCGGTGATGCCGGCGAGGATCGACATCACGACCGGCACGACCATGAACGCGCAGACGATGAGCGCCACGCCGAGCTGCAGCCAGTAGCGGGGCGGGCGCTTCGCCATCATCCCGCCGCCGCCACGCCGCGCGCCGGCGAGCGAGCGCGCCGCGGCGAGCGCCGCCCAGGTGATGATGCCCAGCACGATGGAAAGCGAGGCCGCCATCGCGAAGTTGGCGTAGTTGGTGAACTCGTTGTAGATCGTGATCGGCAGCACGTCGATCTGGGTGGCGAGCGTGAACGCGGTGCCGAAGGCGCCCATCGAGGTGGCGAAGCAGATCGCGCCGGAGGAAATGATCGCCGGCGTGAGCGCCGGCAGCAGCACGTCGCGCGTCACCTGCCAGGTGGAGGCGCCCAGCGAGCGCGCGGCTTCCTCGAGCGCGGGGTCGAGCTTCTCGACCGAGGCCATGATGGTGAGGATCACGCGCGGGATCGAGAAGTAGAGATAGCCCATGAAGAGCCCCGCCATCCCGTACGCGAACACGAGGCTTCTCGTCGAAGAGCCACGCGGTGACATCCCCGATGAGCCCCTGGCGGCCGGCGAGGAGGATCACCATGAAGCCCACCACCACGCCGGGAAAGGCGAGCGGCAGCGTCAGCAGCGAGATCAGCAGGCCGCGCCCGGGGAAGCGGTTGCGCTGCAGGAATATCCCGGCCACGAGCGAGATCGCGAGGGTCGCCACGCTCACGCCCGCGGACAGGGCCACGGTGGAGACGAGGCTGCGGAAATAGCGCGGATTCGTCACTACCGCGAGGTACGCGGCGAGCCCGTCCGGCCCGCTCGCGCCCACGTGCACCAGGCGCGCCATGGGCAGCAGCCAGAAGGCCGCGAACACCACGAGCGCCGGGACGGCGAGCGCGAGCGCCCGCCGCCGGTCCCGCGCTACCGGATCCAAGCTACTGGACTTCCTTCAGGTAGCGTTCGCTGAAGGCCTTCTGCACCTCGGCCATCTTCGCGTAGTCGATCGCCTTGGCGCGCGCGTACTCGGAGGCCGGCAGGAACTTCGCCTGCGCTTCCTTCGACATCGCGGAGGCGCGCACCGGCCGCAGATACGCGTTGGCCCACACCGCCTGGCCTTCGTCGGACATCACGAAGTCGAGCACCTTCTTGCCGTTGGCCGGGTTGGGTCCGTTCTTCACCAGCGACATCACGTACGGGACGATCACCGTGCCCTCGGCGGGAATCACGAATTCCACGTTCGCCTTGTCCTTGTACTTGGCGCGATAGGCGTTGAAGTCGTAGTCGAGCAGGATCGGGATCTCGCCCGAGAGCACCCGCGCGTACGAGGTCTGCTTGGGCACGATCGGGTCGTTCTTCTTGATCTCCTTGAACCACGCGATCGCCTTGTCGAAGTTGCCGAGCTTGCCGCCCATCGCCTGGTTCACGGCAACGGCGCCGACGTAGCCCACGAAGGCGCTCGCCGGATCGAGGTAGCCGATCATGCCCTTGTAGATGGGCTTGGTGAGGTCCTTCCACGATTTCGGCACCGGCTTGCCCTTGAGCGCGTCGACGTTCACGAAGAAGCCGAGCGTGCCGGAGTGGATCGTGAACCAGTAGCCCTTCGGATCCTTGAGGCCTGCGGGGATCTCGTTGAAGTGCGCCGGCTTGTAGGGGGCGACCACGCCGTCCTTCTCCGCCTGGATGCCAAAGGTGACGCCGTAGTAGGCAACGTCGGCCACCGGGCTCGCCTTCTCGGCCACGAGCTGTGCCAGCGTCTGGCCGCTGTTCTTGTTGTCCTGCGGCACCGTGATGCCGGTCTTCTCCTTGATCATCTTCAGCTGCGTGCCCCAATCGGCCCATTCGGGCGGGCAGTTGTAGCAGATCGCGGTCTGGGCCAAGGCGGTGCCGGTGGCGAGGATCGCGGCGGCACCGAGCAGTCGTGCGGCGAGTTTCATGGTCGCTCTCTCCTGGAGGGGAAGGGGGTTCTTCTTCTGGTGAAACGCGGATGCTAGCACTCCGGAGATTTCATCGTCGTGACCGCGGCTGGCCCGGTAGTGTCCCGGTTTGAATTTCCGCTCTTGGCCAGAAGCGGTCATACGGCTTAATAGGTGCCACTCGACGCTACTTGCACTCTCACTTTGTTTTCGCCGCCTCTTGCAGGGCAATTTCCGGAAAAACCTCGTGTGTAAATCCATACCTTAGACCTGGCGACTTCTTCGTCAACGCTACGGCCTGATCAAGGTTCTCAGCTTCAAAAATCAGTAGTCCGCCAAGATCCCCGACATAATCTTTGACATTCTTCGCGGAGACAGTTTTTCCACCTCTAATCGGCATAGCCACTGTAGCCTTCAGCAACAAAATCCACTCTCCCATGTCTTTAAGATTCTGGGCGACCTCATTCTCCGGAACTGAGCTGCCGTCGGTGTGTCGGGACAGTAAAATAAACTTCATGTTCATCTCCTTTCTAAATCACCGCTGCGGGTGATTCCCATTGAATGGATCATAGCCCGGTTCGGATTCCATTTCGGAAGTACTGACCACAATGTCAGAGCACTCTTCTGTTCATCTTGTGCGCCGATTCAGCGTAATGAGCCGTTTCAAGGTGGCGTAACTAGTAATTGTCCAGCGGCCAGACCCCTAGGGAGGGTACGTTGATGAGCGGCCCGTCGACCGCGACCTCCATCTTCTCGGCTCTGCGTTCGAATTCCCACTTGTAGAGGGTGCCGGCGGACGGCAGGCGCAAGTTGATGCAGCGGTGGGAGCGCAGCTCGCACGTGGCTGCGCTGCTGATGGGGCCGGACGGGGCATTCATCACTGGCAGCGACTTTCTCGTGGACGGCGGAGTCACAGCTACCTACTGGTTCGGCGATCTCGCCGGTACTTGACAGGCAAGTAGAAACTTGCCTATCCTATACGCAAGTAATGACTTGCGTATAGGACATGGCGGAGCGCCGCCGACACCGACGTGCTGTTCAAGGCCCTGGCCGATCCCAGCCGGCGCAAGCTCCTCGACCTGCTGCATGCGCACGACGGCCGCACGCTCGGCGACCTGTGCGAGCACCTCGACATGACGCGCCAGGGCGTGACGCAGCACTTGGACGTGCTGGAGGCGGCGAACCTGGTCGCCACCGTGCGCAGTGGCCGCGAAAAGCTGCACTTCCTCAATCCGGTGCCGCTGCAGGAGATCTACGAGCGCTGGATCGCCAAGTTCGAAAAGCCGCGCCTGAAGGCGCTTGCCCACCTCAAACGACAACTGGAGAAAGCCAATGGCTAGATCGACCTTCGTCTACGTGAGCTACATCCGCACCACGCCGGAGAAGCTGTGGTCGGCGCTGACCGACCCGGAATTCCAGCGAGCAGTACTGGTTCGGCATGCACTGCGAAAGCCAGTGGACGGCGGGATCCCCGTGGAAGCTGGTGTCCGGCGACGGCGACGATCTTCGACGCCGGCGAGATCGTCGAGGCCGACCCGCCGCGGCGCCTGGTGATCCGCTGGCAGAACCAGAAGCCGGAGCTCAAGGCCGAGGGCGCATCGATCTGCACGATGGAGCTGGAACGCAGCGGATCGACGGTCAAGCTCTCCATCACGCACACCATCGATCGCGAGCCCTCGAAGCTCATCGGGGCGGTGTCCGGCGGCTGGCCGAAGGTCATCTCCAACCTCAAGTCCCTGCTGGAGACCGGCTCCGTCGCCCTTGAGGAAGCATATCCCGCCAAGAGCATCCAGTCCGCGAAGGCGTAGCCATGGCGAAGGTCATCTTCGGCAACCATTCGTCGGTCCTGGTAACGACGAGCACCTCTCCTTCTATGAGGGCGCCGGAGAAGGCCCGAACATGGCGAAGATCAAGGAGGCGCTCGGACGAATGAAGCAGGCCGGCTGAGGGTCAGCGGGCCTTCGAACCGTCGAGGAGCGCTCTCGCTCTTGCCACCGTGCTCGTCGCCGTCGCCTCCGGCAGTAGCTCCAGCAACGCAGCGAGGGCACGCCGGTCCCTTGCGGTCGCATCGACCGACTCGCAGAGCTCCATCAGCGATGTCAGCTCCAGCCATGGCGCTTGCTGCTCCCGCGCCTCGGCGATGCTGCGGCGAATCGATGCCTCGGCGTCGTCCCGTCGTCCGCGCGAGCGCGCGATGGCCGCCTCGATCGCGAGCAACTGCGGCAAGTACACACGCTCGCCCTGCGTCTCGGCGATGCGCAGCGCTTGCGAAAGCTGTGCTTCGGCCGCATCGAGGTCGCCGGCGAGAAGGAGCGCGTCCGCGGCGTATCCCAGGACCTCGCTGCCGCCCGCCCGCATGCCGAGCCGCGTGTTCTCCTCGTACGCTTCCCGGATCAGGCGGTAGCCTTCGCGCGGCTGCCCCGTTCGCGACATGGCCCATCCGCGAAACCAGCGGGCGGCGGTGCGGCCCTGGGCCAGCGCGTGTTTCTCGACGAGGCTGGCCATGTCCTCCGCAAGTGCGGCCACGCGAGGCGAATCGCCCAGGCGCACGGCCGACAGGGCGTCCAACCACATCGCGATCAACTTCGCCATCGGCTGGGCCCAGCGGTCCGCGCGCTCGCGAGCCTGCTGGAGCCTGCGTCGTGAAGCATCGACGCGGCCAAGGTGCAGCAGGTGGATACCGAGCAGCCCGAGCATCGTCACCTGCGGGGCAAAACTGTCGTCCGCGTGCAGGTCGAGCGGCTCGATGACACCGAGCCCTCGCTCGGTCCATTCCACGCCCTCGCGCGGCCGCCCCTGCAGCATGAGCACCTCGCCCTGTACGGTGCAGGCACCGAGCAGCAGGAGCGGATCGTTCGTGGCCGAAGCGAGGCTCACGCATCGCTCGGCCAGCTCCATTGCCTCGCCGTACTCGGCACGCATGCAAAGGGTCAAGCCCAGCCCGTGCAACAGGAGTTCCCGCAGGCGATGGCGCGGGAATGAGGAGAGCAGGGCGTAGGCACGGCCGTATGCCGCCTTCGCGTGGCCGGAGCTCACGCCGAGCAGATGGCCCGCGCAAATGCCCTGGAGCGTCGCGAGGGTGATCTCGACCGCGTCACGCTCGGCTCCGGGCGCTGCTTGCTCGACCAAGCCCAGGCCACGCTCGGCCAATGCCATGCCCTCGGACGGACTGAAGTGCAGCAGTGCGGCCTCGGCGGCCTCCGCGTAGTAGCGCAACGCGCTCACCGCGTCGCGACCGCGCTCGAAATGCATCGCAAGTTCCGCCGCGGCGATCGGGGCGCCCGCGGCGCGCTCGCGTTCGAGCGCCGAACCCACCTTTCGATGCAGTTGCGAACGCGCCACCGCGGCGGTGCGCTCGTAGAGCACCTGGCGGAAGAGCGCGTGCTTGAAAGAATAGGGCAGATCGGCTGCGTCTCGTCCATCCTGTGCAAGCGGAGCCGCGAGCCAGAGCTGCTCGCGCACGAGCTCGTCGCACGCCTGGGCCACCGCCGCCGCTTCGCTGCCGAGCACGTCGGCAAGCGTCTGCACGCGGAATTCGACGCCGCAGACCGCCGCCGCGGAAAGGATCGCGCGCTGCTCGTCGCCAAGCCTCGCGATGTAGTGGTCGATGATCGCCGCGAGGTTCTCGGGCACCGCCATTCGGGCGATCCGGACCGCAGCGCCATCGCCGTCGAGGCCCTGCGGCGAAGCGGACACGAGGTCCGTCATGACGTGCGCGATGAACAGCGGCACCCCGTCCGTGCGCTCGTGCAGCGCCCGGATAAACGCTTCATCCGCGGCGATCGCGGGCGCCCTTTCGGCGATGTATCGCGCCATCTCGCTCTCGGAAAAGGGGTCGAGAACGATCTCGTCGCACAGCCGGTGCAGGCGCAGCCCGTGGCGCACGGGACTCAGCGGATGGTCGAGCGCGACCACCTCGGACAGGCGGAAGCTCGCGAGCCACATCAGGCGTGAATCGCCATGCCGCCGCGCGATGTAATTGAGCAGCTGGATCGTCGCGCGGTCGCTCCAGTGCAGGTCTTCCGTGACGAGCAGCAACGGACGGTGCTCGGTGTAGCGGTCCAGCAGCTCGCCCATCTCGCGCAGCATGCGCTCGGGACCGACGCCCGCCAGTTCGTGGCGCAGCGCGTCGCGCTCGTCCGCCGTGCAGAGCCATGGCAGCTGCAGCAGCCAGGTCGGCGCGACGGTACGCAACAATGTCGCCAGCGAAGGGTCGCGCGCGGCACAGCTCCCCCAAAGCCTCGAGCACCGGCAGATAGGGTTCGCCCGCACCGTACTGCTCCACGCACTGCCCGCGCACGCATTGCGATCTCGCCGAGGGTGGTCGATGAAGTGCTCGATGAGCGTTGTCTTGCCGATGCCCGGCTCGCCGGCGACCCAGACGATGGATCGTTTGCCGGTGCATGCCCGATCCCATGCGGCGTGAAGCCGTTCCAGAGCCTCCTCGCGGCCAATGAACGAGGGGTCCCCCGCGGCAGCCGCTTCGCCGCCGCGCGCGCGAGGCGGCGGCGCAGGGGCCGTCGTCGACGCGACGAACCGATAGCCGCGGCGCGATACCGTCTCGATGAACCGTGGTTGCCGCGCATCGTCTTCGAGCGCGGTGCGAAGCTCGCCCACGACGGTCTTCAGGACCGATTCGGTGACGAAACGGTGGCCCCACACCTCATCAAGCAACGCGTTCTTGGTGACGAGGGAGCCGCCTTGCCGCACGAGCGCGCACAGGACGGCGAATGGCGTTGGCGCGAGGGCGATCGGTTTCCCTTCGCAAGTGAGGCTCGCGTTCGCCTCGTCCAGCTCGAACCGGCCGAAGCGCACGCGCACCGGTTTGGATGCGGCGGCGGAGGGAGGCGGCGGCGTGAGGTTTGCCATTCGGATCCGTTCGAGTTCCCGCGCTCGCGAGCGATTCGTTGGGGATCATACCCCCCGGTATCGAGCATCGGGCGGCCGCAGCCCGAAATGAGACCGAACGCAGACCGTTCATTGCGGACTTCGAAAGGCCGCGCTCGCTACGCTGCCGTCACGTCACATCCCGAAGGTTTGCGATGACTCTCAATCCAGAGGCGCGGTATCCAAGCCGGCGCACATATGTCGTGAAGATCCGCAGCGATGCGCGGCCGGCCGCCCTTGCAGGCCGACTCGAGAACGTGGTCACCGGCCGCCAGTGCGAGTTCAGCTCGGAGCGCGAGCTGGCGGAATGCATCGCACGGGATCTCGCCGCGACCCCGGAGGTGCGCCCGTGATCACTCGCGAATCGAGACCGAACGCAGCCGGTTCGTTGACGACTCTGCGTCGAGGCACCACTACGCTGCGCACATCGATTTCATTGACTGCCGTCCAGCCATGATGCATCCACCCCGATTCAATCGTTGCCTCATCCCGCTCGCCGCGGCGATCGCTCTCGCAGTCGCAGGATGCGCGACTCCGATCTTGCAGCCGTCGTTCGAGCCGCCGGGCCGATTCGCGCAGGCGACATCCGCCGAAGATCCCGACGCGGCCTGGTGGGAGGGCTTCGGCGACCCGGTGCTGTCGAAGCTGGTCCAGCAGGCGGCCTACGAAAACCGCGACGTGAAGATCGCCGCCGAACGCGTGCGCGCCGCGCGCGCCGGCGAGACGATCAGCCGCTCGTGGCTGTTGCCGAGCCTCGGTGTGAGCGCCGGCGGCATTGGACCAGCAGGAACGGCTACAACTCGACCGACCAAGCAGGTCATACCCGAGGCGAAGATCGCCGTCGGGGTCGATCGACGTCTCCTGGGAAATCGATCTCTCGGGACGCCTGCGGGCGGGCGCGGCCGCCGCCGCGGCCGACACCCTGGCGACCGAGGATGCGGCGCGCGGCGTGCGCCTGCTGGTGCTGACCGACGTCGCGGCGAACTACTTCACACTCGTGGGCGCCCTGCGGCAGCTCGAGACCGTGCGCGCGATCTCCGCGGCGCAGGACGAGACGCTGCGCCTGGTGACGGCGCGCGAACGCGTCGGGCTCGCGACGGCCTTCGACGTCGAGCGCGCGCAGACCGACGCCGCAGCGCGCGCATGCCGCAATACCGCCGCTGGAGACGCTCGCCGCGGTCTCGCGTCATCGCATCGCGGTCCTGATCGGCGACCAGGCGTTCAACGCGCGCCGCCATCGTGCCGTGGAACGGCGATATCGCCGTTCCGCCGACGCGCGCCGGGCAACCAGCCGCGTTGCTGCAGCGCAGGCCCGACGTGCTCGCGGCCCAGGCGCAGCTCGACGCGGCGAACGCGCGCCGCCAGCAGGCCGCGGCCGAATGGTTCCCGCGCCTCTTCCTGGGTGCGGCCCTCGGGCGGCAGGGCATCGACCTCAACGGCGGCGCCCTCGGCCCGTCGCGCTTCAGCAACGCGGCGGCGCTGCTCGCGATGCCGATCTTCAACGCGGGGCGCACCCAGGCGATCAACGACATCGCCGAAAGCGGCCAGAAGGAGGCCGTCATCCGCTACGAAGACACGATCGTGAGCGCGCTCGAGGATGTCGAGAACGCGCTGGTGGCGCTGCGCTCCGAGCGCGAGCGTGCGACGTCGCTCCACGCCTCCGCCGATTCCGCCGAGGCTGCGCTCGGCCACGCCCACTCGCTCTACCAGCGCGGCCAGATCGACCTGCTGCCGCTGCTCGACGCGCAGCGCGCCGAGCTCGCCGCGCGCATCGGCGCCAACGACAGCAGACACGCAGCTGCTGCTCGACAGCGTCCAGCTCTACAAGGCGCTCGGCGGCGGCTGGCAAGTGTTCGAACCGATTCCAAATCCCATGACCTGAGGAACCACCCGTGAAGAAGTCTTTCGCCGCCTGCCTCGCCCTGCCGCTCGCCGCGATGCTCGGCGCGTGCACAACCAAGCCCCCGGCGGAGCCGCTTCGGGCGGTCCGCACCGTCGAAATCCGCTACGACACCGAGGGCGAAACGAATCGCTACGTCGGCACCGTGCGGGCGCGCCACGAAGTCGACCAGGCGTTCCGCGTGGGCGGCAAGGTCGCCAAGCGCTCGGTCGAGGTCGGCCAGACGGTGCGCGAGGGCGACGTGCTCGGCGTGCTCGACGACACCGACTACCGCCTCGCCGAGGAGGCCGCGCGCCAGCAGCTCGTCGCCGCCACGGCGCAGGCGGCCCAGGCCGAGTCGGACCGCAAGCGGCTCGCGGCGCTGAAGATCGACGGCTCGGTGAGCGTCTCCGACGACGAGCACGCGCACAGCGGTGCCCGCATGACGAAGGCCGCGGCCGAGGCCGAGGCGCAGAAGCTCGAGCTCGCGCGCAACCGGCTCAAGTACACGGTGCTGCGCGCCTCGCAAAGCGGCGTCGTCACCGCGGTGCAGTTCGAAGTCGGGCAGGTGGTCGCCGAGGGCCAGCCGGTCGTCTCGATCGCGAACGAGCAGGAGCCCGAGATCGTGGTCGACGTGCCGGAAGACCAGCTCGCCGCGTTCAAGACGGCGCACTACAAGGCCTCGCTCGCGAGCGCGCCCGGAGATCTCTTCGATGTCGCGCTGCGCGAGATCGCGCCGCAGGCCGCCGCGCAGACGCGCACGTATCGCGCGCGCCTGAAGCCGGTCACCGCGCATGCGCTGCCGCTCGGCGCGACCGCCACGCTGTTCGTCGAGCACGAAGGCGGCGCAGGCGAAGGTCGCCGCCATCCCCGCCACCGCGATCACGCAGGCCAATGGCCAGCCGGCGGTGTGGGTGGTACGCCACGCCGCGGGCGAGGCGGCCGGAACGGTAAGCCTCGTTCCCGTCGACGGTGCACGGCTATCGCAACGACGCAGGTGCTCGTATCGGGTCCGCCCGCCGGGGAGCTCGTCGTCACCGCGGGCGTGCAGAAGATGGCGCCCGGATTGCGCGTCGCGCTTCCCGCGGCGCGCGCAGGGCACATCCGTCAAGCAGGCCGCGCGATGAAATCGTTCAACCTCTCCGAGTGGGCGCTCGGCCATCGCGCCATCGTGCTCTTCCTCATCCTCGTGGTCGGCATCGCCGGCGTCCTGAGCTTCACGCGCCTGGGCCAGCTCGAGGATCCGAAGTTCTCCGTGCCGTCGATGACCGCCATGGTGATCTGGCCGGGCGCCACCGCGCAGCAGATGCAGGACGAGGTGCTCAACCGGATGGAGAAGAAGTTCGAGCAGCTCGACCACTTCGACAAGGTCGTGACGCTTCGCGCGCCAGGGCTACGGCGGCATGACGATCACCGTGAAGGGCGGCACGTCGAAGACGGACCAGCGCGAGGCCTGGTACCAGGCGCGCAAGAAGTTCTCCGACATCCGCACGAACTGCCCGAAGGCGTCGTCGGCCCGATCTTCAACGACGAGTACGGCGACGTGTACGGGCTGCTCTACGCCGTCAAGGGTGACGGCATCGGGCAGGCGGAGCTGGCCGACATCGCCGAGGACATCAAGCGCCGCCTGCTCAAGGTGCCGATGGTGAAGAAGGTCGACATCCTCGGCAAGCAGGACAAGAAGGTCTACGTCGAGTTCTCGCACGAGCGCCTGGCCGCGCTCGGCATCACGCCGCTCGCGATCGCCGAGAGCCTGAAGCAGCCAGAACGCCATGCTGCCCGGCGGCTCGATCGACACGCACGGCGACCGCGTGTTCGTGCGCGTGAGCGGCCAGTTCACGAGCCTGGACGACATCCGCAACGTGCCGATCGCGGCCGGCGGGCGGCTCATCAAGCTCGGCGACATCGCGACGGTCACGCGCGGCTTCGAGGATCCGCCGACCTACACCGATCCGCCACAACGGCCAGCAGGTGCTGATGCTCGGCATCGTGATGACCGACGACGGCAACATCGTCGAGCTCGGCAAGGCGATGGAGACCGCAGTCGCGAAGATCCAGTCCGAACTTCCGTACGGCGTCGAGCTGGAGCGCGTCGCCGACCAGCCGACCACCGTGAAGGACTCCGTCTGGGAATTCGAGCGCTCGCTGCTCGAAGCGCTCGTCATCGTGCTGGCGGTGAGCCTGGTGAGCCTGGGCTGGCGCACGGGCATCATCGTCGCCATCTCCGTGCCGCTCGTGCTCGGCGCCGTCGCCCTGGTGATGCTCGCGATGGGCTGGAACCTGGAGCGCATCTCGCTCGGCTCGCTCATCATCGCGCTCGGGCCTGCTGGTGGACGACGCGATCATCGCGCGTCGAGATGATGGTCGTGAAGATGGAAGTCGGGCTGGGACCGCGTCGAAGGCGGCCGCCTTCTCCTACTCCGCGACCGCGATGCCGCGCCTGACCGGCGCGCTGATCACCGTCGCCGGCTTCATGCCGATCGGCTTCGCGAAATCGACCACCGGCGAATACGCGGGCGGCATCTTCTGGATCGTCGGCATCGCCGTGCTCTTCTCGTGGCTCGTGCTCGGGCCTGTTCACGCCCTACCTCGCGGTGAAGATGCTGCCGAAGGACTTCGGCAAGCACGCATCACGGCGCGCGACCCGTACGACACGCCCTTCTATCGCAAGCTGCGCGGCTGCATCGACCTCGCGCTCGAGCGGCGCTGGTGGGTGATCGGCGCGACGGCGGCCGCGCTGGTGCTCGCGCTGGCCGGCATGAAGTTCGTGCCGCAGCAGTTCTTCCCGAACAGCGATCGCGCCCGAGCTGATCGTCGACCTGCGGCATGAAGGAAGGCGCGTCGTTCGCCGCGACGACCGAGCAGGTCAAGAAGATGGAGGCGGTCCTCGCGAAGGACCAGGACATCAGCTTCTTCACCGCCTACACCGGCGCCGGCGCGCCGCGCTTCTACCTCGCGCTGAACCCGGAGCTGCCGAACCCGGGCTACGCGCAGTTCATCGTGATGACGAAGGACCTGGAGGCGCGCGAGCGCGTGCGCTCGCGGCTGATGGCCGCGGTCGACGCGGAATTTCCCGCAGGCCTGGGTGCGCGTCACGCGCCTCGAGCTGGGTCCCCCGGTCGGCTTCCCGGTGCAGTTCCGCGTCGTCGGTCCCGACACGCAGAAGGTGCGCGACGATCGCCCGCGAGGTCGAGCACGTCGTGGCCGTCGAGCCCGAAGGTGCGCGACGTGCAGCTCGACTGGAACGATCCGGTGCGCACGCTGAAGGTCGACCTCGACCAGGACAAGGCGCGCGCGCTCGGCCTCACGCCCGCCGACGTCCAGCTCGTCACGCAGACGCGTGATGAACGGCGCGACGCTGTCGCAGCTGCGCGAGCACGAGAACCTGATCGACATCGTCGCGCGCGCCGTGCCCGGCGAGCGCCTCGACCTCGACACGCTGAAGGACGTGAACCTCTACACGCGCCAGGGCACGGTCGTGCCGCTGTCCCAGGTCGCGCGCGTGAACTACGAGCTCGAGGAGCCGGTGCTGTGGCGGCGCAACCGCGACATGGCCATCACCGTGCGCGCCGACGTGAAGGACGGCGAGCAGGGCGTGTCCGTGACGCAGGCGATCCGTCCCGCTGCTGAAGGACATCGAGGCGAAGCTGCCCGCCGGCTATCGCATCGACGTGGGCGGCGCCGTCGAGGAAAGCGACAAGGCGAACAAGGCGCTCGCCGCCGTCGCGCCGGTGATGATCGTCACGATCCTGCTCATCCTGATGCTGCAGCTGCAGAGCTTCTCGCGCATGGCGATGGTGTTCCTCACCGCGCCGCTCGGCCTGATCGGCGTCGTCGCCGCGCTGCTGCTCTTCCATGCGCCGCTCGGCTTCGTCGCGATCCTCGGCATCATCGCGCTCGGCGGGATGATCATGCGCAACTCGGTCATCCTGATCGACCAGGTGCAGACCGAGATGGACGCGGGCCGCGACCCGTGGAACGCCGTGGTCGACGCGGCCGTGCACCGGACGCGCCCCGTGGTGCTGACCGCCGCCGCCACCGTGCTCGCGATGATCCCGCTCACGCGCAGCGTGTTCTGGGGCCCGATGGCGATCGCGATCATGGGCGGCCTCACCGTCGCCACGGTGCTGACGATCTTCTTCGTGCCCGCCCTGTACGCCGCGTGCCTCAGGGTGGTGCGACCCGCGGCGGCGCCCGAAGCCAACGCCGCGCTTGTTCCCGCCTACTGAGGGCGAACGTGGAGCCGCTATCGATGATCCACGGACACATGGCCTTGTGGCTCCTCGCATTGGCGACGTTGCTTCACGAGCTCGGCGTGCCCGTGCCGATCATGCCGGTCGCGCTGTTCCTCGCCGCGCGCGGCGTCGGGGACAGCTTCGACCTTCTCGCGTTCACGGTCGCGATGGTGCTGACCACGCTCGTCGCGAACTTCCTCTGGTTCGACGCGGGACGGCGGCATGGCGCGGACGTGCTCAGGCGCCTCGACCGCTTCCTGCCCGTCGGCGAATCACATGTTGCCCGGGCAGAGCGGCATTTCGAGCGTTGGGGGTCGCTCACGCTCCTCTTCGGGCATTTCCTGCCGGGCGTGTCGATGGTAGCGCCGCCGCTCGCAGGCGCATTCAGGATGAGCGCGCCGAAGTTCATCGTGCTCACGTCGATCGGCGCGGCCCTCCACGGGCTTCCCCTGCTCGTGACCGGCGTGCTGTTGCGCAGCCGGATCGAGGCCGTGCTCGTGACGCTGGATCGGGCCCACTCGCATCTTGTCGCCGCACTGGCCGTGGCATTGGTCGCGTACGCCGCGTGGCGTTGGCGTCGGTGCCGCATCGTCGACTGAGGCCGGGCGATGGATACGATGCTTCTCACCGCGATGTCGGGCGTGCTGGGCTCGCTGGTCGGCGGCTCCGCCACGGTCGCGACCGCGTGGATCACCCAGAAGAAGCTCAACCGGCGCGAGCTCATCCGCGAGGAGATCCGCAAGCGCGAGGCGCTGTACGGAGAGTTCATCGGCGAGTGCGCGCGGCTGCTGATGGACGCGTTCACGCATACGCTCGACAAGCCCGAGACGCTGCTGCCCATATACGCGCTGCTCAACCGGGTGCGGCTCGTGGCCTCGCCGCCGGTTCTGCGAACGGCCGAAGGCCTGCTCGCGCGCGTCACGGACCAGTACTTCGAGAGTAACCTCACGGTCCACGATTTGCGCGCGTTGGCGCGTTCCGACCAGGCCGACCCGTTGAAGGTGTTCGGAGAGGTCTGTCGCACGGAGCTCAAGGCCATCTGGGCGGACTTGTGATGGTGCGGCGCTCCGGGACGCCAGCGAGGGCTCGATCGCGACCCGTACGCAGCCCGTGCTGAACGCCGGCGGCCGGCATAGAATGATTCGCCGGTGAGTTGCCAAAAAATACGGATTGAACGACGATGCGCGGGCATGTCATTGCGTTGGAGACTTGCGCGGCGGCTCACGCATGAGCACACCGCGCAGACGGCGCGTGGGGCTCGCGCTGGGCGGTGGCTCCGCGCGCGGCTGGGCGCACGTCGGCGTCATCCGGGCACTGGAACACGCCGGCGTCCACCCGGACCTGGTGTGCGGTACCTCGGTCGGATCGCTGGTGGGCGCCGCCTACGCCGCCGGCGAACTGGACCGCTTCGAGCAGTGGCTGCTCGGAATGCGGATGAAGGACGTGGTCGGCTTCATGGATGTAAGCCCGAGCGGCGGCATGCTCAAGGGCGAGCGGGTGATGGAATTCTTTCGGCGCAACTTCGTGGACCGGCCCATCGAGGAGTTGTCGATGCCGTTCGCAGCTGTCGCCACGGCGCTGCACACCGGCGCCGAAGTCTGGCTGCGCGACGGCTCGACGGTCGAGGCCGTGCGCGCCTCCATCGCGCTCCCGGGCTTGTTCACGCCCGTTCTGCGCGACGGCTCGATACTCGTGGACGGCGGGCTCGTCAACCCGGTGCCGGTGTCGCTGGCGCGCGCGATGGGCGCGGATTTCGTGATCGCAGTCGATCTCAGCGCCGACAAGCTGGGCCATCGCCTGGCTGCGGATAACCCGGTCGAAGCGCCGGGCAGTCCGATCGGCGAATGGATGCGCAGGGTGCACGAAAGCCTCGGCGGCCTCGTGCCCGCGCATTCAACCGGCGAGCCCCGGCTGCCGCCCATGCACGACGTGCTGTTCTCCGCCCTGGATATCATGGAGGTGCGGATCGCGCGCAGCCGCATGGCGGGCGACCCGCCGGATGTCATCGTGGCGCCGCGGCTGGCGCACCTGCACCTGCTCGATTTTCACCGCGCAAAGGAGGCAATCGAGGAAGGCGAGCGCGCGGTGCAGGCCATTCTGCCCAATCTGCGTGCGCTTGGCGACAAGCCGTCATGAGCGCGGCGGCCCGGAGATACCGCTGCAAAGCCGTGCATGTTACTTCCCGACCCGCACGCACATCGAGAACCCAAATAGAATGGCTGCAAAGGAGGACTCTGGTATGGACCAAGGCTCGGGGCGCTCCGGCTTGAGCATGGTGTTCGGGCTGGTGGTGGCGCTCGCTCTGGGGTTCGTCTTCGCCTGGGTCGCTTTCGGCCCGGGACCGCGGCACTGCGCCACGAGCCTTTCCGTCGGGTTCGTCACGAGGAGCCATGGCGGCGGCGAAATCGCCTGCCGCGGGGCGTTCGGCGTGGCGACCGTACTCGCCATCACCTTCGTCCTCCTCGCTGCGGCGGCGCTCCTGCGGCTGCATGCCCCGGGCCGCATCGCGGATGCCCTCCAGAAGGTCGGTGAATGGCTCGCGATCCTGCTGTTCGCGCCGCTGCTCCTTGCCGGGGCCCTGCTCGCTTTGCCGGTATGGATCGCGCGTTGGGCCGCGCGACGCGCACGGTCACGCCCTCCGCACGATGATTAGCGTGGAACACGACGCCCGAATCATTCCTTGCCCGCGCGGAGCCAGCGGCCGGCCGCAAGCGCGAGCACGCAGCCGGCGAGCGTGGCGGCAAGGCGATCGACCATCACCATCGGCGTGGCCGGCTGGCCGAACTCCATCATCATCACGATGAGCGGCGTCATCACGGCCGAGTAGGCGAGATAGTTGCGTGCCTTGAGGATCGGGCGCAGGGCCGCGATCACGGCGATCGCCAGCACCAGCACCCACGCAGGCACCGGCCAGGCCAGCAGCAGGCTTCCGATCACCACGCCGAACGCAGTACCCGCGGCACGCTGGGAGGCGCGTGCACGCAGCTCCGATCCCTGGCGGCGCACGACGATCACGACGGTGAGCGCGACCCAGTACGTGTGGTGCTCGGGCCACGCGATGCGGATAGCCTCGGCGATCGCGAGGCACACGGCGATCTGCGTCGCGTACGACCAGCCGGCGAATGTCGAGAGCGTTCCTGTCCAACGTGTCCAGAGCTGGCGCACCGCGGGCTTCCTCTTCACGGCGCCTTCGGCCGGTGTCGCGGCGGGAGGCGTCCGCCGCAGCGTCTTGACGGCGAGCGCGAGAATCGCCGCCCACAGCGCGCCGGCGAGGAAGAGCCCGATCGGCGCCGTCGAGCCGCCACGCGCGGAGAGGTAGCTCGTCATCACCATGAAGAGCACGAAGCGCGTGGTCGCCCGCGCGAGCGGGCGGCTCATGCCGCCGACGAGCGAGACCGCGGCAGCGATGACGACGAGCGCCGCGGCGCCCGCGACACCGGACCGCGCCACCCAGGAACCGACGAGCATCGCGGCCATCGACGCGACGAATGCGTATGCGATGTCGCGCAGCTGCGCGCCGAGCGAGTCTCCCTCGCCGGCCTCGCTCATCGCCAGGCCGCCCACCGCGGCGACCATGCCCGCGCCGAGGTGCCCGGTCCAGGCGCCGACCGCGACCGGCACGGCGATGCCCGCCATGGCGACGGCGATCCCGGCGAATCCCATCGGCTTCGCGCCCGCCACGCGCTTCAGCTCTTCAAGCGGTAGCCGGTGCGGAAGATCCACGCGGCGAGCGCGAGGCAGGCCACAAAGAACGCAGCCGTCATGCCGAAGCTCACGACCACGCTCACGTCCGAGGTGCCGTAGAAAGTCCAGCGGAACCCGCTGATGAGGTACACGACGGGATTGAACAGGCTGAACGTGCGCCACGCGGGCGGCAGCATGTCGATCGAGTAGAACGCGCCGCCGAGGAAGGTGAGCGGGGTCACCACCAGCATCGGGATGAAGTTCAGTTGCTCGAAGCCGGTGGCCCAGATCCCGATCACGAAGCCGAAGAGGCAGAAGGTGGTGGCGGTGAGCAGCAGGAAGGCGATCATCCAGCCGACATGCTCGATGTGGATGGGAACGAAGAAGTTCGCCGTGGCGAGGATCACCGCGCCCACCAGCACCGACTTGCTCGCCGCCGCGCCCACGTACGCGAGCACGATCTCGAGCGCGGACACCGGGGCGGAGAGCACCTCGTAGATCGTGCCGGTGAACTTCGGCAGGTAGATCCCGAACGAGGCGTTGTTGAGGCTCTCGGTGAAGATCGCGAGCATGATGAGCCCCGGCACGATGAAGGCCCCGTAGGGCACGCCGCCAACCTCGCTCATGCGCTTGCCGATCGCGGCGCCGAACACGACGAAGTAAAGCGAGGTGGTGATCACCGGCGTGACGAGGCTCTGCCAGAGCGTGCGCCGGAAGCGCGCCATCTCGAAGCGGTAGATCGCGAGCATCCCGTGGCGGTTCATGACCGGTCGCTCACCAGGCTCACGAAGATGTCCTCCAGCGAGCTTTCCCGGGTCTGCAGGTCCTTGAAGACGATGCCCGCCTCGCCCAGGCGGTGCAGCAGCTCGGCGATCCCGGAGCGCTCCTCGTGGGCGTCGAAGGTGTACACGAGCTCGGCGCCGCCCGCGGCGATCACGAGCCGCCCGTCGGAGAGCCCCGCGGGGAGCGCGGCCAGCGGCTCGGCCAGGCTCAGGATGAGCTGCTTCTTGCCGAGCTTCGTCATGAGCGCAGCCTTCTCCTCGACCACGATCAGCTCGCCCTTGCTCACCACGCCGATGCGATCGGCCATCTCCTCGGCCTCCTCGATGTAATGGGTGGTGAGGATGATGGTCACGCCGCCGTCGCGCAGCCGCCGCACCAGCGCCCACATGTCGCGGCGCAGCTCCACGTCCACGCCCGCAGTCGGCTCGTCGAGGAACAGGATCTGCGGCTCGTGCGCGAGCGCCTTGGCGATCAGCACCCGGCGCTTCATGCCGCCCGAGAGCGTCATGATCCTGTCGCCGCGCTTGTCCCAGAGCGAAAGCTCGCGCAGCACCTTCTCGAGGTGGGCGGGATCGGGCGCGCGCCCGAAGAGTCCCCGGCTGAAGCGCACCGTGTTCCAGACCGTCTCGAACATGTCGGTGTGCAGCTCCTGCGGCACGAGCCCGATCATCGCGCGCGTCACGCGGTACTCACTCAGGATGTCGTGCCCGTCCACCAGCACCTTGCCGGAAGTGGGCGTGACGATCCCGCAGACGATGCTGATGAGCGTGGTCTTGCCGGCGCCGTTGGGGCCGAGCAGCGCGAAGATCTCGCCCTTGCGGATCTCGAGGTCGACGCTCTTCAGGGCCTTCAGCCCCGAGGCGTAGGTCTTCTCGAGCCTGGAAATGGAGATGATGGGAGGCATCGGCGCGAGTGTAGCGTCATCCGGCATACTGCGCGTCATGAAACCAGTCAAGGTCGCCACCTACAACGTGAACGGCGTGCGCTCGCGCCTGGCGCACCTGCTCGAGTGGCTCGCGAGGGAGGCGCCCGACATCGCGTGCCTGCAGGAGCTCAAGGCGAGCAACGCGGACGTCCCCGCCGCGGAAATCCGCGCTGCGGGCTACGGCGCGCTCTGGCACGGGCAGCGCGCGTGGAACGGGGTGGCGATCCTCGCCCGGGGCGTCGATCCGGTCGAGCGATTGCGCGGCCTGCCGGGCGACGCCGCCGACGAGCAGAGCCGCTACCTGGAGGCGGAGGCGCACGGGGTCGTCGTCGGCTGCCTCTACCTGCCCAACGGCAACCCGCAGCCAGGCCCCAAGTTCGACTACAAGCTCGCGTGGTTCGAGCGGCTGATCGAGCATGCGCGCAAGCTGCACGGCGCCGGAAAGGCGGTCGTGCTCGCGGGTGACTACAACGTCGTGCCCACCGACTTCGACATCTACGATCCGAAGTCCTGGCGCAAGGATGCGCTGCTGCAGCCGCAGAGCCGCGAGTGCTACCGGCGCCTGCTCGAGCAGGGCTGGACCGACGCGCTGCGCGCGCGCCATCCCGAAGCGCGCATCTACACTTTCTGGGACTATTTCCGCCAGCACTGGGAGCACGACGCGGGCCTGCGCATCGACCACCTGCTGCTCGACGCGGGGCTGGAAAAGCGCCTGGTCGACGCCGGCGTGGACAAGTGGGTGCGCGGGCTTGCCAAGGCGAGCGACCACGCGCCGACGTGGGTGGCCCTGGAGCGCTAAGCGGTGGCGGAAGACGCCGAGCCCACGTTCTTCGCCTCGGCCGGCGAATATCGCGCCTGGCTGGAGCAGCACCACGCGAAGGCCACGGTGCTCTGGATCGGCTTCTGGAAGGCGAACTCGGGCCGCGCAGGTCTCGCCTACGGCGAGGCGGTCGAGGAGTCGCTGTGCTTCGGCTGGATCGACGGGCTCAAGAAGCGCTGGGACGAGCACGCGTTCGTGCAGCGCTTCACGCCGCGCAAGCCCAGGAGCATCTGGAGCGCCGTGAACATCCGCAAGGTGGCGGCGCTGAAGCAGGCGGGCCGCATGGCGAAGGCGGGGCTCGCCGCCTTCGAGGGCCGCGACCCCACGCGCGCGGGCCTGTATTCCTTCGAGAATCGCCCCGTCGCGCTGTCCGCGCCGTTCGAGAAGCGCTTGCGCGCGCGCAAGGCGGCGTGGAAGTTCTTCGCGGCGCAGCCGCCCGGCTACCGGCGCGTCGCCGCGTTCTGGGTGATGAGCGCCAAACGCGAGGAGACGCGCGAGCGGCGCCTCGCGCAGCTCATCGCGGATTCCGCGCGGGGCCTGCGCATCGCGAGCCTCTCGGGCAGCGGGGTGAAGCGGCGGCGGACCTGAACTCGGCGGCGCTATACTCGCCCCGACAGTCCCGACCGAATCACCCCGAGGATGGACGCGATCATCGTATCCGAGGAGATCGCGAAGGAAGTGCTGGCCGGCGCGGCGAAAGGGAGGCAATCGTGAGCGTGATCACCTGTGTGGAGGACCTGCGCCGCGTGGCGTCGCGCCGCATCCCGAGGATGTTCCTCGATTACCTCGAATCGGGCTCGTGGACCGAGGGCACGCTGCACGCCAACATGGACGACTTCCGGGGGATCAAGCTGCGCCAGCGCGTGGCCGTGAACCTCGAGAGCCGTTCGATCCGCACGCGCATGGTGGGACAGGACGTCGCAATGCCGGTCGCCCTCGCGCCCGTGGGCCTGTGCGGGATGATGCACGCCGACGGCGAGATCCTCGCCGCGCGCGCGGCCGCCGCCTTCGGCGTGCCGTTCACGCTTTCCACCATGAGCATCTGCTCGATCGAGGACGTGGCCGCGAATTCGCCCGCGCCGTTCTGGTTCCAGCTCTACGTGATGCGCGACCGCGACTTCATCGAGCGGTTGATCGACCGCGCGAAGGCGGCGAAGTGCTCGGCGCTCATGCTGACGCTCGACCTGCAGATCCTGGGCCAGCGCCATCGCGACATCAAGAACGGCCTGTCCGCGCCGCCCAGGCTCACGCTCGCGAACCTGCTCAACCTCGCGACCAAGCCGCACTGGGGCCTGGGCATGCTCGGGACCTCGCGGCGCACGTTCGGCAACATCGTCGGCCACGCGAAGGGCGTGGCGAACATGTCGTCGCTTTCGGCGTGGACGCAGGAGCAGTTCGACCCGCGCCTGAACTGGGACGACGTGGAATGGATCAAGCGGCGCTGGGGCGGCAAGCTCATCCTGAAGGGGATCATGGTGCCGGAGGACGCGAAGCGCGCGCGCGACAGCGGCGCCGACGCGCTCATCGTCTCCAACCACGGCGGGCGCCAGCTCGACGGCGCTCCTTCGGCGATCGCCGCGCTGCCGGAGATCGCGGACGCCGTCGGCGCCGGCATCGAGGTCTGGCTGGACAGCGGCATCCGCTCGGGCCAGGACGTGCTCAAGGCCGTGGCATTGGGCGCGAGCGCGACGATGATCGGCCGCGCGTTCGTCTACGGACTCGGCGCGATGGGCGAGGCGGGCGTGGCCAAGTGCCTCGAGCTCATCGCGCGCGAGCTCGACCTCACGATGGCGTTCTGCGGGCGCACGGACATCCACCAGGTCGGTCGCGGACATCCTGCTGGCGGACACGATCCCGCGATGAGCGGGCAACCACCCGAGGGCGCCGCGCAGGAACGCAGGAAGAGCAGCCTCGCGACCCTTCGGGGACTGGTCCCGTTCCTGTCGCCTTACGCGCGCCAGTTCGCGCTGGCCGGCGTGGCGCTCGTGGTCGCCGCGGGCGCCACGCTCGCGATTCCCTACGCCTTCAAGCAGATGATCGACCTCGGGTTCGGCGCGGCCGGCTCGAAGAGCATCGAGCACGTGGACCTCTACTTCCTCGCGCTGTTCGGCGTGTCCTGCGTGCTCGGGGTGGCCACCGCCGCGCGCTTCTACATGGTGTCGTGGCTGGGCGAGCGCGTCACCGCCGACATCCGCAACGCCGTCTACCGCCACGTCGTCACCCAGAGCCCGCAGTTCTTCGAGACCACGCACACCGGCGAGGTGCTGTCGCGCCTGACCACCGACACGACGCTGATCCAGTCCGTCGTCGGCACCAGCATCTCGATGGCGCTGCGCAACGTGCTGCTCTTCGCGGGCGGCCTGGTCATGATGTTCGTGACCAGCCCCAGGCTCTCGGCGATCATCATCGTGCTGCTGGCCGCGGTGGTGCTGCCGATCATGATGTTCGGGCGGCGCGTGCGCCGGCTCTCGCGCGACTCGCAGGATCGCGTGGCCGACGCCTCCGCGATGGCGGGCGAGATCCTCAACGCCATGCCGACGGTGCAGGCGTTCACCGCACGAAGGCATCGAAGCCCGGCGCTTCGCCGGCTCGGTCGAAAGCGCCTTCCGCACCGCGATCCGGCGCATCCGCGCCCGCGCGCTGCTCACCCTGGTCGCGATCCTGCTGGTGTTCGGCTCGATCGTGTTCGTGCTCTGGCTCGGGGCGCATGCGGTGATGCAGGGCACCATGACCGGCGGCGACCTGGGCCAGTTCATCCTGTACTCGGTGATCGTGTCGGGCGCGATCGCCGCGCTGTCCGAGGTGCTGGGCGACGCGCAGCGCGCCGCCGGCGCGACCGAGCGCCTGCTGGAGCTGATGTCGGTACGCTCGCCGATCCAGTCCCCGGAGCATCCGCTCGCGCTGGCGCCCGCACGGGCGCGCGGCGCGGCGCTCGAATTGAGGGACGTCACGTTCCACTATCCGTCGCGCCCGCAGGCCCCGTCGCTCACGGGCCTCTCGCTCGGCGTTGCGCCCGGCGAGACGGTCGCGGTGGTGGGGCCCTCGGGCGCCGGCAAGACCACGCTGTTCCAGCTGCTGCTGCGCTTCTACGATCCGCAGCAGGGCTCGATCACGCTCGACGGCGTCGAGATCCGCCGGCTCGACCTGCACGCGCTGCGCGAGGTGATCGGCATCGTGCCGCAGGACACCGTGATCTTCGCCGAACGACGCGATGGAGAACATCCGCTACGGCCGCGCCGACGCCACCGACGACGAGATCGTCGCCGCGGCGAAGATGGCCGCCGCGCACGAGTTCATCGAGAAGCCTGCCCGACGGCTACCAGTCGTTCCTCGGCGAGCGCGGCGTGCGGCTCTCCGGCGGCCAGCGCCAGCGCATCGCGATCGCGCGCGCGCTACTGAAGAATCCGCCGCTGCTGCTGCTCGACGAGGCGACCAGCGCGCTCGACGCCGAGTCGGAGCGGCTGGTGCAGGCGGCGCTCGAGGTCGCCATGTCGGGGCGCACCACGCTGGTCATCGCGCACCGGCTGGCGACGGTGCAGCGCGCCGACCGCATCATCGTGCATGGACGAGGGCCGCATCGTCGAGACCGGGCACCCACGCGACGCTGGTGGCGCTGGGCGGGCTCTACGCCAACCTCGCCGCGCTGCAATTCCACGCGGCCTGAATTCAGCGCGGCTTTCCGTACTGGTCGTCGACGCGATCGAGGCAGCGCTTGCGCTCTTTGTCGTCGAGGATCTGGAGGCACTGGGCGTGCTCCCATTCGCGCGCGGAAGAGTCCTTGTCCGAGACGGTCGCGCACCCGGGCAGCGCCCACGCAGCCGCCAGGGCGAGGACGATCGAGAACAGCAGCGAAAGCTTCACGGCGGCCTTCCCATGGTGTCGACGCCGCGATTATGTCACGCGGGCTTCGGGGTGTACGCTTCCGGACCGGGCAAGGGGAGACGCAAATGCGGGCAAGGTTCCTGGGGACGCTGTTCGCGCTGTCGGCGCTGGCCGGCGGCATTCCGGCACAGGCGGACGAGACCCACGTCGAGCTGCAGACGCGGCCCGGGGTGACGCAGCGCTTCCTGGTGACGCGGCCGGCCGGCGCGCCGGTGGCAAGCGTGATCCTCTTCACCGGCGGCAACGGCGTGCTCCCCCAGACCAAGCAGAACTTCCTCATCCGCTCGCGCAGGAAATTCGCGGCGGCCGGGTTCCTCGTCGCGTCGGTCGACGTGCCGTCCGACCGCGCCTCGGGGTTCAACGCGATGAGCCGCAGCTCCGAGGGACACGCCCGGGACATTTCCGCGGTGATCGACTGGCTGCGGGGACAGGCGCCGGTCCCGGTCTGGCTCATCGGCACCAGCACCGGCACCATCTCGGCCGCGAACGTCGCGGCGCGCCTCGGCAAGGGCGGCGCCGACGGGCTGGTGATGACCTCCACTTTCGTGCCGCCCTCGTCGCCACCGCCGGCGATCCACACGACGGTCGACGTCGGCGCGATCGAGATCCCCACGCTCTTCGTGCACAACGCCGAGGATGCCTGCCCGACCTCGCAGTTCGCGAATCTGGCGCCGCTGATGGAGCGCTTCACGCACGCGCGCAAGAAGGAGCTGCTGGTGTTCCGCGGCGGCAGCCCCCCGCAGAGCGGGCCGTGCGACGCGCTGGCGCGCCACGGCTACTTCGGCATCGAGGACGAAGTGATCGCCGGCATCGTAAGCTGGATCAGGGCCAACGGCTCACGCTGAGTAGACCTGCCAGGTCGCGATCGAGTCCCAGATCGCATGCACGGCGACGAGCGGCCAGAGATTGCGGCGTACCAGCAGGTAGCAGACGCCGTTGGCCAGGGCGAACAGGGCCGAGTAGACGAACGCGAAGGTTCCGCCGTACAGGTGCAGCGAACCGAAGATCGCCGCCTGTGCGACGATACCGACGGCGATGCCCGGCCACCCGAAGCCGACCGCGTCCGCGATGCGGTTCAGCAGGAAGCCCCGGAACAGCAGCTCCTCGAAGAAGCCTCCCACCGCGATGCCGATGCCGAACCAGCCGAGGAACGCGACCGTGTTGCCGCGTATGTAGCCGAGGAAGAACGGCGCTGGCCTGGCGTGCACCCACTGGGCGAGCAGCGGCGCTGCCCAGCGCGAAAGCGCCATGTCGGCGAAGTAGAGCGCGACTCCGCCGGCCACCGCGAGCCACCACGCGTCGGGCGTGCGCAGCCCGAGTGCATGCCAGCCCGATCCGCGCCGGCGCAGCATCCACCACGCGGTGAAGAATCCGGCGATGGGCCGCAGGATCACCGGCGCGTTGTCGGGCACCGAGAGCGCCGGGTAGATCAGCCATTTCGAAAGCGCCCACGCGGCCACGATCGCCGCCAGCACGGCGAGCAGGTCGAGCGCCGCGCCGCGCTGCATTTCAGTCGGGGGATTCATCGGCCGCCCCGGGTCGGTATTCGAGGATGTCGCCGGGCTGGCAATGCAGCCGCGCGCAGATCGTCTCCAGCGTCGAGAAGCGGATTCCCTTGACCTTGCCCGACTTGAGCAGCGACAGGTTCTGTTCGGTGATGCCGACGTAGGCCGCGAGGTCCTTCGACTTCATCTTGTTGCGGGCGAGCATCACGTCGAGGTTGATGACGATGGGCATTGCCGTACTCAGAGGAAGCTGCGGTTTTCTTCGTCGAGGCGCCGGCCTTCTTCCATCATGCGTGCGATCAGGAAGAAGAGCGCGCACATGAGCAGCAGCGCGAGCTCGTCGCTCGACACGCTGACGGCCACGTGCATGCGCTCGGTGCCGTAGACGTGCGCCATCATGAACACGCGCGCGTGCACCGCGAAGAGCGCCAGCACCTTGGCGAGCAGCAGGTAGCCGGCGAAGGCGCGCAGGTGGCCGACCGTGGCGTGCCCGAAGAACGCGCCCTGCTCGAAGCCGCGCAGCATCCGGTCGAGGTGGTGGAACGCCCAGACCAGGCTCACGAGGTACGGCACGGCGAGCGCCCCGAGCAGGAAGCGATCCCCGGGGGCGAGTGCGCTGGCCGCGTTCGGCGGGAGGCCCCCGATGCGCGCAATCCGCGCCCACGGTTGGTTCCACAAGGCGAGGTCGGGCCAGATCCACGTGGCGAGATACGAGGCGAGCACGAATAGCAGGAAGACGCTGCCCGCGGCGCGGATCAGCCGGCACCGCCGCCGAATCTTTGGAAGGTCGGATGTCATGATGATCGTTTTACGATAACTAATAGTTGTATTATATTCATTTATTGCTACCATACAGCCACATCGCATCCTATACCATGCCCATGCGCGCAACCGCATTTCGCATCGCCCTCATCACCGCCGCCGGCCTGCTGGCCTGCCCCTGCCTGCTGGCCGCGGACAACTCCCCGCTGCACCTGGCGGACTGGAAGAGCTTCTTCCACGGCGATCCGCCGGCGCCCGTGAAGGCGCCGCCGCCCGCGCAGCTCGCGAGCGTCTCGAGCCTGCCGGGCGTGCCTGCCGACCCGCAGGTGGAAGCCTTCATGCGCACGCTCGCCGAAGCGGTGATGGCGCGCGACGGCCGCCTCGTGCTGCCGCGCGTGTCGCAGAAGTACACGGTCGACGACCTGCCCGACGACTCGAACGCGCCGGATTTCCTGCGCCAGGCGATCGAGAAGATGCCCGGTCCCACGCACATCGTGATCCGGTCGGTCGAGTCGCGCGGCGGCGTGCGCACCGCGCGCATCGAATTTCGCTACGGCCCGGAGAAGTCCAGGCTGAAGACCTTCCGTTTCGACGCCGACGGAAAGCTGCTGGGCTCCGATCTGTTCACGCTGAAGCGGATGTAGCGCGGCCGATGGACCATCGCGGCACGATCGAGCTCGACGCGGTCGAACGGACCTTCGCGTCGCGCGACGGCCAGCGCTTCCCGGCGGTGCGCGGGATCTCGCTCTCGGTGGGCGCGGGCGAGCACGTCGCCGTCCTGGGCAAGTCGGGCAGCGGCAAGTCGACGCTGCTCAACCTCGTCGCGGCGCTCGATCGCCCGAGCGCGGGGCGCGTGCGCGTGGCCGGCACCGAGCTGGCCCGCATGGGAGAAAGCGCGCTCGCCCGGTGGCGCGGGCGGCACGTCGGCGTGGTGTTCCAGTTCTTCCAGCTGCTGCCCACGCTCACGATCGTGGAAAACGTCGTGCTTGCGATGGAGCTGGTCGGGGAGATCGCTCCGGCGGCGCGCCACGCGCGTGCGATGGAGCTGCTCGGGAGCGTCGGGCTTGCGGACCAGGCGCGCAAGCTCCCTTCGATGCTCTCCGGCGGCCAGCAGCAGCGTGCCGCCATCGCGCGCGCCCTGGCCAACGATCCGGCGATCGTGCTCGCCGACGAGCCCACCGGCAACCTGGACAGCGAAACCGCGGCGGGCATCGGCACCTTGTTGGGGCGGCTGGCTGCGCGCGGCAAGACGCTGCTGATCGTCACGCACGACGCGCAGCTCGCGAGCGCCGCCAGCAGGGTAATCGAGCTGCGCGACGGGGCGCTCGCCTCCGACACGCGGCACGCGAGCGCCGCGTGAGCATCCGCTGGCGCAAGGTGCTGGGCGACGCACGCGCCTATCGCGCGCAGATCGGCCTCATTGCCCTGGTGCTGGCGCTCGGGACCGCCGGCGTGGTCGCCGCGCTCGACGCGCGCGCGATCCTCGGGCGCGCGATCGCCGCGAGCTACGCCGCCGCACGCGCGCCCGACATCGTCCTGTGGTTCGACCGCGTCGACGCGCCGCTCATGGCGCTGGTCGACGCGCAGGCAGGGGTTGCCGCCGTGGAAGCGCAGCGCGTCGCCATCACCCGGATCGCGGCGCAGGACGGCACCTGGCTGCCGATGCGGCTCACCATCGTGGGTGACCTCGACGCGCGCCGGGTGGGCGCGATCCATCGCCATGCGCCTGCGGCCCCGGCCGGCGCCGCAGGCATCTGGATCGAGCAGTCCGGCCGCTCGCTGCTCGGCACGGGCGTGGGCGGTGCCTTGCGCATCCGCACGCCCACGGGCGGCATCGCGGCGGCGCCGCTGGCGGGTTTCGTCCACGACACGGCAGTCGCGCCGAGCACCCAGGACCGCGTGATCTACGCGTTCGCCACGCCCGCGGGTGCTGCGCTCCTCGGGCAGGAAGCGGCCTTCGACCAGCTGCTGGTCAGGATGCGTTCTCGGGGCGATGCGAGCGATGCGCTTGCCCTGGCCGGCGAGCTGGACGAGCGGCTCAAGGCGCAGGGCCGCGCGCCGCTGCGCGTCGACACGCTTGCGGGCCGGCATCCGCACGCCGCGCTGATGGACGCGATGCTGCGCGTGCTGGGTGTGCTTTGCGCCGTCGCGTTCACCTGCACCACGGCGCTCGCCGGCTACATGGTCGCCGCGTGGATGCGGCGCGAGGTGCGGATCGTGGGCGTGATGAAGGCGATGGGCGCCCGCGCGCACCAGGTTGCCCTGCAATACCTCGCGCTCGCCGCCCCGCTCGCGTTGCTGGTGGCCGCCGTCGCGCTGCCCGTGGGCGCCGCGTTGGGCCGCGCCGTCGTGCGGCACTACGCGACGGTGATGAACATCGACGTCGCGCGCTGGGACGTGGCCCCCCGCCTCATGCTCGAGGAAGCCGCCCTCACGCTCGGCATCGCGCTCGCCTCGATGGCCTGGCCCATCGTGCGTGCGTGCCGCGTCGGCGCGCGCGCGGCGATGCACGACGCGGGCATCGTTGCACCGTCCGGCCCGGGCACGCGGCTGGCGCGTGCGATGGCGCTGCCGGGCGGCCTGCGCTGGACTTTCGCGCTGCGCAATGCCCTGCGCCGTCCCTGGCGGCTCGCGTTCATGCTGCTCGCGCTATCGAGCGGCGGGGCGCTGCTGCTCACCACGCACAGCAACTACGAAAGCATGATGGGCGTGATCGATGCGAGCCTCGCGCGCCAGGGCCATGACATCGAGGTGCTGCTGGCGCGCCCCGCGCCGGGCGCCCGGCTGCAGGCCGTGGCGCTCGGGGTGCCCGGCGTGCGGGCCGCGGAAGCCTGGCGGCGCGCCACGGCGAGCCCGGTGGCGGCGGCCTCGGATCCCGCGACCGCGAGCGATGCGCGGCGCGTTGCGCTGCTGGGCTACCCGCCGCAGACGCACCTCTTCCGGTTGCCCGTCGTCGAGGGGCGCATGCCGCGCGCAGGCGCGAGCGACGAGATCCTGATGACGCGCACGGTGCGCGATGCCTTTCCGGGCCTGGGCGTGGGCAGCGAAGTACGCCTGCCGTTCCGGGGGCGCGTCGCCACGGTGCGCGTGGCCGGAGTGGTCGAGGAGATCGGCAATCCCACGCTCTACATGGGCTTCCCCGCTTTCGAGGCGGTCACCGGGATTGCGGATGCCTCCACCGACCTGCGCGTGAAGGTGGATGGCGATCACCCGGAGTCCGTGGCGGGTGCGCTCGACCAGGCGCTGCTCGACGCGGGCCTCGCGCCCGCGCAGCTGCTGTCGGGCGCGATGCTGCGCGCTGCGCTGGACGAGCACTTCAAGGTGGTCGGGGACGTGCTGCGGATGGTCGCGCTCGCCGCCGCGCTGGTGGGAGCCATCGTCCTCGCCGCCGCGAGCGGCTTCAACGTGCTCGAGCGCACGCGTGAGATCGCCGTCATGCGCGCCCTCGGAGCCGCGCCGCGCGACATCGTGGCCATGCTGACGCTCGAGGGCGCCGCGGTGGCTGTGGCCGGCGCGCTGCTGGCGGTGGCGCTCTCGATTGCGCTCACGCTCGCGCTGAACGAGGCGGCGGCGCGCACGCTGCTGCGAGTGGCGGTGCCGTTGCGCTTGTCGATGGCGGGCTTCGCGTTGCTGTGCGCCGGCGTGCTGGTGGTGATCTGCGCCGCGTGGCTCGCTGTGGACGGCATGCTGCGCCGTACGGTCGGGGAATCGCTCGGTTACGAGTGACCTGGGCGCAGGCGCAGCCCGGAGCGTTCGCGCCGGCGGATGAACGGCTGCTCGACGCAGCGCCAGGAAGCCCACGAGACCGCGAGGACGGCCGCGAGGTACAGCGGCAGCGACAACCAGCTCGCCTGGGGCGTCACGTATTTGTTCCAGAGCATCAGCAGCGGCATGTGATAGAGGTACGCGGAATAGCTCACCCGGCCGACGAACGCGAGCGGCCGGTTGGCGAGCAGGAAGCGCGCGACGCGGACGTTGCGCGACACGAGGCCGAACATGATCAGCGCGAACGCCACGACGGTCGTGAACCAGGAGGCCTCGCCGAACAGCGCGCCGCCGCCCAGCACGTACAGCCAATAGAGCAGCGCCAGGCACAGGATCGAGGCCGCCAGCCAGGCGGCCGATTCGCGCGGCCCGGATGCGCGCTTCGAGAGGCGAAACCATGCGAGGCCCGCGAGGATGCCGGCGGCGAAATGCGCCAGGTAGCCCGGAAGCTGCGTGAGCAGCAGGTGGCGGATGGTGTCCTCGCCCAGGTGCCAGCGCGCACCCAGGAGCATCTCGGCGTGCACCAGCGGCGCGAGGTCGTTGCGGGCGAGCCAGTGCCAGGCGACCGCGATCCCGGCGAGCGCCACCGCCCCACGCCACGGCGCGCGTACCACGATCGGTGCGATGAGCGGCAGGAGCAGGTAGTACTGGAATTCGAGCGCGAGGCTCCACAGCGGGCCGTTCACGGAGAGCGAGGCGCTCGACAGCGGCGTCGTGTAGTGCAGGAAGGCGAGGTGCGCGGCGACGTTGTAGGCGAGGAACGCGATGTCGTAGCGCCAGTAATCGAAGCCGCGCAGCAGCGGAATGAACAGGACGAACAGCAGGTAGAGCTGCACGTAGTACGCCGGGACGATGCGCCGGATGCGCCGCACGTAGAAATCGCGCGCATCGGGAGGCGGGAGACCGGCCGCAGCGTGGCGTGCCCACGGCAGCACGAGCAGGAAACCGGTGATGAGGAAGAACAGGTCGACCCCGAGGTAGCCGTTGCCGACGATGACTGCGAGGGGCCGGCGGGCGGCGATGGCGGCGTTCCACGGGTCGTGCAGCGCCGGGTCGCGAATCGACAGGTAGTGGAACAGCATCACCCACAGCACCGCCACGCCGCGCAGGCCCTCGATCGGCGCGATGAAGCCCACTTCGGACTTGACGCTTTGTTCCGGATGCTGGTCGCCGAGGATCATCGGGTCGGAGGGGGTCCGCGAATCGGGCAGCGTCGAACGAAGGGGACGACGTCCGCCCGGACGGTATCATGCGAAACCTCTCCTGGTAAGGCCGACCGCGCCGAAGGCGGGCATTCCATGGCAACGCGCTTTGCCGCGGCGGCGGGACGCCTCGGGGCCGCATCGATCCTGTTCCTCGCCGTGGCGAGTGCCCCGGCGCTTGCCGCGCCCGCCGCCGACGGGGCGAAGTGCGAGCCGATCACGCCGGCATGCGCGCTACGCCTCGGACGCGCGAGCCCGGTCAAGACGCTCGCCTTCTGGGGCGATGCCCTCAGCCGTCCCCTCGCAGCGCGCGTGGCGATCGGCTCGCCCGAGCTGGTCGAGTTCCTGACCCTGGATACGATCGCGCAATCGATCCCCGCGCACCCGAAGGCCGCTTTGCCGCCGCCCGGTGTGGTCGAGGACATCCGCACCGCGATCGCCGAGCTGCCGCCGGAAGTAAACCGGCTGGTGGCGCGAAAGCTCCTCGGCATCCGCTTGATCGAAGACATCGGCGGCACCGGCTTCACCGACATGGTGAACGACTCCCTCGGCAATGCCGTGGCCGCCTTCATGGTGCTCGACCCGGCGGTGCTCGCCCGGCGCAGCGCGAACGAATGGGCCACGTGGAAGGAGGCCTCGCCGTTTCGCGCCGGCGATGCCGATCGCCTCGAGGCGATCATCGAGCGGCAGGACCGCGACAACCGCGTGCATGCGATCCAGTACATCCTGCTGCACGAATTCGGCCACGTGCTGTCGGTGGGAGGGCGGTTGCATCCGAGCTGGAACCTGCCGCCTCCGAAGGCCCTGGCGAAGGGTCGCTATCCGTTCTTCGACCTCTCGTGGACGGTGAGCTCCGAGGGCCGCTATGCCAGCCGCTTCGACGCGCAATTCCCGGAGCGCACGCGGGTCGTGTACTACTTCGGCGCGAAGCTCGATGCGCGCGAGATGGTGGGTGCGTACCGGCACCTCGAGCGCACCAACTTCCCGACCCTCTACGCGGCCACCCACCCCGCGGACGATTTCGCGGAGAGCTTCGCCAACTACGTGCACACCGTGCGCATGGGCCGGCCGTTCGAGATCCGCCTGCTGCACGATGGCCGCATGGTCAAGGTATACCGGTCCTGCTGGAACGAGAGCCGCTGCGCGGCCAAGCGCGCGGTGCTCGAGAATCTGCTCGCTACTCCGTAGCCGGGCCGGGAGGCGCCGCGCGCGGTGCGCTCGCGAGCAGCAGCCAGGCCACGCCGATGAGCGCGGCCGCCGTCGAGGCGAGCAGGATTCCCAGCTTCGCCTGCTCGACCATGTCGGCGTCGGGGAACGCGAGCTGCGCGATGAACAGCGACATCGTGAAGCCGATGCCCGCGAGCCATGCCGCTCCGAGCAAGTGCCTCCAGTCCACGCCCGACGGCATGCTCGCCAGCCGCAGGCGCACCGCGAGCCAGCTGAAGAGGCTGATGCCGGCGAACTTGCCGAGCACCAGGCCCGCGACAATCCCGAGGGTCACGCGGCTGGAAAGCGCCTGGCTCCACCGCACGTGCGTGAGGTCGATCCCCGCGTTCGCCAGCGCGAAGATCGGGATCACCAAGAAGGTGACCCACGGCGCGAGGGCGTGCTCCATGCGCTGCAAAGGGCTTTGCACCTGCGCGGCCGAGCGCTCCATCGCCTCGGCGATCGAGGCCATGCGCTGGTTGCCCAGGGGGTCGTCGGGCGTCTGCGCATCCTGGCGGTCGGCGCGAAACGCGCCGTGCAGCTCCTCGATGCGGCGCTCGAACTGGACGGGGCTGTGGGCGGGACGCGCGGGAATGACCAGGGCGAGCAGGATGCCGGCGAGCGTCGCGTGGATTCCCGAAGTGAACACCGCATACCAGAGCAGGATGCCCCCGAAGGCGTACGGCAAGGGATTGCGGATCCCGCCGCGATTCAGCAACAGGAGCAGGATGAAGAGGATCGTCGCCACGCCGAAGAACTGGCGATTGATCTCGCTCGTATAGAAGATCGCGATCACCAGCACCGCGCCCAGGTCGTCGGCGATCGCGAGCGCGGTGAGGAAGATGACGAGGTTGCGCGGCACGCGCCAGGCGAGCAGGACCAGGATCCCGATCGCGAACGCGATGTCGGTGGCCATCGGAATGCCCCAGCCGCGGGCGCCCGGCGCATGCGCGTTGAACGCGAGGTAGATCAGCGCCGGGACGACCATGCCGCCCAGCGCGGCGAACACCGGCAGCGCCGCGTTGCGGATGGAGGAGAGCTCTCCCACCAGGATTTCGCGCTTGAGCTCGAGGCCCACGAGCAGGAAGAAGAGCGCCATCAGCGCGTCGTTGACCCATTCGTGCCACGACAGCACCAGGCGGAACTGCTTGCCCGCGGAAAGCGCGAACGGCTCCTCCCAGAATTGGTGGATCGCGTCGTGGCCCACGGTGGCGGCGAGCACCAGCGCGGCGACGGTCGTGGCGATCAGCACGATGCCGCCCGCGGTGGTGCGCTGCAGGAAGCGCTCGAAGGGCGAGAAGATGCGGCCGAAGAGCGGCTCGAGGGGGTAGGGGTGGTTTGCCATCGTCGACGCGTATTATGCGGCCCGTTGCAGCCGGCAAGGTTCACGCGCGCAAGTACCGCTTCACCGGCCGGCAGGCGAGCGCAGCGTGAATCAAAATTGCTTGCGCGTGCAATTGCCGCGAGTCAATATTGCGTCGATGCGTGCGCAGCGACATTTTCCCTCGCCGTGAAGACCATCGGGCTCCTCGGCGGCATGAGCTGGGAATCGACCGTCCCCTACTACCGGATCATCAATCGCACCGTGGCCGAGCGCCTGGGCGGGCTGCATTCCGCGAAGCTCGTCCTGTCGAGCGTCGATTTCGAGGAGGTGGAAAGGCTCCAGCACGCGGGCCGCTGGGACGAGGCCGGCACCCTCCTCGCGCGGGAAGCGGTCAAGCTCGAAGGCGCGGGCGCGGAATTCCTGGTGCTCTGCACCAACACCATGCACAAGGTCGCTCCGGCCATCGAGGCGAAAGTGCGAATCCCGCTGCTGCACATCGCCGATCCGACGGCGCGCGCGGTCGCGCGCCGGAACCTGCAGGTGGTCGGCCTGCTCGGCACCCGCTTCACGATGGAAGAGTCGTTCTACCGGGCGCGGCTCGAGTCCCGGCACCGACTGCGCGTGCTGGTTCCGTCCGCGCAGGACCGGGCGCGCGTCCACGACGTGATCTACGGCGAGCTGTGCCGCGGAACGATCGCCGACGCCTCGCGGCGCGAATACCTGCGGATCATCGCGGCGCTGGCGGCCGCGGGAGCCGAGGCGGTGATCCTGGGCTGCACCGAGATTAGCCTGCTCGTCCGCGAGGACGATGCGCCGGTGCCGCTGTTCGACACCACCGAGATCCACGCGCGTGCCGCCGCGCTCGCGGCGCTCGGCGAAGAGGACCTCGACTGATGCGGAGCCGGCCGTGACTTCGGGCGGCGCCGGACGCGACGCGCAGCGCAAAGCCCATCGGCGCGCGCCTTCGGCCGAGCCGCACACCGATTCGTTCGCGGTGCTCGCGATAGCCGTGCTGGGCGTGGTCTACGGCGACATCGGCACGAGCCCGATCTACGCGCTGCGCGAGTGCTTCACGGGCAAGGACCCGATCCCGATCACGCAGGGCAACGTACTCGGCATCCTCTCGCTCGTCTTCTGGACGCTGATCCTGGTCATCTCGCTCAAGTACATGACCTTCGTGCTGCGCGCGGACAATCGCGGCGAGGGCGGCATCTTCGCGCTGCTCGCGCTGCTGCGCCCTGACCGCGACGCGAAGCGCTTCCCGCGCCGGGTCCTGATCCTGCTCGGAGTGCTGGGGGCCTCGATGCTCTACGGCGGGGCCATGATCACGCCCGCGATCTCGGTGCTGAGCGCGGTGGAGGGCCTGAAGGTGGCCGCGCCGGACTTCGCTCCCTATGTCGTGCCGGCTACCCTCGTGATCCTCGTGCTGCTGTTTTCGGTGCAGCGCCATGGCACTGCGAAGGTGGGCGCCATTTTCGGGCCGCTCACGCTCGTCTGGTTCGCGGTGCTCGCGATCCTGGGCGTCGGCGGCATCCTGCGCGCGCCCGTGGTGCTGCTCGCCGTGAATCCGTACTACGCGGTGCAGTTCTTCCTCGCCAACGGATGGACCGGCTACTTGATCCTCTACGCGGTGTTCCTGGTCACCACCGGCGGCGAGGCGCTGTACGCCGACCTCGGCCATTTCGGCCGCGAGCCGATCCGCAAGGTGTGGTTCGCCCTCGTGCTCCCGGCGCTGCTCGTGAACTACTTCGGCCAGGGCGCGCTGCTCATCGCCGATCCCGGGGCGAGCGGGCAACCGTTCTTCAACCTCGCGCCGCCATGGGCGCTCTATCCGTTGATCGCCCTCACCACGGCCGCGACCTGCATCGCCTCCCAGGCCGTGATCACGGGCGCCTATTCGCTCACGCGCCAGGCGGTGCAGCTCGACCTGATGCCACGGCTCCTGGTCACGCAGACGTCGGCGGATGCGCGCGGCCAGATCTACATGCCCACCGTGAACTGGATACTGATGGCGGCGGCCATCGGGCTGGTGCTCGCGTTCCGGACCTCGGGTAACCTGGCCGCGGCGTATGGCGTCGCCGTCAACTCCACGATGGCGGTCACGACGGTGCTCGCGTTCAACGTCGCGCGCGAGCGTGGCGGCTGGAGCCTGCCTGCGGCGCTTGCCTTCCTCGCGGGATTCCTCGCGATCGACCTGTCCTTCCTCGGCTCCAACCTGCTCAAGATCCCCGACGGGGGCTGGCTGCCGCTGCTCATAGGCGCGGTGCTTTTCGTCGTCATGACCACGTGGCGGCGGGGAACGCAGCTCCTCGGTGAGCGGATCGCGGCGACCGCTCCGCCCTTCGACGAGTTCCTCGCGCAGGTGAATGACGGCAAGACGCCTCGCGTCCCCGGCACCGGCGTGTTCTTCACCGGGCGCCTCGAGCAGACGCCGCCCGCGTTGCTGCAGCTGGTGCGCCACACCGGCGTGCTCTACGAGCGCGTGATCCTGCTCACCGTCGTGATCGAGCCCGAGGCCAAGACCGGCCGCGACGAGCGCATCGAGCTCACGGTGCTCCAGGAGGGCTTCTTCCGCGTGGTGCTGCGCTACGGCTTCATGCAGCGGCCCAACGTCCCGTCGGAGCTGGCGGAATGCGCGGAGCTTGGCCTGCCGCTCAAGCTCGACGAGATCCACTACATCATCGGCCACGTCGACCTGCTCGCCGGGCGCCGGCGCGAGGGCATGGCGGCGTGGCGCGACAAGCTCTTCGTGCTCATGGCGAGCAACACGCGCGATACTACCGCGCTGTACCACATCCCCGCCGCCCAGGCGATGAAGGTGGGGTTGCAGGTGGGGATCTAGGGCGCGGCGCGCGTCCCCGCCTTCGGCGAGTAGCGGGGGTTGAGCCACACGATCAGCGCCGCGTTGCCGCACGAGTCCGTGTCCTCCGGCAGGTAGCCGGGGATCACGCCGCAGTACTACGTAGTCGTCCCAACGCACGATGAGGGACGCGGCCGTCCCCACGACGCGGCCGTCGATTTCGGCCACGAGCTGTCCCAGCGGAAGCGCGGCGACCTGTCGCGCGAGCTGCTCGCGCGTCCACTCCGGAATCGTAGCGGAGGCGAGGCGCTGCAGCTCCCGCACGGCGGGGAAATCCGCCGGGCGCGCGTTGAGCACCCGGGCCGGCCGTTCGCCCGCCGTTCCAAGTCAAGGCATTTAACTATTTAAATGTCTGGGCTTTCCGCGCGGCGCGGACCATGCTTGGCGACCGGTTGCATTCGACCGGTGCGGCCGGTGCATTCCCCTGGCCGCACCCAGCAGCGAAGGATTCACAAATGGAAACGCAGAACCTGGATACGGAAAGCAAGGACATCGTCGTCAACGTCGCCAACGCCGGCAACTTCGGCACTTTCTACAACGCGCTGAAGGCTTCCGACCTCCTGAGCACCTACAAGGGAATCGGCCCGTTCACGCTCTTCGCGCCGACCGACGAGGCCTTTGCCAAGCTTCCCAAGGGCCGCCTCGAAGCGCTGCTCAAGGACAAGGCCGAGCTCGCCTCGGTCATCAACCTGCACATGATGAAGGGCGCGCTGCACGCCAAGGACATCAAGGCGCGCGATTCGAAGAGCCTGGAGGGCGCCACGCTCACCTTCGCCGCCAAGGATGGCGGCTTTACCGTGAACGGCGCCAAGGTCTCGAAACAGGAAATCGAGGCGAGCAACGGCGTGATCCACGGCATCGACACGGTCATGTCGCTCAAGCATTGAGCCGCCGGTAACGACTTATCAGAGGTGCAATACTTGGGGGGCTTCGGCCTCCCTTTTCTTTGGGGGGCGGGGGCTTGCGGCCCACTTGTCCATGACCGGCGTGATTTCATGAATCGTCTCCCGGCAGTTCTCGCAGTCGCGCTGCTCGAGGCTTGAGGGCGCCCGCATGGAAAGCCCCGCTGCGAGCACCGCTCCGGACATCCGGCGAATCGTGGAGGAGGTCTATCGTGCCGAGTCGCGCCGCGTGCTGGCCACGCTGATCCGGCAGCTGGGCGACTTCGATGTCGCCGAGGAGGCGCTGCACGAGGCGTTCGTGGCCGCGGTCGAACAGTGGCCCGCCGAGGGCGTCCCGGACAATCCGCGTGCATGGCTCATCACCACCGGCCGCTTCAAGGCGATCGACCGCCTGCGCAAGCGCTCGCGCTACGAGGTCCCCCTCGAGGACGCCGCGGCGCGCGTCGAGGCCCTCACCGACGGCATCGCGCCCGGGGACCGGGAAGGCGTCGAGGACGATCGCCTGCGCCTGGTCTTCACCTGCTGCCATCCGGCGCTCGCGCCCGAGGCGCAGGTCGCGCTCACGCTGCGCGAGGTGTGCGGCCTCACCACCGAGGAGATCGCACGCGCCTTCCTGGTGCCGGCGCCCACGGTCGCGCAGCGCATCGTGCGGGCGAAGGCGAAGATCCGCGACGCGCGCATTCCGTATGAAGTGCCGGGCCGCGGCGAGCTCGCCGAGCGCCTCGACAGCGTGCTGCGCGTGATCTACCTCGTGTTCAACGAAGGCTACCTCGCTTCCTCGGGCGCAAGCGCTCACGCGCCAGCGACCTTTCCGGCGAGGCGATCCGGCTGGGACGGCTGCTGGTCGAGTTGCTGCCCGAGCCCGAGGCGGTCGGGCTGCTCGCGCTCATGCTGCTGCACGAATCGCGCCGCGCGGCGCGCACGTCGGCCTGCCGGCGAGCTGGTGCTGCTTGCCGACCAGGACCGCTCGCTCTGGAATCGCGCAGAAGATCGCCGATGCCGTGCGACTCGTGGAAGGTGCGCTTGCCTCGCGCAGCGTTCGGCCCCTACACGCTTGCAGGCTGCGATCGCGGCCGTGCATGCCGAAGCGCCGAGCGCGCGACGAAACCGACTGGGACGAGATCGTCGCGCTCTACGACGTGCTGCTGCGCGCCGACGGCTCGGCCGTGATCGAGCTGAACCGCGCCGTCGCCGTGGCGATGCGCGACGGTCCGGCCGCGGGGCTCGCGCTGATCGACGCGATCCTCGCCCGGGGCGAACTTGCGCGAATACCACCTGGCCCATGCGGCGCGCGCCGACCTGTGCCGGCGCCTCGGACGCACCGCGCGAAGCCCGCGGACTCCTACCAGCGCGGCGCTCGCCCTTGCCCTGCAGGATGCCGAGCGCCGGTTCCTCGAGGGCCGCCTGGCCGAGCTCGCGAAATAATTCCCCTCCGGTGTGTCGAAACGGGCGCTCGCCGTTCGACTACCAGGCAAGCAGGCCGGACCCTGCAGGCTCAGGAGAACCCAAATGGCGCTTGCAGCGAAGAGATCGCGGTCGGGACGATGAGATACCTTTGCCTGATCCATCTGGACGAGAAGCACCTTGCCGCGATGCCCGAGGCCGAGATGAGCGCGCTCAACGCCCGGCACCTCGAGTTCAACGATGGCCTGCTCAGGGGCGGCCAGTTCATCGAGGCCGAAGCGCTCCAGCCCGCCGCGGCGACGACGTGCGTGCGCGTGCGCAACGGCAAGACCACGCTCACCGACGGCCCGCACGCCGAGACGAAGGAAATGGTGGCGGGCTTCTACCTCATCGAGGCGCGCGACCTGAACGAGGCGATCCAGGTCGCCGCCCGGATCCCGAGCGCGCCGCTCGGGACGATCGAAGTGCGCCCCTGCCGCGACCTCGAGGTCGACGGCGTGCCGCACAAGGCGTCGCGCAAACCCCGGTAACCATATTTCCACCCACACACAAGGAGACGACGATGCGATTCATGGTGATGGTCAAGGCGACGAAGAGCTCGGAAGCGGGCGAGATGCCGGACGCGAAGCTGCTCGCCGACATGGGCCGCTTCAACGAGGAGCTGGTGAAGGCCGGCGTCATGCAGGCGGGCGAAGGGCTGCAGCCCAGCTCCAAGGGGCGCGCGTGCGCTTCTCGCGCGACAACAGGAGACCGTGGTCGACGGGCCGTTCGCCGAAACGAAGGAGCTGGTCGCCGGCTTCTGGATCTGGAAGGTGAAGTCGAAGCGAGGAGGCGATCGAATGGGCGAAGCGCAGCCCGAGCCCGTTTCCCGGCCAGGACTGCGAGATCGAGATCCGGCAGCTCTTCGAGGCAGAGGATTTCGGCGCGGAGCTCACGCCGGAACTGCGCGAGCAGGAAGAGCGCCTGCGCGCGCAGCTGGCCGGGAACCGGTGAGGCCCGGCGCCGCCCGATGCCTGATCCTGCCAAGTCCCAGCTTCCGGCAACAGGGCCACCTGGCTATTTCGTAAGGCAGCCGCCGTCCACGAGCAACGTCGCGCCGTTGACGTAGGCCGCGACGTCGGAAACCAGAAACGCGACGGCATTGGCGATGTCCTCGACGTCGGCGAGCCGATGCATCGGCAAGCTCGCCAGCACCTTTTCCCGAATCTCGGGCGTGAGCTTCGAGCGCGTCATCGGGGTCTCGACCAGTCCGGGTGCGACGGCGTTCACATTGATGCCGTACGGCGCGAGTTCGCGCGCGAAGCCCTTCGTGAAGGCCACCACGCCCGCCTTTGTCGTGCCGTATAGGACGTTTCCGAACACGCCGCCCGCCTTCTCCGCGGACATCGACGCGATGTTGACGATCTTGCCGTAGCCCTTTTTCAGCATGACCGGGAGGACCGCCTTCGAACAGTAGTACACGCTCGACAGATTGGCGCGGCAGACCTCGTCCCAATCCTCGATCGAGGAATCTGCGATGCTGCCGGTCTTGAGGATGCCCGCATTGTTCACCAGAATGTCGATCGTTGCGTGCTTCGCCACGATTTCCTGCACGCATCGCTCCACTTCGCCTGGGTTCGTGACATCCATTCGCATCGGGTGCGCCGCGGCCCCCATGCGCGCGGCCGCGACGTCTGCGGCCGCCAGATCGAGATCGGCGACGTAGACCGAGCAACCCTCGTCGACCAGCTTGGCGCTGATGCGCCCGCCGATTCCCCCGCCGGCACCCGTGACGAGGGCGATCTTGCGATTCAGATTCAGATTCATGGCTGGACCAGGCTTCAGCGAATCTTCTCGGCCTCCCGCGTCGGGACCTTGGCAGGTTCGCGTGCCGGCTGCGGGGTGCTCACGAGGAAGCCGCGCTGTCCGGGACGTCGATTCGGCGGCCAGCCCAAGTGCGCCAGCGTTTCTTCCGCGCTCCTGTAGTACGTGCCGATCTTGTAGATCGCGCGCGCCTCCTCGCCGCTGGCGACATCGCGCCCGAGCTCGCGGGCGATGCGCACCATCTGCTCGACCTGCTGAACCGACGTGAAGCGCTCCCCCTTGCGGCGCCACAGATTGTCTTCGACGCCGACGCGGACGTGGAGACCGAGGGCGACCGCCATGGTGCATATCGGAGGAACGGTGCGCATCAGCGATTCGATCGTGAGCACGGCGCCATCGGGAACGCGGCGCACGAATTCGAGCATATCGGACGGATTGCGACCCGCGTAGCCGCCGCCGAGCGCCATGTGATTGAGGACCAGCGGACCGGTGTACACGCCGGAGCGGATCAGCCGCTCCACCGTTTCGAGCTGGTGGATGCTGCCGATCATGAAGTGCGGCTGGATGCGCTTCGCGACGAGCCGCTTCAGGTGCTCGACGAAGAACGACGGCGGCGCTTCGGTCACCATCTCCTGATAGGCGTTGAAATACTCCGGCTTCTCCATGCTCGTTCCGGCAATGTCGTCCTTCGACATGAGCTCCGTGAGGCTCATCTGGCTGGTGTTGATGACGATGGTCACCTGATCGGGTTGCGGACTGAGCTCCGCAAGCATGTGGCGCGTATCGATCCCCGGCCATTTGGCGGCCTTGCCCTCACCCTCGGGCGCAAAGGAGATCGAGCCCCCCACCTGCAGGAGCATCTTCGGCACGGCCACGCGCAGCCGCGCAAGGAGCTCGTTGAACGTCGAGATGCGCTTGGAGCCCTTGCCGTCGGCCTCGCGGACGTGCACGTGCAGAACCGTCGCGCCGGCGTTGTAGCAGTCCACGGCCTTCTGCACCTGCTGCTCCATGCTGACCGGGATATCGTCCGAATCGGAAGGCAGCCATGCGGGTCCGTAGGGAGCGGCCTGGATCACCAGCTTCTCCTGGTTTTCCGGCAAGAGCGAGTCATCGAAGAAATGCATGTGATCCTCCTGTTTCTGGTTCAGACTCGGGCGATTTTGGGCGCGACGAAGGGCCGGGGTTTGATCGGTTGGGACAATGGTTTACCATTCTGGGAAGCCCGCCGCCATGCCCTATCTTGCTCGCAGCCAGATCCTGACCGGCTATGCACCGCTGGCGGAATCGCTCGGGCTCGCCCCGCAGCGCATCGTGAGGTCGGTCGGGCTGGATCTGGCCGCGCTCGACGACCTCGATTCGCGAATTCCCGCCCGGGCATTCGCCGAGCTGCTGGAGCGCTCATCGGAGGCGGCGAAGGTGGAGGACTTCGGCCTTCGTCTGGCCGAGTCGCGGGACCTCGGGATCCTCGGGCCCATCGGCATCGTGATCCACCAGGAGCCGGACCTGGGATCCGCGCTGCGATCGCTCGTTCGCTACCTGCCGGTGCACAACGAGTCGTTGATGCTGCGGCTGGAAGAGGAACGCGGCGTCGCGGTGCTGAGCCTCGAAGTGCGCTCGATGGGTCTCGACCGCGTGCGCCAGGTGACCGAATTGTCGCTCGGCGCCTTTTTCCGCATCCTTCGCAGGCTTGCCGGCGCGCACTGGAAGCCGCATCACGTCCGCTTCGAGCACCGGGCACCAAGGAACCTCGCGACGCATCGGGCGTTCTTTCGCTGTCGAGTCGACTTCGAGCAGGACGTCAATGCCATCGTGTTCCCTTCGGTCGACCTGGACGCGCCGCTCGCGATGTCCGACGCCATGCTTGCACGCTATGCGCATCGGTATCTCGATTCGATGATGGCGCATCGAACGGCCTCGGCCGGGGAGAAGGTGCGCGAGCTGATCCGGCTGTCGATCTCGAGTGGAAGGTGCACCACCGGGACGATCGCGCGCGCCATGGGGGTGGATCGCAGAACCGTCCATCGCTATCTGAGCGAAACCGACGAATCATTTTCCTCCGTCCTGTCCCAGGTCCGGACGGAAATGGCTACCCGGCTGCTGCGGAGCCATCGGCCGATCTGCGACATCGCGAACCTGGTCGGGTTTTCGGGGACTGCGGCATTCACTCGATGGTTCGCTCGGTCGTTTGGATGCAGCCCGTCGGCCTGGCGCAATGGGCACGACGCGGGCGGGCAGTTGTCCCAATCGAACAAACACGCGTCCCAAGCCGCAAATCATCCGCGCGCGATTGCGGACGAAAATCCGGCATGAACCAAGCGGCCGTAGTGACGGGACGTCGTGTGGCGCCCTCGTCGGTTTGCGGGGAGACACGCTGATGCTGGTCTGGGAATCGTCCTTTACCGGGCGCAAGGAAATCGAGGCGCTCGCCGCGCATTCGCGGGGCGCCTCCGAGTGCCTCGTGCGCGACGACAACGAAGGCAGCCTCGTCCTTTGTGAGCGCGGCAGGGCGCCGAAATCCGTCACCGAAAAACGCCTGACTTTGCTCTTCGCGAGCGGCCGCACCGGCCCGGATGCGGGGCCGTGGGTTTTTTCGGTCGGGATCTGGACTCCCGAGGACTTCCGCGAGGAGCTCTGCGCCTGGTATCAGTACGAGCACGGGCCGATCCTCCTGGAGTGCGGCGATTGGCAGGGATTTCAGTTCCTGGAGATGGCGACCGAACGGGGCTGCCAGTTCTATGTATTCCATCGGCTGGCCTCGCGCGCGGCCCTCGACTCCGCGCAGCGTGAACGCTCGCGCTCGACGCCGTGGTTCCATCGCCTGGCCAGGAACAAGTGGTTCGACAAGGCGTTCCAGCGGGTCCTGTGCCGCAGGGTGAGCCTGCTGTGGCACTGACGAGAGCGCCATTGGGCGCATTTCGCCGCGGGCCGCGCCGGATGCGGGCTCCGAGGTGATTCTCGTCGGGCGGTATCGCTCTCCGTTCACGCGTCGCGTGGCGATCACGATGCGCCATCTCGGCATCGCTTACGAGCACCGCCCGATCACCGCGTGGACGCATCTCGCGGACGTCCGTGCCGTCAATCCGGTGGGCCGGATTCCCGCGCTGATCCTCGATTCGGAGGAGGTGCTATTCGACAGCGGCGCGATCCTCGACTACGTGGACCGGGGCCACGCGCTCGTGCCGGCGCAGGAACCCGAGCGGCGCGAAGTCCTGCGCGCCGTCGCATGCGCGATGGGTGCGCTGGAAAAGGTCGTCGCAGCGCTCTACGAGCATACGATGCATCCGCCCGAGAAAGTGCAAAGGAGCTGGGTCATCCACAACGAGACGCAGGCGCGCGGCGGCCTCGCCTGGCTCGATGCGCTGCCCGGCAAGCGCTGGCTTGCGCTGGACCGCCTGACGCAGGCCGACATCACGACGGTCGCGATGTTCGATTTCACGCGCATCGTCAACCCGGAGCTCGTCGCGCACGGCACCTATCCACGCCTCGATGCGCTGTCGGCGCATTGCAATACGCTCACCGCGTTCGCTGAAACGCAGCCGACCGGCGCAGTGGACCAGGCGAATCCGGGGCTGCTGGCATGATGGCGTTCTGTCGCCGGGTACCGCGATGAAGGCCGTCGTGATGACGGCACCGGGCGGTCCTGAAGTATTGAAGGTCGCCGACGTCCCGCTGCCGCAGCTCGCCGATCCGCGCGAGCTTCTGGTGCGCATTTGCGCGGCGGGCGTGAATCCCCTCGATACGAAGATCAGGAAGCTCCATTTCCTGTATCCGGACCATCTGCCGGCGGTGTTGGGCTGCGATGGCGCCGGCGTCGTCGAACGCGTCGGCGGCAACGCGAGCCGCTTCAAGCCCGGTGACGAGGTGTACTTCTTCAATGGCGGCCTGGGCCGGGAGCCCGGCACCTACGCCCAGTACACCGTCGTGCACGAAGCATACGCGGCGCCCAAGCCGACCCGTCTGTCGATGGCCGAAGCCGCTGCGATTCCCCTGGTCCTGATCAGCGCGTGGGAGGCGCTGGTGGATCGCGTCGCGCTCGCCTCCGGCGAGACCGTCCTGATCCACGCGGCCGCGGGCGGCGTCGGGCACATCGCCGTGCAGCTTGCGCGCCGTCGCGGCGCGCGCGTCGCCGCGACCGTGAGCGGCGCGCCGAAGGCCGAATTCGTGAAATCGCTGGGCGCGGAGCTCGTGATCGACTATCGCGACGAAGATTTTGTCGAAGCCGCGCTGCGCTGGACGAGCGGCCGGGGCGTCGATGTCGTGTTCGATACCGTTGGAGGGCCGACATTCGGCAGATCGTTTGCGGCATCGCGGATGTACGGCCGGGTCGCGACGCTGCTGTCGACCGCGTGCGAGCTGCCCGAAATCAACCGCGCGCGCATGCGCAATCTCACGGTCGGCTACGTGCAGATGACGGCGCCAACCTTGCTCGGCAACGACGCGGGCCGGCGCGCGCAAACACGGATCCTCGAGACGGCCGCCGCATGGTTCGATCGCGGCGAGGTCAAGGTCAAGGTGAGCGCGGTCATGCCGCTGGAAGAGGCTGCGGCGGCGCATCGGCTGGTCGAGGAAGGCCACACGATGGGCAAGGTGGTGCTGCAGGTCGACTGAGCTCGCGGCGTGCGCCTGCGTGCCGGTGCAGCGATGTCCGGTCAGCCCGCCGCGCGTCGAACGACGGCCGGGTCGGTCGCCTGCGTGCTTTCGAAGACCTGCTGGCGGAGCCAGCGTTTGACGTCGGCGGCAAGATGCACCACGGCCGGGTCGGTAGGGTCTCGCGGCCGCGCAAATCCCACGGTCTTGATCTCCTCCACCCTGCCCGGGCGTGGCGCCATGATCGCGATGCGGTCGGACAGCTTGATCGCCTCGTCGATGCTGTGCGTGATGAAGATCACGGTTTTCGGCTCGCGCTGCCAGATCTTGAGCAATTCGTCCTGCATGTACTCGCGCGTCTGGATGTCCAGCGATGCGAACGGCTCATCCATCAGCAGGATCGACGGATTGACCGCCAGCGCGCGCGCGATGCTCACGCGTTGCCGCATGCCGCCGGAGAGCTCGCGCGGATAGCGCGACTCGAATCCGCGCAGGCCCACGAGCCCTATGTAATGATCGACGAGCCTTCGCTGCTCGGCTTCCGGCAGGCGCTTGCGCTTCAGGCCGTAGCAGATGTTCTCGCGCACCGTGTACCAGGGGAACAGCGCGTACTCCTGGAATACGACCGCGCGCTCCCATCCCGGCTCGCTGATGACCCGGCCACCCACGCACAGTTCGCCGCGCGTGGGCTGCTCGAAGCCGGCGAGCAGGTTGAGCAGCGTTGTCTTTCCGCAGCCGCTCGGTCCCACGATGGAAAAGAACTCGTTGTTCTCGACCTTGAAATTGACGTCGAGCAGCGCGAGCAGCGGCTCGCCCTTGAGCGTGAAATGGACCTTGCTGACGTGCTCGACGCTGACCTGGGAGCTCGAATTGAGCGTCATAGGCTGGTGCGCTAGGTTCCGCGGTGCCACGGCATGGCGAAACGCGCCGCCTGCCGCATCAGGTAATCGAGCATGAGGCCGAGGGCGCCGATCAGCACCATGCCGAGCAGGATGTAATCGCTGCGGAACAGGGTGCGCGCATTGTTGATCATGTAGCCGAGACCGCTCGGCGCCGCGACCAGCTCGCCCGCGACGAGCGCCATCCACCCGATCCCGAGGCCGATGCGCATTCCGGTGAAGATTTGCGGCAACGACGCCGGCAGCACGACCGTGGTGAAAAGCTCGCGTCGATCGGCACCGAGGCTCATTCCCGCCCGCATCAGGAACGAATCGACGTCTCGTGCACCCGCCATGGAGTTCAACACGACCGGGAAAAAGGCGGCAAGAAAGATGATGTATACGATCTGCATGTCGCCGATGCCGAACCACAGGATGCTCAACGGAATCCACGCGAGGGGCGGAATCGGCCGGATGAACTCGAGCAGCGGATCGACGGCCGCGCGGAAGCGCTTCGACCATCCCATCGCGAGGCCGAGCGGCACGCCGATCAGGCTCGCCACGCCCACCGCCAGCAGCACGCGATACAGGCTGGCGAAGATATGCGTGAACAGAACGCCGCGGTGGAGCAGGTCCGCCGCCGCGGAGAAGACCGCGGTGGGCGGCGGCAACATCACGTCGAGCTGCGGATTGACGCGCTTGCCGTACACGCTCGCGAACTCCCACACGGCGATGAACGCCGCCAGCAGCCAGAGGTGCCAAACGCGCGCGAGCACGCGGCGCCAGCGCGGCTGCGGCGGTGGCACCATCGACGCCGTCAGGCGCGCCAGCACCTCGGGCGACAGCGGCGCCGTCCCCGGTTGCGCGCTGGCACGCGGCGGCGCCTCGACCGCTTCCTGCAGGCTCACGGCCGGTAGGTCTTGCCCATGAACGTCCACGGCTTCTTGAGCTCCCCGGGTTCGGGGAACGGCGCGGGTCCGTGCAGCAGTGCAGCACCGTAAGGCTTATACGGCAGATTGCCGACGCCGCCGAAATCCTGGGGCAGGAATGCCGGCCGCTCGGGGACCGCCCAGCCGAGCTTGTCGAACGTGGCCTCCATGTAGCTCACGCGGCGTACGTTCTGCCAGTCGAGATTCGTCACCTTGTTTTTCGATGCACCCGTGTCGAACGCCCAGGTACTGATCCGGGCTTCCTCTCCCGGCCAGATCCCATTCGGGTTGTCGTACGGGAAATACACGGTGGGCTTCGGCCAGAAGAGGTAGCGCTCGGACATCTTGGTGATCAGCGGGAGTCCCAACCGCCCATACACCGGCTGGCTGGCCAGATCCGATACGGCCTGCTCGGGATGCGCCTTCGCCCAGAGGACCGCCTCGACGAAGGCGTCCGTGATGAGCTGCACGACGTCGGGGGCGTTTTCCTCGATTTCCAGCCGCGTGTAGTAGTAGCCGCTGTAGATGTAATACGGATCCAGCAGCTCGAGCAGTCGCGTGACCTTCAGCACCTCGGTGGAATACGAGACATGCGGTTCCCAGATCGTATAGACGTCGATGCCCTTCGGACCCGAAGCGAGGTCGCCGGGCGGCAGGCTTCGCAGCGTGTAGTCCTCGTCGGGCTTGAGGCCGAGATAGTGCGCGGCGGCGATGAAGCCGAAATGATTGGTCGAGCCGGTGGTCGTCCCGACGATGGCGGGACGCTTCAGTACCTTCGCGCCCTTGAGATCGGCAAGACTCTTGAGCGGCGAGTCCAGAGGCACGGTCGCGCCGTGCGTGAGCCCGGGCGAGTGCACCGCGAGGGCGCGAGTCGGCACCTTGTTGCTCAGCAGCGCAAGCACCCCGAGTGCGCCGGTGCTCGCGATCTGAATGCGCCCGGGAATGAACGCCTCGTTCGAAAAGCCCGCCGCGACGAAGGTCCGCCATTGCGGCTCGATGCCGCGCTTCTCCAGCAGCTTTTGCGTCTGCATCACATTGCCGATCATGTCCTCGCTCGCCCATACGACGATCCATGCGGCGTTGATCGGCCACCAGCCCTTGCTCTGCAGCCACTCCCTGGATTTCGCCGAAATCTGCTGGTAGGGCAGCGGCCAGCCCCATTCGGTGAACTTCTGCGACGACATCGCCGGGGCCTGCGCGCCGGCCGTCGCCGGGGCCACGAGGTCGCCGAGCAGCAGGCCGCTCGCGGCCTTGACGACATCACCCAGAAATGCACGGCGCGGCGGCGTCGGAGCAGGTTGATCCGGCGCGTTGTCGCGAGGGTCGTCCGATTTCGAATCGTTCATGGCATCTCCTCCTGGCGGTTTGGTCTTCGCTGCGGCTTCAACGGCTAACGGCGCAAGCCGTAGTCGCCGATGTCAATGCACATCACCATCTGTCTCCACTCAGTGGAGCGCGGACAACCCGAGAATCTGCCGCGCTTCGGCCGCCGTTGCCGGCCTGCGGCCATAACTCGCACAGGCATCGACTATCTTGCGCACGAGCTCCGCGTTGCTCGCCGCGAGCCGGTCCGGCGCGATGCGCAGATTGTCCTCGAGCCCCGTGCGGCAATGCCCCCCAGCCTCGAGACACCACTGATTGACCTCCCACTGGTGGCGGCCGACACCGGCCGCGACCCAGGTGGCTTCGGGCAGGAGCGCCGCCAGCTCCGAGCGCAGGAAATCGAAGATCGTGCGGCGCACCGGCAGCGCATTCGGGATGCCCATGACGAACTGTACGTGCGGCCGGGCGTTGACCAGCCCCTTCCTGACCAGGTTCGCGGCGTTGTAGAGCATCGCCAGATCGAATACCTCGATCTCCGGCTTGACGCCGTTGTCCAGCATGGTCTGCGCGAGAGCCTCGACGAAGTCGGGCGGATTCTCGTAGATCCCATTCGGGAAGTTGACTGAGCCGGTCGCGAGCGATGCCATGTCGGGCCTGAGAGTGAGCATCGCGCCGCGCCGCGCCTGCTCGCGGCCCCGGCCCCCGGTGGAGAACTGCACGACCATTCCAGGGCAATGCTTGCGCACTCCCTCCTGCACGCGTCCATATAGCTCGGGATCGGATCCCGGCGACTCGTCGGGATTGCGCACGTGGATATGGACCAGCGAGGCGCCGGCTTCGAACGCCTCGTGGGTCGACTCGACCTGCTCTTCGGGCGTCACCGGTACCGCCGGGTTGTCCTTCTTGCGCGGCACGGCGCCGGTGATCGCGACGGTGATGATGACGGGATCGGTCATGCCGCGATTCTCTTGGCCGACGAGACCGGTGGCTTTTCGGAGTGTGCCGCGCGAGGGTCGGCCGGAAACAGCGTGGCCGCGATTGCCGCGGCCGCATCGCGCATGGCAGGCAGGAACGCGTAGCCCTTCTTCAAGCTCATGCGCGGCGCGGGACCGTGCACCGCGATCGTCGCATGCGTGCGCCCCAGCGGATCGCGCACCGCCACCGCAAGGCAAACGGATCCGTCGAGGTATTCGCCGACGTCCGTGCCGACGCCGGTCGCGCGAATCTTGGCGAGCTCGCGCTCGAGGGCGTCGAGGCTCACCACCGTTCGCTCCGTGTACCGTGCAAGCGGACCCGGTCCCAGCAGCCGCCGCATCTGCGCGGACGGCATGGCCGAGAGCAGCAGCTTGCCGCTCGCCGTGCAATGCAACGGGACGCGCGAGCCGGCCTTCATGTGCAGCCGCACATTCGCGGACGTCTCCACGCGCTCGAGATAGACGACTTCGTTGCCGTCGAGCATGGTGAAATTGCAGGTCTCGCCGACGGCCTCGACCAGGCGTGCAAGGATCGCATGCCGCTCGCGCCTGCGCGGCGAGCGCATTTGCACTTCGAGCGACAGCGCGCACAGCCGGGCGCCCACGGCGTAGCGCTTGTCGCGCCCTTCGCGCTCGACCAGGCCGCCGCGCATCAGCAGGTGCAGGATGCGATGGACGGTCGGCTTCGGCAGGCCGCTTGCGCGAGTGAGCTCCTCGAGCGTGGGCGGTTCATCGGCGGTCGCGATGCGCTCGAGCAGCGCGAACGCCCGCAGGGTGGGCGAGACGGCATCCGGGTCGCTCGCGGGCACCGCACGCAATTTCGTTGAATGAAATCCCATGTTCCATTATTGCAATGTTTCTCGGCCGCGTGCAATCATCCACGGTCCCCGCGAACGACGGCCCGGCGACCCATTGCCGCGCGTGAGCCGGGTGCCCAACCCGGAGCTTCGCTTGCCCGACGACCGCCTGACCTACGACGATCTGCTACGGATCGTCGAATTGATCAAGACCTCGGAGCGGTTTTCAGAATTCCATCTGAAAGTCGGTGACATCGAAATCGAGGTGCGTCGGCGCGGCGCGGCGCAATCGCCGGGCCGGTTGGCGCCAATGCCGCAACCGGCGCCGGCTCTCGCCGCGCCCGCGCCCGCTCCGGGCTCGTCGTCGACGCACGCCCTGCCTGCGGCGCCGGACGCCACGCCGGCCTGGCCGGCCGGCTCGATCGTCATTCGCTCGCCCATGGTCGGGACCTTTTATCGAGCGCCGCAGCCGGGCGCACGCCCGTTTGTCGACGTCGGCCAGTCCGTCGACGCCGACACGACCGTGTGCATCATCGAGGTGATGAAGCTGATGAACTCGATCCGCGCCGAAGCGCGAGGAACCGTCGTGCAAATTCTCGTCGCCGATGCCGCGCCGGTCGCGACGGGACAGGCGCTGGTTGTGCTGCGCCCGCAGCTGCCGTGATGCGCGCGCGGATGGGCGCGTTCGACTTCATCGACGTCACGTTGCGTGACGCGCACCAATGCCTGTGGTCCACGCGCATGACCACCGCCACCATGACCCCCATCCTCGGCGCGATCGACCGGGCGGGTTACGCGTACATCAACATCCTCGGCGGTGCGGTATTCGACGTCTGCGTACGCTACCTGCAGGAGAACCCGTGGGAGCGGATCGGCCTGCTGTGCGAGCGGCTCGCGACGCCGTGCGATGGCCTGACCCGTGCCCAGAGCCTGTACACCTTCGAGCTCTTTCCCGACGACATCGTGGCACTCAACTCGCGCGCGCTTGCCCGCCGCGGCATCGAGGTGCTGACCGTCTACGATGCGCTGAACGACAATCGCAACATCGTCTCGTCGGTGCGCTCCGGGCATGAGGCGGGGATGAAGGTCAACGCCATGATGACCTACACGCTTTCGCCGGTGCACACCGACGACTATTACGTGGAGCGCACGCGCGAGCTGGTGGCCCTCGATGTCGATTTCATCTCGATCAAGGATCCAACCGGCCTGCTCACGCCCGAGCGCGGCCGCACGCTGTTCCCGGCAGTCGTGCAGGCCGCGGGTGTCATCCCGACGCAGATGCATTCGCACTGCCAGTCCGGACTCGGCCCGGAAGTCTACGAGGTCGCCATGCAATCGGGCTTCCGCCTCGGCTACACCGCGACCGAGCCGCTGGCGAACGGCCCGTCGCTGCCGGCCACCGAGGACGTGCTCGCGCGTGCCCGCCGGCTTGGATTGGCCACGTCGATGGACGACGCCGCGCTTGGCGAGATCGCCGGCTATTTCGACTGGGTCTGCGAACGCGACGGCAAGCCGCGGGGCACGATCGCCGCAAGGGATCCCGCGCTCTACCAGCACCAGATCCCGGGGGGAATGATCTCGAATCTGCGTTACCAGCTGGAGACGATGCAGCTCGCGCATCGGCTGCCCGAAATCCTGGAGGAAGTCGCGCGAGTGCGCCACGACCTCGGCTACCCGATCGTGGTCAGCCCGTTCGCGCAGTACATCGTCACGCAGGCGACGCTGAACGTGGTCCAGGGCGAGCGCTACAAGACGATCCCCGACGAGGTCCGCAAGTACGCGCGCGGCTACTACGGGCGGCTCGCGGCGAAGCCCTCGGACGAATTCCTGGAGCGCGCGAACATTCGCGAATCGGAATACGTCACCGGACCCCCTGCGGCGCACCTGCAGCCATGGATTCCGAAATTGCGCGCCGAGCTGGGGGCGGCGGCGAGCGACGAGGACATGCTGCTTGCGGCTTTCTACGATCGCAAGCTTGTCGAGCCGCTGCGCGATCCCCGATCCGAATGTCGATTCCGCACGACGCCGCTCACCGAGCTTGTCGGCTTCCTCGCGGCGCGCTCGGACATCGACTACGCGCGCATCCGTTTCGCCGGCGCGGACATGGTCATTGCGGCGTAGCGGGGCGCACCTGGACATCGCCCCCCTGGTCGCGGCAATTGCGATCGCCGCGATCGCCGGTGTCGTGCGCGGGATCACCGGATTTGGAGGTGCGATGGTGATGTCGCCGCCGCTTGCCGTGCTGTTCGGCCCGCAGCTCGCGGTGCCCGTGGTACTCCTGCTCGAATCGCTGGTCGCCACGCCGATGCTCGTGCAGACACGCCACCTCGTGCACTGGCACATGATCGGCGCGATCCTGCTGGCGGCCTGCGCCACCGTCCCGCTCGGCACGTGGATTCTGGTCGGCACCGATCCGCTCGTCACTCGGCGAGCCATCGCGATCACGGTGATCGTGTTCGCGCTCGCGCTGCTCCGCGGGTGGCGCTACGCGGGCCGGCCGCGGCTGGCGACCTCGCTCGGGCTCGGGGCGGTGAGCGGAACGATGCTCGGCGCCACCAGCATCGGCGCGCCGCCCGTGATCCTCTACCTCCTGTCCGGGCCGGATCCGATCGAGAGGACGCGCGCGAACTTGACGCTTTACGTAACGGTCATCTCGCTTGCGGGCGCGGCGATGCTCTGGCATTACGGCGTGCTCGGCGCGCGCGCCGGCTGGACGACGTTGTGCCTGGCGCCGGCATACTACGCGGGGCTGGTGGGTGGTGTGCGCCTGTTTCCCCGCTTGAGCGATACGCGCTTCCGGCAGCTGACGCTGCTCCTGCTGATCGGCGTGTCGACCGTCATCCTGGTCGTCTGAGTGCCTGGACGCCGGCGCAGGCTACTCCATGCGGCGGGCGCGTATCCGGAAGGTGATGTCCACCCGATCCCGCACCGCAATCGCCCCGCCCAGGATCGAGAACGGCGCGATGCCGAATCGGGACTGGTCGATCGCAAGGGCTCCCGTCACGGTGATTTCGCCGGCGGCCTGCTCGAGGTGCGATGCAACCTCCACGAGATGGGTGGCCCCGTGCAGCGTGAGCGCAACCGTGGGCTGGTGCGCAGCGGCGCCAGCCCCGTTGTCGCTCACGGCGATCAGCGCGTAGGGATGGCGGCTGGTCTCGAGCACCTTGTCCAGCATGTTGCGGCGCGTACCCGCGATGTCGGCGGCGGACGGCTGCGTGTCCAGGCCCGCCCCGGCGCGCAGCGCGGGCTCGTCGACGACCATCGCATCCAGCGGCACGTAAAGATCGGCCCGGCCCTCGTCCGGCGCGATGTAGCCCGCCACGTCGTGGCTCGCGACCACGTGGTCGTGCCCGAATTGCGCGAGCGCTCCGCCGCGCCGGACTACGACGAGCAGGAGCGAGCGGGCGGGGTCGACGCGGAACACGGGCTGGCCCTGCGCCAGCAACTGCCGGTAATGCGCGGCCGGAAGCCCGGCCGGCTCCAGCCTCCCGGCTTGCGGCGGCGGCGCAACCGGCGAAGCGCACGCCGCGAGCAGGGCGACGAGCACCGCGGCGACGCCTCGCGTGATGCGCCGTTCAGCCACTCTTGCGCAGCCGCACGCTGAACCTGACCTTCACGTCGGCGCCCACGACGTTCGTGGCCGCCCACTCGCCGCTGCCTATACCGAAGACGGCGCGCTTGACGATGAATTCTCCCTCCATTTGCGCCGTGTCGCCCGTCGCGGTCCAGGTGAACGGAACGTCGAGCGGCCGCTGCACGCCCTTGAGGCTCAGCATGCCCCGCGCCAGGTAGCGGCCGGCCTGCGTGGGATGGATGTCCGTCGCATGAAATTGCGCCTGCGGAAAGCGGGCGAAGTCGAACCACTCGGCACCTCCGATGGCCCGGTTCACGTCGGCGCTGTCCATGTCGGCGCTCGTGATGTCGATCGTGACGTCGAGACGGCCCGGCGCGGGCTGGCCGGCATCGAAGCGCATCGTGACGTCGAATTTCCTGAACACGCCGGGTGCGGCGGCGTTCTCGAACGTGGCCGCGAATTCGAGCCGGCTCGCCGCGGTGTCCATCTTCCAATCGGCCGCACGCGCAGGAAGGACCGGCACGACCAGCAACGTTGCGGCGAGCAGGGCGCGCCCGATCACTCGCGGCTTGCCTTGCCGGGCAGCATGCGCACCAGCACGTCGTTGCGTTTGAAGAAGTGATGTCGCAGCGCTGCCGCGACGTGAACGGTCACGAGCAACGACAGCACGAGGAAGAGCACGAAGTGCGCGCGCGCCGCCGCGTCCGCCATCGCCTTGTCCGGCTCCACGATCGCGGGCAGGGGGATCAGCCAGAACATGCGGAACGGGATATTTGCGGCCGAATTGACGATCCACCCGGTCACGGGCATGACAAGCAATAGCGCGTAGAGCAGGAGATGGCTTGCCTGCGCGCCGCGGCGCTCCAGGGGCGGCATGTCGGCAGGCAGGGCGGGGGCGGGGTTGGCCCACCGCCACGCGACGCGCACGATCATCAGCGCAAGAATCACCATGCCGGTGGACTTGTGCCAGACGAAGAGGTCGAGCTTGGTCGGCGAAATCCGCCAGCTTGCCGCGCACCAGCCCAGCGCGATCTGCACGAACACGAGCGCCGCGACCGCCCAGTGCAGCAGCTTGGCCGGCGCACCCCAGGAGCGTCCGGTGTTGCGCACCATCCAGCTGCCCCGGCATCCGGGCCGGATACGCCACCGCCCGCTCATTCGGCGAGGGCGCGGTGGACCGATTGCACGCACGCCGAGCCCTCGCCGACCGCGGACGCCACGCGCTTGACGCTGCCCGAGCGCACGTCGCCCACCGCGAAGACGCCGGGGAGGTTGGTCTCGAACGCGTAGGGCCGGCGGGCGAGCGGCCACTGCGGGGGGCTTAGATCCTCCACGCCCAGGTCCGTCCCGGTGCAGACGAATCCCTTGTCGTCCAGGCGCAGGCAGCCTTCGAGCCAGCGGGTGTTGGGGACCGCGCCGGTCATGAGGAACACGTGGCCGATGGGCTGGACTTGCTCGCCGCCGTCGCGGTTGCTGCGCCAGGTCACGCGCTCGAGGCTGGCCTCGCCCGCGAGCGCGACGATCTCGGTCTGCGTGTGCAGCGTGATGTGCGGGCTCTCCTCGATGCGGCGCACGAGGTAGCGCGACATGCTCTCGGCGAGCCCCTTCGAGCGCACCAGGACGTGCACGTGGCGGCAGGAGCCGGCCAGGAACACCGCGGCCTGTCCCGCGGAGTTTCCCCCTCCCACCACGATCACCTCCTCGCCCCTGCACACGCGCGCCTCGACCGCCGTGGCGGCGTAGTAGACGCCCACGCCCACGAAACGGGCCAGGTCCGCGATCGCGAGCTGGCGGTATTCGGCGCCGCTCGCGATCACGATCGCGCGCGCGTGGATCGCGTGGCCCTCGGAAGTCTCGACGGTGTAGGGGCGCTTGTCGCAGTGCAGCCGCAGGGCGCTGCTGGCTATCGCCATCTCGGCGCCGAATTTCTGCGCCTGCGTGAACGCGCGGCCCGCGAGCGCCTGGCCCGAGATGCCGGTGGGAAAGCCGAGGTAGTTCTCGATCTTCGAGCTGGAGCCCGCCTGGCCTCCCGGCGCGTTCGTCTCCATCACCAGCACGTCGAGGCCCTCGGAGGCACCATACACGGCGGAGGCGAGCCCCGCGGGCCCGGCGCCGATCACCACGAGGTCGCGCACGCGCACCGGGTCGAGCTCCGCGTTCATGCCGAGGCACTCGGCGAGCTCGTGGTTGGAAGGGTTCTTGAGCACCTTCTCGCCGCGGCATACGACCACCGGCACGTCGTCGACGCTCACGTGGAAGCGATCGAGCAGCTCCTGCACCGAGGCGTCGAGCTCGACGTCGAGGTTCACGTACGGGAAGCCGTTGCGGCCGAGGAACTGCTGCACGCGCAGCGTCCCCGCGGAATGGCGCGAGCCGAGCAGGATCACGTCGCCGCCCTGCGCGCCGATGAGCGCCACGCGGCGCAGGATGAACGCGCGCATCAGGAGCTCGCTCAGCTCGTAGTCGGTCTGCACGACCGCGCGCAGCTCCTGCGGCGCGAGGGCGAGCACCTCGCCTTCCTCCCGTACGCGGGTGAGGACGAGGCTGCCTGCGCCGCGCAGGATGCTCATCTCCCCGGAGAAGTGTCCCGGCGTGTGCACCACGATGAGCTCCTCGCCCGCGAGGCCGGGGCGCACGATCTCCACGCTTCCCGAGAGGACCACGAGGAGCTCGCGCTGGCGGTCGCCGGGTTGCGACAGGACTTCGCCCCGGCGCGTCGCGATCCTGCGTCCGTGCGGCTCGAGGCGCGCGATCTGCGCGGGCGTGAGCTCCGGGAAGATCTGCTCCCGGCGGGTCTCCCGGATGTCGGGCTGCGAGCTCATTTCGGAAGGACTTTACACCTACCCACGCGGGTGGGATCGGAGCCAACGGCCTAGACACGGTCGGGCCCGGCGTTCACGATCGCCTGCCAAACCATCGCGAGCGAGGCTGCCATGGCGCTTACCCGGCACAAGATCCAGGGATACGGATGGATCCCCGACATTCCCGACGAACGCGATCATCTCTACGCGGCGCCGGTGGTGAATCTCGCGAAGCTCCCGGCCCGGGTCGACCTGCGGCCGCAATGCCCCAAGGTGGTCTACGACCAGGGTGAGCTCGGGAGCTGCACCAGCAATGCGATCGCTGGCGCCATTCAGTTCGAGCGGCACAAGCAAAAGCTCAAGCCCGACTTCGTCCCGTCGCGGCTCTTCATCTACTACAACGAGCGCGTCATCGAGGGGACCGTCGCCTCGGACAACGGCGCCTCGATCCGCGACGGGATCAAGAGCGTGGCCACGCTCGGCGACTGCCCCGAAACGCTGTGGCCGTACGACATCCGGAAGTTCGCGACCAAGCCGTCCGCCGCAGCCTTCAAGCAGGCGCTCAAGTACAGGGCGGTCCAGTATCAGCGGGTCTCCAGGATCCTGAACCAGATGAAGGGCTGCATGGCCTCGGGGTATCCGTTCGTGTTCGGCTTTTCCGTCTACGACAGCTTCGAGAGCGCCGCGGTGGCGAAAACCGGCGTGGTGCCGATGCCCGCGCCGAGCGAGACCCTGCTCGGGGGCCACGCGGTGCTCGCGGTGGGCTACGACGATGCAGCGCAGCGCTTCATCGTGCGCAATTCATGGGGCCCGAAATGGGGGATGACCGGTTACTTCACGATGCCCTACAACTATCTGCTCGACGCGGGCCTGTCGGACGATTTCTGGACGATTCGCGCGATCGCGGACTAGGGCATTGCGTCGATCCGTGCAATCGACCACGCGCAAGAGCGTCATGTTGCGCCGGCAAATGCGCCGGACGATCGACGCCGAGATCCGCCGGCGCATCCGCAAGCACCAGGCGCGGGTGGCGAGCCTGAAGAAGCGCTCGGCGCGCCGGGCGGCGGCCGCGGAGCGGCCCGTGATGCCGCTCGTCCTGCTGGCCCACGGCGATTCCTGGTTCGACTACCCGCTTTCCGGCAATGCGCCGCACGCGGGCAACACGGACACGATCGCGCAGCTGGAAAGCATGGGAAGCAGCGCGCCGCTGATCGCCAACGTCTCGCACTACGGCGACGCCACGACCGACGAGATGTCGCTGCCGAAGCAGCAGCGCCTGATCGAGACGCTGCAGGATCCCGCCAACTGGCTCGCGGGTGGAAAGCCCGACGCGATCCTGTTTTCCGGCGGCGGCAACGACATCGCCGGCGACCGGTTCTGCATCTACCTCGATTACGCCGCCCCCGATGCGGCGGGCCTGAATCGCCAGCGCTTCCTCGACGTGCTGGGCTCGATCGAGGCCTCGTATCTCGACCTGTTCGCATTTCGCGACCGCTACGCGCCGGGAGTGCCGATCTTCGCGCATTGCTACGACTTCGCCGTTCCGAGCGGCACGCACCCGGTGTGCGCGGGACCGTGGCTGAAGCCCTCGCTCGACTACGCCGGATGGAACGCGCAGCAGGGAACGCAGATCGTGCGCAAGGCGCTCAAGGAATTCCGCAACATGCTCTACTCGCTGGCGAGGCTGCCGGCCCACGGCTTCGTGCTCGTCGAAACGCAGGGATTGTTCGCCGCGGACGACTGGGCGAACGAGCTGCATCCATATCCCGCCGGCTTCGCGAAAGTCGCGGAGAAGTTCGTCATCGCGCTGCGCGGCTCATTTCCCGGAAGGATCTAGGCCTTCCCGGCGCTACTTCAGGATGAGCTCGCGCATCAGCTGCGAGCCGATGACCTCGCGCATCGACCCGCGGTCGGCGAAGGCCTTGTTCTGCTCGACCATCGAGCCCGAGGTCTTGGCCGCGACCGCATCGAATTCGGCGGTCTTGTCGAGGGTCGCCATGTTGGGATAGGTCACCGTGAGGACCACGTCGGGATCATGGGGGGTGCGCGGCTCGGTCACGAATACCTTGAAGCCGACCACCAGCCCGGCCTTCTGGCTGGCTTCCATCTGCGCCTTGTACGACTGGGCGAGGTATCGCATGTACTCGTCGAATTGTCCCGGCTTGGTCCTGATGAAGGTCACGTCGGTGACGGGTCCGTTCCGGTACGGGCGGATGTCTTCGGCGGCGGCGGTGGCGGCAAGCGCGAGCAGCGCAAGGGCGGCCAACAGGGCAGGGATCCTTTTCATGGTTTCTCCGGCGGGTTGCCGACCGATGTCGGTGCCCACACAATAGCCGCAATCCAGGCATGCCGCGCGCCGAGCGGGAGGTGGGCGATGCAACGATTCGAAGCCGCGCCGTGGTCGACCTACCTGAAGCTGGTCTCGGCCTTTTCGGGCGTCGTTCTCGTGGCCCTCGCCGTCGTCCTGCCCAACGCCATGACGCACGCGGGCCATGCGCTGCTTTCCGACGACCTGCGCGCCCTGGTTCCCTACGTGCCACCCGCGGTCCTCGCCGGCGCCCTGCTGTTCGTGGTGCAGGGCTACGAGCTGGACGGCGGGATCCTCCTGGTGCGCCGTCCGCTGTGGAGCACGAACGTGCGCCTGGACGGGCTCGAGCGCGCATGGCAGGACCCCGCCGCCATGCGCCGGTCCATGCGCATCTTCGGCAACGGAGGCCTCTTCTCGATCACCGGCCTGTACCGCAACTCGGCGCTCGGCACGTACCGCACGTTCGTCACGGATCCGAGGCTTGCCGTGGTGCTGAAGACGCCTGCGCGGGTCGTCATCGTGTCGCCGGCGCGCCCGGAGGCATTCCTCGCTGCGCTTGCAGCGCGATTTCCGGGGCTGTCCCGGGACAAGCTTCCGGCGCCCGGCTGACGGTCATTGGCGCCCGGGGCAGGCAGCTCGCGCCGCGTGCCTGCGGTTCGTCGCACGATGCGCGCCCGCATGCGCCGCGCAGGCTACGCTCAGGGCAGATTCGTTTTCGTGGGGGCTCGATGCTCGAAGCGCGCGATCTGGGCAAATCGTTCGGGACCGTGCAGGCGGTGCGCGGCGTGTCGCTTGCCGTGGCTCCCGGAGAAATCCTCGGCCTGCTGGGGCCCAACGGTGCCGGCAAGTCCACGATGGTGGCGATGCTGTGCGGGCTTGCGCGGCCCGACGCCGGGACCGTCACGGTCGCGGGGCAGCCCATCGGCGAGGAAGCGAGCCCGGTCAAGCGGCGCATCGGGCTGGTCCCGCAGGAGATCGCGCTCTACGAGGACCTGCCGGCGATCGCCAACCTCGAGCTCTTCGGGGCGCTTTACGGCCTGGATCGCGAGACGAGCGCGAAGCGCTCCGCCGCGGTGCTCGAGCTGGTCGGCCTCACCGACCGGGCGCGCGAGAAGCCCGCGAGCTTCAGCGGCGGCATGAAGCGCCGGCTGAATATCGCCTGCGGCCTGGTCCACGAGCCCGACGTGCTGCTGCTCGACGAGCCGACGGTGGGAGTGGATCCGCAAAGCCGCAACGCGATCTTCGAAAACCTCGAGGCGCTGCGAGCGGCCGGCAAGGCGCTGGTGTACACCACGCACTACATGGAGGAAGCCGAGCGGCTCTGCGATCGCATCGTCGTGATGGACCACGGGCAGGTGGTGGCGAGCGGCACGCAAGCCGAGCTGCGCGCGCTGCTTCCCGCCCGCGTCCACCGCCGGGTCGTGGTCGAAGGCGCGATCGACGCTCCTACGCTCGAGCTGCTCGCCGCGCGCGGCCTCGCGGTGCGCGACGCGCAGGAGGCCTGCCTCGAGGACGTCTTCCTGCATCTCACCGGCCGCCAGCTGAGGGACTGAGATGACCGCCCTGCTCGCGCTCGTGCGCAAGGACCTGGTGCTCTACTTCTCCAACCGCCGCGCCATGGTGATCACGCTCGCCGCGCCGATCCTCATCGCCGCCTTCTTCGGCTACCTGTTCGGCGGCGCGCCGAAGCAGCCCGCCGCCGTTCCCGTCGCCGTGGTGGACCTGGACGCGAGCGCGGTGTCGAAGTCGCTGGTCGCCGCGATGCAGGGCGATACCGCCTTCGCGCTGCAGCAGCTCGACGCGGCTGCGGCGCGCGCACGCGTGCGCGAAGGCAAGGTCCGCGCGGCGATCGTGATCCCCCGCGGCTTCGGCGATGGCGCCACGCGCGCTCTCTTCCGACCGGACGTGCCGAAACCCGAGGTCGGCCTGCTGGTCGATCCCTCGCAGGCCGTGACGCTCGCCATGGTGAAGGGGCTGCTCGTCGAGCACGCGATGAAGGCAGTGGCCGGCGCGGCGACTCGCGGGGGGGCGGGCAGCCTGTCGGTGCCGTTCACCTTCCGCCAGAGCGACGTGACGAGCGGCGAGCGCAAGTACAACGGCTACGCGCATTCCTTCGCCGGCATGGGCGTGCAGTTCGTCCTGTTCATGGGGATCGAGCTGGGCGTGGGCGTGCTGCTCATGCGCCGCATGGGCATCTGGCGCCGGCTGCGGGCCGCCCCGGTTTCGCGCCGCCTCCTGCTGGGCAGCCGCGTCGCCTCGGGCACCGCGATCGCGACGCTGCTGCTCGCCGGCATCTATGCGGCCGGCATCGCGATCTTCGGCGTGCGCGTCGACGGCAGCATCGCCGGCTTCGCGGGCGTCGCGTTCGCGTTCGCGCTGCTCGCCTCGACGTTCGGCCTGCTCATCGCCGCGCTCGGCCGCACGCCCGAAGCCACGCGCGGCCTCGCCATCCTCGCGACGCTGCTGCTCGTGATGCTGGGCGGCGCGTGGGTCCCGACGTTCGTCTTTCCCGCGTGGCTCCAGTCCGCCACGCTCTGGATCCCGACGCGCTGGGCGGTGGATGGACTGGACGCGATGACGTGGCGCGGCCTGGGCTTCGGCGCGGCGCTCGCGCCCATCGCGGTCATGCTTGCGTACAGCGCGGCTTTCGCGGCCATCGCGGCGAGCCGGTTCGACTGGGAGGAGTGAAGACCCGGTCGGCGGGGGCTACGCGGACGCGTCGCGCAGAGCGATCGCAGGACGGCCGTCCGCGCCCACCTGCAGCATCTCCGGCGGCCGGGGTTCGCCGAAGAGAAATCCCTGCGCCCGCTCGCATCCATGCTCGCGCAAGTAGCGGGATTGCGCCTCGGTCTCGACCCCTTCGGCGAGCACCTTGAGGCCGAGGTTGTGGGCGAGGGCGATGATCGCGCCCACCAGCGCGCACGCGTCGGGATCTTCCGGCAGGTCGGCGACGAACGACCGGTCGATCTTCACCGTGTCGATCGGCAGGCGCTTCAGGTAGCTCAGGCTCGAATAGCCGGTGCCGAAATCGTCGATGGCGAGCTGCACGCCCAGGCGGCCGATCGCGTCGAGCGTCGCGGTGGTGTCGGGCCCATGCTCGATGATCGAATTCTCGGTGATCTCCAGCTCGAGCAGGCGCGGGTCCAGCCGCTCGGCGGCGAGCGCCTGCTCCACGTCCTTCACGAAGTCGCGGTGGCGAAGCTGGCGCGCGGTCACGTTGACGGCGACGTGGACCGGCGGCCCGCCGGCGTCGCGCCAGATGGCGGCCTGGCGGCAGGCCGTCGCCAGCACGTGCCGGCCCAATGCGACGATGAGCCCGGTCGACTCGGCGATCGAGATGAAGTCTTCGGGAAGCACCAGCCCGCGCTTCGGGTGCCGCCAGCGCGCCAATGCCTCGTATCCGACCAGCGCGCCGGTGGCCAGCTCGACCAGCGGCTGGTAGTAGACCAGCAGCTGGTTGCGCTCCAGTCCCTGGCGCAGCGCTCCTTCGATCTCCAGCCGGCTGCGGGCGGCGACGTTCATCCGTTCGGCGAAGAACTGGACGTTGTTGCGCCCGGCTTCCTTCGCGCTGTGCAGCGCGATGTCGGCGTTGCGCAGCAGCAGGCCCGCCGAGTCGGCGTCGTCCGGATAGAACGCGATGCCGGCGCTCGCGGTCACCACGAGCTCGCGCCGCTCGACCGGGATGGGCCGCGAGATCGCCGCCAGCGCGTTCTCCACGACCCCGGCCGCCTCGTGCGTCGAGCGCACGATCGGCATGAGCAGGAGGAACTCGTCCCCGCCGGGTCGCGCCACCGTGACGTCCCTTCCGACCGCATCGGTGAGCCGCGCCGCGACGGCCTTGAGCACCAGGTCGCCAACGTGTTGCCCGAGGGAATCGTTGATCGCCGTGAAGCGGTCGAGGCCGATCGAGATCACGGCGACGCGGTGCGACCAGCGCGCCGCCTCGTCGACGGCCTGCTGCACGCCTTCGCCGAACAGGGCGCGGTTGGTGAGATCGGTGAGGGCGTCGCGCGTGGCGAGGTAGTGCAGCCGCTGCTCGGTGCGCTTGCGCTCGGTGATATCGAGGATGGTGCCGGCGATGCGCGAGGTGCGCCCCGAAGCGTCGCGCTCGACGGCCCGGCCGCGGCTGAGTATCCAGATCCATTGGCCGTCGCGGCGCCGCACGCGGGTCTCGACCTCGAAATCCTCGCGCTTGCCCGACAGGGCTTGCACCCCGGCCTCCCAGGTGACGTCGCGCTCCTCGGGGTGGACCAGCTCGAGCAGCTCGCTCACGGTGGCGTGCGTTTCGCCCGGCTCCGCGCCGACCATCTCGGCCCACCCCTCGGTGAGGAAGATGCGCCCGCCCGCCACCTCGACCTCGAACAGCGCGAGGCGCGCGCTTTCCAGGGCGCGTTCGAGACGCTTGCGCGCGGCGCGGCTTTCCGCGAGCGCCTGGCGCCACTCCGTAGCGACGGCGGCGACCACGACGAGGATGATCGAGGCCACCACCAGGGTAACCTGGAGGTGGAGCAGGGCGGCGTGCGAATCGGGATCCAGCGCCGCGTAGGGCCCGCGGCCGTTGGCCGTGTACCAGAAGCTTTGCAGGGCCAGGATCGCGATGGCGAGGGTGCCCCCGGGCAGGGCGAAGCGCACCGCCGCCCAGACCAGGAAGCCCATCGGCGCGAGCATCGGCGTGCGCGAAAGGTTGATCCACCGATCGAGTTCGCCCGGCGCCGCCGAATACAGGATGTTGGTAGTGACGACCAGGCCGACCAGCAGCACGGTCGCCTCCACCGCGCGGTAGCGGCTCCAGCCGCGGATCTCCCGGCGCGCATCGCCCGAGAAGGCGAGCATGAGGGGCGCGATGATCAGCATGCCCAGCGTGTTCGACACGCACCAGATGGCCCAGATCTTCCAGAAATCGCCGCGATGGATGAGCCAGTCGATGGAGTTGGTGAGCAGGATCGCCATGGCCATCACGGCCATGGTGAGGAACATGAAGCGCAGCGCGCCTTGCACCGATTCGATCCGCGGGCGCGCGCCGAGCAGCGCCGTGAGCACGGTGGCGACCAGCAGCGGCTCGAAGGCGTTGAACGACGAATAGAGCAAGTTCAGCGCGAGGGGCTTGTTGCTCGCCAGGAAGTTGCCCGCGAATACCGCAGCCAGGTAGTACGGCCATTGGCGCTTGCGGGTGCACAGCAGCGCCCCGAGCGCGAGCCCGTCGGCGGGCCAGACGTAGGAAATGCCGCTCGAGCGAACCGGCAGCGCCAGGCTGTACGTGGCGAGCGCCCAGTAGCCGGCACCGAGGAGCGCGGCCAGCGCCAGGTGCCGGTGGCGCTCCTCGACCCCCGACCACGCTCGTGCCAGGGTTGCGATGTTCATGAGGTGGGATTCGGATGCATCCAGCGGGCATTGTGACCGAAGGAGGGCGGCCGCGCGCCCCCATTTTCTGCCCTCCGGCGCCATGCCCCATTCGGGTGCGGCGACGCCCGCCGCGCGCGGTGTAAGATTTGCAGGACGCCTCATCATCAGGAGCCATGAACATGAAGAAATCGGCGAGCAAGAGGACGCAGGATCTGCGAGGCCGGCGCAAGTCCCCGCTGGCGACGCCGACCGACCTCAAGGCCGCGGCGGTGCGCGACATCACCGCGGCGATGAACGCGATCCTCGCCGACGTGTTCGCGCTCTACCTGAAGACCAAGAACTTCCACTGGCACATGAGCGGTCCGCACTTCCGCGACTACCACCTGCTGCTCGACGAGCAGGCCGACCAGATCTACGCGATGACCGATCCGATCGCCGAGCGCGTGCGCAAGATCGGCGGCACGACGCTGCAGCTCGATCGGCCACATCGCGCGCACTGCAGCGCATCCTCGACAACGACGCCGACTACGTCGACGCCGCAGGACATGCTCGCCGAGCTGCGCGAGGACAACAAGACGCTGGCCGCGCGCCTGCGCGAGGCGCACGACGTCTGCGACGAGCACCGCGACATCGCCACCGCCAGCCTGATCGAGGTCTGGATCGACGAGACCGAGCGGCGCACCTGGTTCCTGTTCGAAGCCGCCCGCTGAGGAGGAATTCGCATGCAGAGCCTAGACAAGCCGGAGCCGGGCCTCGCCCACATCCAGCGCCTGGTCGCCGAGGAGCACCAGCTGTTCGAGCACGGGTCGCGCGACGACGCGCAGGACAAGCGCCTGGCCGAGATCCAGGTCGAGCTGGACCAGTGCTGGGACCTGCTGCGCCAGCGGCGCGCGAAGCGCGAGTTCGGCCAGGACCAATCCGAAGCGCAGGTCCGGCCGCCGGATATCGTCGAGAAATACATCGGGTGACATGAAGAGGAAACCATCCCCGGCGCCGAAGGTGAGCGGCTCGCAGGTGCCCCCGCATCCCGAGCCCGCCGATTCCGAGCACGGCGAATGGCTGATCGACGAGGGCGACGACGAGAGCTTTCCGGCAAGCGACCCGTCGTCGATCACCCAGCCGCACCGCAAGCCGCGCGACACCAGGTAAGGCCGCGGCCCCGAGCCGCGCCGATCAGGTGCCCGCCGCCTCGTCGCTGAATCCGATGCTCGCGTGCGAGCCGTCGCAGAACGGCTTGTTCCGCGATGCGCCGCAGCGGCACAAGGTCATGCGATTGCGAATCTCGTACTGGAAGCCGTCCGCCCCGACCAGTTGCACGCCGCCGCGCAGCCAGATCGGTCCGGAGCATTGCTTGGCCGGGTCCTCGATCAGGCCTATCGAGGGCTCGTAGCGGGGCTCGATCGGCTTGCCGGTCGCGTTGTCCCAGGCGACCAGCCGGCCCGAAGGGCACTCGCAGCTCTGGGTCGTGAAATGCTTGCGCGCCACCGGGTCGTCCGTTTCGGTGACCAGGTGCCAGACCTTGCCATTGGGATCGCAGAAGCGCGCGAACGCGCACAGGCTCTCGACATCCGTAAGCGACATGGCCGGACCCCGCATCACCTTCGCCTGCTCCAGATAGGGTTGCCGGCTCGCAGTCTCCGTGCCGTCGAATCCGAGCTTCTTGTGCGATCCGTCGCAGAACGGCTTGTTGGCGCTATGCCCGCAGCGGCAAAGCGCGTATTGCGCCTGCGGCGGATATTGCCGCCCGCGCTCCCACCGCACCGACTCGCCGTCCCCGTTCGTGCCGATGACCTCCCTGGCGAGCGGCAGGTCCCCCGTGACGATGTAAGGGCCGTCCTTCGCCACCTGGACCTTCGCGCCCACCTTGCCATGCCCGTTCATGTCGACGCTCCGTAGATGCGCGGTATCCTGAGCGGCCACTTTACTCCGCGCGAGGCAATTTGAGTCCCGGCCCGTTTCGCCATCGCACCTTTGCCGTCATCTGGACCGCGACGGTCGTGTCGAACATCGGCGGATGGATGTACGTGGCGGCCGCCGCGTGGCTCATGACCAACCTGGACTCCGATCCGTTGATGGTCTCGCTGGTCCAGGTCGCGTCGAGCCTGCCGATCTTCCTGTTCGCACTGCCCGCGGGCGCGGTGGCCGACGTCGTCGACAAGCGCCGGTTCCTGCTCTTCTCCGAGATCGCGATCACCATCGTGTCGGCGGCGTTCGCGGCACTGGTCATGCTCGAGCTCATCACGCCCGCCTCGCTCCTCGCCTTCGCATTCCTGATCGGCGTGGGCGCCGCCGTCACCGCGCCGCCGTACCAGTCGATCGTCCCGATGCTGGTCCCGCGCGAGGACCTGCCGGGCGCCGTGGCCGCCAACAGCGTGGGCATCAACATCAGCCGCGCAGTGGGCCCGGCACTGGGCGGCGTGCTCACCACCGCAGTCGGGATCGCCGCGCCGTTCTGGATCAACGCGGCGAGCAACCTCGGGAGCATCGGCGCGCTGTGGTGGTGGCGCACGCCGCAGCTGCAGGGCCGCCAGCTGCCCGCGGAGCGAATCCTCGGCGCGATGCGTACGGGGCTGCGCTACGCGCACAACAGCCCGCCGCTGCGCGCGACGCTGGTGCGTGCCGTCGGGTTCTTCCTGTTCGCGAGCGCCTACTGGGCGCTGCTGCCGCTGGTCGCGCGCAACCAGGTCGCGGGCGGCGCGGCGCTCTACGGAATCCTGCTCGGTGCGATCGGCGCCGGCGCGGTGGGCGGCGCGTTCCTGCTGCCGCCGCTCAGGGCGAAGCTCGGCGCCGACCGCGTGGTGGTCCTCGGATCCGCCGGAACCGCGCTCACGCTCGTGCTGTTCGGCGCGGCGCGCGAGCCGGCAGTCGCGATCGCGGCGAGCCTCGTGGCCGGCATCTCGTGGATCGCGGTGCTGTCGAGCCTCAACGTATCGGCGCAGGTAGCGCTGCCGGACTGGGTGCGTTCGCGCGGACTCGCGGTGTACGTGACGGTCTTCTTCGGCGCGATGACGCTCGGCAGCGTGGTGTGGGGGCAGGTGGCGCGCCGCGTCGGCCTGCCGATGGCGCACTACGTCGCCGCAGTCGGCGCGCTCCTTGCGATCGCTCTCACGCGGCGCTGGAAGCTGCATGCCGGGAAGGGGGTCGACCTCACGCCATCCGCGCACTGGCCCGTGCCGGTCGTCTCCGGGGAGATCGGCGAGGACGCGGGACCGGTGCTCGTGACCCTCGAGTACCGCATCGATCGCAAGGACCGCGATGCGTTCCTCGCGGCGGTCCGTCGCCTCGCGCCCGAGCGCCGCCGCGACGGCGCGTACGCATGGGGCATCTTCGAGGACACGGCCCATCCCGGCCGTTTCGTCGAGACATTCCACGTCGAATCGTGGCTCGAGCACCTGCGCCAGCACGGACGGGTGACGCAAGCCGATCGCAAGGTCGAGGAGGACGTGCGCAGCCACGTGCTCGAGGAGCCGCGCATCACGCACTACGTCGCCGCGGAGCCGGGCCGGGAGCCGCCCAGGGATTCGCACTGACGATCGGATCTCACGGCACGGGCGCGGCGCGCACGGGCTTCATGCGCGCCGATCGCGAGCGCTCGAGCCAACAGGGGTAGCCGCATGACCATCTCCCGGCGATATCGATCCATCCAGCCTGCACGCGCGAAGTGGCATTGCGCGGGCCCAAAGGTGGCGGGACTGTGGCGGCCGCGGCGCGTGCCGGGGCTTGCGATGAGGTACGCTGTGCAACCCCGGACCCCAGCGATGCCAACTCCATGTACGAAGACCTTTGCCTCTACATCAACGGCGAGTTCCTGAAAGGCGGCGGACGCCGCGAGCAGGACGTCATCAACCCGGCCACCGACGAGGTGATCGGCAAGCTTCCGCACGCCACGAAGGAGGACCTCGACCACGCGCTCGCGGCCGCGCAGAAGGCGTTCCAGTCGTGGCGCAGGTCCTCGCCGATGGAGCGCAGCCGCGTGCTGCGCAAGGTGGCCGAGCTCGCCCGCGCCCGCGCCAACGAGATCGGCCGCAACATCACGCTGGACGAGGGCAAGCCCCTCGCCGAAGCGGTGGGCGAGGTGACGGTGTGCTCGGAGCACGCGGAATGGGCCGCCGAGGAATGCCGCCGGATCTATGGGCGCGTGATCACCCCGCGCGCAGAGGGCGTGCGCCAGTTCGTGCTGCGCGAGCCGATCGGCGTCGTCGCCGCCTTTTCACCGTGGAATTTTCCGTTCAACCAGGCGATCCGCAAGATGGTCTCGGCGCTGGGCGCGGGGTGCACGATCATCGTGAAGGGACCCGAGGATGCGCCGAGCGCGGTCGTGGCGCTGGCGCGGCTGTTCCACGAGGCCGGGTTGCCGCCGGGGTGCCTGAACGTCGTGTGGGGAGTGCCGAGCGACGTGTCGACGTATCTCATCCATTCGCCCGTCGTGCGCAAGATATCGTTCACCGGCTCGATCCCGGTCGGCAAGCAGCTGGCGGCGATGGCCGGCGCGCTCATGAAGCCGTGCACGATGGAGCTGGGCGGCCACTCGCCGGTGATCGTGTGCGACGACGCCGACGTGGATGCGGCCGCCGACATCATGGCCGCGTCGAAATTCCGCAACGCCGGGCAGGTGTGCGTCTCGCCCACGCGTTTCTACGTGCAGGAGAAGGCCTACGACCGCTTCGTCGCGCGATTCCTCGACCAGGTCGCCGACGCTCAAGGTGGGACCGGGCCTCGAAGCCGACACGAAGATGGGGCCGCTCGCCCATAGCGCCGCATGCCCGCCATTGCCGGCTTCGTCGAGGACGCCGATGCGCGCGGCGCGAAGATCCTCGCCGGCGGCCACCGCATGGGCGAGCGCGGCAACTTCTTCGAGCCGACGGTGGTCGACGACGCCGCCGGACGATTCGAAGCTGATGACGCAGGAGCCCTTCGGTCCGATCCTCGGCGTGAAGCCCTTCAAGACGCTCGACGAGGCGATCGAGCGGGCGAACAGCCTGCCGTACGGACTTGCGGCGTACGCATTCACCACGTCGACCGCAACGCGACGAGGCTCGGCGATGGGCTCGAAACCGGCATGGTGACGATCAACCACCTCGGCCTCGCGCTCGCGGAGACGCCGTTCGGCGGCGTCAAGGACAGCGGATACGGCAGCGAGGGCGGCGCGGAGACTTTCGACGGCTACCTGGTGACGAAGTTCGTGACGCAGAAGAACTGAATCAACGCGCGCTCCTCGACCTGCGCCACCAGCCGCGGGCGGCGAGGAACGCGCCCGCGATGGCGGCGAGCGCCAGGAGCGCCGCCGCGACAAGCAGCGCGTAGCGGTGCGCGCCCGCGAAGCGAATCGCGGCGTAGACCCGATCGATGCGTCGCAGGCGCCCTTCGTCCGCGATGGGCTCCGGCCCGATCGCCGCACCGAGCGCCATGACCTCGTGGCGCGCCGGGTCGAATGGCTTCCACACGGGCAGCCCGGCGCCGTTGGGATCTCCGGAGCGCGCGAAATTCGTCCAGTACGACGACATTGCCAGGGCCAGGTGCCGGTCGCCGTCGGTCCACGCAAGCGCCTGCTGGTCGAGATGGTCGAACACGTACGGCATCTCCATGCCGTGGGTCGCGCCGAGCCCGAAGTACCGGTTGCCGGGCGGAAACGGAGGCGCGCGCGTGAACCGGTAGTAGTAGACCTTCCGCTTGCCCGCATCGGCGGCGAGCCGCGCCCAGGTCCACATGTCCCAGCGAAAGCGCATGTCGCCTTCGAATGCGGCGGCGGATGCGCTGGCTTGCGCATCGCTGGCGCCCGGCTGCGGATGCACCAGCCAGACGAGCGGGCCCGGAAAATCCTCGCCGAGGCGCCGCGTGAAATTGCCGACCGTCACGGGCCGGCCCGCGAGGAACAACCGCCCTTCGTCGGCGTTGGAGCCGACGAGCAGGTCGACGTCGTTCTGCTCGCCGTCCCGATAGGTGTCGAAGGGCGATTTCGCGAGCGCGTAGCCGTCGAGCACGAAGTGGGGGCCGAACGGAAGCTTCAGCAGCTTCGCGACCGGCATCGCGCGCAGCTCAACCAGCGTCTTCGCGCCGCTGCGCCGCTCGAATTCCACGCCTTCCTCCTGCGCCCCCGCGGGATCGAAGCCGGGAGCCACCGCGAGGGGCTCGAACAAGCCGCCGCTCTCCCCGATCGCGCGCTGGAACAGTCCCTTCGCCAGCGGGGAGGCCACGAGCGCGCTGATCGAGATGGAGCCCGAGGACTGCCCGAAGACCGTGACGTTGCCCGGATCGCCGCCGAAGGCGACGATGTTGTTGTGCACCCACCGCAACGCAGCGACCTGGTCGAGCAACCCGTAGTTTCCGGAGACACCCCTCGGGGTTTCCCGGCTCAGGTCCGGCAGGGAAAGAAATCCCAGCACGCCCAGGCGATAGTTCGCAGTGACGAGGATGACGTTGCGGCTCGCGATGCGCTCCCCGGAATACAGCGGATTCGACGCCGAGCCGTTCTCCAGCCCGCCGCCATATATCCAGACCATCACCGGGAGCCTCTGCGCGCGCGCAGCGGGGGGCGCCCAGATATTCAAGTAAAGGCAGTCCTCGTTCGTCGGCTCCGCCGGCGACTCGGGCGGATACGCCCCGTTCTGCGGGCACATGGGAGGGAATGCCGCCGCCATCCGGGCTCCTTTCCACGCCGGCGCGGGTTGCGGCGGGCGCCACCGCAGCTCGCCGACCGGGGGCGCCGCGAACGGTATCGCCTTGTACACGCGCACCGATCCTTCCTCGATGCCGTCTACGTAGCCGCGCTCGGTCTTGACGGGCTCGGCCGCGGCATGCAGGCCGAGGCAGGCCAACAGGACGCCGGCGAGGGCATTGGGCAAATGGCTCATGCGCGGAAGCGTACACACAATGCGCCCGCATGAGCCGGGAAATGCGTTCGCCCCTGCGGCTTGCCGCCGAACGATATGATGACGGCTTCACACCGAAGAAAGCGCGGTCCCGTCGGGCGCGGCATCGCCCCGCCTCGAAAAATTCAATGAGCGACCCCTCGCCCGGCGGCCCCGATCAAGGCATGGACTTCACGCGTCCCGGCGCCAGCGCGGCGCCGGAGCCGACCCCCGAGCAGGTGGAGCAAGCGCGCAAGGAAGCCGAGTCCGGCACCCAGCAGCTGAAGCAGGCGGGTTTCCTGGTGAGCATCGCCCGCCGCTCCCAGGTGAAGGTTGCGCCGCGCAACGGCGCCAAGTACGTCCTTCTCGTGGTCGAGGACGACGCCGACCTGGGGCAATTGCTGATCGACATCTTCATGACCGCCGGCTTCGAGGTGCGCTGGGCATCGAAGCGCGCCGAGATCAATGCCGAGATGAAGCGCGGCGCGGAGATCGACCTCATGCTGCTCGACGTCGAGCTGCCCGATGCAAACGGGCTGCAGGTGCTGCGGCAGCTTCGCGGGCATCCCAGGTTCGCGAAGCTGCCCGTCATCATGGTCACCGGAAGATCCGAGGCGGTCGACGTGCTGGCGGGCCTGGCCGCGGGCGCCGACGGCTACGTGAGCAAGCCGTTCAAGATGAGCGGATTGGTGAACGCGGTGAACCTCGTGCTGGGCAACGCCTAGCCATTTATGTGATTCAATGCACCCGTTCATGACTACGCGAACATCCCCGTGAAGGCCGC
>CAVWUN010000010.1:0-27611 GCA_963758215.1 uncultured beta proteobacterium | reverse complement strand
GAGAAGATCACCAACGTCCAGCAGGCCATCGACTACGTCAAGGGCCACGTCAAGCAGTAGCGACCCCGGGCCTTTCCGTTCGCGCGGGCTGGTGCGCCCGCGCCGCCGACCATGTCGAAGCGAAAAGTCGTCGTCACCGGACTGGGCATCGTCTCGCCGGTCGGCATCGGCGTGGCGCAGGCATGGGACAACCTGCTTCATGGCGTGAGCGGCGTGGGACCGATCACCAAGTTCGACGCCTCGGCGCTGCCCACGCGCATCGCCGCGGAAGTGAAGGGCTTCAACGCGGCGGACTGGATGCCGCAGAAGGAGACCCGGCGCAGCGACACCTTCATCCACTACGGCCTGGCCGCTACCCGCCTCGCGCTGGACGACGCGGGTTTCGCGATCGACGACTCGAACGCCGAGCGCGTAGGCGTGAACGTGGGCTCGGGCATCGGCGGGCTGCCGATGATCGAAGACAACATCCGCGAGATGATCGCCAAGGGGCCGCGGCGCATCTCGCCCTTCTTCGTGCCCGGCACGATCATCAACATGGTGGCCGGCCTGATCTCCATCCAGTTCAAGGCGAAGGGCCCGAACGTCTCGATGGTCTCGGCGTGCACCACGAGCGCGCATTGCGTGGGGGAGGCGGGCGCATGATCGAGTACGGGGACGCCGACGTGATGATCGCGGGCGGCGCCGAGGCGTGCGTGAATCTCTCCGGCGTGGGCGGATTCTGCGCCTGCAAGGCCCTGTCGGAGAGGAACGACGACCCCGCCACCGCCTCGCGCCCGTTCGACCGCGATCGCGACGGCTTCGTGCTGGGCGAGGGCGCCGGCGTCCTCATCCTCGAGGAGCTCGAGCACGCGAAGCGGCGCGGGGCGCGCATCTACGCCGAGCTCTCCGGGCTGGGCATGAGCGCCGACGCCAACCACATCACCGCGCCCAACATGGACGGCCCGCGCCGGGCGATGCTCGCGGCGCTGCGCAACGCCGGGGTGAACCCGGACGAAGTGCAATACGTGAACGCGCACGGCACCTCCACGCCACTGGGCGACGCCAACGAGACCGCCGCGATGAAGGCGGCGTTCGGTGAGCACGCGTACCGGCTCGCGGTGAACTCGACCAAGTCCATGCACGGCCATCTGCTGGGAGCGGCCGGCGGAGTGGAGGCGGTGGTGACGGTGCTCGCCCTGCACCACCAGATCTCCCCCCGACCATGAACATCATCACGCCCGATCCCGCGTGCGACCTCGACTACGTGCCCAACACGGCGCGCGAGACGAAGATCGAGGTCGCGCTCTCGAATTCATTCGGTTTCGGCGGCACGAACGGAACGCTCGCGTTCCGGCGCTTCCACTGATCGGCCGTCACGGCCTGCGATGACCCGGGTCCTGCGCGAGGCCTTGCTGCTGGCCGCCGGGGCGGCGCTGCTCGCGGCGGGATGGCTCGCCTGGTTCGCCGCCCATCCGCTCGATCTGCCGCATACGCCCTACGAGTTCACGGTGCGCCAGGGCATGGGGCTCAAGGCGGTGGGGCACCAGCTCTCCGAGGCCGGCGTGCTGGCCGAATCCCAGAGCCTCTGGATCCTCGGCCGGGTGCTCGGCAAGGCGGCCGTGATCCGTGCGGGGGCCTACCGTGTGGAAACCGGCGTCACCCCCGCGATGCTGCTCGACAAGCTCGCGCGCGGCGACGTGGTGCTCACGGAGGCGCGCTTCGTCGAAGGCACGACGCTGCGCCAATGGCTGGATCTGCTCGCGCGCAATCCCCAGGTACGCCAGACCCTCGCCGGGAAGTCCGAGGCGGATCTGCGTGCGCTCGTCGGAACCGGCGACGAAAGCGTGGAGGGGTGGCTCTTCCCGGACACGTATCGATTCAGTCCCGGCTCGAGCGACCTCGAGATACTGCGGCGCGCCCATGCGGCGATGCAGCGCCGGCTCGCCCAGGCGTGGGCGGAGCGCGATCCCGGGCTGCCCCTGTCCAGCCCCTACGAGGCGCTGATCCTGGCGTCGATCATCGAAAAGGAGACGGCCGTGGCCGCCGAGCGCCCGCTCGTCGCCTCGGTATTCGTGAACCGGTTGCGCATCGGCATGCGGCTGCAGACCGATCCGTCGGTGATCTACGGCATGGGCGAGCGCTTCGACGGCAATATCCGCAAGGGCGACCTCACCGCGGATACCCCGTGGAATACGTATACGCGTGCCGGGCTGCCGCCCACGCCGATCGCCATGCCCGGCGCCGACTCGCTGCGCGCGGCGGTGAGGCCCGCCCATACGCAATACCTATACTTCGTCTCGCGCGGCGACGGGACCCATGAGTTCTCGCGCTCGCTGGAGGAACACAACAGAGCGGTGGCAAGATACCAGCTCGGAAAATGACCATGCGCGGAAAATTCATCACGCTGGAGGGCATCGACGGCGCAGGCAAATCGTCGCACATCGAGTTCCTGCGCGACCTGGTGCGCGGGCGCGGTCACGGTGCGATGCTGACCCGGGAGCCGGGCGGCACGGCGGCGGGCGAGGCGCTGCGCGCGGTGGTGCTGGGCCATCCGATGACGCCGATGGCCGAGGCCTTGGCGATGTTCGCCGCCCGCAGTGCGCACCTCGCCGAGCGCATCGAGCCCGCCCTCGCCTCCGGCGAATGGGTGGTGTGCGACCGGTTCAGCGACTCGTCCTATGCCTACCAATGCGGCGGGCGGGGCCTCGCTCCCGAAGCGGTGCGCACGCTCGAGCATCTCGTGCACCCCGCCCTGCAGCCGGACGCCACTTTCCTCTTCGACCTGGATCCGGCGATCGCCCACGAACGCCAGCGCAGGCAGGGGCGCATGCCGGACCAGTTCGAGCGCGAGCAGGTCGATTTCTTCCGGCGCGTGCGCGACGCGTATCGGGAGCGCGCGCGCGGAAATCCCGGCCGCATCCACGTGATCGACGCATCGGTCGGCCTCGAGGAGGTGCGCGAGCACCTCGCGCAGGCATTCGCCCGCGCCTTCCCGTGATCGAACCGTATGCCTGGCACCGCGGCGCGCTCCTGGACCTGCTGGCGCATCGGGAGCGGCTGCCGCACGCACTCCTGATCCATGGCCCCGCCGGCATCGGCAAGACGCAGTTCGCGCGCGCGCTCGCGGCGAGCGTGCTGTGCGAGTCCCCGCGTGACGGCCTCGCGTGCGGCACGTGCCCGTCGTGCCACTGGCTTGCGCAGGGCAACCATCCCGATTTCCGGCAGATCGTGCCGGAGGCCGCGGAGGACGCGGGCGAGGGCGGCGACGCCGACGCCGGCAGGCCGGAGAAGACGAAGAGCCTCGTCATCAAGATCGAGCAGATCCGTGCCGTGGGCGATTTCATGTCCCTCACGACGCACCGCGCGGGCTACCGCGTGTTGCTGATGCATCCGGCCGAGGCGCTGCAGGCGGCGGCCGCCAACGCGCTGCTGAAGACGCTCGAGGAGCCGGCGCCGGGCACCCTCATCGTCCTGGTGAGCGATCGGCCGGCGCGCCTGCTGGCCACGATCCGCAGCCGATGCCGCCTGGTGACGCTCGCCGCCCCGGCCGGTCCCGACGCCCTCGCGTGGCTGCGTGCCGAAGGCGTCGACCAGCCGCAGGTCGCGCTCGCGCTCGCCGGCGGTTCGCCGCTGCTTGCGCGCGACATAGCGCGGCCCGAGGAAACGCAGTTCCGGGCGCGGTTGGTTGCGGAACTGGCGCGTCCCGGTGGCGCCGATCCGGTCTCCTACGCCGCCACGATCGATCGCGGCGCCGTGGAGCGCCTCGTCTTCTGGCTGCAGACCTGGGTGCATGACCTGGTGCGCGTACGCCTCGCCGGGCAGCCGCGCCATCACGTCGATTTCTCGGCGGCACTCGCGGCGCGCGCGAAGTCCGCGGACCTGGAGGCGCTGCTCGCGCTGGAGCGCGAGCTGCTGGGTGCGCGCCGGCTCGCCTCGCACCCCCTCAACCCGCGCCTGTTGGCCGAGCACCTGCTGATGGCCTACAATCGGGCGACAGTCGGAACAGGGCCATGAGCGACATCGCCGTGCCAGAGACTCTCGTCCACCGGCCCGGGGTATTTACCCTGGTGATCCGGTCGAAGTCCGCGCTGTACGCGGCGTGGATGCCGCTGCTGCGGCACGGTGGAATATTTCTGCCCAGCAACCGGCCGCACGTCCTGGGCGAAGAGGTCCTCATCCTCCTGTCGCTGCTCGACGACCCCAACAAGATTCCGCTGCAGGGCAACATCGCCTGGATCAACCCCGCGCACAGCGCGGGCAACCGGCCCCAGGGCATCGGCGTGCAGCTGCACGACAGCGAGTTGGTGCGCGAACTGAAGAAGAAGGTCGAGGGCCTGCTCGCGGGAGCGCTGCAGTCCTCCCGGCCGACGCATACTATTTGAGCGGGTAGAGCGCGCAAGGCTCGCCCGGACCGACGAAACAGGAGCAGCCGTGTTCTGGGAACGACCCCTCGACCACGTCCTCGCGAAGCTCAAGGAACGCGTTCGCGCGCCGGTGCGCGTGGTGCTGTGGGACGGTCGCGAGGTGGCCTTTTCCGAGGAGCCGCGCGTGACGCTGCGGCTGAAGGGCACGCGCGCCGCCTCTGCTTTCATGCATCCGAGCATGTTGTCGCTCGCCGAGGCCTACATCGAGGGCGACGCCGATCTCGAAGGCGACCTGCGCGAGGCGATCCGCGGCGCCGAGGCGCTTTCGCGCTCGCGGCCCGGGCCGCTGTTCGGCGGCAGTTACGGGCCCGCGCGCCACTCCAAGCGCGAGGACCGCGACGCGATCCACCACCACTACGACGTGTCCAACGAGTTCTATGCGCTCTGGCTGGATGCACGCATGGTCTACTCCTGCGCGTATTTCCGCGATGAGGACGACACCCTCGAGCAGGCCCAGTTGCGCAAGCTGGACCACGTCTGCACCAAGCTCAGGCTCGAGCCCGGCGAGCGGTTCCTCGACATCGGCTGCGGCTGGGGCGCGCTGGTCATGCGCGCCGCCGAGAAGTTCGGCGTGGACGCGACCGGGATCACCCTCTCGGACAACCAGTTCCGTCTCGCGACCGAGCGCATCCGCGCAGCGGGCCTGCAGGACCGCTGCCGCGTGCTGCTGCTCGACTACCGCGACACCCCGGGCGAGGGCGTGTACGACAAGATCGCGAGCATCGGGATGTTCGAGCACGTGGGCCTCAAGAACCTCGCCACCTACTTTGGCGTGGTGCGGCGGCTGCTGCGCGAGAAGGGGCTGTTCCTCAACCACGGCATCACCACGGCGGACACGCGCAACCGGGCCGTGGGCCTGGGCGCGGGGCAATTCATCGGGCGCTACGTGTTCCCGCGCGGCGAGCTGCCGCACCTGCACCTGGCGGTCCACGAGATGAGCGACCAGCAGCTCGAGATCCACGATGTGGAGGGACTGCGTCCCCATTACGCCAAGACCCTCGGCATGTGGAGCGAGAGCTTCGAGCAGCGCCTGGCGCAGGCGGTCGCGGCGTCCAGTGAACGCACCGCGCGCATCTGGCGCATCTATCTCGCGGGCTGCGCGCACGCCTTCGAGCAGGGCTGGGTCTCGATCTACCAGATCCTCGCCTCGAAGCAGACCAGGCCGGGGCGTGCCGATCTGCCGCTCACCCGGGAGTGGATGTACCGCACCTAGCAGGCGCCGGGCCGGCGGGTCCCGGATCGGTAGAATGTGCCGATGCTGGTCGATTCCCATTGCCACCTGGATTTCCCGGAGCTGCAAGCCGACTTCCCGGGCGTGCTGCAGCGCATGGCGGAAGCCGGCGTGACGCACGCCCTCACCATCAGTACGACACTGCAGACCTTTCCCGCCGTGCGCGCGGTCGCCGAGGGCCGCGCCAACCTCTGGTGCTCGGCCGGGGTGCATCCCGACGAGCGCCGCGATGCGCGGGAGGCCACTGTCGACGAGCTGGTCGCGATGGCGGACGACCCCAAGGTGGTGGCCATCGGCGAGACCGGCCTCGATTACTTCCGCGTCGAGGGCGACACCGAATGGCAGCGCGAGCGCTTCCGCACGCACATCCGTGCCGCGCGGGCGAGCGGCAAGCCGCTCGTGATCCATACGCGCGCGGCCGCGCAAGACACGCTGCGGGTGATGCGCGAAGAGGGCGCGGATCGGGTCGGCGGCGTCATGCACTGCTTCACCGAGAGCTGGGACGTGGCACAGGCCGCCCTCGCGATGGGATTCCACATCTCGCTGTCCGGGATCGTCACTTTCAAGAACGCGGGACCGCTGAAGGAAGTGGCGCGGCGCCTGCCGCTCGAGCGCATGCTGGTCGAGACCGACGCGCCGTACCTCGCCCCGGTTCCCCATCGGGGCCGGACCAACCAGCCGGCCTTCGTGCGCCACGTGGCCGAGGAGATCGCGCGCCTGCGCGGTGTCGCGTTCGAGGAGATCGCGCGCGCCACGACGCGGAATTTCTTCGGGCTGTTCCGGCACGCGCGATCCGCGTGAGCGCCTCGCGGCTGCTGCTGTACTGCCGCGCGGGCTTCGAGAAGGAGTGCGCCCAGGAGATCACTGCGGTCGCGAGCGCGCTCGGCGTGCAGGGTTTCGTCAAGGCGCGCCCCGACAGCGGCTTCGCGGTATTCAGCCCGCACCAGGAGGGGCCCGGCTCGAAGCTCGCGGGACAGATCGAATTCCGCCGGCTCGTCTTTCCGCGCCAGATGGTGCGCACGACGGAGCTGCTGGCCGCGCTTCCGGAGGCGGATCGCGTGACGCCGATCGCCGCCGCCGCCCGCGCGCTGGGGACCCGGTTTCGTGAGCTGTGGATCGAGATGCCCGACACCAACGACGGCAAGGCGCTGGCCGCGCTTGCGCGCCCGCTGGCCCCACACCTGGAAAGGGCGCTCGCCAGGGGCGGCGTGGTCGTGAACGACCCTGGCGCAGGCGAGCGGCTGCACGTCTTCTTCGTGGGCGGGAGGGCTTGCTACACAGGGGTGTCCGAAGTCGCGAACGCGGCGCAGTGGCCGATGGGCATCGCACGCCTGCGCATGCCGGGGTCCGCACCTTCGCGCTCCACGCTCAAGCTGGCGGAGGCGCTGATGGAATTCTTCGACGAGCGCGAGCGCAGGCGCAGGCTCGCTCCCGGCATGACCGCCGTCGACCTCGGCGCCTCGCCGGGTGGCTGGTCGTGGCAGCTTGTGCACCATGGCCTGATGGTCACGGCGGTGGACCACGGCGCCATCGACCCGCGCCTGCTCGACAGCGGCCAGGTCAAGCACCGCCACGACGACGGCTTCCACTTCCGGCCTGCGGAGCCCGTGGACTGGATGGTGTGCGACATGGTGGAGAGCCCGTCGCGTATCGCCGCCCTTGCCGCCCGGTGGGTCGCGCAGGGGTGGTGCCGAGAGACCATCTTCAACCTGAAGCTGCCGATGAAGAAGCGCTGGGAAGAAGTCGAGCGCTGCCGCGCGCTGATCGGCGAGGCGCTGGGCGGGGGCGGGTTCTTCCTGCGCTTGAAGCACCTCTATCACGACCGCGAGGAGGTCACCGCGCATCTGGCGCGTCGCTGAGGCGAGCGGATACACTGCCCGCTGGCATTGCACGGAAGGACTTATGCCCCGCGTCGTGATCAGTGAATTCATGGACGCTCCCGCCGTGGAGGGCCTCGCCCTGCGCTGCGACGTGCGCTATCGGCCGGACCTCGTCGACCGGCCGCAGGCGCTCGCGGCGGAGCTTGCCGAGGCGGACGCCTGGATCGTGCGCAATCGCACGCAGGTCCGCGGCGAGCTGCTCGCGGCCGCCGTGCGCGTGCGGGTCATCGGGCGCCTCGGGGTGGGCCTCGACAACATCGACGTCGCAGCCTGCCGGTCACGGGGCATCCAGGTCATTCCCGCCACCGGCGCCAACGCCGAATCGGTCGCCGAATACGTGGTCACGGCCGCGATGGTGTTGCTGCGTGGCGCGTATTTCGCGACCCGCGCGGTGGAGGCGGGAACGTGGCCGCGCCAGACGCTGTCGCAGGGCCGCGAGGCGGCGGGGAAGGTGATCGGCATCGTCGGCTTCGGCGATATCGGCCGCGCCACCGCGCGCAAGGCGGCTGCCCTGGGAATGCCCGTGCTGGGCCACGACCCGCAGGTGCGCGCCGACGACCCCGCGTGGGCCGCCATGGGCGCCCGGCCTTGCATGCTCGATGACTTGCTTGCGCAAAGCGACGTCGTCTCGCTGCACGTGCCGCTGGTGGCATCCACGCGCGGGTTGCTGGATGCCCGGCGCCTCGCGAGCATGAAGCGCGATGCCGTGCTGGTGAACACGGCGCGCGGGGGAATTGTCGACGAAGCGGCCCTTGCCGCCATGCTGCGCGAGGGCAGGCTCGGCGGCGCGGCGCTCGACGTGTTCGAGCACGAGCCGCTCGCCGCCGGATCCCCGCTCGCGGGCGCCCCGCGCCTCATCCTCACGCCGCATGTCGCCGGCGTCACCGTGGAGAGCAACGAGCGCGTGAGTGCGCTTATCGCGCAGCGCGTGGCCGCCGCCCTGGAGTGAGGCCCGCGCTGCGGCGCTACCAATGCATCACCTGGAACAGGTTGTTGAAATCGTCGGTCCAGAGCCGCCAGTCCGGCCGTGGCGCCACCGGCTGGGTGATCGCGACGATCTCGGGCTTCAGGATGAAGGGCTCGTTGCGGGTGAGCAGCACCCAGTCGCTCGTGGTCCCGCCATCCTCGCCCTTCTCTTCCAGGAACGCATATTCGAGGCCGAGCCGCTCGGATATGGCGAGCAGCACGGGCTTCAGGTCGAGGAAGCGGTTCGAGACGTGGAAGGCGATCACGCCATCGGGCTTCATGTGCCGCAGGTAGAGCTCGACCGCCTGGAGGGTGATGAGATGCACCGGAATGGAATCGCCTGAGAATGCGTCCACCGCGAGCACGTCGAAGTGCTGGGGCGCCTCGCGCTCGAGGTTCAGGCGGGCATCGCCCAGCACGACCTCGATCTTGCCCGGGCTGTCCGCGAGGAAGGTGAACCAGGTGCTGGCGATCTTCACCACGGCGGGGTTGATTTCGTAGAAGCGGTAAACATCGTCCGCATCGGCGTACACGGCGAGCGTCCCGGCTCCCAGGCCGATCACCCCCACGCGGATCGCCCTTCCTTCGTAGGCGACCAGCGTTCGCCCGATTCCCGACTCGACCTGATAGTAGGTCGTCGCGGCGCGGCGGTCCTTCGCCGCGAGCCATTGCTGGCCGTGCAGGATCGCGCCATGAACGAGGGTGCGGTAGCGGGAGTCGGGATCCCCGGCATGCTCCTCGTTCTCCTTCACGCGCAACACGCCGTAGTAGTTGCGCACGATGTAGACCGCATCCTCGGTGAAGTTGCGGATGCGCCACGCGAGCGCGCCTGAAGCGACGCAGGCCACGGCGACCAGCAACGCCACCACCGGTACGGGTCGCTGCAGGTTGATCCCGACGGCGAGGAACGCGACGGCCACCAGAGCCATCGGCAGCTCGAGATATCCGGGAAGCGTGACCGGCGCGACGATGCCCACGAGCACTCCGCCGAGGACCCCGCCCAGGGCGACGACGAGGTAGAAGAAGGTGAGGTGGCGGGGACCGGGCCGGCGGCGGGCGAGCTCTCCGTGGCAGAACATGCACACGAAATAGAGTCCCGCCGTGAAGACCGCGACCTGCCACGGGAGGTCGAACTGCAGGCTGGTGTCGGCGATGAACCAGGCCATCACGCACAACACCCAGGCGAGGCTGCCCAGGTACAGGGCGGGCCGATACCAGTCGCCTCCCTCGAAGCAGAGGATGAACGTGGCGAGATAGATGGCGAGCGGCACGACCCAGAGCAGCGGGATGGAGGGGATGTTCTGCGTGATGTGGTTGGAGACCGCGAGCAGCATCACGCAGCCCAGGGTCGAAAGCGCGAGCCACATCGCGATCGCGCGCACCCCGGGCCGCGCCTCGCCATCCGCGGCCGCCGAACGCGGCGCTTCGGCGTGCCCCGCCGGCAGCGACGCGCTTTTCCACGCGAGCGACCCGCAGAGCACCACGAACAGGCCGTACGCGGCCGACCATACCCGGGATTGCTGTGGGATCGTGAACCACGGCTCGAACAGGAAGGGGTAGCCAAGGAGCGCCAGCATCGACGCGAGGTTCGACAGCGCGAAGAGGCGATACGGGCTGCCAGCAGGACGCGCCCGCGCATACCAGTCCTGCACCAGCGGACTCGTGGAGGAAAGCAGGAAATACGGAAGCCCCACCGTGGCGAAGAGCAGGCCCAGGATGCCCACGGCGGGATTGTCACCGCCGTGCGGCTTCCACGCCGTGTCGGGCAGGATCGGCAGGAACGCGAGGCTCGCGGCCAGCAGCGCCAGGTGCACGCCGGCCTGCAGGCGCGGGCGCGCGCGGCTGGCGAGCCAGTGCGCGTACGCGTAGCCAAGCAGCAATCCGAGCTGGAAGAAGACCATGCACAGCGTCCAGACGATCGCCGCGCCGCCGAACCAGGGCAGGATCTGCTTGGCGAGCAGCGGCTGGACCAGGAAGAGAAGGAAGGCGCTCAGGAAGACGGCGGCTGCGTGCAGCGGCATGCTTTCGCTTCGGTGGCGTGGCGAGGGGCGCGGCGTGGCGCGATGGTAGCACGCTATACTTGGCGTCAATGCTCGCGCGCGTGCTTCGCCTTTCGCAGCTGCTCGAATTGGCCGCTTGCCTTGCGCTGTCCGCATGGCTCTTCCACGGGCACCCGCACCGGATGGAGGAGATCGTCGCGGCCACCGTCGCGTGGTTCCTCGGCGTGCGATTGGCGCTCGTGTGCATCTCGAGCGCGCTCGCATGGTGGTACGGAGCGACGCCGGCATCCGGGCAACGCATCGGATGGGCCGCGGCCGTGCGCATGCTGCTCGCGGAATGGCGCGCTCTCCTGGCATTCAACCTGGTCGATCTTCCGTGGGATCGCTACCGGGTGAGGCCGGATCCCGTCCCCCAGCCGACCGGGCGCATGCCGGTGCTCCTCGTGCACGGCTACTTCGCCAACCGCGGCTACTTCCGCCCGCTGCTGCGGCGCCTCGAGGGCCGCGGGGTGGGCCCGATCTTCACGCCCAACTTTCCCGGGTGCCTCGCGTCGATTGAACGCTTCGCCGAGGAGCTGGATGCCGAGATCGAGCGCATCGCGGCCGGCACCGGCCAGGCGAAGGTGATGCTCGTGGTCCACAGCATGGGGGGGCTCGCCGCGCGCGCCTACCTTGCCCGGCGCGGTACGGCGCGCGTGGCCAAGCTCATCACCATCGCCAGTCCCCACCATGGCACCGAGCTCGCCCGCCTCTCCCTGGGCCGCAGCGCGCGCCAGATGCAACCGGGCAGCGCGTTTCTCGTGGCGCTCGAGCAGCGCGAAGGCCCCGCGGGCCCGGGCGTGGACACGGTGTCGCTCTACTCTCCGCAGGACAACATGGTGACTCCTCCGGACACCTGCCGCCTGGCATGGGCGCGCAACGTTGCGATGCCCGGCTACGGGCATATCGCGATCCTGGACTCGGCGGCGCTTGCCGACGCATTGGTGCCCGAGCTCGAGGCGGCCGGCGTGCGGGCCGTGCGCCAGAGCGGGGCGAGGATTTCCGCTGCGTGATTGGTCTCTCCGGGGCACGATCGCCCCAGCCTGAGCGCCGCGGTCATGTTCGCGCCTCCCCGGCATTGGATGCGCTGGGCAAGCTGGGCGAAAGCGACCTGCTCCGCAGCGAGCTCACTTCCTTCCCCTGTCCGACGAGTGCCGTGTTGCGCTGGCGGTACGCAGGAGGAAAAAAGCCGTTCTTCCGAGTGAAAACCATTGACAAGTCGTTTTGGCCTTGTGCATCCTCTCGCTGTCGCGCCTACCGGGCGAGATGAATGCAACTCAACGTCTACATCAGATTGGAGGATTCATCAATGGCAGCTAAGAAAGCCAAGAAGGCAGCGAAGAAGCCGGCGGCAAAGAAGCCCGCCGCCAGGAAACCGATGAAGAAAGCCGCGGCGAAGAAGCCGGCGGCCAAGGCCAAGAAGCCCGCGACCAAGCGCAAGCCCAATGCCGCCTTTATGAAGCCGATGACGCCGAGCTCGGTGCTCGCCGCCGTCGTCGGATCCATCCCCCTGCCCCGGACGGAAGTCACCAGCAAGCTTTGGGGTTACATCAAGAAAAACAACCTCCAGGACAAGATCAACCGCCGCATGATCAACGCCGACGAAAAGCTGAGGGACGTCTTCGGCGGCAAGAAGCAGGTCTCGATGTTCGAGATGACGAAGCTGGTTTCCAAGCACCTCAAGTGACTTTGCCCGCCGGCTAGCCGGCGGTTCCCATGCGAGCGGGCCGGTTGCAGAACCGGCCCGCTTTTCTTTTGACCGGGAGATCCCATGGACGTCATTTCAACCGGCGCTGCACCCGTGGCACGCGGGCACTATTCCCAGGCGATCGTGCACGGCGGGCTGGTGTACGTCGCCGGCCAGCTGCCCATCGTCGCAAGCGATCCGCAGCGCCGCCTCGACGGCTTCGAGGAGCAGGCCGCCCAGGTGATCGACAACGTCATCGCCATCGTTGAAGCGGCGGGAAGCGCGGCCGATCGTATCCTCAAGGCGACGGTCTATATCACGGATGTGAGCTGCTGGCCCGCGTTCAACGCGGTCTACGCGCGCAAGCTGGGAGATCACCGGCCGGCGCGTACCGTGGTACCCGTGGCCCAGCTGCACTATGGCTACCTGGTGGAAATGGACGCGGTCGCCGCGCTCGGCAGCCCCTGAAGCCCTCAGCCTCGGTGGGCCGCCTTGCGCTTCGTGGTCCGCGCGCCGGCGGCCCGCTTGCCGGAGGCGGCGCGCTTCGGCGCCGCCTTGCGCCCCCGGGATTGCGCGAGCATGGACCGCACCTGCTCGCTGAGCTCGCCCACCTGCCTGGACAGGTCGTTCACCTCGCCTCGGGTAAGCACCCCGAGGCGCCCGAGCGTCCTGGAGACCCGTTCCTCGAACACTTGCTCCAGCTTGTCGAAACGGCCGGGGGCGCTGCCTGCGCCGTCGCGCAGCGTCTTGAGTGCGTGGTCGGCGGCCTCGCGCGCGCGGTCGCTGAAGCCGCGTCCCTGCTCCACGAGTACGTTGAACATCTTCGGGCCCTCCGATTTCGCGCGCTCGAAAGCGCCCAGCCCGGCCAGCCATATCTTCTGCGCCGATTGGGCGAGCGCGCCTTCGGGATCGCGCTGCGAGGAAGGGCCTCGGGTCGAGGATTTGCGTGCCATGGCGGCCTCCGGGGTTCTTCGGCGGAATCACGAGTATAGGCTCGCGCCGGAAGGCGCGCCCCGTATTACACTGCGCCCACGCGCCCGGGAGGATGATCGGAGATGGCCGCGATAATGGAGGCGGGGACCGTGGAGAAGGTCTGGCTCAGGTCATATCCGCCGGGAGTGCCGGCGGAAATAGACATCGACGAGTACCGCAGCATCCGCGACATCTTTTCGCGCAGCTGCGCGAAGTTCGCGGCGCTTCCCGCCTTCACGTGCATGGGACGCACGCTCACCTATGCCGACCTCGACCGCCTGTCGCGCGATTTCGGCGCCTGGCTGCAGCGCGGCGCCGGCCTCGCGCGCGGCGCTCGGGTGGCGATCATGTCGCCCAACCTGCTGCAGTACCCGGTGGTGCTCTTCGGGACGCTGCGCGCGGGCTACACGGTCGTCAACTGCAACCCGCTCTATACGCCGCGCGAGCTCGAGCACCAACTGAACGACTCCGGCGCCGAGGCGATCGTGGTCCTCGAGAACTTCGCCCACACGCTCCAGGAGGTGGTCGGCAAGACGCAGGTGAAGTTCATCGTCACCTCGCAGGTGGGCGACCTGCTGGGCTTTCCGAAGTCCTGGATCGCGAACCTGGTGGTCAAGCGCGTGAAGAAGATGGTGCCGCCGTGGAGCCTGCCGGGGGCGATCTCGCTGCCGGCGGCGCTCGCGGCAGGACGCAACCTGGTCCTGCACGAGCCGCCGCTCGACCATGACGACCTTGCCTTCCTGCAGTACACCGGGGGCACCACCGGAATCTCCAAGGGGGCGATGCTGACCCATGGGAACATCGTGGCGAACCTGCAGCAGACCTCTGCGTGGATCGGCAGAGGGCTCGAGGAGGGGCGGGAAGTCGTGATCACCGCGCTGCCGATGTACCACATCTTCGCGCTCACCGGCAGTTGCCTCACCAACATGAAGATCGGCGCCCACAACGTCCTGATCACCAACCCGCGCGACCTGCCGGGCTTCGTGAAGGAGCTTGCGCGCCACCCATTCACCTCGATGGCGGGGGTGAACACGCTGTTCAGCGCCTTGCTCCATACCCCCGGCTTTTCCGCGCTCGATTTCTCCACGCTCAAGCTCTCGCTGGGCGGCGGAATGGCCGTGCAGCGTGCGGTGGCCGAGCGCTGGAAGGAGGTCACGGGCAGGCCCTTGCTCGAAGCCTATGGGCTCACCGAGACCTCGCCCGGGGCGTGCATCAATCCTTTGGTCGAGGACTTCGAGTACAACGGCACCGCGGGTCTTCCGATACCGTCCACCGTCATCACGATCCGCGACGACGAAGCACGCGTGCTGCCGATCGGGCAGACGGGGGAGATCTGCATCGCGGGCCCGCAGGTGATGAAGGGCTACTGGAACCGGCCCGACGAGACCGCGCAGGTCATGACCGAGGACGGGGCGTTCCGCACCGGCGACATAGGCCTCATGACGCCCGATGGATACGTGAAGATCGTCGACCGCAAGAAGGACATGATCCTGGTGTCGGGCTTCAACGTGTACCCGAACGAAGTCGAGGACGTGGTCGCCATGATGCCTGGTGTGCGCGAGGTGTGCGCGGTGGCCGCTCCGGACGAGCACTCGGGAGAGGTGGTGCGTGTGGTCATCGTGCGCAAGGATCCGGCGCTCACCCGCGAGCAGGTAATCGAGCATTGCAGGAAGCACCTCACCGGATACAAGGTGCCCAAGGGCGTCGAGTTCTGGAAGGAGCTGCCGAAGACCAACGTGGGCAAGGTACTGCGTCGCGAAGTGAAGAACACGCCGGCGGCCGCGCCGGCGGGCTGAAAGCGTTCTCAGCCGCCGGCGGCGAGCCGCGCGAGGTCCGCCTCGAGCCCCGGCAATCCGTCGCCTGCCAGCACCAGCAGGCGCGCCCGGCCCTGGCGATCGAAGGTGAAGACGCCGCTGCTGTGCGTCACGTCGTAGTCTCCGCTCGCGTCCGGTTTTCCCAGCCCGTAGCTCACACGATAGCGGCGCGTGAGCCGGTCCAGCTGGCCCGGGTCGCCGCGCAGGCCGACCACCGCCGGGCCGAAGGCCTGCGCGTATTGGGCGAGCACATCCTGCGTATCGCGCGCCGGGTCCACGGTGACGAAAAGGATGCGCACGTCTTCCCCCGCCTTGCCCATTTCGTGCACCGCCCGCGCGAGCTTCGCAAGCGTCGTGGGGCACACGTCCGGGCAGTGGGTGTATCCGAAGTACAGCAACACGACGCGCCCTCGGTAGTCGCGTGCATCGACCGATCGGCCGTGGTCGTCCGTCATGGTGAAGGCCAGGTCCGGCAGCAGACCGGTCACGTCCTTCGCGTGCCACCCCGAAGCGGAGAGATGGTCGCACGCGGCGAGCACGGCGCACGCCAGGAGGAAGGCAGCGCACCGGCGCGCGGCCCTCACGTCTGCGGCTCCGTCCGGGGCGCGCGCGGCACGGCAACCCGCCCCTTGTCGGCGCGCATCCAGCGGCCGAAGACGACGAGGGCCGCGATCACGTGCATCATCGCCGCGGGAATCCAGGAGATGAGGCCGCCCAGGGTCTGGTCGGTGGTGGCGCTGATGTCCCATGCGCGCCCGCAGACCGCGTAGACGTCGAACAGGTCACGGCCGCTCAAGGCGATGTAGGCGCCCAGCACGATCTGCGGCGGCATCGCGAGGATCAGCATCCAGATCCGCGGCCCGAACCCTACCCACGCCCCTTGCTCGCGCGAGCGCGGGTCGAGCACCACCGACCAGAAGAGCAGCCCGTCGAGGAGCATGCTCCAGTTCATGACGGCGTACCACGGGGCGCTCAGCATCGCGACGAAATGGATCGGCGGGTACAGCCACAGGAAGATCAGCCCCACAAAGAGCACCGGGGCTACCACCACGTTCTGCAGCAGGGCGAATACGAGCCGCGTCGCCGGGTGCCGCCACGCGGGCCGCACCACGCGCTCGAGCAAGCCCGCCGGCAGCCCGCGGCCGAGCGCATCCAGGGGCTGCGAGAGCGCGATCAGGAACGGTCCGAGGTGGTGGAGCACGAGGTGCTGGATCCGGTGGATGAAGAACATGTGCTGCGAGATGTAGTCGAAGCGCGTCTGCATCACGAAGTAGACCAGGGCGCAGCCTGCGAGGAAGGCGATGGGACGCCCCGCGGCCGGGCGCTTGCCGGGCGGCGTGCGGCGAAGGCCCTGGACGTACAGGAGGGCCGCGCCCACGCACAGGGTGAAAGCGGCGGGCGAGAACTCCCAGGGCAGGAGGAACGCTGCCGCGGAGCGCAGCGCCTCCACGGCGGGGCCCAGGGCGGGGGCCACGCTATTTCTCTCCCGGCGCGCGCGCCTCGAACGCGGCGGGCAGCTTCTCTCCGCCCGAGAACTCGAGCACGATGGGCACCATCTCGCCGGAACGCGGCGCTCGCCGCGCCCGCATCAGCATGAGGTGGTAGCCGCCCGGCGAGAAGCGCAGCTCGCCGTGCGCGGGCACCTCGAGGGCGGCGACGTGTTCCATACGCGATTGGCCGTCCCGCTCCACGGTGCGGTGGATCATCACGGCCTCGAACCAGGGCGACTGCGCGGCCACCAGCGTTACCGGCGCGTCGGAGTCGTTCTTCAGGATGAAATAACCGGCAGCCGGCAGGCTGCCCGGGAGCACGCGGATCCAGGCTTCCTCGATGCGCAGGCCGGCGGCGCAGGCGTCGGTGGCGAAGCAGGCAAGAGCCAGGAACGCGAAGGAAACGCAACGAAGCGCAATGCGATGCACCCGGGCATTCTAGCGGAATCGACCGCAATGCCCCGCGGTGCTCAGGCCGCCTTTTCGTAGACCGGGCCGTACTCGCGCAACGCGTCCCGGATGCGCTCCACGCCCCAGTCGAGCTGCTCGCGATCGACCACCAGGGGCGGGGCGAACCGCGCCACGGTTCCGTGGGTATCCTTGCTGAGCACGCCATGCTTGAGCAGGGTCTCGACGAATTGCCGTGCGCTCACCCGCGCCGGATCCAGCTCCACACCGATCAGCAGCCCCTTGCCGCGCACGTCGGCGATGATCGGGCTCGCGAGCGCCTTCAAGCGGCGCAGCAGGTGGGCGCCCATCGCGGCAGCGCGCTCGGCGAGCCGCTCCTCGATCAATACGTCGATCGCGGCGAGTCCCACCGCGGCACCGAGTGCGTTGCCGCCGAATGTGCTGCCGTGGTCCCCGGGCCGGAAGACACCCATCACTTCCTCACGTGCGCAGAACGCCGATACCGGCAGCAGGCCACCGCCCAGCGCCTTGCCCAGGATGATGCCGTCGGGCCTCACGCCTTCGTGGTCGCAGGCGAACATCTTGCCGGTGCGCCCCAGGCCGGTCTGCACTTCGTCGACGATCAGCAGCACATTGCGCTCGCGGCAGATGCGCGCGCATTCCGAGAGATAGCCTTCGGGCGGCACGATGATTCCCGCTTCCCCCTGGATCGGCTCGACCAGGAACGCAGCAGTATCGGCAGTGATCGCCGCCGCGAGCGCAGCAGGGTCGCCGAACGGCACGCTCACGAAGCCGTCGGAGTAGGGGCCGAAATGCTGGCGATACTGGACCTCGGAGGAAAAGCCGACGATGGTGGTGGTGCGCCCGTGGAAGTTTCCCCCGCAGGTGATGATTCGCGCCCGTCCCTCGGGTACCTTCTTCACGACGTAGGCCCACTTGCGCGCGCACTTGATTGCGCTCTCCACGCCCTCGGCGCCGGTGCTCATCGGCAGTGCGCGATCCATGCCGGTGATCTCGCACAGCCTGGCGAGGAAGGGTGGCAGGCGGTCGCTGTGGAATGCGCGCGAAGTCACCGCAAGGCGCGAAGCCTGCTCGTTCAGGGCGGCAAGCAGCCGGGGATGGCCGTAGCCGAAACTCACAGCGGAATAGGCGGACAGCATGTCGAGGTAACGCTTGCCCTGGTCGTCCCAGAGCCACACGCCTTCGCCGCGCGCCAGCACCACGGGCAGCGGCGCATAGTTGGTCGCGCCGTAGCGCCTTTCGAGAGCGATCATGTCGCCCATGGTGGATCCCTTTCTTGCTTGTGGCACAAAAGGCGGGGGCCCGCCACAGCGAGCCCTCCACACGGCAATTATACCGCAGCGAGCCTCGCCTTCGGGCGATGCGCTGGTGGCGGACGCCACGGAATGAAACGCTCGCTTGAGCCGCTCGTTAGAATGCCACCGTGACGAGCCGACACCGACATGGCCGCAGACGGTAGCCCTTCCACCGCAGGGGCGCTCAAGGGCCATCTGCAGCAGCTCAAGGCGCTGCGTGGCCCGGGCTGTCGCCCGCCGCCCCGGCTGGCCGAGCTCAAGCTCTGGCAATCGCGGCGGCTCGCGGCGACCTATGCCGACCTCGCCTCGCAACCGCGCTATCGGGAGGCGACCGCCTTCTTCCTCGACGATCTCTACGGCCCGAAGGACTTCAGCGCCCGCGACCAGGAGATGCTGCGGATCGTGCCGGTCATGGCGCGCGTGCTGCCCGCCAGCGCTGTCGAAACCGCGGCCCTGGCGGTCGAGCTCGAATCGCAGTCGGAATTACTCGATCAACGCCTCGCGGCCGTGCTCGCTCCAGGTCCGCTCGACGAGGCGGCCTACGCCGCGGCCTACCGTGCGAGCTCCACGCCCAAGGAGCGCCAGCACCAGATCGAGCTCATCGAGGCGGTAGGGCTGCGCCTGGACGCGCTGGTGCGCAAGCCCTTCGTGGCGAGCACGCTCAAGATCATGCGCACGCCCGCCCACCTCGCGGGGCTCGGAGACCTGCAGGACTTTCTCGAGCGCGGCTTCAGGGTGTTCCGGCGCATGGACGGCCCGGAAGAGTTCCTGGCGCAGCTGCGCGAGCGCGAGACGCGGATCCTCAGCCGGCTCTTCTCCGGGGCGCAGGCGCCGTTTTCGCTCTAGAGGCGCCGGAGGACCGCTTGCGCGGCGCGGGGGATTCGGACGGGGCCGCCGGGAAGAGGTTGTCGAGCTCCTCGAGGACGCTACGCTCGATCGAGGCTTGCAGCGCGCGCAGCAGGAAGCCCAGCGAGACCGTGAGGTGCAGGTCGCGCGCGGTGATCGCGAGCACGCCGGTGACGCCCGGCCGCTCGAAGCGCAGCACGTCGCCGTCCCACGCGCCGCGCAGCCCGAACCTGCGGCCCAGGTCCCCGGCCATGCGCTCGGCCGCCGCGCGCGCCGCGGCCATGCCCAGGCCGTGCGTGCGCCGCACGTCGATGTCGGCCACGATCAGCGCCCCGGACCCATGAGCTTGTCCGGCAGCCAGGTGGCGATCTCGGGAAAAGCGCTGAGGATCACGATCGCGAGGAACATGCACAGCACGTAGGGAATGGTGCCCCACATGACGGTCGTCACGGGCACGTCAGGCGCGATCGAGTTCACGATGTAGATGTTGAGCCCCACCGGCGGGTGGATGAGACCCACCTCCATGTTGATCGTGAGGATCACGCCGAACCACACCGGGTCGAAGCCGGCCGCGGTGATGATCGGCAGCAGGATGGGGCTGGTCATCAGGATGATCGCCGCGGGCGGGATGAAGAAGCCGCATACCAGCAGGAAGACGTTGATGAGGCCCATCAGCACCCAGCGATTGACGTGCATGTCCGCGATGCCCTGCGCGAGGGTCTGCGTGAGGTAGAGCGAGGTGAGCATGTAGCCGAACAGCACCGCGCCCGCGATGATCATGAGGATCATCACCGACTCGCGCATGGTGTCGCGCAGGATGGCCCACCACTGTTCGGTGGACCACATGCGATAGATGACCACCGCCATCAGCACGCACATCGCCGCGCCCACGCCGGCCGCCTCCGAGGGGGTGGCGACGCCCCCGTAGAGCACCCACATCACGCCCACGATGATCGCGAGGAAGGGGGCGACCTTCGGCACCCCGGAGAACTTCTGCTTCCACGAGTAGCGGAAGTCCGGCGCGTGGCTGCGGAAGCCGCGCTTCCAGATCGTGAACAGCGTCCACAGGATGAAGAGCGCCGTGAGCATCAGCCCCGGCATCACCCCGGCGAGGAAGAGGCGCCCGATCGAGGTTTCGGTCGCGATCCCGTAGAGGATGAAGGTGACCGAGGGCGGGATGAGGATGCCCAGCGTACCCCCGGCGCAGATGGACCCCGTGGCGACGTCGTCGGGATAGCCGCGCCTGCGCATCTCGGGAATGCCCATGCGCCCGATCGCCGCGCAGCAGGCGGGCGAGGAGCCGGTGAGGGCGGCGAAGATCGCGCAGGCGCCGAGGTTGGAGATGACGAGGCCGCCGGGCAGGCGGTAGAGCCAGCGGTCGAGGGCCTCGTACAGGTCCTTGCCCGCCGGCGACGAGCCGATGGCCGCACCCATCATGATGAACATGGGAATCGACACCAGGGTGAATTCGTCGAGCCCGCCCCAGAAGGTCTCGGCGACCACGCGCAGCGCGTCGAATCCCTGGAAGATCACGAGGAAGACCACCGATACGGCGCCCAGCCCGAAGGCTACCGGTACGCCGGAAAACAGCAGCAGCAAGGTCGCTGCCAGGACGATCATCCCCTCGGTGGTCGGGCTCACGGGTGCGTCCCGTCGCGGTTCATGCCGAACGGCGGTGTGCGGCCGGTGAGCAGGCACAGGAGCTCGACGAGATACTGCAGCACGAGCAGCCCGAGGCCAACGGGCATCGAGAGATAGGGGATCCAAAGCCGGGCGCGCCACACCGTGTCGGAGTGCCAGTTCTGCGCATACGCCTGGTGCCAGAACTTCGTGCACAAGTAGAAAAGGACGGTACAGAAGCCCATCGACAGCAGGACCGTGAACAGGGCGAGCCAGAACCGGAAGCGCGGCCCGCAATGCATCGGGAGGACGTCGACGTTCACGTGCCCGCGCTGCATCAGCACATAGGCGCTGCCGACGAAGGTCGCGGCCACGATGCTGTAGGTGACCACGTCGATCTGCCAGATCGTCGTGCGGTTGAAGCCGTAGCGCTCGATCACCATGTCGCAGATCACCAGCACGGCGAGGCCGATGAGGAGCGCCGCGACCACGCCGGCCACGCGCGACAGGAAGCGGACTGCCCGGATGAAGATGTCCAGGGGCGGGCGTCTCGGCGATGGAATGGGAATGCGGGGCCGCCGGCGGGAAGGGATCGCGCCGGCGGGGCCCGCGCGCGGCTATTTCACCGCGAGCGCTTCGTCGATCAGTTTCTGTCCGTTCGGGACATCCTTCGCGAATTGCGCGTAGCTGCTCTTCCTGGCGACCTTGATCCACGCGTCGTAGTCGGCGTCGGAGAGCGTCACCACCTTGTCGTTGTGCTCGCGAAAGGCCTTCTCCGCGTCGGCGTTCACCTCGGCGGCCTTGCCCTCGTAATAGGCCTGCGCCTTCTTGCCCGCGTCGAGCAGCACCTTCTGCTGCTGCGGAGTGAGCTTGTCGAAGCTCTTCTTCGACATGAGGACGGGCTCGTACATGAACCACAGCGCGTTGTCGCCGGGCGCCGTGAGGCATTTGGCGACCTCATAGAGGCGCATGGAGCCGAACGAGCCGAGGCTGGTGTCGGTGCCGTCGATCACGCCGCTCTGGAAGGCGTTGTAGATCTCGTTGGACGGCGGGCTCACGATGCTGGCGCCTGCCGCCTGCCACATCGCCGCGAAGGTCGGCCCGGCGGCGCGGAACTTCATGCCCTGCATGTCCTCGGGCTTCGTGATGCACTTGTCCTTGGCCGCCATGCCGCCCGCGAACCAGGCGTCGGAGAGCACGATCACGCCGTGCTTCTCGATGTCGGCGCGGATGTCTTTCATGAACTGCGACTGGTTGATGCGCTTGGCCCGCTCCTGGCTGCGGATGAGGCCGGGCATCAGCGTCGCGCCGAAAGCAGGCACCTTGCCGCTCGCGTAATCGAGCGGGAAGAGCGTGATGTCGAGCTGCCCGTTGACCATCGCGTTCCACTGCTCCTTCGGCTTGAAGAGCGAGGCACCGGGGTACACCTGCACGGTGAGGCCCGCGTTGGATGCGTTGGCTTCCTTGGCGATCATCTGCACCATGTCGTCGCGTACGTCGCCCTTGCCGCCGGGGAACTGGTGCGATGCGCGCAGGGTCACGTCGGCGGCGAGCGCCGAGCTGCCGGCCGCGGCCATGGCGAGCGCCGCCGCCAGGCCGATCCAGGTGGATTGCTTCATGCGTGTCTCCTCGTCTGTTGTTGTCGACTGTGCCGGCCCGGACGGCCGGATCGTGGCGCTAGTCTACAATGCGCGCCGATTCCGATTCCATGTCACGCCGCGCGCCGCACCCCGCCCGCGGCGCGCGCCTGCTCGGCAAGGAACTCGAAGGCCGCGAGCACGCCGCCGTCCCGGTGCGGCACGGCGGAAAGCCGCAGCCCCATCTCCACGCCCGCGAGCGTGCCCGCGAGCGTGAGGTCGTTGAGATCGCCCAGGTGGCCGATGCGAAAGACCTTGCCCTGCAGCCTGCCGAGCCCGGTGCCCAGAGACATGTCGAAATGCGCGAGCACCGCCGCGCGAAGCTTGTCGGCGTCGTGCCCGGGCGGCACCACGACGGCGGTGAGCGTGCGAACTGTATTCCTCGGGATTCTGGCACAGGACTTCCAGGCCCCACGCGCGCACCGCGCGGCGCGTGGCCTCCGCATGGCGCGCATGGCGCGCGAAGACGTTCGCCAGGCCCTCTTCCTCGCAGCATCGCGATCGCCTCGCGCAGGCCGTAGAGCAGGTTGGTGGCCGGGGTGTACGGGAAAAAGCCGTTCGCGTTGGCCGCGAGCATCTCATCCCAATCCCAGAACGAGCGCGCCAGCTTCGCGAGGAGCTCGGCGGCGAGCGCCTTGTCCGACTGATGGCATTGAACGAGAGTCCCGGCGGCAGCATCAGGCCCTTCTGCGAGCCGCCGACGGTGACGTCCACGCCCCACTCGTCGTGGCGGTAGTCGATCGAGGCAAGCGACGAAATCGTGTCGACCAGCAGCAGCGCAGGGTGCTTCGCGTTGTCGATCGCCCTGCGCACCAGCGGCGATGCGCGTGGTCACCCCGGTCGACGTCTCGTTGTGCACAACGCACACCGCCTTGATGGCGTGATGCGCGTCTGCGGCCAGGCGCGCCTCGATCTCGGCGTGGTCGGCGCCGTGGCGCCAGTCTCCGGGAATCAGGTCGATCTCGAGCCCCAGCTTCCTGGCCATCTTCGACCAGAGCGCGGCGAAATGCCCGGTCTCGGACATCAGCACCTTGTCGCCCGGCGAGAGCGTGTTCACCAGCGCCGCTTCCCAGGCTCCCGTTCCGGAGGCGGGATAGATGATCACCGGATGGCGCGTGCGGAAGATGCGCTTCATGCCCTCGAGAACCGTCTTCGCCAGTACCTGGAATTCGGGTCCGCGATGGTCGATGGTCGGCCGGTCGATGGCGCGCAGGACCCGATCGGGCACGTTGGTGGGACCGGGAATCTGCAGGAAATGGCGTCCGGCGGGCATGGCGTACTCCTTGATCACCCTGAAATTATGACCATAATGCCGCAGCCCCGTCCCGATTCATACGCACTCCGGTAAAAGCTCCCATGACCCACGCCCCGCCGCAGCCCGTGCGCTTCGCCGCGGGCATCGTGCGTTCGTCCTTCGCACGCCGGCTCGAGCGTGAGGTAGACGGCGAGGTGCTGTTCGACGCAGCGAGCCGCGGGCGCTACGCGACCGACGCGTCGATCTACCAGATCATGCCCGTCGGCGTCGTGGTACCCCGCACGGCCGACGCCGCGATCGCCGCGATGCAGATCGCGCTTGAGGAGGGTGTGCCGGTCCTTGCGCGTGGCGCGGGCACCTCGCAATGCGGCCAGACGGTGGGCGCGGCGCTGGTGGTCGATGCGAGCAAGCATCTGGACCGGACACTGGAGATCGACGTCGCGGCACGCCGGGCCGTGGTCGAGCCGGGCATGGTGCTCGATGCGCTCAACGCGCAACTGAAGCCCGCGGGCTTGTGGTTCCCGGTGGACGTGTCCACTTCGGCCCAGGCCACGCTCGGCGGGATGGCGGGCAACAACTCGTGCGGCTCGCGTTCGCTCGCCTACGGCAACATGGTCGATCGCGTGAGCGCGCTGGATGCGTGGCTCGCCACTGGGGTGCGCGGGCGCTTCGGCGCCGATTCGGCGATAACGGACCCGGCGATCCGGGAGCTCGCGGGGCGCGCACGCGCCCTGTGGGAGCGCGAGCACGCCGAGATCGCAGCGCGCTTTCCGCGCGTGGCGCGGCGCGTGGCGGGATACAACCTCGAACGGCTGGCACCCGCCGGCTTCAATCTGGCCAGCTTGCTCGTGGGCAGCGAGGGCACGCTCGCCTGGTTCGAGCGCATCCACCTCGAGCTGGCCGAGCTCCCGCGCCACAAGGTGCTCGGCGTCGCCCACTTCCCGCGCTTCCACGACGCGATGGATGCCGCCCAGCACATCGTGAAGCTGGGGCCGTGCGCCGTCGAGCTGGTCGACCGCACGATGCTCGACCTCGCGCTCGGCAACCCCGCGTTCGCGCCGACGCTGCGCCGCTTCGTGCGCGGCGAGCCGCAGGCCATCCTGCTGGTGGAATTCGCGGGCGCCGAGCGCGAGCGGCAGGTGCAGGGATTGCGGCGCCTGGGCGAGCTGATGGGCGACCTGGGCTTCGCCGGCGCAGTGGCCGAGATCGTCGAGGCCGGCGAGCAGAAAGCGCTGTGGGAAGTGCGCAAGGCGGGCCTCAACATAATGATGTCGATGAAGGGCGACGGCAAACCCGTGTCGTTCATCGAGGATTGCGCCGTGCCCCTCGAGCACCTCGCCGAGTACACGGCGCAGCTCACCGAGGTGTTCCGCAAGCATGGGACCGAGGGCACCTGGTACGCCCACGCTTCGGTCGGCTGCCTGCACGTGCGCCCGATCCTGAACATGAAAGGCGACGGGGCGATGCGCATGCGCGCGATCGCCGAGGAGGCGGCCGAGCTCGTGCGCCGCTACAAGGGAGCCTATTCTGGCGAGCACGGCGACGGCCTGGTGCGCTCCGAGTGGATCGCTCCGTTTTTCGGCCCGCGCCTCACCGCCGCGCTCGCGGAGGTCAAGTCCTGGTTCGATCCGCGCGGACTGATGAATCCCGGCAAGATCGTCGACCCGCCGCGCCAGGACGACCGCACGCTGTTCCGCTATCCGCCCGGCTATCGGGCGAGCGCCTCGGATACCGCGCTCGACTGGAGCCCGTGGGGCGGATTGCCCGGCGCGGTCGAGATGTGCAACAACAACGGCCATTGCCGCAAGTTCGACGCGGGAACGATGTGCCCCAGCTTTCGGGCCACCGGCGATGAACGCGACCTCACGCGGGGCCGGGCCAACACGCTGCGCCTCGCGCTTTCCGGCCAGCTCGGGGCGCGGGAAGCCGCGGATGACGCGGTGCGCGAAGCCCTGGACCTGTGCGTGTCGTGCAAGGGCTGCCAGCGCGAGTGCCCGACCGGCGTCGATATGGCCCGCATGAAGATCGAATTCACGGCACGCGATCGTGCGCGCCACGGCTGGCGCCTGCGCGACCGGCTGGTCGCGCATATCCCGCGCTACGCGCCGTGGGCCGCGCGGCTGCAGCCCTTGCTCTCGGCGGCGGCGCGCGTGCCCGGTGCCGGCGCGCTGATCGCAGCGCTCGGCTTCGAACCGCGGCGGCCGCTGCCCGGTGGCAGGCGTCGTGGCGCGCGTCGTTTCTTGCCGGGGCGGGAGCCGGCCGGCCGGTGGTGCTTTTCGCCGATACCTTCAACAACTGGTTCGAGCCGGCGAACCTGTCCGCGGCCGCGCGCGTGCTCCAGGCCACGGGTCACCGCGTGATCGCGCCGGCCGGCAGCGACGGCCGGGCGCTGTGCTGCGGGCGAACCTATCTCGCTGCCGGCATGATCGAGCGCGCGCGCGGCGAGGCGCGCCGGACGCTCGAGGCGCTGCGGCCGCACCTCGAGGCGGGCACGCCGGTGCTGGGCCTCGAGCCTTCGTGCACCTTCACGTTTCGCGACGAATACGCGGCCCTGCTCCCGGGCGATGCCACGGCGGCGATGCTCGCGGGCGCGCAGCTTGCGGACGAGTATCTCGCGGCGGAAATTCGCGCCGGGCGCATCTCGGCACCATGGCGCGAGGGCGCTCCGCGCGCGCTGCGCGTGCACGGGCATTGCCATCAGAAGGCGTTCGGCACCTTCGAAGCGACGCTCGAGCTGCTGCGCACATTGCCCGGTGCCGACGTCGCGGCGATCGAATCGAGCTGCTGCGGCATGGCCGGCGCCTTCGGCCACGAAAGGGAGCACTACGAGATGTCGATGCGCATGGCCGAGCTCGCGTTGCTGCCCGCCGTGCGCGCTGCCCCGGGCGCAACCATCGTCGCCTCGGGAACGAGCTGCCGCCAGCAGATCGTCCATGGCGCGGGGCGCGATGCGCGGCATCCGCTGGCGGTGCTCGCGGAGGCGCTGTGAGCGACGCCGCGCTCGATGCGCTGCGCGCCGCGGTCGCCTTCGAGGCGCTGGGCCAGGCCAGCGGCAACGTGACGGTCGGCCGGGGGCGGTTCGAGGGCAGGGCGCTACGCGTGGGCGTGGTGGAGAACCGCGTTGCGAGCGGGGCGATTGGCATGGCCGAAGCGGAACGCCTGGCCGCGCTGCTGCGGGTCGTGGTGGCGGAGCGCACGCCGCTGCTGCTCTATCTCGACTCCGCGGGGGCCAAGATATCGGAGGGACTCGCCGCGTTGGGTACGTTCCGGCATCTCTTCCGGGCCGGGCTCGACGCGGTGCTCGCCGGAGTGCCCATAGCCGCGGTGCTGGGCCGCAACTGCTACGGCGGCTCGAGCATGCTCGCGCATCTCGCCGCGCATCGCCTGTTCTCCCCGGCCACGCGGCTGGCGATGTCGGGACCCGCGATCCTCGCCTCGGCGGCCGGGATGGATCCCCTCGACGAGATGTTCCGCGCAATGGTCGAGGCGGCCATTTCCGCAGCCGCACGCGCCCGGGCGAGCGACGCCAATGCGGTCTGGGAGCCGGGATCCGGGCTGGAAACGTGGCTGCGCTCCGCTTTGTCTGCCGGAGGCGACGTGGGGGGCGCTCGACGCCGCCGGCACGAAGCGCTCGCGGCGCGCTTCGACCGCCCACCCACCGAGCCGCGGTGGGAGCCCGTGCACCGGCGCGACCTCGAGCGCATCTATCCGGGCGGATACGAGGCTCGCGAGGCTGGGGGATTGCTCGAGGGCCGGGGGCGGCGCGAGCAGGGCGAGGAGCACTTCGTGGGCCTCGTGGGTAACGCGCCGCTGGGAGCCGAGCGTGCATGGCGCTTTGCCGACGCGGCGTGGCGCCTGGCCGACGTCGCGCGGCTCGAAGTCTTCCTCGACTGTGCCACCCACGCCGCGCGCCTCGAAGACGAGAAGATCGTGTGCACGGAATTCATCGTGGACATGAGCTTCGCGCTTGCGCAACGCGCGGCCGGCGGCGAGCGCCCGGGCCTCACCGTCCTGGGCAAGGCGGGGGGCGGCGTGTACGTGGCGCTC